>CAZTFF010000046.1:0-8814 GCA_964612485.1 uncultured Caldilineaceae bacterium
GTTAGGTATAGAAGAAGTTATAGCATGAACAGGCGGTCGTTCATAGTGACATTTGTCACAATTATCTTGTGATGAATGTCACAATAAAAATTTAAAAAACAAACCGCAAAGATGAATTCTGAAAGTCACGATACCCCTATCGTTGACTTTCGCATCTTTGCGGTGATGGTGACTCTACCATGGGCCGACAAAATTGCCCAAACCCTATTGAACTGGCGCGATTATATCATAAATCCGGTATCGTGCCAAATTTCACGTTAATTTTTGTAAGCAATATCACGAAATAAGTAATGCTGCAAAATATTATTAAACCGGTGAGCCGCTACTGGCCGTAGCCGCGGCCATCAATATAATTTTCCAAATCTTTGATGTAGGTTTCTTGCGCGGAGATGATCTCTTTCAGCACGTCGCCAATGGAAATGATGCCGACTAGTTGATCGCCATCCATCACCGGAATGTGGCGCACCCGCTTCTCCGACATAATGGCCATACACTCGGTCATTTTTTGGTCGAGCTGCACCGAAAATACGCGCGGCGTCATGATCTCGCTCACCGGGGTTTGTAGTGATGATCTTTGCTTGAGAACCACTTTGCGGGCGTAGTCTCTCTCTGAGATCACGCCGACCAGTTTTTCTCCTTCAACCACCGGCAGCGCCCCCACATTTTTCTCGCTCATCAGGTTAAGCGCATCATACACCGAGGCATCCGGCGCTACCGACCAGACTTCGCTGCTGCTTTTAGATTTTAGAAGTTGTTTAACAGTGACCATATGGTGCCCTCCTCGTAAATTTTTTGACTTTTTTTATTATACAACATTAATGAGATTTACGCATCAAAGTTGGCAATTTATGGGTTTGACCACCGACTACGGACGACCAACCACCAAATTCTACTTTTCGGTCGTCAATGGTCGGTTGTTCGTGGTCAATGACTGTTCTTCCCTACCCATTCAATAATCCGTTCCGCTGCTTCATCGGCAAGCGCGGCGGTTTGCGCAGACAGTTTGGTCTTGTAGCCAAAGTGATAGCCGCGCACCGACACCAGCAAGCCTTGCGGCGCGTGGCCGTAGAGCGTTTGGGCGATCACCAGGCAGCTTTCGGGGGTGAGGTGGTGGGTAAAAGGTGACATCTGGAAGTGAGGGTCAAGTTTTACGGCACGAACATCTTCTTCAAACGCGCCGGTATGGGCGTCGACAAAACAAACCGCATCGTATTGGGCCATTGTTTCGGCCATTTCAGGGAAGAGTTGCAGTTCGAACACCAGGTGCGGGTAACGGTCCGGTTCAAATTCATCGGCGGCCAGGGCGGGCGAGAGCGGTACGTCAAAATGAGCGGCCAGTTTTTCCAGAATGTGCCAGGCCACGCCGTCGTCTTCGCGGTTGGGGTTGCCGTAACCAATGATGAGGATTCTTTTCATAGGATCAGTTGGTTATTAGTTGGGTTGGATCAAAGCCCAGCGGCCAGCGGGTATAAGAATCCCAGCGGGCGCCTTGCAGGTTAACCTGCGTCAGGTCTGCGTTGGCCAGGTTGGCGCCGCCCAGTTCGGCTTCACGCAGGTCGGCATTTTGCAGGTTGGCTCCAATCAAGGTGGCGGAAAACAAGTTCGCCCGGCGTAAATTGGCCCCGCTCAAGTTTGCGCCGGTCAGATCAACCTGGCTGAGTTCGGCTTTATGCAGGTTGGCCCCGCTCAAATCAGCCTTGCCCAGGGAGGTGGCGCGCAAGTTTGATTCGCTGAAATCAGCGCCGCTGAGGTCGGCTTTGTAAAAGCCCAGGCCGGTCAATTCTTGTTTGCTTAAATCGGGCGTTTGGCCTTTTTCACGGGCCAGCCGGATGATGTCTCGTACGGTTTCAGAGGAATACATAGGGCCACTCTCATCTAATACGGTGATAGTTCAGACAGCAAACTCAAATACCGGCGTTTCGATGACGGATGACGCGAACCGGTTCTTTTTGTTCCCACGCCATCTGCTGCAAACGTTCCACCGTTTCCGGCGCGAACAGTTTTTCGCCTGTTTCCAAACAAACTCTGGCCGGGACGTTTTCAACGATGACAAACTTCCCATCTACTTCAAGCGTGTACGTAACCTGCTGTTCAACCAGAGTTTCTTTCCAACGATTATTCATGTTATTTTAAGTATAGTAGGTTGAACATGTTTGGTCAAACCACAAAGAAGCAAAAAGAGCGATGTCATCAAACCTGACACCGCTCTTTCATCACGGTTGTTTTATCCTAACGTCCGTCGCGCCGCAGGGTTTTCAGCACCTGGCCTTCGGCATCCACAATATCCACAATGATCGGCATCTGGCCAATGGCGTGGGTGGAGCAGGAGAGACAGGGATCGTAGGCGCGGATAGCGGCTTCAACCCGGTTGAGCATGCCTTCCTGCACCTCCGGCCCTTTGACGTAGGTTTTGGCCACGCTGTCTACCGCCGTGCTCATGGCCCAGTTGTTGTGGCCGGTGGACACGATCAGGTTGACCCGTTCCAACTGGCCGCTGTCGTTGGCCCAGTAATGGTGGAACAGCGTGCCGCGCGGCGCTTCGATCACGCCCACGCCTTCGCCCTGCCAATTTTTACGGGTGTTGAGGATGTCGTTGCTCATAATATCGGGATCATCCAACAGCACCTGCACTCGCTCGGCGGCAAACAGGCACTCGATCAGGCGGGCGTAGTGGTAGTAGAGGGTGTTTTCTACGGGCTTGCCGTTGTTCAACGCCTTGAAGGTTTTGAGTTCTTCGTTGGCCAGCGGGGTATCAATAGCCTGGGCCACGTTCAAGCGCCCCAGCGGCCCCACGCGGTAGGTTCCGTCGGGCCAGCCCAATTTCTTGTAGTAGGGGAATTTGAGGTAGGACCAATCTTCCACATGCTCGCGGATGTGGTCCAGGTAATCCGCGCCGTCAAACTGTTCCAGTGGATTGCCCAGGGCGTCAATCAATTTGCATTGGCCGTCGTACAACTCCAAGTTGTCCTCTTCCGTCACCAGGCCAAAATAACCGGAAGAGAAAACAGCGAATTTACCGATGTCTTCCTGGTTCTGGGCGGCCCAATCTTTCATGATTTGCAGGCCAACCTGGATCGTGGCGATCTGGTCGTCCAATCCCTCCAAAATCCGATCCCGGTCGGCAGCAGTCAGCACCTTGTTGACACCGCCGGGCACGGCAAAATTGGGATGAATTTTGCGCCCGGCCAGGGTATGAATGATTTCCTGGCCGTATTTACGCAGGTTGACGGCCTTCAGGGCCAGATCGGGATTTTCGCCAATCAGGCCCACCACGTTGCGCACGGCGGGGTCGGCGTCAAAGCCCAGCAGCAGGTCGGGGCCGGCCAGTTCAAAGAAGTGCATGCCGTGGCTCTGGATCATCTGCCCCATGTGCATCAGATCGCGCAGCAAAAAGGCCGGGCGCGGCGGCGGCGTGCCCTGGATCTGGTCGCCGGCTTTGGCCGAGGCCAGGTGGTGGCTCACCGGGCAGATGCCGCAGATGCGGGGCGTGATGCTGGGCATTTCAAAGTACATGCGGCCTTCGCAAAATTTTTCAAAGCCGCGGAACTCGTTCACGTGGAAATAGGCGTGATTAACCGTGCCATCGTCGTTCATATGCACGGTCACTTTGGCGTGGCCCTCGATGCGGGTGACGGGTTCGATGGTTATTTTCTGTGTTGTCATATTATTACCTCATGGTTTAAGTTACACAGGATTTCACGGAGAATTCACAGAGATACGCAGAGGAATTTCAAGTTTTTATAAAAACTTTCTTCCTCTGTGATACTCGGTGCCTCCTCTGCGTTACTCTATGCCCCATATTTTTAATCCCAATGCAGATTTTCGTCTTTTAACTCCGGGATGCGGCCGTTGGCCAATTCCACCAGCGCGTGGAAAATTGCATCCGCGTGCGGCGGGCAGCCGGGTAGAGACACATCCACTTTGACCACCTCGCTCACCGGGCGCACTTTGGTCGGCTTGCCCAGTTCCGGGCTATTGGGGATTTTGCCTTCTTCGTCGGTGCTTTCGGTCTCCACGTAGGCGCGCTGCAAGGCGTCTTCAAGTTTGAAAAAGTTGCGCATGGCGGGTACGCCGCCGAATACCGCGCAGTCGCCCAGCGCCACCAGAATAGCGCAGCGCTCGCGCATTTTGATGGCCACTTCTTCGTTAGTGGTGGTGTTCACCGCGCCGGTGAGGATGCCCACGGTCACGCCGTCTTCGTCGGGTTCTTTGAAATCGGTGATGGGCGTGGCCCGGATATCGACCAACTCCGCTACCTGCACAATGCGCTCATCAATATCCAGCAGCGACATATGGCATCCCGCGCATGCGGCCAGCCAATCGCTGGCAATTTTTGGTTTGCTCATTATTACTTCCTTTCAACTCAGTTACACAGAGATTCGCGGAGAATACACAGAGCAACACAGAGTTTTTAATTTATTAATTCTATTCCTCCGTGCGTCTCTGCGCCCCTTTTGAAAAAAGGCTCTCCTTACCATTCTGTGACCTAAATTTATGACGCCACAATTGCGACGCGTTTCTTTAATTCATTTTCCCAATCGCCGTTCAGCGATAATCCCATCTGCCCGGCAAGGGCGGTTAAAATCTCAACATGAGAACGGACTTCATTGGGTGGAGTCATCCCCCGCTGCGCGGCCTGTAAACGGCCATCGGCGTTCAAGAAATGGCCCGCTTGCTCGGCCCACATTTCGGCGGGCAGCACCACGTCGGCCAGTTCGGTGGCTTCCGAGAAGTAGCTGGCCTGCACGGTCAAAAACGGCGTACCTTCCAGCCGTTTGAGCAGGCGTTGGCTGGGTTTGTCGTCGCCCAACGCCAGGTACACAGCCTGCCGGCCGCCGGCCTCAAATAATTTATCCAGGCCGTACTGGTAAGCGGCCAGGCTGTTGGCCTGCCCCTTGATGCTGATGAGCGTTGCTTCATCGCCTGCAGCCTGCGCCAGATCGAGCAGCGCCTGCAAACTTTCCGCCGCGCCGCGAGTGATGCCCTTGCCGTACACAAACACCGGCTTTTGGGCCGAGGCGATCAATTGGGCGGCGGCTTGCAGGGTGTCCACGGGAAGGCCGGTTACTTCGCTGACTTTGGTCAGAGAAGCGCCGGCATTTTCAACCGCCGCTTTGAGGCCGTCCAGCAGGTCCAGGTCTTTGCCTTCTTTGGGTTGCAGCACCACATCGGCCAGCGGGTGCATGCCGTTGTCAAAGGGATCAATGGAAATCAATTTGGTGCCGGCGGGAATGTTTCGTTTGATGAAAAAGCCGGGCACCTGATGGTTATCGACCAGATCCACGCCAATGACCACCACGCAGTCGGCTTCTTTGAGCGCGTCCAGTTTGCCTTCAAACGGCCGTCCCAGTTTCTCGGCCATCGCGCCGGGCAAGGTGGTGGGGATGCCTTCTTCGATACTGGTGACCATCTCGCTGCCCATCTGATCGGCAAAAAGTTGTTTGAACTGGTGGAGACCCTCGGCAGGCAGACGGGTGGAGGCCAGCGCGGCCACATTGTAGCCGTTTTTACCGACCAGCGGTTTTAATTTTCCGGCCACGGTTTGCAACGCCTCATCCCAGGTAGCGGCTTTGAGTGTGCCGTTTTTGCGCACCATCGGCGTTAGCACCCGCTCCCGATCATCTTCCAGCGGTAAAAATCGACCCACTTCACACAACACCCCGCCATTGACCGGCGCGTCCCAATCGCCCGTGATGCGCAGCAGGTGGTTATCGCGCACACTCAATTCTACGCCACACCCCACACTGCATCCAATGCAAGTGGTTTTGACGATTTCCGCATCGGCCTGGTGGCCGCGGTAAGCGCCGGCCCGCTCAATGAGCGCGCCGGTGGGGCACACCTGCACGCAGCTTCCGCACGAAATACAGGTGCTTTCGCCCAACGGCACGTTGAGATCGGCCACCAGCACGGTATCGGCGCCGCGTTCCTGCATGCCCAGGGTGAAATTGCCCGACATTTCGGCGCAGGCCCGCACGCAGCGACGGCACAAAATACAGCGGTTGTGTTCCAGCACAAAATGAGGGTGAGAGGCATCAATCGGGAAGGGTTCCCAGTTAGGCTGGAGCGGCCAGTGGGTCATGCCTTCGCCGTAGGCCGCGTTTTGCAGTTCGCAATCGCCGCCACTTATCTGGCAGTACATGCAAAAGTGGTTGCGCTCGCTGAAGATGAGGGTCAGCACAAACTCGCGCGCTTTGCGGATCTCCGGCGTGTCGGTACGCACCACCATGCCATTGGAAACGGGCAGCGTGCAAGAGGGCTGAAGCGTACGCGCGCCTTCCACCTCTACCACGCACAGGCGGCAGCCGCCATAGGGGGTGAGATGTTTGTGATCGCACAAGGTAGGGATATTTACGCCGGCGGTTTCCGCCGCGCGCAATACGGTAGTGCCTGCCGGAACTTCAACTTCTTTGTTGTCGATGGTTAATTTTATGGTCATACTGTTCTGCTCCTCGCACTAAATTTACTGAGAGAGGAATCCGCGAAAGGACGCCAAGGGCCGCTAAGTTTTATCTGATTTCTTCCTTCGCGTAACTTCGCGTGTCTTGGCGGATTCAAAAATTTCAATGTTTAGACAACCTTCACCCGACGGCCACTCATGGCGCAGACGCCCGCCGGACAAACTTTCAATTTAATATGAGCCTCAATTTCGGCCCGGAAATGGCGCAGCGCATCCCGAATGGGTACAGCCGCGGTCTGGCCCAGGCCGCAGTTAGACAGCATCGCCAGGTTTTCGGCAATGTGGTCCAGATGGTCCAGGTCTTCCATGCTGCCGGTGCCTTCGGCGATGTTGGTTAGAATCTGGCGGGCGCGTTTGCCGCCTACCCGGCATGGCGTGCATTTGCCGCAGCTTTCTATGGTAAAAAAGTTCAGCAGTACGCGGGCCAGATCAACCACGCAGGTATCCTCATCACAAATCAGCAGCGCGCCGGAGCCTAATGATACGCCGGCCCGTCCATACGAGTCGTAATCCATTGGTGTATCCTGCAAACTGGCCGGGATAATGGAGCCGCTGGAGCCGCCGGTCTGGGCTAATTTCAGCGAGCCGCCGTTTTCCATCCCTTTGCCGTAAATGGCAATCACCTCGCGCAGGGTGATACCCATCGGCACCTCGATCAAGCCGGTGGCGTTGACGTTGCCCAGAATGGTATAAACTTTGGTGCCGGGGCTGCTTTTGGTGCCAAAATCCAGGAACCATTGCGGCCCGTTCAGAATGATGGCCGGAACATTGGCCAGGGTTTCCACATTGTTCACCACCGTGGGTTTGCCCCACAAGCCGTGCGTGGTGGGGTACGGCGGGCGGTTGCGCGGTTCGCCGCGTTTGCCTTCGATTGACTCGATGAGCGCGGTTTCTTCGCCGCAGATGTACGCGCCCGCGCCGGCATGGATGTGGATGTCGAAATCAAAATCAGTGCCAAAAATACCCTGGCCCAGCAGCCCCATCTCGCGGGCTTGCTCGATGGCGGTAGCCAGCCGTTGTTGGGCCAGTTTGTATTCGCCGCGCACGTAAATATAGCCCTCACTCGCGCCAACAGCGTAGGCCGTGATGGCCATCGCTTCGATGAGACTGTGCGGGTCGCCTTCAATAATCACCCGGTCTTTGAAGGTGCCGGGTTCGCTCTCGTCGGCATTGCAAATAACGTACTTGGGATAGTTATCGGTTTTGGCTACAAAGCGCCATTTCATCCCGGTAGGAAATCCCGCGCCGCCGCGTCCCCGCAGGCCCGCATCGACAATATTTTGAATGACCTCGCCCGGTTCCATTGTGGTCAGCGCTTTGCCCAAGGCTTCGTAGCCTTCGTGAGCAATGTAATCCTCAATGCTTTCGGGATCGATCAACCCGGCCCGGCGCAAAACAATGCGCTGTTCGGCGGGCAACGTACCCTCCCGACTCGACAGCCATGCAATCTGGCCGGTCAACTCACGGGGGGAAGCCTTGAGCTTTTCCGCTACGCGTCCCTTGTAGAGATGTTCTTCCACCAGAAACGGCACGTCGTCCGGGGTGATCGGGCCGTACGTGACGGCTTCGGGATAGACAATCACCAACGGCAGGGCGTCGTGCCGCCCCACATCACCCGTCATCATCACCGAAATTTCATCTTGCAAGCCAAAATTATTGATTTCGGCCTGCAATGTTTCGTACACCGCTCCCGCGCCCCGGGCCAGACTCTGCCGGTCGCCGGATACCAGTACCATTGAGCGAATGGCGGTCATGATCCATCTCCTTCCCGGTAATCGGCCAATATTTCGGGGATGCGTTCCGGGGTGAGGTTGCCATACACCTCGTCATCCACCATCATCACCGGTCCCACGCCGCACACGCCGGGGCAACTCACGGTCAGCAGCGTCCACTGGCCGTCTTCGCTGGTTTCACCCGGTTCCAGGCCCAGCGCTTCTTTGAGAACCGGTAAAATTTTGCGCCCCCCCATCACGTGGCAGGGCGCGCTCTCGCAAAATTGCACCACGTGCTTGCCGCGCGGCTTGGTAGACAGCATCCGGTAAAAACTGGCCGTTTCAAACAACTGGCTGTCCGGCACTCGCAGCGATTGGCTGATCTCGGTCATGGCCGCCGGGGTTAGGTACCCCAATTCGTCGTTGACCTCGGTCAGAATAGGGATCAGCGCGTCCCGCGTGGCGCCGTGCTTTTCTACGGCCGCTTGCACAATTGCAGCTACATCTTTTTTTATGTTGACATCTATAGCCATACCCCTCTCCTTTGAGAAAGTTTAGAAAATTACACAGAGATGCGCTGAGAACACGCAGAGCTTCACAGAGAATTTCTAAGGTTTATGGTTGGTAGGTTGGTTTAAAATAAAT
>CAZTFF010000046.1:8914-43691 GCA_964612485.1 uncultured Caldilineaceae bacterium
GAGCTTCACAGAGAATTTCTAAGGTTTATGGTTGGTAGGTTGGTTTAAAATAAATATAAAATCTCTCTGCGTATCTCTGTGGCTCCTCTGCGTTTCTCTATGTATTTTTTTTATGCGCCCTCCGGCTCCGGAATCGGCAGCTCTTTACGCTCCAGCCATTCCAGATCGCAGCGCAGGCAGCGTTTGGCTTCTTCCTGGGCCATGGTTTCGTCAAAACCCATTTCGATCTCGGCAAAACCGGTGCCCACGCGCCAGTCGGCGGGCAGAATGCGCGGCACGGCCCGGCGAGCCTGGGCGTAATCTTCCAGTTTGACATATTGGGCCATGTCGTGCCGTTGCGGTTGGTAGACAATGCGTTCCACTTTGCCGGTGGTCAGCCATTGATCCACGGCCATGGCCACTTTGTTCCCCTGCGCCACCGCGTCAATCACCGTGGCCGGGCCGCTCACGCAGTCGCCGGCGGCAAACACGCCCTCGCGGGTGGTGTTTTGAGCGCCGCCCACTTTGACCCGCGAGGCGCGCTCGGTTTCAACGGTATTGTCCTGCATCCAGTCAAAATCGGTGTACTGGCCGATGGCGGGGATGATGAGATCGCAGGCAATGTCAAACTCGGATTTGGCAATGAGCTTGGGCCGCCGGCGCCCGCTGGCATCAAACTCACCCAACATCTGGCGCTGCAAACGGATACCGGTCACGGAGCGGTGGCCCAGCACGGCCATCGGGTTGACCAGGAAATGGAACTGCACCCCCTCTTCCTTGGCCGCTTCAATTTCTTCGCGGTGGGCGGGCATGTCCGCTTCCTCGCGGCGATACACCACATGCACTTCCGCCGCGCCCAGCCGCCAGGCCGAACGGGCCGAGTCGATGGCCACATCACCGCCGCCCACAATCACAATGCGCTGGCCGTCTACATTGGGGGCGCGGTTGAGGGCAATATCCCGCAAGAAGTTGACGCCGTGGTACACGCCCTCTTTGTCTTCACCCGGCATGCCCAGGCGCTGGCTCTTGTGCGATCCCAAAGCCAGCACCACCGCGTCAAAACCATCCTCCTGCAACGAGTCAATGGTGAAATCGCGGCCCAATTCCTGGCCCAGCTCAATCTCCACGCCCGCGCGGCGGATGTGGTTGATCTCGGCAAAGAGCGGCTCGCGCGGCAGGCGGTAGCCGGGGATGCCGTAGGTCATCATGCCGCCGGGCTGGAGCATGCGTTCAAACACGGTCACTTCGTAGCCCTGTTGAGACAGGCGCAGCGCGGCGGTCAGACCCGCCGGGCCGGCGCCGACCACGGCCACTTTTTTGTATTTAGGCGGGGCCAGTTTTTCCGGCTCCCAGGCTTCGGCGTAAAAGCGGTCGGCCATAAACCGTTTGACCAGGCGAATGGCAATCGGCTGGTCGAGTTTGCCGCGCCGGCATTTGGTCTCGCAAAAGGCGGGGCAAACGCGGCCACACACCAGGGCAAACGGGTTAGCGTCACGATGCACGGCCAGCCCTTCGGCGTAGCGGCCTTGCGAAACCAGGGCCAGATAGGCCGGGCTGTCCACGCCCGCCGGGCAGGTATTAACGCAGGGGGCGCGCACCAGATCGCGGCAGACGCCGGAGGGGCACCGTTTTTCGTGGATGTGGGCTTCGTATTCGTGGCGAAAATGTTTGAGGGTGCTTTCCACCGGGTTGGGCGCGCCCTGGCCCAGCCCGCACAGGCTGGTCTGTTTGATCTCGGCGCAGAGCATTTCCAGAGTTTCAATATCGCCCTCTTTGCCCTCGCCGGCGCAGATGCGGTTGAGAATTTCCAAAATGCGTTTGGTACCCACGCGGCAGGGCGTACACTTGCCGCAGCTTTCTTCCTGGGTGAATTCCATAAAGAAGCGGGCAATATCAACCATACAGGTATCTTCGTCCATCACGATCATCCCACCGGACCCCATCATCGAGCCGGCGGATACCAACGATTCGTAATCAACCTGCATATTCAAATATTCAACGGGCAAGCAGCCGCCCATCGGGCCGCCGGTTTGCACCGCTTTGAATTTGCGGCCATCCTTGATGCCGCCGCCCACATCAAAAATCACTTCGCGCAGGGTGATGCCCATCGGCACCTCAATCAGACCGGCATTGACCACATCGCCGGCAATGGCAAAGGTTTTGGTGCCTTTGCTCTTTTCAGTACCCATCGCGGCAAACCAATCGGCTCCTTTGAGGATGATTTGGGGCACGTTGGCGTAAGTTTCCACGTTGTTGATGTTGGTGGGTTTGCCCCACAAGCCGGACACGGCGGGAAACGGCGGGCGGGGGCGAGGTTCGCCGCGCTGGCCTTCGATGGACGCCATCAGCGCGGTTTCTTCGCCGCACACAAACGCGCCGGCGCCCATCCGTACTTCCAGATCAAAAGAGAAATCGCTGCCTAAAATATCGTCGCCCAGCAGGCCGTAGGCGCGGGCCTGTTTGATGGCGATGTTAAGCCGTTCCACGGCCACGGGGTATTCGGCGCGGCAATAGATGTAGCCCCGGTTAGCGCCAATGGCGTAACCGGCAATGATCATGCCTTCCACCACGGAGTGGGGATCGCTTTCCAACACGCGGCGGTTCATAAACGCGCCTGGGTCGCCTTCATCGGCATTGCAGATGAGGTATTTGGGCGTGCCGGGCGCGTTGCGGGCAAACTGCCATTTTCTGGCCGCCGGGAAACCGGCCCCGCCACGCCCGCGCAGGCCGGAGGCCAACACCTCGTCAATCACCTGCTCCGGCGACATTTCCAGCAGGGTTTTACCCAGGGCCATGTAGCCGTCTTCGGCAATGTACTCTTCGATGTTTTCGGGATCAATCACGCCGCAGTTGCGCAGCACCACCCGCACCTCTTTGGGTTTGGGCGGGCCGAGTTCTTCATCTTCAACCACTTCCTGCACCGGGGCCAGCAGTTTTTCGACCACGCGGCCTTTGAGGAAATGTTCTTCCACCAGCGCCGGGATGTCGTCAACGGTTACGTTGGCGTAATGCACGCCGTCGGGGTAGATCATCATTTCGGCGCCGCCCACGCACAGGTCGATGGCGGGGGTGTCCAGCACCTGCACCTCTTGGGCCAGGCTTTGCCGGGTCAATTCGTCTTGCAGCGCGCCCTGCACCTGGTACGCGCCTTGGTCGATACAGGCGGGGTCTACGCTCACTAATACATGGCTTCGATAAAATTTCATACGGTCTACACTCTCTTCGGGTTGATTTCGATAATTGAACCTGGCTCTTTGGGATTTCGGGGATTAAAATGTAGGGCGTCTCACGTATTCCATAATCTAAATATGCAATACGAAATACATCCTATTACTTGTCTATCAATCCCTGAAATCTTGTTGAACCTGAAATATTTCTATTCTTGAATAACAAACTCATCCACAACTTTTTCCTGCATCACGTGCTCGCGCATGATGCGCTCGGCCTTTTCCGGGGTTATTTTGCCGTAGGTCACTTCGGGCTGGCCGGCCACGGCTACTTTGATGATGGGTTCCCATTCGTCCAGGCCGCTGTTGCCGGTTTGGCGCACCACCACATCGCTCAGATTTTCTTTTTCGATGGTATCCAGCACGGCTTTCATGGTTTGGCGCGCGCCGGCGGCGATGCCGCAGGTTCCCATCGGCACCGTAATTTGTATCCGGCCCGATTTCTGGGTGGCTTCGCGTTTTTGCAGCGCTTCTTCTTTGATTTTTCTCAGTTCTTCGAGTGATTTTATGGCTGGCATTTTTTGCTCCTTGGTTTTAACGTTCTAATGTTGCAACGTTTAATGTCGTTTGAACTCTGGCAACGCCTTCTTCCAACATTTGCCGCAAAAAGGTTAAAACAGCCGGTTCGGTGAGCGGGACATCGCCTAATTCTTCCTTGATGGGCTGATCATCAAAAGTAAAGGCGTTATCGCCTACCTGATAATGAAACAGCCAGTGTACGTCAGGATGGCCGATCATCAGGTGCAGGATAGTGCCGGGCAGGTCGCCCAACGGCATCCGGTCGATGTGGCTGTATTGGAACTCCGCTTCCAGGCGGGTGCCCTTGCCTGCCGCAGACTCAATTTTTAAGTAGCCGTTGCAGGCTTCCGCCGCGGCCTTGAACAGGGGGATGCCCAGCCCCACTTTTCGCGTAGTCCGGCTGGTAACAAACGGATCGACAATACGGGCGGCGATTTCGACATCCATTCCCTTGCCATTATCTTGAACCACAACTTTGAGCCGGTCATTTTGCAAATCTTCATCTACCAAAATTTCAACGCGGGTGGCGTTGGCGGCCACGCTGTTTTCGGCGATGTCTAAGATATGCAGCGCAATTTCACGCACAACTTGCTACCTTTCAATCCTTTAAGGTGCCGGTCTGGCAAAATCAGCCGTCCAGTAATGGCCGTAATATCCACCGGTTACATACCCGATGCCAATTTTGGTATAGTTTGCCGATAGGATATTATTGCGATGCCCCGAACTATTCATCCAGGCATTAAACATTGCCTGGGGAGTGGTGTATCCCGCTCCAATATTTTCACCCGACCAAGACCACGTATAACCGGCATTACTCAGTCGATCTCCCGGTGTTAGCCCATCTGGATTAGTGTGATCAAAAAAATTTCGGTTAATCATATCCTGGCTGTGAGCTTCGGCCACATCCATAATCAACCCATCGATCTCCAGTGGGCTTCGTCCCTGCCGGATTCGTTCGGCATTGATTAAATCAACCAACTCCTCTGCCGGTGTTGGGCTTCGGTAGATAACAGGTAAATAAATGGTGATAGCTGATCTGGCTTGCAGAATAGTTACATCATCTATACCATTAGCAGCCCGAACCGGCGATACTGCCGGAAATAAGAATAAAATTCCTGCCAATGTAATTGCGGTAAAACCCAATACAAAAAATTGAATGATTTTTCTGCTAATTTTGGGGCCGCGCATCGGCAGAACAAAACCCATTCAGACACTCTATTCCTGATACTTCTTCAAGATTTGCGGCAACTGGTTGGGATGAACCCGCCCTTTGACCGTTTTATCAATGACGATGGCCGGAGCCTGGCTGCACGCGCCAATGCAGCGGCACGTTTCCACGGTAATGGCCCCGTCCTCGGTGGTTTCGCCGGGGTTCACGCCCAACACTTCCCTGGTTTTATCTACCAAGCCGGGCGTACCGCCCACGTAACAGGCGGTGCCCAGGCAGAATTTGATGGTATGTTTTCCGCGCGGGGTGGTAGTGAAGAAGGAGTAAAATGAAACCACCCCGTTAACTTCGCTCATAGGTACGCGCAGTTTTTGCGCCACATACGCCTGCATTGGGGTGGAAATGTATCCAATCTGGGTTTGCAGTTCGTTGAGAACCACCATGGTGGCTCCGGGTACGTCTTTGTTTTCAAGCAGAATTTGGTCAATCAGGGCGCGTTGTTCGGGGTTGGCCAGGGGATCGGTTGCGGCTATGTTTTCCAACTCTCGTAGCATGAATTTCTCCATCATACAATCATTTATTTTAAGAACTTTAGTTGTGAACTTTATCACTTATCAACCTTGTTGTCAAATGACAAATGTCATTCAAAACAAGGATGATTGTCATCAAAAAGCAGGCCGGTTACCGGACGCAAATTTCTACCGAGCGTTGATCTTCGGCTAAAAAGGCCCGTTTCATCTCGGACAGGGTGGGCGCGGCCAGTTGAAAGTGAGTCGTGCCCAGAAATTCGTGCAGGTAGTGAACGTCGCCGCTCTGGATCAGCGGATACTGCTGCAACTGCGGGAACGTTTCTTGCGCCGCCGCCGGCGTAATGTGCCGGGAAATCTCCAAAGCTTCAAACGGAATGTCCACCGGCACAAAGCCCAGATTGGCGATCAGGCTGAACGAGGAGCGGTTCACGTGGGCCGGGATGGCCAATCCTTCCAGCCGGGTCACTTCGGCTACCGCCTCGTCCAGCGAAATTTGGGCCGAGGTCAACAACAATTGTTCTTCCCGCCGGATAAACTCGCCGGTTTCATCTACCACAAACTGCTCGCCAAAATATTCAATGTTGTTTTCCAATCGCGGCATCCGGTTATCGACAAATATTTGCCAGGCCGCCATCTGGTCGAGCGTATCAAATAAACACAAAAGATGAACTTCTTCTTTGGTTTGCAATTCCATGCCGGGCAGTACGGTTACATCAGAATTCGCAGCGGCTTTTTGCACGGCGGCCACATTGGCCGTGGTATTGTGGTCGGTTACGGCCATCAGGTTAATGCCCCGCGCCACCGCCTCCCGCACAATCAACGGCGGGATCATTTCTACCGCCGCGCATGGCGACACCACCGTATGCAGGTGCAGCTCGGCCACAAAGGTTTTTAACACGTCTTACGCTCGTAACCCCATTTCCCACAGTTTGCCTACCACGTAGAAGGTTGGGTGGTCGGTGGAGAGCAGGATCACGCCTTCTTCATTGGCTTTGTCAATTACCGCCGCTTCCGGCTGGGCGTCTTCGGTAATGATTACCGCGCAAACGTCTAACAGCGCGCTCACGGCCACCACATTGGCGTGGGCTTGCAGTGTTACCCATACGCTGCGGCTTTTGGCACCGGCCATCACGCAGCTCAACAAATCTGAGGTGTAACCACTGGTGGGCGTGATCTGGTCAAAATCTTTTTCTGCGGTCAGCAGGGTCAAATCCAGGGCGTCAATAAGTTCTTGCAGCGTCATCCTTGTCCTCCTTTTTTCTGGCTTTTTTATCAAACTGTTTCGATTCTAGTTTGATTTTCATGATCAATCGGGAACCCTGGCCGGGCGTCGATTCCAACTTCATCTCATCCACACACCGTTTGATGTTGACCAGCCCCATGCCCGCGCCAAAGCCCAACTCTCGGACCGCTTCCGAAGCGGTAGAATAGCCAGGCTGCATCACCAACTCTACGTTTTCAATGCCGGGGCCATCGTCGATGGTTTCCAGTACGATCTCGTACGGTTCAACTTCTACGTAAATCTCACCGCCGTTGGTGCTGTGGATGATCAAATTCATTTCAGCTTCGTAAATGGCGATGCCGCAGCGCCGGGCAATTTGCGGGTTCGCGCCCAGCCGCAGCAGGGTCTGTTTGATCTTGCTCGAGGCGGTGCCGCCGTGGGTAAAATCGCCCTGTTTGACCCGGTAGCGCAGGATCAAACTGGTCCGGTCGGATAAAATATCTTCAAAGAGGTGGCTGGCCCGGTAGCGGCGCACCTCTTCTTCCTGATAATCCTGCTGAAGCGCGGAGAGCAGCCCGCGAGTAATATCGCCTTTGGTGAGAATACCCACCAGTTGGCCCGATTCATCCACCACCGGCAGCCGGCCCACGTGCGTTTTGGCAAAGAGTTTGAGCGCTTCCACAATGGGGTCCTGGGCCTGGATGGTGATAACGTCGGTGGTCATATAATCGGCTACGTTTACGTTCAACTCGCTGCGCCCGGAATCGCGTAAGGCTTTGATAAGGTCTTCGATACTGATCACGCCCACCAGGTGACTGTTAGCCACTACCGGCGCGCCAGAGATACGGGCTTCACGGAAGATATCCAGGACTGTGGCAATTTTGGTGGTTTCCACCACCGTTTTTATCTCACGCGTCATCACCTCTTCAATTTTGATCTCGTAGGCCAGTTCTTCAACGCGGGTGATAATGCCGGCGCGGATATCGGCGATTTTTGGTTCTTGCATGAGGTCCTGCGCCATTGTCAGCCTCTCTGTTTAACAAGGATGTTTATAGAGACTCCGCGGCCACCAGCCCGGCCTGGTACAACCGGCCACAGCTTTCAAACATGGTCATCGAGGTCCCCAGCAGCGGAATGCCCACCTGTTGGGCCAGGCGGATGGTTTCCGGCGCAGGGATTTTGCCCCGCACCAGCAAAACGGCGGTTACATCGGCCATTTCGGCGGTGCGCATTACCTGCGGGTTGCACAGTCCGGTAATCAACAAACCGTGGGTGATGTCGTAACAGAGCACGTCGCTCATTAAATCCGCGCCAAAGGCGCAGGCAACTTCCCGGTCGAGATCGGCTTCAGCCAGCGGGCCGGCGGGGTCGGGCGAAAAAATTTGCGCCTGGGTTAGCGTTAAAATATCACGTAAAAACATGCTGACTCCTGAAGAAACGGTATCCATTTACAGTTTTGAGATAATGACGTGTTGTATCTGCACCTGTGGTGGGTAAAGAGGAAAGGTTGGCGGGAGCGTTGCCTATTCTTTACAAACGCAAACCTACTTGTTTCCTATGATGTAGTATAGGGGAATTCGCGGGGTAATAATAGTGACATCTGTCACAAGGAAATCTGACAGATGTCATTTTCTTTTCGATAATTTGATCATCCGGTCTCAGCAAATACGCGGCAGCAACTCGCCGGGCGGCAGGTCGATGACCCGCCGGCTGCCAATGGCCGTGAGGCCCACTACCGCGCCGGGATGGCTCTCAGTGACCCGGCCGATGACGGCTGTCTCCCGGCCCAGAGGATGGTTTTGCATCGCTGCCAGCACCGCATCCGCAGAGTCAGCCGGCACCACGGCCAGCAGTTTGCCCTCGTTGGCCACTTGCAATGGATCAAGCCCCAACATTTCGCAAGCTGCGGCCACCGCAGGCCGCACCGGCACGGCGGATTCTTCAATTTCCAGGCCCACGGCGGTATCGCGGGCCAGTTCGTTGGCGGCCGAGGCCAGGCCGCCGCGAGTCAGGTCGCGCATGGCGTGAATGTTGGGGCAGGCTTGCAGCATCTGGGCCACCAGCCCGTTCAAGGAGGCGGAGTCGCTGACAATTTCAGTTTCAAATTGCAGGCCGGCGCGCAGGCTCATGATCGCCACGCCGTGATCGCCCAGCGGGCCGTTGACAATCAGAACATCGCCGGGGGTGATGCGACCGGGAGTTGGGTTCACCTGGGGCGCAATGACGCCCACGCCGGTGGTGTTGATGTACAGGCCATCGCCGTGACCGCGCTCTACCACTTTGGTATCACCCGTGATCACCCACACCTCAGCTTTTCGGGCTGCCGCGGCCATCGACTCGACAATCTGGCCCAGCGTATCCATGGCCAATCCTTCTTCCAAAATGAAGCTGGCCGAAAGGTAGAGCGGGCGCGCGCCCATCATCGCCAGATCATTGACGGTGCCGTGAACGGCCAGGCTGCCGATGTCGCCGCCGGGGAAAATGGCCGGGCTGACCACAAAACTGTCGGCGCTGAAGGCCAGGCGGCTGCCGTCGGACAGGACATCGGCCACATCCAATACCGCCGCATCACTCAACAGCTCAGGTGTTTCAGTATTGGCAAATGCAGGAACAAAGAGGTATTCAATCAGTTCATTCATCATCTGCCCGCCGCTGCCGTGGCCCATTACAATTTGGGGGTAACGGCGCAGGGGGACAGGGCAAACAAAGTTGGTGAGGTTGAAGGTGTTGGTCATTGTCAATAAACTCTTCTCCGGTAATGGTAATTGGTGATTGGTGATTGGTGATTAGAGATTAGCTCGACTTCAATCTCCAATCTCTAATCACCCAACTATGCAACTTCGTGAATACGTCCATATTTGTAGTAGGCCGCGCACGCGCCCTCGCTGGAGACCATGGTCGCGCCGAGGGGCGTCAGCGGGGTACACTGCTTGCCGAAGGCGGGGCATTGATCGGGTTTGAGCAGCCCCTGCAGCACTTCGCCGCTGCGGCAGATGTCCGGTTCAACCGACTGCATCGCGCCCACATCGGGGAAGCGGCGTTCGGCGTCAAATTGGGCGTATTTCTCGCGCAAGCGGTAGCCGCTCTGCGGGATCACGCCGATGCCGCGCCAGGCCCGGTCGCAGGTTTCAAACACATCGGCAATCACGTTTTGCGCGGCGCGGTTGCCCTGGTTGGGAGCGGTGCGGGCGTAGGCGTTTTCCACGCCGTTCGTGCCGGCTTCAAGCTGTTTGACAATGTTCAAAATGCCGTAGGCCAGGTCCAGCGGTTCAAAGCCGGTTACAACAATGGGAATATTATATTTTTCAGCCAGGGGCCGGTACTCGTTGACGCCCATAATTGTGCAGACGTGGCCGGCGGCCAAAAAGCCGTTGACGCGCGTTTCCGGGGCTTCCATGATGGCGGTGATGGCCGGCGGCACGGTCACGTGGCTGACCAGCACGCAGAAATTTTCCAGACCCTCACGGGCGGCTTGCTGCACGGCCATGCCGTTGGCCGGGGCGGTGGTTTCAAAACCGATAGCGAAAAAGACCACGGTTTTATCGGGGTTTTCGCGGGCGATTTTGAGCGAGTCTAGCGGCGAGTAAACGATACGCACATCGCCGCCCCGGCTTTTCACGCTGAACAGGTCGTTGGCCTGGGTGCCGGTTTCGGAATAGACAAACGTGCCGGGCACACGCAGCATATCGCCATAACTGGTAAAAATCACGTCCGGGCGGGCGGCCAGGGCCAGGGCTTTGTCAATTAGCTCCAGCGGGGTGACGCATACGGGGCAGCCCGGCCCGTGAACCAGCTCGATTTCATCGGGCAGCAATTGATCCAGGCCGTGCCGGATGATACTGTGGGTTTGGCCGCCGCACACCTCCATCAAGGTCCAGCGGCGGGTGACGCTCTTTTTGATTTCCGCCAGCACATTATGCACGGCGGCGGCGGCGCGATATTCGTCAAGATACTTCATGGTAACTCCTTCAGCGACAACCGGCCACGGACAACCGACCACCGTTTATTTTTATCGGAGGTCAGCAGCCAAGGCCGGTTATCGCAGATATGTTAAGCCGGCGCTTCGCCCAACTCCTCGGCCAATTCACCCATCTGATTCAACAGTTCCAGGGTTTGATGGGCCTCTTCTTCGTCGATGCGGCTGATGGCAAAGCCCACGTGAACCAGCACGTACTCGTCTACCTGGGCGTCCGGCTCCAGCGAGAGGCAGACTTCTTTGCCTACGCCGCCAAAGTCAACTTTGGCCATGGGCAACTTGCTCTGCTCGTCGGTCCAGATTTTGGTTATTCTACCGGGAATTCCTAAACACATAATTTACTCCATACGTCGCTAAAAAATGTTTTACGTATTGCGTAAAAACAAATACGCAGCACACTATATCTTTTCATTTTGTAATCTGGCTGCGGCCACCGCGACCTGTCCGTAAGCCAGGCCGCCATCATTGGCGGGCACGCTGTGATGCAACAGCACTTCAAATCCGGCCTGTTCCAACAGCGGCACGGCCATTTCCAGAAGGAGTCGATTTTGCCAGACTCCGCCGGAAAGCGCAACCTGATCAACTCGCTTTGCGTTGGCTTCGGTTTGCGCGCGAACCGCTGTGACTGCTGTGACGGCCATTTCGGCCACCGTTTGATGAAAGCGGCGGGCGATGCTTGGCGCGGAAACACCATTCTGATGATCGGCCACCAGGTGAGCAAATAATTCGGCCAAGCGGATTTCACCGTCAAACAATTCAAACGGATAGGCCGGGCCATCAAAATCACTTTGCAGCGCGGCGTTTTCCAACGCCATCGCGGCCTGGGCTTCGTGGGTGGCTTCCACGCACAAGCCCAGCAAGGCGCTGACGGCATCGAACAGGCGGCCCATGCTGCTGGTTTGCGGCGTGTTCAAATTTTGAGCCAGCATTTTGTCCAGCGTTGATAATTCCCACTCCGGCACATCGGAGAAGAGTCGCCTCACATCCAGATCAGGCAGCAGCGCGCGCAGATAGGCCAGCGCAATACGATAGGGCCGCCGCGTGGCTGCATCGCCGCCGGGCAGGGGCAGGTATTGCAAATGGTAGCGGCGCTCAAAATTGTTCAGATCGACCAGCAGCACCTCGCTGCCCCAGATGTGGCCGTCGGTACCCAGGCCGGTGCCGTCGAAACTCAGACCGATGGCCGGGCCGGTGTGGTTGTTTTCGGCCAGGCAGGCGGCAATGTGGGCGTAATGGTGCTGCACTTCAATCAAGGGCAGGTTTTCGGCTTCGGCCCGCTCACGGGCATAGCGCGTACTCGCGTAACCGGGATGCAAATCGCAAACTACGGCCCGGGGTTGGATGCGGAAAAATTGTTCAAAATCAGCGATGGCGCGGGCGTGTTCTTCTCGCGCTTTGAGGTTGTCCATATCACCGATGTGCTGGGTCAGAAACACCTGCCGCTCGACGGCCAGGGCCGGCACGGTCTTCAAATCCGCGCCCGCGGCCACCAGCGGCGTGTCTAACACCAACGATTTGGGCAGCAAAACAGGCAGGGGGGCCAATCCCCGGCTGCGGCGGATGGGCTGGACAACGGACGTATCGGCAAAGTGGGCCACAAACATCACGCTGTCGTCGCAGCGGCGGGCAATGGGGCGGTTGTGAAAGAGAAAGCCATCGCAATAGGCGCTCAAGCCAGCGCGGGCATCATCATTATCAATGCACAGCGGTTCGCCGCGACGGTTGCCGCTGGTCATCACCAGGAGCGCGCCGGCCCGATCCAGCAGCAGGTGGTGCAGCGGCGTGTAGGGCAGCATGATGCCGATGGTGCTGTTGTGGGGCGAAATCTCCGGGGCCAGCTTTTTGGCCTTGCCGTCAGTTCGTTTGCGCAGCAGCACAATGGGCGCTTCCGGCGCGGTGAGCAGCGCGGCTTCCGCCGGACTGACCTGGCAATAATTCTCGGCTTCGGCTGCGGTACGCACCATCACCGCCAGCGGTTTGGCCGGGCGATTTTTGTGGGTGCGCAGGCGGGTGATGGCCTTACTGCTATCGGCCCGGCAGGCCAGGTGAAAGCCGCCCAGCCCTTTCAGAGCAATTACGCCGACCCGATTCAGGCAATCCACGGCGGCAGCCAGGGCATCATCAGCGGTGGGGGTGTGAGTCGTCAAGTCAGGCGCTTCATCAACAGACGTGTACCACACCGTCGGGCCGCAGTCCGGGCAGGCCACGGGTTGGGCGTGAAAGCGGCGGTCGTGGGTGTCTTTGTATTCGCGGGCGCAGGCTTCGCAGAGCGAAAAATCGGCCATGGTGGTGGCGGGGCGGTCGTAGGGCAGATCATTTATAATGGTAAACCGCGGGCCGCAGTGGGTGCAGTTGGTGAAGGCGTAGTGGGCGCGCCGGTCCGACGGATCAAAAACCTCCCGGCGGCACAACTCGCAGGTGGCCACATCGGGCGAAACCAGGGTGCGTCCACTCCGGGCGCGGCTGGGGCGGATTTCTAGACCGGCCGGTTGATCGACGACAGTTGGGATCGTCGTTGTATCCAAATCCAAAATCCGGGCCAGTGGAGGGGCGTTATGCTGCAATTGATCGACAAATTGGGCCAGCGCGGCGGGCGTTCCCTGCACTTCCATTTCTACGCCAATAGACGTATTCCGCACCCAGCCGTTCACCTGCAACTGCCGGGCCAGGTTGTGCAAAAAGGGCCGGAAGCCAACCCCCTGCACTACGCCGCTCACCTGCAATCGATAACGTTGCAGGCTGCCGGTGGAAGGCTCTGAAATTCTTCGATTTATTTGCTGAAATTCTTCTCTCTTACGCAAGGCTTTCCTACATAAATATGGAATACATAACAGGAAGGGGAAATGAGGTACAGCATCGTATCTCTTGTTCTTAAACGTAAATCGCGCAGTTTGTAGAATGGAGATTGCCCGCTTCAGTTGTTTCCCCCCGGACTTCAACATTTTGCATTATATTGTAGCACAATCAAACAAAAAGCTATAACAAGCCGCTTACAGGCTTTGCCAGGCCTGAACGATCATTCGGAAGATGTCGGATTCGGTGATGATGCCCACTATTTTTTTATTGTCCATCACCGGCAGCGTGCTGATTTTATGAGCCAGCATCAGTTTGGCGGCCTCGGCGATGGTGGCGTTGACGGAAATGCTGACCGGATTACGCGCCATTACATCTTTAACTTTTAATTTGGAAATGAGATAATTCATTTCCCACATCGTCAGCGAGGTGGCGGTCGATGGTTCGGCTTCACGAATATCACCCCGCGTGACAATGCCTACCAGCCGATTGTTTTTAAGAACCGGCAAGCGGCGGATATTATTATCCGTCATCAGGCGGTGGGCCTCGGTTAGCGGGGTATCGGGAACAACGGTGATCACCTCGGCTGTCATCCAATTTTTGACCAATTGTTGTCTCATGATTATGGCTCCTCCCATAAACACAAACACGCTATCACTGTTGTCAATAGAATCTTACTCGTTTGCATGAATTTTACAAGTGATAATTGTCACAATAAAATTATGACAGCTTAAGAACAAAAAAGGGCAGCCGCGCGGCTGCCCTTGTGTTTCAGGTTAAGCGTTATCCCAGATAATCTCGAAGCTGGCGGCTGCGGCGCGGGTGGCGCAGTTTACGCAGGGCCTGGCCTTCTATCTGGCGGATCCGTTCGCGGGTGAGGCCAAATTTTTTACCGACTTCTTCCAGGGTGTAGCTGCGGCCGTTTTGCAGGCCAAAGCGCAGGCGCAGAATCCGGGCTTCACGCGGGGTGAGCGTGCTGAGCACATCTTCCAGCTTTTCTTGTAAGAGATGGTGGAAGGCGGTATCGGGCGGGGTGGGCGCGTCTTCGTCTTCAATAAAGTTGCCCAATTCGCTGTCTTCTTCTTCGCCAACGGGGCGTTCCAAAGAAACCGGGTGGCGGCTGACGCGCAGCATCCAGCGGACTTTGGAGGCGTCCAGGTCCATGTAATCGGCCAGTTCTTCGGGGGTGGGTTTGCGGCCCCATACCTGCTCTAACTGGCGAGAGACCTGGTGGAGTTTGCGAATGCGGTCGCTCATGTGGACCGGCACACGGATAGTACGGCCCTGGTCGGCCAGGGCGCGGGTAATGGCCTGGCGAATCCACCAGGTGGCGTAGGTGCTGAATTTATAGCCCCGGCGGTAATCAAATTTTTCAACGGCCTTCATCAAGCCCAGGTTGCCCTCTTGAATAAGATCAGAGAAAGGAACGCCCTGGCCCATATATTTTTTGGCAATGCTGACCACCAGCCGGGTGTTGGCCTGGATCAGATGGTCGCGCGCGCGATTGCCGTCGCGCACAAAACGGCGTAATTTGAGCAATTCTTCTTCATGGGGACGGGTACGCCGCATTTTTTTATGCGCATTGCGGCCTTTTTCGAGCGCTTTGGCCAGCATAATTTCTTCGGCGGGGGCCAGCAGCGGCACCCGAGCCATTTCTTTAAGGTAGAGACTAATTGTATCATCCGCCGCGATACCGCTCAGATCAAAGGGATCAATGGCGGGAATAGTGACTTCTTCGGGGGATTGTTCTTTGAGGCGTTGTTGTTCTTCGGCCTCTTCGGCATCGGCGTAAACTTCGATGCCCTGGTTGATCAACTGGATAAAAATCTCTTCCAGTTGGGCCATGTTTTCTTCTACTTCCGGAAAACTGGCTAACAGATCATCGGTGGTTAGATAGCCACTGGCAGTGGCTTTGTTCATTAATTCTTCTAAAATATTGGTTTCATTTTCGTCTTTAATTTCCAGAGTTTCTACTTCGACAACGTTCTCTTCTAATGTTTTTACGTCTTCCATACTCACCTCAAGCCCTGCCGTTAGAAATTTTTCCAGGCATAGATAGTTAGATTTTCAAATAGCAGGTGTAATTTGTACACGCATGAAAAAATAAAAGAAAATTAAACAAAGAATAACCAGGAGGTCTTACCGCATAAATCTACGTCTACTTATAGGTTACTGAGTGGAAAAGTACCGGCTGGAGAATTGTTTCTATAAATAATTAGCCAGGTAAGACGTACCCTCCTGGCCATTGGATTGGGGTCACTAAAAAATATTGTACTGTTTATCGCAAGCGACGTCGGTATTATATCATAGCCAAATTGCCATGTCAACCCCCTTTTTCCGGCCAATTTACGGGTGTATTGATAAAGATTAGTTATGGTAACTTATTTGAAATCCCAATGGGGATAAAAAGCACGCAATTTGCCGATGCGCCGGCCAAAAATTGGGGTTGCGGATAGAATTGGATCAAAATTTTTAGGTAGTGGGTCGTTTTTCTTACTTGCCATAATATATAAGGGGTGATATAATGAATATGTCAAGTTGATTCATTTCGACTCAAGATTTAGCGGCATTAATTCTTATCAATAATCTATGTTGTTTAACGGCACGTTTCTGAATTTAGCAGAGACATGATGCCGAGAGACATACGTTATGGCGGGGGTGGGGTCCGGTTGAATCGCCTTATTAGGGCAGACGAAAAGGACGCTAGCAACCCACCCCCGCCATACCCTTATAGGGTTTCGCAGCCCATCTTTAATCAAGCTGTGTGCCTCTCCTGCGAACCTTCAGTAGCAGGACCACCGCCCAATACAGTTATGAGCGAATTAAAGAAAGAACTGGCAACCATAACATCGCAGCAATGGACGGTCCTGATCACACTCCTGGCCCTGGTAAATATTGTTGTTTTAGGGGGCATGATCTGGCTTTTGGCGATGCACTCGCCCGGCGATTTCCGGCGCGTGCTGGCCCAGGCCCCGCCCACCCGCACCCCGATGCCCACCTTTACGCCCACCGGAACACGCACCCCCGGCCCTACCGCGCCCAGCACCCAGGTGCCTACCTGGACGCCCAGCATTACGCTGACCCCCACCGAAACCGGCACCCCCACGCCGGCCCCCACCCAAACACCCATTCGCGCCACCGCCGTTCCCCTGCCCACCCATACCCCTACTCCAGATTTTGATTATATCGGCACAATGCGCCAATTGACGGCCTGCGAAAATCAGGGCAAACACCATATCTTTGCTCACGTTCAGGATGAGGCCGGGAACGCTCTGCCGGGCATCAAACTGAGGGTTTTTTGGCATGGCGGCAGCGGCGGCGAAGCCATTATCACCACCGGCACAAAAATGGAAGATCCGGGGCTGGCCGATTTTGCTATGTTCAAAGGCGAATACTTTATTGAAGTGATGGACGGCTCCAGCCAGGTCATCGGCCCGATTTCGCCCGACATCCCCCGCAACGAGTTGTGTAAAGAGAACGGCAACGGGGTTGCTAATTCATTGTACCATTACTCCTTTGAAGTCATCTTCACCAAGGTGCGGTAGGGTCACCATGCGGCAGTGGAAACCCTGGCAGATTGCGTTTTTACTTTACCTGTTGGCGCTCAATTGCGTTATTCTGGTTACTTTAGGGTATGCGCTGCGGCAACGAGATTTTTTTTCAGTGCCGCAGTTACTGCCCCAGCCAGCCGCCGCGCTGCCAGCCACGCCGCCCGCCGCCTTACCACCCACACCCGTACCTCCAACCAGGCCCACCGCTACTCACACTGCGCCGCCCAATCCCACACCTATCCCTTCCATCAATATTCCGCCCGCACCGCTTGAAGACCACACCGCCGAGGCCAATCAAGTATTTGATACCCCCAGCCCCACCGCAACTCTAAAACCAACTCAACCACCACCTCCCACCAATACGGCAACCCCCACCCCCTCACCAACCGGAACGCCCACAACAACCAGCACGCACACCCCCACAAATACGCCAAGTCCCACCTACACAGCCACACCAACTTCTACAGCCACCCCTACGCCCCAACCAACCCGCACGCCGCGCCCCTCGGCCACCCCCACCCGCACGCCTTCCCGCACGGCCACGCCTACACCTCAACTCACGGCTACTGCCACCGCGACGCCGGTAAAACAAAACGTAACTCCCATTGCTGTAGCCGCCCTGCCTGATACGGACAATACGCCGGTGCAGCCGGAACAAGTGCCGGCCAGCGCAGCCATTCCGGTAAACGCCGTCTCCCTGACCAACGGCAGCATCGCCTTAAACTGGGATGTTGTTGATCCCGCCGGTCCATACCGCATTTACAGCGATATGGGCACCGGCTACGGCGTTTATATTTACAAAACTCACGCCGTCCAACCTGCTTTTGTTGATGAAATGCTGCGGCCGGGCATGGGCTATTCTTACCGGATCACTTATATGAACGGCGAGCAGGAGAATATTTTAGGCCAGACAACCGTATCCACCTTTGGCAATAAGGCCGCCGCGGGCGATACCTTTGCCCGCCAATCCACTGCACCCGTGGTTCAACCCACCGCGTTGCCGCCGGATGCTGTTTTGTTGGGCCTGGTCAGCGATCACAATTTTACCGATGCCTTTAACACGCTGACCATTGCCGGGGAGGTGCGGAACGATTCTCCCTCGGATGTAGGCGAAACAAATATCACCATCACTTTTTACGATGCCGCCGGCGCGGTTATTGATGTGGCCCACGGCGAAACCCTGCTGGATACCCTACCCCCCGGCGAAACCTCTCCTTTTTTGATCAACCTGACCCGACCCGCCGGATTGGCCTCGTACAGCCTGCGCGCGGTTGCCCGCCCGGCAACGCCTAAACCCAAACCGCAACTCTCCGTGATCGAAACGCATCGTTTTGAAGATGAAGCCGGTTTTTTCCATATCAAAGGGGCTATCAAAAATGCCGGCAATACCACTGCCCGGCGCGTTAAGGTGGCGGCCATCATTTACGGGCGAGATCGACGGGTCATCAACGTAAATTTTACCTACGTAAATCCCCCCATCCTCGCGCCGGGCAAAAAAGCCACCTACGACGTCATCTTTACCTATTACCCCGCCTATTTTGACCAAGCCGTTATCCCCTTTGAGGAATAACCGGCCATCAAGACCCACAAATTTAAAAAACACCTGTTTCTAAACTTTAGAAATATAAAAGTTAATAAACTGCCTCCAAAGTTGACAAACCCCCTGGACTGCCTTATAATCTAACGGACTTTAAAGCTACCAGTGCAGGAGGTATCTTGTGGCACGAATTTTATGGGTAGAAAAACAAATCGATTACGAACCGCAGGGCCTTATGTCGATCTCGGCGGTGTTAAAAGAAGCCGGGCACGATGTGGCGCTGACTATTGCCGCCCAGGAAGACCCGGTTCAATTTGCCAAAAGCTATCAGCCCGACATTGTAGGCTATAGCGTGATGACCGGTTCTCAGCATTACTATTTTAAACTGAACCGGCAAATCAAAGCGGCCATGAATGGCCAGGCCAACAAAGTGTTGTCTGTTTTTGGCGGGCCGCACCCCACCTTTTTCCCGGATATTATTCATGAAGAGGGCGTAGACGGCGTGTGCGTGGGCGAGGGTGAAGGCCCCATGGAAGACCTGGCCAACACCCTGGACAACGGCGGCTTCCAGCCCGACATCCCCAACTGGTGGTTTGATGTGGACGGCGAAATCGTCAAAAACCCCGTCCGTCCCCTCATCCGCAAATTGGGCGACCTGCCGATGCCCGACCGGGAGTTGATCTACAACAAACATATGGCCACCAACCGCAGCCCCATCAAACACTTTATGGCCAGCCGGGGCTGCCCCTACCACTGCACCTACTGTTTTAACCACGCCTGGTACAAAATCTATACCCGCGAAAAACGAGGCTACCAGCGCAGCATCGACTCGGTGATCGAAGAAGTGAACTGGGTGCGCGAGCGGTATCCCCTGGAACAGGTGGTTTTTCTTGACGACCTGTTCATCATCTATGTGGATTGGCTGGAAGAATTTGCCGAACGGTTCCCCAAAGAAGTGGGGCTGCCCTTCTTCTGCAACGTGCGCTCCAATTTATTGACCCCCGAAAAAGTGGCGCTGCTCAAAAAAGCGGGCGCCAATACCGTAAGTTTGGGGATTGAAGCCGGCAATGATCGCCTGCGCAACGATCTGCTCAAGCGCAAAATGTCGCGCGAAACTATTGTCGAATCGGGCCGCATGCTGCACGACGCCGGCATCAACCTGACCGCCACCAACATCCTGGCCCTGCCCACCGCCACCCTGGAAGATGATATTGAAACCATGCGCCTGAACGCCGAGGCCAAGGTAAAATACGCCCACGCCTTTCTCTTCCAGCCTTACCCCGCTACCGAACTGGGCGAATTTACCGAAGAAAACGGCCACATGGCCGGCAGTTTTGAAGACATTGGGGCCATCGCCTGGGATAGTTCTATTCTGGTGCGGGATGAGATAGAAAAGAACCGGATGGAAAACCTGCAACGCTGGTTTGCCCTGGGCGTGCAATTCCCCTGGTTGGAACCCGTAATCCGGGTGATGGTCAAAGCGCCGCGCTATAAATTTATCGACACGGTTTACTGGTGGACCCATAAACTGTTCAAGGGTTGGGCCATCACCCACCGGGTTCATCCCATCAAAATCACGCCCAAAGTTATTTGGGAAAATGCCAGCCATTTCCTGAAAATGGAAGCCTGATTAACGAGAAACAGCTATCGAACGTCAAGGGTTCATCTTTTTTAAGATGAACCCTTTTTGTTTTAGACAACGCTTTGACAGGCGAATTAATTCAATCTATAATGAAACTCTCCATCTGTTTCTTCACACAAAAACCTCTGATGATATAGGGTAACAACATGGACTTTGAAACCACGGCATTTCCTCACATTATCGGCGCGCTCTATGGTCAGGCTTTAGGCAATGCCTGGGCGATGCCGGCCTGCCCGCGCCCCCAACAAACCTGGAGCTACTTTGGCGGTTGGGTCGATCAACTTCAGCCCGCTCCCCCGGACCACGCTTTATACCCCGGATTTGAACCTGGCCAGGTAACGGCGGATACGCATCTGGCGCTGTCGCTGGCGCAAACCCTCATTGCGGAGGGCCGGCTCACGCCGGAGAGCGCGGTTCAAGCCGTGCTCAATTGGTACGATCACTATGAAGACGAGCACTCGCCGCTGGTAGACCACCAGACGCAGCGCCTGGTTACGGCCTTAAAAACAAACTCAATCCCTGAATTCATCAGTTTCTACAACTCTCATCTGGCGGCAAGCGGCATCGGCCCCATCGGCCTGATCCACGCCGGCAATCCCGAGGCGGCGATCCAGGATGCCATCACCTTTTGCACCGCCACCCATATGACCACCGTGGCTACCTCCGGCGCTTGCGCGGTGGCGGCTGCCATTGCCAAAGCTATTTCACCCAATACCACGCTGGAAGACATCATGGCGGTCGCTATTCACGGGGCCACGCTGGGGACTGAGTATGGGCATCCGGGGCTGGGCGCGTCTATTCCCCGCAGAATCGAACTGGCCGTCAATTGGGCGCTGGATTTGGGCCTCAACGAAGAAGACCGGCTCCAAAACCTGCACGATATTATTGGGGTGTCGCCCTCCACCGCCGATGTGGTGCCCTGCGCTTTTGGCGTGCTGGCGATGGTTGACGGTAATCCGGTAGAAACCGCCATCTATGCCGCGGCGCTTTCCGGCAAAGCCGATACGGTTGGCGCGATTGCCGGCGCAATTGCCGGCGCATGGCGCACCATCGATACCATTCCCATAGATTATGTAGACATGCTTCAAGCCGCCAACCCGGAATTCAATATGGAAGAAACGGCTGAAGGCTTGTACGAAATCGCCCAAAAAAATTATCAAGATGATGATGCGATATCTGAACCACCGTTGACCTCATCCTTTTTGGATGAATTGGCCCAAAAAGCGGATGATAAGGGGTAAACGGATAATCAGCGTTAGAAATTAACCATTCACCAATCACAATTTACCATTTTTTAAGGACATCCACCATCGTGCAGCTTAACATTCATTCCCAGATTAAGGCCGCGCTGGAGCAGGGTGGGCCGGTTGTGGCCCTGGAATCAACCCTGATCACGCACGGTTTTTCTGCGCCGGAGAACATTAATATCGCGCTGGACATAGAAGCCGCTGTGCGGGAACAGGGCGCCATCCCGGCTACCATTGCCATTTTAAATGGGCAGATCACGGTTGGTCTTACGCCGGAACAGATTGAATATTTAGGAACCGCCCAGACCGTACGCAAATGTTCCCGGCGCGATTTACCCCTTGCTCTGGCGCGCAGGGAAGACGGCTCAACCACCGTGGCCGCCACCATGATTGTGGCGCGCCGGGCCGGGATTGAGATTTTTGCCACCGGCGGCATTGGCGGCGTGCATCGCGGCCAGCTTTTTGATGAGTCTGCCGATTTGATGGAACTGGGCCGAACGCCCGTAACCGTGGTCTGCGCCGGGGCCAAAGCAATTTTGGACCTGCCCGCCACCCTGGAAGTGCTGGAAACCCAGGGCGTGGCTATAGTTGGTTATCAAACCGATGAATTTCCGGCCTTTTATTCTCGGAGCAGCGGGCTGCCGTTGGAATTGCGGGTTGAAACCCCGGAAGAGGTGGCCGCCATTATTCACGCCCGGCAGGCGCTGGCTCTAAAAATGGGAATATTGGTTGCCGTACCGGTTCCGAAAGAGGAAGAGTGGCCGCGGCAGGAAGCTCAGGCCGTGATCGACCAGGCTCTTGAGGATGCCCGGCGGGAAGGGATTACCGGTAAAAATGTCACGCCTTATTTATTGCAGCGGGTGAGCGATCTTTCAGGGGAGCGCAGCAAAAAAGCAAATATCGCCCTGCTATTGAACAACGCGCGGGTGGCCGCCCGGATTGCCCAGGCGCTGGCTGCCGAATGACAATGAGAGTCAGGCGGCTTGTTCCAGTTCAACCACGTCCAACCGTTCGGCCATGTTGCAACAGGCTTGCTCGTACAAGGCCAACAACGCCTCGTCGGTTTCCTTGAAGGTGAGGATCGAATGCCGGGCGCAGCGCGCGCAGCCGCGTTGGGCGCGGTAACTATCGCGCCAGCAGGCCAGGCAATTGCCCAGGTCAATCATCATCATGGCAAAAGCCAGAACATCGGGATGCGTTTCGGGCAAAATCGAGAGTTTGTCGATTAAGCGAGTCCACTCATCGCCGCGCAAGGTACGCAACTGAGGAATTAGATCAGGCGTAAAGAATAAGTTGTATTTGCGGTAGCCCCGGGGTCGTTGGGTCATTAGATACTGTGTGCCCTTGTTTTATTCTTCTAAAATTATAAACTGTTACCTGTTTTATGTCAACATTTTTGGCCGGGCGTATATTTTTATAAGAAGATTTATAAAAATTGACAAAGCAGCGCCGGACAGGTAAAATAGTCATCACCGTTCAGAAAACACTGGCTACAATTGATACATTTCAGGAGGTATTTTTAACGATGATTAATCTCACATCTGTTGCGGCAGATAAATTAGATAAAATTATGGTGGAGAAAGGGCTTACCGGCCATTCGCTCCGCGTTTTTGTATCCGGCGGCGGCTGTTCCGGCCTCTCTTACGGGATGACGTTTGCCGAAGCTCCGGAAACCGATGACCAGATTTTTGAAGCCAATGGCGTCAAAGTCATCATTGATCCCGGCAGTTTTCCCTATCTCAACGGCGCCGAAATTGATTACATCGACAGCCTGATGGGCGGCGGATTCCGCATTGAAAACCCCAATGCGGTGCAATCTTGCTCGTGCGGCAGTTCCTTCCGTACCGAAGCCGGGGAAAAAGGAACCTCCTGCCGCTGTTAGTTTTTTGTCAATCCAATTAACTTTTGAGGCCGAAATTCTATCCTGAGACATTGTCTCACCCTGTCAACGGACGAGTTTCGGCGTTTTTATGCCAGAGGATGGCGCGTGCCTCCCAAATTTTTTACCGTAGACGAAGCCAATGCCCTGTTACCGCGCGTGCGCGTGTTGATGGAGCAGATGTTTGCCCTCAGAAAACAGGCCCTGGCCCTGCGCCCCGAGGTGTGGCCGGTTTTAGAAAAAGCGGCGGGCAACGGCGGCAGCCGCCAGGCCGGCGAGATGCTGCAGATTTTTCAGAAGTTTGAAACGGTCTTTAAGCAACTCAAAGGCCTGGGCTGCGAGCTAAAAGGATTGGAACAGGGGCTGGTGGATTTCCCATCGATCAGAGAGGGGCGCGCCGTTTATCTCTGCTGGCAATACAACGAGCCGGAAATTGCTTTCTGGCACGATATTGACGCTGGCTTTGCCGGTCGACAACCTCTTTAAATTCAGCAACTTGCGGTACAGCCGGTTCAGGCTTGAAGCTGCTTTAAAATGAAGCTGCTTCAACTCGGGCCGGCTTTTTATTTAGGCCGCACGGCGAATCAAACATCGGCAAAATACCGGTTGCCGACAAAAACAATCTGGTTTATAGTGAACAGACCGCAAAAATGGCTTTTTGCGTTGCAGTCCATCCTATTGTAAAATCGGCAAATTATTATAGCCTCTTTTTGAAAAATTACCGGCGTCCCGCCGGGGGGAGACAGGTGATTTTATGTTTAAATTTTGGCCCCAGAAAAAAGAAAAATCCAACATCCTGTGGTTAGACCTGGGAGACCTGGGCGATCTGGTTCATCCAGATGGCCCGCACGAGCAGTGGCAAGACCACGGCCTGGGCCTGCTGCGGACGATTTTGCACCAAAACGGCATCTCTACCGATCTACTCTCCACCCGTTTGGTCACATCCTGGCCGCAGTTGCAAAAGCAGTTGCAGGGCTACGAGATGATGTTGATGAACGTGCGCAGCTACACTTTTCCCGTGGCGCGGAAAGCGGCCCAGATATTTAAAGAAGTAAATCCTGATGGCCGGGTGCTGGCCGGCGGCATGCACGCCACCGTAGCCGTCGATGAAATGGTCGAGGTCAAAGAAATCGATCACATCTGCCAGGGGCCGGGCGAAAACGTTATTGTAGACCTGGTGAAAGACCCGGCGGCCCATCCCCGCGTGATTATGGGGGTTGGTTCTAAATCTATGGCCGAATGGCCCATGATCGACCGCTCGCTGTGGCCCAAACCCCACCGCCGGCTGCACAAAAAGTTCAACTGGCCCATGGAGCCGGAATGCGGCTGGGGGCCGGCCCCGGTAGCCACCATTCTCACCAGCCGCGTATGCCCCTGGCAGTGCGTTTTTTGCAACGAGAACTCCTACATCCCCAATATGGGCCGCCGCCCCGTAGAGATGGTTATTGATGAGTTAAATTATCTTGATGACAAATACGGCGTGGGATCGGTGGTGATTCACGATTCGATGTTTTTCCAGAACCCCAAATGGCTGGAAGAATGGATTGACAAATATCCGCGCCAAGCCAACAAAGTGTGGCCCTACTGGGCCGCCGGTCGATCCGACACCGTACGCCAGTGGCCCGATTTATTTGAGGCGCTGGTGCGCGAAACCAACTGGACCACCATCTCCATTGGCTTTGAATCCGGCAGCGACCGCATTCTGCGCCTGCTCAACAAAGAATGCACCGAAGAAGACAACAACTTCACCATCGAACTGGTCAACCGCCTGGGCGCGGAATTTGAGCGCGAGGGCCGCCAGCCGCCCATGTTTTGGGCTAACATCATGCTGGGCATTCCCGGCGAAACCTCGGAAGACGCCTTTAAAACCATGCGCATGCTCAAAACCATGCGCTACGTCTTCCCCTCCATTTCTTACTACGCGCCCTATCCCGGCTCGGCGTTGGGCTACCAGCTCATTGCCGAGGGCAAGAGCCTGATGTCTAAAGACAATTATCACCGCTTCCCGGATGATGAAAAGGTGAAGGGCGTCAACTACCAGTTTTACCGGGAATTGCTGGCCGGGAAATTTGACGATGACGTCAACCAAGGGTTAGATGAGTACGCGCGCCGGCAACAGGGAACCTATCAGGAGGCATTGATCAAAGCATGAGCAGTTTCAGCCACCCCCACTATATGTATTTGTTTGAAATGAAAAACGGCAGGCAAAAACTGGCCTACGGCGAATCGCCCGAAGATGCCCTGGACATTCTACGGGTGCGCCTGACCGAAGAAGAAATGGCCCAAATCCTGCCCGATAAATACACCAAAATCTCGCAGCGCAAAATGCAGCAACACGTTGACAATTTAGGCTGATCCATAAGCCAAGACAGAAAGGGGACTGATTGACGTCAGTCCTTTTTTTATTCCACAACTTGCTGCCGCGCTATAGGAAAAACGGCATGATGCGTGTATCCGCCTTTTGGTGTATGATAGACATATTTCAACTTATCTTGAGTCTAACCCTATGAAAATTCGTTCAATCACCCATTTTTTCCCGCTCACCTGGCCTTTTAACAAAGGCAGCATTGCCGGGGCAGGGCGATTTCTGGCCGATGCCCGGTTGCGCCTGACCGACGCCGGCTTTGAAGTGCAGACCGTGCGGCTGGCTACCCCCCCCTTTATGGATATTATTGTTGACCCCGACACCAAAGTGCTGCTTGATTTTGCCCACGAGTTGGAAGACCTGGCCGAACAGGCCAACATCGATTATGTATCCATTGGCCCGGTGATCGCCACCACCCCGCTGGCGTTGCTGATGTCGATTCACGCCCTGCCGGAACTGATTGCCAACACCGAGCGCATCTTTTCCGGCGTGCTGTTTGCCACCGAAACCGGCGGGATCAACCTGGCCGCTGCCCAGGCTTTTGCCGAAACGGTACACCAGGTAGCGCAGGATACGCCCCACGGTTTTGGTAATCTCCGCCTGGGCGCGCTGGCCAACGTGCCGCCCGGCGTTCCCTTTTTTCCCGCTGCCTATCACGATGGCGGAACGCATTATTTTGCCATCGCCACCGAGTCCGCCGACCTGGCCTACACCGCCATCGGCGGGGCGCGTTCGCTGCAAGAGGCCGAAGCGCGTTTGATCGACTCCATCGAAAGCACCTCAAACCACATTTTAAGCATTGTTGACCGGCTGGTAGACGATCACGAAATTCGCTTCAAAGGCATCGATTTCTCGCTGGCCCCCTTCCCCTCGGAGGCGCGGAGTATTGGCGCGGCCATCGAACGGCTGGGCGTTGACGCCTTTGGCGGCAGCGGCACCCTGTTTGCCACCTCTTTTCTGACCCGCTGCATTCGCCGGGCCGAAATTCCCCACACCGGCTTTTCCGGCGTGATGCTGCCGGTTTTAGAAGATAACGTTCTGGCCGGCCGGGTGGCCGACGGCAGTTTCAGCCTCAACGATCTGCTGCTCTACTCGGCGGTGTGCGGCACCGGGCTGGACACCGTACCCATCCCCGGCAATACTCGCCCCGACGAAATGGCCGCCATTTATATGGATATGGCCGCGCTGGCCATGGCCCTGCACAAACCGCTCACCGCCCGGCTGATGCCCATCCCCGGCAAGGCCGTGGGCGAAAAAATAGATTTTGAGTTTGAATATTTTGCCGCCAGCCGGGTGATGCCGGTGAAAAACCTGGGCGCCAAACGGCTGTTTGAGCAAGGGTCTTTCTTCACGATTCCCCCCACGTAACCCCCCTTTTTTGGCCTGTTTGGGACATCTGCAATAGAATACGGGCAGACACAAAATCATATTCAAAGGAGAATTAAAGATGCCTAAAACCCTGGCGCTGGTTCACACTAGTATGGTCTTTATCAACGTAGAAACCATGATGCAAGATATTTTCAAGGAAGTGATGCCCGATGTCCGCCTCATCAATTTTGTTGACGACGCCATGCTGGCCGATGTCATGGAAACCGGCCAGATTTCGCCCGACGTAACCCGGCGGATGTGCGCGCTGGTCGAATCGGCGGAGACAGCCGGAGCGGACGCGGTCTTTTCGCTCTGCTCCTCGTTAGGCCCCACCATCGACACCGCCCGCAACCTGGTCAGCATCCCGGTGATCAAAATTGACGATGCCATGACGGAAAAAGCTGCCCGCGAGGCCAGCCGGGTGGGCGTGATGGCCACGGTTCCCACCACCCTGCCGCCCACGGTCAGGTTGATCGAAGAAAAAGCGCTGCAACTGGATAAGGCTGTGGAAATTAAAGAGGCCCTGGTCAAAGGCGCGTTTGAAAAGCTTATGGCCGGCCACAAAGAGGAACACGATACGATGGTGTCGGCCACCGCCCAAAAATTGGCCCAAGAGATGGAACTGATTGTGCTGGCCCAGGCCTCGATGACCCGCCTGGCCCCCCGCTTGCAGCAAGAAACCGGCCTGCCCGTACTCACCAGCCCCCGCCTGGGGATCGAGTACGCCCGGCGCGTGCTGGATGAATTATAAAGTTATTGAAATTAACGCGCCAGCATCAGGCCAGGTTATTGGAGGCATGGAATGATCACTTCAGCCAATAATATTACCGCTCAAGTTGCGGCCACGAGTGTTCGTTTTGCCATTTCCCTATGCCTGATGATCCAACACATACGATAACAAGGCCGGCGTAACATCCACCAATGATTCAAGCTGCGGCGCTAACTCCGCCAACCCGGCCCCTGCCAGTATGGTCAGGGCCGGGTTGGTGGTGTGTTTGGAGGTGGTCCAATCCTCAAAATTGCCGTGATCGCTGACCACCAGCAGCAGGGAGCGGCCCAGGTCCAGCGCATCCAAAATCCCGGCGATGAAGTCGTCCAGCATCCCCAAAATTTCAATCGACTCTTCTCTTTTCTGCTTGTGCCCCAGCAGGTCGGAGTACCAGAACTCAAAAAAGGTCAGCGCGTGATCGCGGCTTAAGCGGGCCAGATTTTGCCCGGCCCGGCGGGCGTCAACCGGCGGCAGCTCAAAATCCGGTTCCGGCCAATAGCGGTTGCTGAACAGCGCCGAGACCGCGCGCTCCCGCCGTAGATCATCACCGCTGCGGATTTTGAGGCCGGACAGGTGGGCAGCCTGGGTATTGGCGCTCAAGCGCCCTTTGCCCCGGTTCAACCGGTCGAGAAAGCGGGCCGGGTAGGCGTTGGCGTAAGCCACCGGCTTGTGAGCCTCGAGCAGCGTTTTGAAAAGATTATGCCGGCCCAACATCTCCCGCAAAGGTTGGTTAGGGTAGGGGCCGTAATGCCGTCCCAGCGCCGCCGCCGTGTTGCGCCCGGTGAGAATGGTGGTTTGCCCCGTGCCCGATTGCGGCAGGCCCGGCACACCCAGGCAGGCGTCCAGCCCCAATAAGGCGGCCTGTGGCGTAATTGCGCCTGCTGCATCCCGGGTGAGATGGGATACGCCCAGCAAAGATTGAACGGCAGGCAGGTCAACATGCATAAACGGGTTGGTCTCGGCATTGGCATCGCCCAGACCAACCCCGTCGAGAAAGAGGAGCACCACGGACCGCTCGTTCATCAGGCGGTTGTTTTTACCGTAACTTCCAACCCCCGGCCAATCGGCACGGTAACGCTTTCCAGGTTGGGGTGATTTTGCACGTACATAATGTAATCCAGCAATTCATCATCGTGAGAAACCGCGTTATCGGCCACAACCATCGAGCCAACATCTAACTGCTTGTAAACGGCGTCGATGTAGGATTCATACTGCGCTTTTTCGGCATCGATAAAGACAAAATCCACCGGCTCGTCGCGCCCGCGCAAAATTTCCCGCGCATCGCCCACCAGAATTTCAACGTAATCGCTCATGTTGGCCCTGGTTAAATTAGCCCTGGCCTGTTCCGCGCAGGCGGGGTCGATCTCGCAGCTAATTATCTTGCCGCCGGTTATCGACGCCGCGTAAGCCAGCCACAGGGTCGAGTAACCGGTGCGGGTGCCAATTTCAACGATCTTTTTGGCTTTGTTGGCTACGGCCAGATTGAACAGCAGCTTGGCCGAGTCGGGGTGCAGCGCTTTGATGCGTTGTTCCGGCGGCAGGCCCTTGGCCCGTTCTTGCTGATCTTTCATTTCCAGTTCGGTCAAGACATCAAAAAGTTCTTGTTCCATAAAAATCTCCTTTCAAAAGCTGGTGGGTACTATACGCGAGGGTGGGGATGAAGGCAAGTATCCGCGCCGGGGAAAAACCGGGCAAGATCAACATAACAATCTTATCGATCAAGATTGACGTATTTGCATATTTGTGGTATAAATTCGCGCAAATTTCCGCCCCCGTTGAAGGTACGATTTGCTCAAGGATGAGCGTCAGAATAGGACGGAGCGCAATTCGGCCAAACAACGACCCTTATAATAAAGGAGCAATGAAGCAATGGCCAAGAAAATTACCAAGGCAAAACTTGAGGAACTAAAAAGAGAACGCGACCACGCCCAGGCTGAATTGGAACATTTACGCGATGATCTGAAGGCCGAACTGGAACACGAGGACCTGGATGATGCCGCCTCTGATCTGATAGAACGGGATAAAATCCAGGCGCTTATCTTCTCGCTTGAAGAAAAGCTGGAGAGTATTGACCACGCCATCAACCACGCCCAGGTGATTGGCTACGGCATCTGCGAGAAATGCGGCAACCAAATTGAGCCGGAACGCCTGGAAATTTTTCCCGAAACAACCTTTTGCATTAACTGCAAGCGGGAAAGCGAACGCATGGCGCGGAGAATGATGTAACAATTCTCAAAAACAGATCTAACGCCAAAGAGGCGAGAGATGATTTCTCTTGCCTCTTTGGCGTTTTTTGCACCAGGGTTTATCCGGGAACAGCCCCCTGAAAGCGAATTGTCAGCAGGCGCAGAGTTTTGAACGTATGGGGGGAATGAAGGTTCTTCTGGGCTATGGGCTATTTTTTGGCTTGTTTGTTTAGCTGGTAATGTGGTTGATTTTTGGAGTAATTTGACCGTGCTTCTTATCGTAGTAACTAATTTGCTAATATTATACTGACATTAGTTTGCGGCGATGGAGTTGGAGGAATGATCAGGCCGCAAATTTGTTATCCACCTCAAACTCCGTTAACAACTCCGCCTGCTGCAACACGGTCTCGGTAGCAAGAGCCTGCATATCCGGCGGGTAACCGTACTGCCGCAGCAGCCGTTTGACCGTAACTTTCATTTTGGCCCGCACGCTCTCTTTGATATTCCAATCAATGGTAGCGTTCTTGCGCACCCGTTCCACCAACACGATGGCAAGTTCGCGGAGTTTGTCGGTGCCCAGTACCTCCTGGGCGCTTTGATTGTCGGCTAAAGCATGGTAAAAGGCCAGCTCGTAGCTGGAGAGGCCCAGTTCTTGCCCTTCGGCGTCGGCTTTTTTGATGTCTTTAGCCAAACCAAGGAGTTCCTCAATCGCCTGGGTGTTAGTGATATGCTTATTCTGGTAACGCCGGATGGCCTCTTCCAGCATATCGGCCAGCTTGCGGCTTTGCACCAGGTTGGTTTTGCGGCGGGCGCGCAGTTCGTCGTTGAGCAGTTTGCGCAACAGTTCCAGGGCCAGGTTCTGGTGCTCCATCTCCTTCACTTCGGCTAAAAATTCATCATCCAAAATCGAGAGGTCGGGTTTTTTGATGCCGGCGGCGTCGAACACGTCGATCACCTGATCCGACACAATGGCCTGGTCAATCACCTGGCGCACGGCAGTTTCTATTTCGGCGCTGGATTTGCCGTTGCCGGTATATTCAAACTTTTGCAGGCGGGCGTTGACGGCCTGGAAAAAGGCCACCCGCTCTTTTTCGGCCATGGCCGTGGGGTGCGGAATAGCCAGGGCCAGGGCTTTGGAGAGGGCCAGCACTTCTTTGTTGAAGCGGTCTTTGCCGTTGTCCAGGCGCAAAATGTGTTCTTCGGCTTGCAGGATGAGCGAGAGTTTTTGCGAAGTGCCGGCGCTGAAGTAGGCGTGGTAATCAAAGCCGGCCAGCAATTGATCGACCACTTCCAGCCGGGCCAGCAGCAGGTTGACGGCTTCTTCCTGGGTTTCGGTGGGGCTGCCCTGGCCGCCGCTTTCGGCGTAAAAGCTGAGGGCTTGTTTGAGGTCGGCGGCGATGCCCAGGTAATCGACCACGTGGCCGCCGGGTTTGTTGCCGTACACCCGGTTAACGCGGGCGATGGCTTGCATCAGGCCGTGGCCCTGCATCGGTTTATCCACATACAGGGTGTGCAGGCAGGGCGCGTCAAAGCCGGTGAGCCACATATCTATCACAATGACCATTTGCAGGGGGTCGTCGGGGTCTTTGAAGCGGGCGGCCAGTTGGCGACGCTGGCTTTTGGTGGTGTGGTGGGCCTGCATTTTTGGCCCATCGGCGGCGCTGGCGGTCATCACCACTTTGAGGCCGCCCTGGTCCAGGTCGTCGTGGTGCCACTGGGGGCGGAGGGCGATGATCTCGCGGTACAGGTCAACGGCAATGCGGCGGCTCATGGCCACCACCATTGCTTTGCCGGCAAACACTTCCTGGCGCTGGTCAAAGTGGGTCAAAATATCCTGGGCCACATTTTTGAGCCGGGCCGGATGGCCGACAATGGCTTCCAGTTGGGTCCATTTGGCTTTGGCTTTTTGCGAGGCTTCCAAATCTTCGGCGGCCAGTTCTTCGTCCAGGTCTTCAATCAGTTGGCGGCCTGCCGGGGTCAGCTTGACCTTGGCCAACCGGCTTTCGTAATAGATGGGCACGGTCGCGCCGTCGGCCACGGCCTGGGCGATGTCGTAAATGTCCACATAATCGCCAAAAAGGGCCGGGGTGTTGATGTCGGTGCTTTCAATGGGGGTGCCGGTGAAGCCAATAAAGGTGGCGTGGGGCAGGGCATCGCGCATATATTTGGCAAAGCCGTACATGGTGCGTTTGCCCACCACCTGCCCGGTTTCTTTGTCTTTTACGTCCACCTCTTTGGCGCGCAGACCGTACTGGCTGCGGTGGGCTTCGTCGGCAATGACTACAATGTTGCGCCGGTCAGAAAGTTGGGGGTAGGTGGTGCTGTCGCCTGAGCCTGTCGAAGGCGACCGTTCTGGAAAGAACTTCTGCACGGTGGTAAACACAATGCCGCCGGAGGCCACCTGGAGCAGTTCCATCAGGTGCTCGCGGCTGGCGGCCTGCACCGACGGCTGGCGCAATAGCTGGCTGCACCCGGCAAAGGTGTCAAACAACTGGTCGTCTAAATCGTTGCGATCGGTGATGACCACCACGGTGGGGTTGTTGAGGCCCAGCACCAGCTTGCCGGTGTAAAAGACCATCGAGAGCGATTTGCCGCTGCCCTGGGTGTGCCAAAAGACCCCGCCTTTGCGGCTGCCGTTGGCATCGGCAGCCTGAATAGTGGACGCCACCGCTTTGTTGACGGCGTAGTATTGGTGGTAGTAGGCAATTTTTTTGGCCGTTTGCACGGTGACCACGCCGGTGTGAGGGTCTTCAAATCTGGATTTTTCAAACACGGTAAAGTGGCGGATCAGATCGAGCAGGGTGGCCGGGTTAAGCTGGCCGTTGAGAAGCACTTCTATTTGGGGGATGTGGCCCTCACCCCCGGCCCCTCTCCCAGAAGGCGAGGGGAGATTCTTCCAGGCCGAAAAGCGGGTGTAGCCCGCCGAGAGTGAACCGGCGCGGGCGGTGAGGCCATCGGAGATGACCAGCAGGGCGTTGTAGGTGAAAAGGGTGGGGATTTCTTGTTTGTAGGTTTCCAGTTGGTCAAAGGCCCGGCGCACGTTGGTTTCTTCTTTGGTGGGGTTTTTCAGCTCAACCACCACCAGCGGCAGGCCGTTGACAAAGAGCACCACATCGGGGCGGCGGTTGCTGTTTTCAATAATGGTGAATTGGTTGACGGCCAAATAGTGGTTGTTGGCCGGGGTGTCAAAATCAACCAGCCACACTTTATCGCCGCGGGTTTGGCCCTGGTGCTGATATTCAACCTCAACGCCGTTGGTGAGCAGGGTGTGGAAGGTTTGGTTGTTGGCGATAAGGTCGGGCGAGGCGATGTTGAGCACCTCGCGCAGGGCTTGCTCCCGGGCCGGGGCGGGGATGTGGGGGTTGAGGCGCTGCACGGCCTGCCGCAAGTGGGGCAGCAGCACCACCTCGCTGTACGATTGGCGGGCGGGCGACTCCCCGTCCGGGGCAATGGTGGGGCCGTGGACATATTCATAGCCTAATGCTTGCAGCCGTTCCAGAGCCAGTTGTTCAACATCATTTTCATTCATAACACGTTCCCGGTTTTGAGACCTCAAAGGTTTTAAAAACCTTTGAGGTCTGAGTTTAGGCTTGAACCCGCAGTTGCCCGCTCATCAGTTTGGGGAGCAGGGTATCGCGGAGGCGGGTGAGGGTTTGGATTTGATTTTCGTTTTGAGCTATTTTTGCACGTACTGGACTCCCAATCTGGTCGAATTTTTGCAATATGTTGTCAGGTGGGATAATTATGGTTGCTATTGCAAAATGTTCAGGACGTACAGCCGGATAAGCACTACCATCAGCATTTTTTGTCAGATAATCTACAAATACGTTAGTTGTTGTCAATGCATATAGAAATGATGATGGAATTTTGGTTGGTGATAAAACGGCAAAACCGGTTGAGACTACTAGGTTGTCTTTTGGATTAGAAATGAAATAGTAAGACTTTCGATTTGGCCTTACACAGGACCAAATTGTATCACCATGAGAAACTAATCTTCGTGCTCGGCTTGGCGCATCTTTCAATTCGTATTGGGTAGTTGAATCTAGTTTTCCGATTGAGACAGATGAAATATCAACATATTCAATGTCTTTGTATTTGTAGTTTTTGCCAATGCTTTTTGGATTTATAGTGATCACCTCTCCCAACGTGCCAACCCGCCACCCCTCTGGAATCTCCCCCAACTCTGAGGCGACCATTGGCCCGCCGGATGATTGGTAGGGCTGGCCGTTGGCATCGGGGAACTCGAACTCAACAAACCAGCGCTTGAACAGCGTTTGGGCGATTTGTTCCAGGGTGTGGTTTTGTCGCCGGAGCAGGTCTATTTTGGCGTCGAGGGTGGAGAGGATGGCGGCGATTCGGCGTTGTTCAGGTAAGTCTGGTACTTTTACAGGGTAAGGATGTATATAATTTCTATTTAGGGATGGAACAGCACTCCCAGAATTAAGGTTTTGGAAATTAAGTGTTTTTAGAAAATAGTAAACAAACTTGGGGTAGCTATTATGAAACTTCTTTACATATAGCGTAGTATTATGTGCCCAAAACTTAGTATCAATAAAAAATGGATTGCCTATGTTCCCACTTCTTCCAATGGTTATTCCAGGTGCATCAGTTGTGAATTCATCGTGATAGCCAATAATTCCGTTTGAACCAAGAATTGGATATGGGCCATCCTTAAATTTGGTTTGAGGTAAATCGTGACCTCTTTGGAAAGTCACAATCTCACCCAAAGTTGTCTCCCGCCACTCACTCATAAATCAAAGCCCACCTTAGCCAGTTGCGCCTTGATTTCGGCGTCCGGGATAGCCGCCTTCGGCAAGCT
>CAZTFF010000047.1:0-42178 GCA_964612485.1 uncultured Caldilineaceae bacterium
GCCCACCCCCACCCCCACGCCCGAATCGCAATCAGAAGCGCCTGCGCCCGAACCGCAACAGGAAGAAGCGCCGGCCCAAACGCAATCCGCGCCGCCGCCCGTACAGTCTGCCGTGGGTAATTTACCGTTTGATTACGGCATCCAGGTAGATCCGCAGAATCACAAGAATAATGCCGGTCTGGTGGCCAATATGGGCTTTCGCTGGGTCAAACTGCAAATGCCCTGGAAAGACGTGGAACCTAGCCAGGGCAACTACCAATGGGGCGGTTGGGATGAAAAGATCAACACCTACGCCAACGCCGGGATCAAGGTGATGTTGAGCATTCCCAAAGCGCCGGACTGGGCGCGCCCCTCCAACACCGACTTGAGCGTGGAAGGCCCGCCGGCCGATCCCAATACCTACGCCCTGTTTGTGGGCCAGGTAGCCAATCGTTACAAAGGCAAAGTTCAAGCCATCGAAGTGTGGAACGAGCAGAATATCGATTACGAATGGGGCCGCGAACCATTTGATCCGGCCCGCTACATGGAACTGTTGAAGGCGTCTTATACGGCCATCAAATCGGTTAACCCGGATATGATCGTGGTCAGTGGCGCGCCCACGCCTACCGGTGCGCCGCCGCCCGCCGCTTACAACGATCAAAGTTACCTGCGCGATATGTACGCCCACGGCTTAAAAGATTATTCCGATGCCATTGGCTCGCACCCCAGCGGCTTTGCCAACCCGCCCGATGCCCTGTGGCAGGGCGGGGATTTTGACCCGGCGCGCGGCTACGATGACCACTCCAGCTTCTTCTTCCGCAATACGATGGAGGCCTACTATCAGATCATGGTAGAAAACGGCGATGCCGGCAAAACCATCTGGCCCACCGAATTTGGCTGGCCCGTGATGCGTCACGACGATGGCCGTTTCCCCTTTGCCGCCGAAAACTCGCTGGAGCGGCAGGCTCAGTGGTCGGTTCAGGCCTTCCAACTGGGCAAACAGTGGGGCTTTGTGGGTACCATGTTCCTCTGGAACTTGGACTACAACGTGACCGCCGGAAATACAGAGTTGGCTAACTTTGGCATTGTGGGCGCGCCCGCCTACGATGCGCTGGCCAATATGCCAAAATAAACATTACAATTTGCTACAATTTACCTGGGGACTCGCATGGCTGGATTCCCCAGGTTTTTATGTAAGGACAGGTTGCAACCATGAATCAACAAAACAACTTTCGTTCTCCCGAAAAAAAATCTAACAAATTAATCATTGCGCTGCCCATAGTGGCCGGCGGCGCGTTGGTTGTGCTGGTACTCTGCGCCGCGCTGTTTGCCGGTTACGCCATGTTCTTTTACGAACCCGCCGCCCCCAGTAAACCGGAACCAACACCCACATTTAAGCTGGCTGATTTCAAAGACCCCGGCGAAGAAGCCGCTACCCCGGCAGCGCCGGCTGCCGAACCGGAAACCGGCCAGCCGACGACCGAACCGTTGCCTGTTAATAATGAGGATACTACAGATAACCCGCCGGAGGCGACTGATCCGACTGATGCCTCAGACGCGCCGGCTGAAACCCAGCCGCCGGTTGAACCCAAGATCAACACCGAACCGGTTACCATGACCTCGCCCGATTACGGGATGCAGGTGTTCCTCTTCTGGCAGGAAGAAATCGCCGACCGGGACCTGCAACTGGTGGAGGATGCCGGTTTCCGCTGGGTCAAACAAGAATTTGCCTGGCGCGAAATCGAAGGCTCCGGCAAAGGCCAGTTTGATTGGGAACGCACCGACCGGATCATGGATCAGATCGATGCCCACGGCCTGAATGTCATCATCCGTTTGGGCGTGCAGCCTGAATGGGCCGGCGGCGGCTTTCCTGAAGTTGGCCCGCCCGATAAATTGCAGGATTTTGCCGATTTTGTGATCGCCGTAGCCACGCGCTACCAGGGCCGGATCGACGCCTACCAGATTTGGAACGAACCCAATCTCTCCCGCGAGTGGGGCAACCGCCCGCCCAACGCGGCTGAATACACCGAAATGCTGAAAGTGGCCTACGAAGCCATCAAAGCGGTAGACCCCTATCCCATCGTCATCAGCGCCGGGATGGCGCCCACCACCCGCAACGACGACGTGGCCCGCCCGGACATCTACTACATTCAAGAAATGTACGATGCCGGCGCCGCAAACTATTTTGACGCGCTCGGCGCGCACGCGCCCGGTTACGCCTCGCCGCCCGAAACCGACCCGGCCGAGATTGCCCAAACCCCCGGTATGGCCAACCCCGGCGACTTTGAAAACAACGTGCCCGAAGAACTGCGCCGCGTTTATGGCTTCCGCCATGTGGAAGATGTGCGGGAAGTGATGGTGCGCAACGGCGACGAAGCCAAACAGATCGTGTTGCTTGAGTTTGGCTGGACCATCGATCCCCGCCCCGACTCCCCCTACAATTGGCACGCGGTGACACCGGAACAACAAGACAAATACTTGCAGCGGGCCTACGCTTACGCCAAAGAAAACTGGCGGCCCTGGATTGGGGTGATGAGCCTGATCTACGTAGCCAATCCCCGGTGGACGATGCAGGACGAGCAGACCTACTGGAGCATTGTCTACCCCACCTACCCGGAATTTACCCCGGCGCCCGCTTACTTTGGTTTGAAACAGATGCCGAAAGATTAGCGGTGTAGTCGAGTATTGAGTAACTTAGTACAGAATTGCATAAATACGTTCCGATTTTCTGGAGTCCGCTAAGGGCCGCTAAATAACGCGAAGAAAAAATTTTAGCGTAACTTGGCGTAACTTCGCGGACTCTATTTTGCACCGGCTGCTAAAAACCCGGAATGAATTTGCGAAACACGGTACTTAATCTGGTGAGGAGTGACAAGTGAATCTCTCCTCACTCGTCACGTCAAGCAGAGAAAGCTGCAATGCCTTACGGAGATGACGCATGAAATACCAACCCATCATCGGTATGGAAGTCCATGTTGAGCTGAACACCAAAAGCAAAATGTTCTGCGGCTGCAGCGCCGATTTTTTTGAAGCAGGCCCCAATACCAACGTTTGCCCGGTGTGCCTGGGGATGCCCGGCGTGCTGCCCGTCATCAACCAAAAGGCGATAGAATATACGATTATGACCGGCCTGGCCCTGAACTGCGCCATTCAGCCCCACAACGTGTTTGCCCGCAAAAACTACTTTTATCCCGATCTGCCCAAAGGCTACCAGATTTCGCAGTACGAGCTGCCCCTGTGCCTGGACGGTTATGTGATGATCCGGCCCGAAGACAGCGACGACCCCAAACGCATCCGCGTGCGCCGGGTGCATCTGGAAGAGGATACCGGCAAATTGACCCACGTGAACGACCACAGCCTGGTGGACCTGAACCGGGCCGGCGTGCCGCTGATGGAAATTGTCACCGAGGCCGATCTTCATTCGGCGGAAGAGGCGTATGCCTATGTTACCAAACTGCGCCAGATTGTGCGCTACCTGGGCGTCAGCACCGGCGATATGGAAAAGGGCGCCATGCGCTGCGAGGTCAATATCTCTTTGCAAGATACAACCACGGGCGAATGGGGCACCAAGGTTGAGATCAAAAACCTCAACTCTTTCCGGGCCGTGCGCAACTCCATTGCCTACGAGATCGAACGGCAGCAGAAGGTGCTGGAGGAAGGCGGCGAGATTGAGCAAACTACCCGGGGCTGGGACGAAAATCGAGGGGTGACGTTTTTGCAGCGAACCAAAGAGGGCGATACCGGCTACCGCTACTTCCCGGAGCCGGATTTGCCTCCCCTGGATTTAGACCCGGCCTGGATCAATGAGATTGAAGCCGCACTGCCGGAACTGCCCGACACCAAGCTAACCCGTTACACCACCGACTACGAATTGTCGGATAGAGAAGCGGCGGTGCTGGTTGGCGATGCCGATATTGCGTCCTATTACGATGAGGTCGTATCGGCGGCGCAGCAGGCGAAAGGCGTTACGCCCAAACTGGTCAGCAACTGGGTGTCCGGCGAACTGTTCCGCCTGATGAGCGACAGCGGCCTCGCTGTAGCCGACGTCAAAATCAAACCCGCCGATCTGGTGGGATTGATCGAACTGGTCAATGCCAAGACCATCAACCAATCGGCGGCCAAGAAGGTGTTTGGCAAAATGTTTGAAAGTGGCGAATCACCCCAATCGCTGGTTGAAAAAATGGGTTTGCAGCAAATCAGCGACGAAGGGCAGTTGGCGGGCATGGTGCAGCAGGTGATTGCCGATAATCCCGGCCCGGTAGAGCAATTCAAGAGCGGCAAGGATACGGTCATTAAATTTCTGGTGGGCCAGGTGATGCGCGCCTCCCGGGGCAAAGCCAATCCCCAATTGGTTGAACAGATGCTGCGGGACGTATTGCAGGATTAGCAGATTTGAAGCAAATTTGTTTTTAGAGTCCGCCAAGGGCCGCGAAGTGACGCAAAGGAAAATGATTTTTAACGTCTCTTGGCGTGAGTTCTTGGATTTTATGGTGTCGAGGTCAAAAACTAGGATTGTGTGTTGAAATAAGAAACAACACAATAAATTGGTCTGAAACGAATAAAAATTAGTAAAAATTGGCCGGGCCAAAAAAAATTCACAAAAATTAGCTGCAAAATCTTGACAACTACAGTAATCGTAGCATAATAGTACTATCTTTTAATTTCAACGCAACGATACAAGGAGGTATCCGCTTGAATTAACCCCGCGTGATGCAGGCGAACCACATTTCTGTGTGTTCGCCTTTTTGTATTTAAAGTATTCTACTCACTTTAATTTGGTTTTTAAATGACTGCCCGGCAGTAGAAAGGACTGCAATATGTCAGACAATAATCCCTTTGCCATTTCGCAGCGACAGCTCGATGAAGCCGCCGCTATTTTGGGCCTGGACCCGGCCACCCACGCCCTGCTGCGGGAGCCGATGCGTGAATTAACGGTCACTATTCCGGTACGCATGGACGATGGCGGCGTGAAGGTGTTCAAAGGCTACCGCGTGCAGTACAACGATGCCCGAGGCCCGGCCAAAGGCGGGCTGCGCTGGCACCCGGATGAAACCATTGACACCGTGCGGGCGTTGGCCGCCTGGATGAGTTGGAAAACCGCGGTGGTGGATATTCCCCTGGGCGGCGGCAAGGGCGGCGTTACTTGCAATCCCAAAGAATTGTCACCCACGGAGCAGGAACGGCTGGCCCGCGGTTATATTCGAGCCGTATGGAAGATATTGGGCGAAAAAACCGATGTGCCCGCCCCGGATGTATACACCAACCCCCAGATCATGGCCTGGATGATGGATGAATACAGCACTATCCAGGGGCAATCGTCGCCCGGTATTATCACCGGTAAACCGCTATGTTTAGGCGGCTCGGCCGGGCGCGGCGATGCCACGGCGCGGGGCGGCATCTACACCACCCGTGAGGCGGGCCACGTGTTGGGGCTTGATCTGAAGGGTGCTACGGCAGCCATTCAGGGGTATGGCAACGCCGGCCAATTTGCCCACCAACTGGCCGAAGACCTGTTGGGGATGAAAATTGTGGCAGTGTCTGATTCCAAGGGCGGCATTTACAATTCCGCCGGCCTGAGCTTTGCCGAAACGCTGGCCTACAAACAAAATAACGGCTCGGTGGTGGGGATGCCGGGGGCGGAAACGTTATCCAATGAAGAGTTGCTGGAACTGGATGTGGCGGTGCTTTTTCCGGCGGCGCTGGAAAACGTAATTACCGAAGCAAACGCTGCCAATATCAAGGCCAACATTGTGAGCGAACTGGCCAACGGCCCCACCACGCCCGAAGCCGATAAGATTTTGCATGAAAACGGCGTTTACGTCATCCCCGATTTTCTGTGCAATGCCGGCGGTGTAACGGTGAGTTATTTTGAACAGGTGCAAAATGCCTACAACTACTACTGGCCGATTGAGATGGTTCACCAACGGCTGGATGATAAAATGACGGCAGCGTTTCAGGCCGTTGATGAGATGGCTAAAGCCAAAAATGTGCATAATCGATTGGCGGCGTATCTGGTGGCGGTAGAAAGAGTGGCCGAGGCGGCAAAATTGCGCGGCTGGGTATAACGCCTGTTACTGTTCAACGCAAAAAAGAGTACGGAACACTGTTTCTGCGTACAGAAACATCAGTCCGTACTCTTTTTGTTGGTCTGGCCCCCGGTTGTTCCCTTTATGGGGCAGGTTGTGTTGAGGTGTGTTCCAGAGATTGATATTTGTAGGAGTCAGGCGAAATTTCATCGGCCCGAAGCGGAACATCTGCCACAGATTGCAGGGTTATGTTGACCAACACGCCGATAAGGAAGGCTTTGATAAAAAGTTGGATGGTGGATTTTAACATCGTACTTCTTTCGTAAGCGGGCTTGATTAGGTGTATTTCGATTGTAGAATCTGCGGGGGTAAAACACAATGTGATATTAGTCCTGTGACCCATGTCCTAGTCACAGGCTAGAAGGGAATGCCCATTGCCTGGGTGATTGTCAGGCGGAACCAGTCCATTCCGGCGATCATCAAAAACGAAACGGCCAGCCCCACCACCATGGGGACAACGATTTCGCGCCAGTGGGTAGCATAGCCTTCGCGGCGAGTAATAATGAGAACAAACATGGTATTGACAATGCCCAGCATCAACATGACTCCCAGGGTACTGAGAACAGAAAGCGGGTAAAGCAAAAGTGGGTGCTGCCAGAGTACAATCAAAATAATTGCTACGCAACCGGCCAGATACGGCCATAATGTTTTAAAACTGTCGATGACCGGTTTCTCTTGAGTTTGATTGGCCGCCCACAAACTGCCGTTGATCACCGGAAAAACAATAATGCTCAACGCCAGGCCATGGAACGTGCCGGTGGTCAATCGCAGCCAATTTTGCGGCTCGTACAAGTGGGGCGCGCCGGGAAAAAATGAGAGGTAAGAATTGATGCCGTCAATGCCCAGTAGCCCAATAAAACTCACCAGCACAACCAGGATGGGGGTTGAGGGCAGGGCCACGGATCGGTACCGGCCGGTCAGGGTTAGCCCCCCAAGGCCCAGCAGCGCGCCCAGGTAAATGCCCGTACACCGGGCGCACAGCGGCAGGGGAACGTCGTCAATATGAAACGTACGGCCCGGTATCTGATGGCAAATGGCGTAACCCACAGCGTGGGTTTTATCCAGCACCGTCACCGGCGGAAAGAAAAAAAATACGGCAATGATGATGAGCGACAGCGCCACCATCCAACGATGGTAGCGGGTAAAGCGGGGTTCGGGGCGTGGAGTACGCATTTGCAATCGATAACACCTGTTTAATAAGCGGGACTTACGCATGTCATTCTGAACGGAGCAAGGCGGAGTGAAAAATCCCCCCAACTTGACTGGCAAGACACCGTTTTAGGGATTTTTCGCTTCCGCTGGTCGCTCAAAACCTGTCCCTTCGACAGGCTCAGGGCAGGCTCTGAGCGCAGCCGAAGGATGACATGCTTGCGTAAGTTCTGATAAAGTTAGATTCGACCCAAGCATTATACACGTGCCTACCGGACGGGTCAAAAGCAGTTGTTTCCCGGCGGGACAAATTTCCCCTTGCAGTCCTGTTTTAAGAATGATATACTACCTTTACACTTTGACTCATTCCAAATAACGTGAAGCCACAGAAAACCGGGATGGACATAAAGATCCGCCCTATCAACACCTTAACCGATCTACGCCGGTGCCACGAGATTCAGCGGGCCACGTGGGGGTTTACCGACCTTATGGTATTTCCTTACACCCAGTTGATATCGGCGGCGCATAACGGCGGCACCCTGTTAGGCGCGTACGATGGCCCTAATCTGGTGGGCTTTGTCTATGGTTATCTGGGGATGTCTGGAACCAAGTTGTACCTCTTTTCGCAGCGGATGGGGGTTTTACCGGCCTACCAGAGCCGGGGCATTGGCATGCAACTCAAACTGGCCCAGCGAGACGCCATGCTGCGCCAGGGCATCGACCTGATTGTGTGGACGTATGACCCGCTGCTGGGCAAAAACGCCAGCTTAAATGTGGAAAAATTGGGCGGCATTGTGCGCCATTATGCCCGCGATATTTATGGCGCGGTCAGTAACCCCTTGCAAGTTGGCCTCTCTACCGACCGTTTTTTGCTGGAATGGGAACTGATGAGCGACCGCGTCCGGCAGCGTATTCGCAGTAAAGAGCCGCGCCCGCTGGCCTCGGCGTGGCTGGAAAAAGAACATCTCTTTGTTAATTATGTTACCTGGGAAAATAACCTGCCCCGTCCCATTGCCTCTGATCTGGAAATGGATGAGCAGACCCTGCTGGTGCAAATTCCTCACGATCTTAATTTGATCAAAAAAATGGATTTGGGGGTGGCTCGCGGTTGGCGGGAATCAACCCGCGATATTTTTGAAACCTATTTTCAGCGCGGTTACGTAATCACCGGCTTTGCCCGCAGTACCGCCCCCGAAATTCCCAACATCTACAAAATAGAAAAAATAAAACTTCCCACCACATCGGAATTCACATTGTGGGTAGGCGGCGTTCGAGAAGAATAAGCCCGTTGTACTTTACGCAATCGATATTTTCTCGGGTTAGCATTTTGGCATAGCTTTTTGAACCCTCAGTTTTCCAAGCTACAATAGGCTCTGTTGACAATTTATCAACCAAAACTCTATAAATTGATCGAAAGGAATCTGATATGAAAAAACTCGTAATCCAATTTAATCTTGTCACCAACGGTTCCGCCTTGGGCAGATATCTGGCGCGTGACTCTGACACCCTTTTGTACAGGAGTTTATGATGACGTGGTAAATTAGCGGTAAAATGTATCTTCTCAATAATCTGGGGCAGAGTTGGTTGAGCTTGTCGAAACCAACGGTCTTCGACAGGCTCAGACCTCGTCCCCCCCAAATATTGAGAAGGTACGGTAAAATTCTTGTCCACCAACCTAATAAAATTCCCCATAAGTTTTTTGCTAGATTCAAACGTTCCATGTTACCTTATGATTATCATTCCCAACCAGCATCCCACTATTTGCCTGCCAATTTGTGCCTCAAGTAGATAATCGTATGAAGTTACAAGGAAATTTTGATGACATGGTTCACGTGGCTCCTTGCCTTCATTCTAGCCTGGTTGTGCCTTGATGTGCTCATCATCATTGCCATTTGGCTGTTTACCGCTTTGATCCGGCCCCGCTTCCCTAATTGGTGGCGCCGGATCATTGCCGATAGAGACCCGACCGAAAATTTATAACCCGCCCACCTCACTTCTCAAACCGAACATTATCAGGTAAAATGGCAGCAAACCTCACCATAAGGAATGGTGTATAAATAACTTACCCAATTTAGAGATTGGAGTTTGGGAGATTGGAGATTATTAGCCTGAATCTCCAATCTCTAATCGTTAATCTCCTGGCGAAATGGATAAGTTATTAAATTCTTATTCCTAAGCGAGAGAGTTCCGTGGCCAAACACATTTTACTTGTTGATGATGATGCTCTAATGCGCCGCAGCCTGGCATTCAATCTGGAGCAGTCGGGCTATCGCGCCACCGCCGCCGCCAATGCCGAAGATGCCCTGGCTATTGCCCGCCGCGATCCTCCCGATCTGATTCTGCTCGACATCGGCCTGCCGGGCATGGATGGATTGGACGCCCTGCGCCATTTTCAACAAACCTCTGATATTCCCATCATTTTTGTTACGGCCCGCCGCCGGGAGTTGGACCAGGCCCTGGGCCTGGAACTGGGCGCGGATGATTATGTAACCAAACCGTTTGATCTGAACGTGCTGCTGGCCCGGATCAAAGCCGTGCTTCGCCGCTACGAGCGCGCGGCCTCCGGCGGCAAAACCGCAACGGAACGGCTGGAAGTTGGCGATCTGGTGATTGAGCCGGGGGCGCACGTGGCTATGCTTGCCGGCAACCCCCTGGACCTGGCTCCCCGCGAGTTTGACCTGTTGCACGTGCTGGCGCTGCATGCCGGGCAGGTGGTAGCGGTGGATGACCTGCTGCGCCAGGTATGGGGCGCGGAGTACGAAGGCGAAACTCAGGGCGTTTACGTGCATATTTGCTGGCTGCGAGAAAAAATAGAAGCTGATCCCCAAAACCCGCAGCGAATTGTCACCGTGCGCGGCGTAGGCTACAAATTAGAAGCGCAATGAGGTAAAGCAAATGTCGATAACTATTCGCCCGGCTGCGGCAGCGGATCTTTCTGCGATTCAGGAGCTTTGGAAAGAATTTATGGATTTTCATCAGGCCCGCGATCCCTTTTTTACCCGCCTGCCTGAGGCTCACCAAGATTTTGGTTTGTTCATGAAACGCAATCTCAACAAAGACGATTGGCTGGTGCTGGTGGCCGTGGATGGCCATCGGGTGGTGGGCTACGGCTCGGCTGCCGAAATGTCGTACCCGCCGATTTATCAGAATCCACGTTACGGGTATATTCAGGATGTGGCTGTTACCCATGGCTATCGCGGGCAGGGCATCGGCCGGCAGCTATTCGAGCGGATGGCGGCCTGGTTCAAAGAGAGAGGTATTTCTCGTATGGAATTGGAAGTAGCTGTAACCAACGAACTCTCACAGGCGTTTTGGCAGAAGATGGGATTTCAGCCGTTCACCCAAAAATTAACTTTAAACGTGTAACCGATGCGAAGTTTACGGACCCGACTCATTCTCAGCCATATTGTGCCGCTGCTGATCATCATCCCGTTGATCGGCGTTATTTTGGGGTATATTCTGGAAACTCAATTTCTACTCAAAAGCCTCTCGGTGGATTTAGAAGAGACGGCCCGTTTAACCGCGCGAATGGCCTCAACTCAAACCGAGGTCTGGCACGATGTGGCCCAGGCTCAGGTTTTTATGACCCAATTTGGCGGCTCTACCCGGGCCGAAATCAGGCTCTTGGATAAAGAGGGCCGCCTGGTGGCCTCTAATCAGGCCGAAGATGTGCCGGAGATTGGCCGCCAGCAAGACATCCCCAATTTTTCTACCCCTCTGGCCGGACAAAGTGCCGTACAGGTTAATTACACCTTTAATATTGAGGCCGATGTGGTGGAGGTACTGGCTCCGGTTCACCGCGTATCAGATCATGAAGTGATTGGCGTGGTTCGTTTGACCCAGGAACTTAATCACGTGCAGGATAGATTTACCGCGCTGCGATACGCCATTGCCTGGGTGGTTGTGGGCGCGCTGGTGGTTGCGGTGATTGTTGGGCTGGTGTTAGCCCTGAACCTGGAACGCCCCATCAGAAATGTAACGCGCGCGATTCACGGCATTGCCGGAGGCCGGGAGTGGCGCGCGCTGCCGGAACAAGGCCCCGACGAACTGCGGCTGCTGGCCCAAGCCTTCAACAGCCTCATAGAACGCCTCCGCGTGCTGGAAGATGCCCGCCGGCGCTTGCTGGCCAACATTGTGCATGAAGTGGGCCGCCCGATTGGCGCGCTGCAATCGGCCATTCACGCCCTGCTCACCGGCGCGGATCAAGACCCGGCGATGCGGCGTGAACTATTAGAGGGCATGCGGGCTGAAGTCAACCGGCTGCACCCCCTGCTCGATAACCTGACCAATCTACACGATCAGGTCTTGGGCGCGCTGGAACTCACCCCCCGGCCCGTTAAGGTCAGCGACTGGCTCTCGCGGACGGTTGGCCCCTGGCGCGAGGCCGCCCAGGAAAAAGGATTACAATGGAAGGCCGATATTCCGCTGGCGCTCCCCACCCTCACCATCGACCCCGACCGGATGGCCCAGGTTGTGGGCAACCTGTTGAGCAACGCCGTAAAATACACCCCCGTCCAGGGAACCATCTCCGTATCTGCCGGCACAGCCGAAGATCAACTTTGGATCAAAGTGAGCGATACCGGCCCCGGTTTATCGGAAGAAGAGCAGGCCCTCATTTTTGAACCCTTCTACCGCAGCCAGCCGGAGCGGCGATTTCCTCAAGGGATGGGGCTGGGCCTGACCATTGCTCAGGATTTGATCGCTGCTCACGATGGTGAACTGGAGATCGACAACCGGCCCGGCGCGGGAACCAACTTCACTATTCGGCTGCCATTGAACCCTTCTCTCTCTGAGAAAGAATAGGCGCAATTTGTCCACAAGGAAATTGGATAGCGCCGCGTCCAATCGTGGTAGAGAAAAACAAGTGAACAAACCTTTCTTGCCGTATGTATCTTATTTTTTAATCGGATTTGTGCCGGTGGTGGCTTGCGGCCTTGTCACCCTTATGGGCGCGGTGATGGATCCCGCGCCCACCCTTCAAGCAACAATGACGTTTACGCCGAACCCGTCAGCAACGCCGGCTGCCGTCCATACGCCAACCTTCACGGCTGCCCCTTCAAATACGCCCCCGCCTCCGGTAACTCCCCTGCCAACTGTTTCCCCCACCCCTACCGTTATTCCCGATACAGGATGGAAAATTTTGCAACCCGGTTTGGAGCGGCGCGTTATCAATTTGTTTGATGACCAGGGCACCGTTGTGGAACAATTTTACCTCCTGCGTATTGATCCCGCTGCTTACCGCTTTGATGTGCAATATGATGAGGGAGCCAGGTCCCTGGCCCAATGGCAGGCGGAAACGGGGGCGTTGATTGTGCTCAATGGCGGTTATTTTCGAATGGAAAAGGAGAAATATCTTCCCAACGGATTAGCGGTGGTGGACGGCCAGCGTATCGGCAGCAGTTTTGGCAGTTTTGCCGGAATGCTGGCTGTCACTGCCACGGGGCCGGAACTACGCTGGCTGGCGCAGCAGCCCTACGACCCCGCCGAACCGTTGTCAGCCGCGCTGCAATCGTTTCCCATCCTGGTCAAACCGGGCGGGGATCTCGGATTTCCGGCGGAAAATGAGGACAACAAACGGGCGCGACGCACCGTGATTGGCCGGGACCGAAACGGTAAAATTTTGCTGCTGGTAACAGCTAAAAATCACTTTACCCTACACCAATTGAGCAGCTATCTGACCACCTCGGATTTAGATGTGGACATTGCCATAAATCTTGACGGCGGCAAATCGAGCGGCATGTTGCTGGCCCGGCCCGCCGAAGGTATTCCTTCGTTTGGCCCGCTGCCGGTGGTAATTACCGTTCATCAACGCTAATATGGCGCAGCCTCACGGCGCAACTTAACCGGCAGAATTTCGTAATATAGTTGGACTAAACACGCTACCGGAGTTCATTTATGGCTAAAACCTATCAAGTTTCGGCAATGACCCGTTTTATCAATAAACTTATGCAAATATTGGTCAAATGGGGCATCGGCCCCAAGCAGACTTATATTCTTACGGTTCCGGGCCGCAAAAGCGGTAAATTGTATTCCACGCCCGTTTCGCTGGTGGAAGACGGCCAAAATCGTTGGCTGGTAGCCCCGTATGGCGAGGTTGGTTGGGTAAAAAACGCCCGCGCCGCCGGGCGGGTTTCGCTGCGCCGGGACGGACATACGGAAACCGTGGCTATTGAGGAAGTTGGGGCCGAGGAAAGTGCGCCGGTTTTGAAACAGTATGTCAACCTCGAACCTATTACCCGGCCCTATTTTGACGCCGCGCCGGATGCGCCGGCGGAAGCCTTTGCCGTCGAAGCAGCTCGCCATCCGGTGTTTCGCCTGGGAGGATAAAGCATGAGTGTGATTTGGATCAAAGTCTGGTCCGATCTGTGGGGCAACAAAATTCGTACCGGGCTGGCCGTATTGAGCATTGCCGCCGGCGTTTTTGCCGTGGGCGCTATTTTTGGCATGTCGGACCTGCTGGTGGAAGGCATGGACACCGCCCACCAGGCCAGCTCGCCTTCGCACATCCAGATGTATTTGATTGATGATATTGACCGGGAAACGGCCCTGCGGCTCAAAAAGATTGAAGGGTTAGTTGACCTGGAAGTAATGAACGAGGTCACTATCCGCTACAAAATCGATCCCGATGATGCGTGGTCGCGCGGCTCTTTGGTGATGCGCGATGATTATGGCGACCAGATTTACGATAAAGTGGAAATCAAAGGCGGCGAGTGGCCCCGGCGGGACGACATCAGCATTGAGCGGCTGTCGGGCCAGTTCTTTGGGCTGGATATTGGCGATGAAGTGATTTTTGAACTGCCCCAAACCGACCGCGCCCTGCGCATCACCGGGTTGATCCGCCACCCCTTTGTGCCGCCGCCCCAATTTGGCGGCGATGCCTACTTTTTTGCCAGCGGGGAAGGCATGGAGCGTTTCAATGTGCCCAAGGGCGAATTTGGCCACCTCAAAGCGCGGGTAGAACCCTACAGCCTGGACCTGGCCAAAGAAGTGGCCTCGGAGATGAAACAGCGGCTGGCTAAAGAAAACATCAATGTGGCCGTGACCTTTTACCAGGACCCCGATGAGCATTGGGGCCGCTTTTTTGTGGATGGCCTGAATTTGGTGCTGCAAATTCTGGCGGTGGTATCGGTGCTGGCCAGCGTGGTATTGGTCATCAATACCATGACCGCGCTGATCACCCAACAAACCAACCAGATTGGCGTGATCAAGGCTATTGGCGGTAACACCGGCACCGTGGTAAAAATTTACCTGGCCGGCGTCATTATTTATGGTTTCTTGGCCTTGTTTGTAGCCTTGCCCCTGGGCGCGTTCATTGCTTTTGGTATCAGCCAATGGTTCCTCAACCTGTTCAATATTGATTATGATGTTTTCCAGATATCGCGGCAGGCCATTACGTATCAGGTTATTGCCGCGCTGGCTGCGCCGCTGCTGGCCGCTCTGTGGCCGGTACTCAACGGCGCCCGCCTCACCGTACGCGAGGCCATTGCCAGCTACGGCCTGGGCAGCGGCAAATTTGGCTCCAGTTGGTTTGATAAAATCGTAGAGCAGGTGGGCGCTAAATTTATGTCGGCGCCCTATGCCATTGCCCTGGGCAATATGTTTCGGCGCAAGGGCCGTTTGATCTTAACCCAGGCGGTACTCATTACAGCCGGAACCATGTTCTTGATGGTGTTGAGCCTCTCATCGTCGATCACGACCACGCTGGATAACGAATTTGCCCGCCGCAACTACGATATGTTCTCTATTTTTTACGATAACCAGCGTTCAGACCGGGTGCGAGCCATTGCCGAAGCCATGCCGGGCGTAGAAAAAGCCGAATTGTGGTACACCAGCCCGGCCACAATTTTGAAGGATGGCCAGCGGGCCAAAGAAGCGGGCTTAGGCGCGCAGATCAACGGCGTACCCGAAGACAGCGACGTTTACACGCCGTTGATTGTTGCCGGTCGCTGGCTTGAGCCGGGCGATACCAACGTGGTGGTGATGAGCCAGGATACGGCCACCGACAACGGCATCAACCTGGGTGATTCCATCACCCTGGACCTGGGCAAATTTGGCACCAGCGATTGGATAGTTGTGGGCTTTTACCAACTCATTTTTGGCGGCGGGTTCAGCAGCGACGACCTGTACGCGCCGGAACAAGCTGTGAACGACGCCACCAAAAAATATAACGAAGGCTCGCTGCTGCGCGTGCGCACCACCGATCACAGCCCCGAGTTTACCGAAAATGTAAAACTAACGCTCAACACCCTCTACACCGACCGCAATATGGACATCCTCTTCACCTCAACCAACGCCACCGACCGCACCAACGCCGATGCCCAATTCAGCATCACCACCACTATGCTGCTGGCGCTGGCCGTTATTATGGCTATGGTGGGCGGTATTGGGCTGATGGGGTCGCTCTCTATCAGCGTGGTGGAACGCACCCGCGAAATTGGCGTGATGCGGGCCATTGGCGCGCGCACACTCACCATGATGGGCATGTTTGTGATGGAGGGCGTACTGCAAGGCGTGTTTAGTTGGCTGGTGGCCGTGCCGCTCTCGTTCATCATTTCCGGCCCGGTTGCCAACGCGCTGGGCCAGACCATGTTTGATGCCAATCTGGATTACGCCTACAGCACCGGCGCGGTAGTGGTTTGGCTGGTGGTGATTCTGGTGATTTCTATCCTGGCCTCGCTCATCCCGGCCTACAATGCCACCCGCGTCAGCGTGCGGGACAGCCTGGCCTATGCTTGAAGCTATAAAAATACGGTGCGACTGCTTTACAATTGCCGCTCCCAGGCGCGCAACTGCGCTATCGATACGCCCGCCCCGCCGCAGACAACCACCAGCACCGAGTCAAATTCTTTCAATACATCCGTATGGGCATACAACACGGACAGCGCCGCGCCGCAGGCCGGCTCTACCACCACGCGCAGGTCATCGGCAAAACGCAGGCAGGCATCCACCGCCGATCTATCGGGGACCACAACCGGGCGAATATCGTGCTTTTTGGTCCATTCCATCAACTGCGGAGAAACCGTTTTGGCCCCCAGCGTGATGGCAATGGAGCTGATGCGCGGCAGCGTGACCAGGTGGCCGGCTTCCGCCGACAGGGCAAAAGAATTAGTGCCTTCGGTTTCCACGGCCAGCACCGGCACATCGGCCCAGCCGTTGCGATGCAGCCCCTCCAAAATACCGCACAGCAAGCCCCCGCCGCCCACCGAAACCACCACCCCGTCCGGTTTGGGACCCTGTTGTTTCACTTCATCAATCATCGAGGCGTGGCCGTCCCAAATAGTCGGGTTTTCAAACGGATGAATGTAAGCGCCTTTAACGTCCTCAACCAAATTCAAGGCATAGATGTTGGCCTCGTCCCAGGCCCGGCCATGCACAATGACCTCGGCCCCTTCGGCCCGGATGCGGCCTTTGGCCGTTTCCGAGGCGGTTTCCGGCACTACCACGGTAACTTGTGCCCCCAACTTTCGCCCCGCGTACGCTGCCGCGTATCCCGCATTGCCTCCTGAAGAACAAACCAGATGGTCAATGCCTGATTGGACCGCTTGTTGGCACAGCGCGCCGATCCCCCGGATTTTGAACGAACCGACAGGCTGGTAGCAATCCATCTTTAAAAAGACACGTTTCTCCAGCCGTTGGTTGAGGGCCGAATTTTCAAACAGGGGTGTTGCCAGATGTAAGGTGGGCATGGTTAGTCGCTTTCTTTTAGAAATCAGCATTTGCCCGCATTATAATCGAATCGACCGTCAGGGAAAAAATAGTGCTGATCCATCAAAATGTTTGGCCATATTCTGTTCGGAGGTCGCGATCAACAATCCGGCATCAAAGGTGTGGCGTTTTTTCTTGATCCAAATTAGATAGCAGGGTGTTAGCTGTCTGATAGGCAGGCCGCCGGGGGATGTGATAAGGTATATGTAGTTTTTATTTAGCAACCTCGTTGGTATACAGGAGACTGAAAATGGAAAAAGGATTTTCAAGTATGGTGGGCCTTGGCCTGATCTTGTTGGGCGCGCTGGCGCTGGTAGTGAATCTGGCCGTTCCGGCGGTGGGGCCAACCTTATTGGGGTGGATTCTGGGGCAAATATGGCCGCTGATCGTGCTGGGCCTCGGCTGGGTGTTGGTGCTGTTACCGCTGATGGTGCGTGGCCGGCGCGGCCTGGGGGGGGCTGTTTATCCCCGGCGTACCGGTGCTGTTCACGGGCGGTATTTTGTTTTTGACCAACTTTCTGGGCTGGTGGAATCTGTGGGAATGGCTGTGGCCCCTGGAAGTTTTAGGCGTGGCGCTGGGATTTTTGTTGGCGGCGGTCTATCTGCGTGTGATCTGGCTGCTGATTCCGGCCATTATCATCGGCGCCAACGGCCTGGTTTTTCAATTTTGCGCCGTTACCGGCCTGTGGGAGATGTGGTCGGTGCTGTGGACTATCGAGCCGCTGGCCATTGGGGTGGCCCTGCTGGTGGCCGGATTCATCAAACAATCCAATGGTTTGCGGCGGGCCGGCCTGATCTTGATCGCGTTGGCCGCGCTGAGTTTTATAATGATGATTACGATCCTGGCCGCAACCATGGCCTGGCCCTGGTTGTGGCTGATGCTGCCCTTGCTGTTGATAGTGCTGGGCGGAACGATCCTTGGGTTCAACGCCTTACAGCATGTGGTGCGGCCAAAATTTTACTAAAAACCTGAGATAGAGAATTAGACAGGATTTACAAGTACAAAAACCCCAAAATTTTGGGGTTTTTGTTTGTTTAAACTTGTGTTTTAATAAGGTGATTGTACCTTCTCAATAATCTGGGGCAGCGTTGGTTGAGCTTGTCGAAACCAACGGTCTTCGGCAGGATCAGACCTCGTTCCCCCGAAACATTGAGAAGATACAGGTGATTGTGTGTTTGGCACAAATTATCAAGCTAATCGGTATGGGGCCTGCGCCAATTTATTTCCGGCGCGGGCCTCATACTGTCCAATGAATATGTTGCGAGAACGTCAAAAACCGGATCAAGAGGGATCCGGTTTTTTTTGTGGGATGATATGATTTGGCGGTTTGGCTAACAACTACCCACCAGCGCCATCCGGTTAGGCAGGCCGGCGGCCTGCTCTTTTTCCGCGGCTTTGGCCATCATCTTGCGGGCGCGGAAGAGTTTGCTCTTGATAGTGCTGACGGTCGTATCCAGGGTATCGGCCAGTTCCTCGTAGCTCAGACCGTGCCAATATTTGAGAATGACCACCATGCGGTAATCGGGCCGCAGGGTGTGCAGCAAGTTATGCACTTCCTGCGAGGCCTCGATGTTCATCATCACCTTTTCGGGTTGGGCCGTTTCCCGGTCGGAGAGCATATTTTTCAACTCGTCCCAGGAAACCAGTTGAAAGCGGCGCTTTTTCCAGCGGTCCATGCAGTAGTGCGAGGCGATGGCAAAGAGCCAGGTGGAGAACTGCCGTTCCTCATCGTAGGTGTCCAGCTTGGAAAAGGCGCGCAGAAACACCTCTTGCGCGGCGTCTTCGGCTTCTTCACTGTTTTTCAGCATATGGTAGCAGATGTTGTAGACCGGTTTCTGGTATTTATCTACAATCTGCGAAAAGGCGGCCTGATCGCCGGCCCGGGTTTGTTTGATCCACTCTGTCTGGTCGGGTGTGTTTGGATATTTTGATTGTGTTGCCATTGTTTTGCCCCCAAAACGTCTGTTCTCAGTCCCCATACATAAAACGTAAGGTGCGGTAAATTTATTCGGTTGATTTTATCTTACACTATTCGGCTTACGGTTTCCTATCGGTTAGCTAACAGCCAGCTATCATTTTTTGAGGCGATTCCTGACATCAATACCTTTCAAATAAGAACACCAAGCATGTTGCTCTGAGGCTGTAGGCCGAAGAATCTCCCCGGTAATTGGCATAAATGGGCCGATAGCCTGGAGATTCTTCACTCGCTTCGCTCGTTCAGAATGACATGCGTAACTTCTAAATTATTGGAACAGCCAGGGTAAAAAAAAATAAGGGCAGGTGGGAAACCTGCCCTTGGGGGATGCCTCCCCTTGGGGGAGGGAGGAGAAAAGGGAGACTATGCTTCAGGCACGTAGCCGGTTTTTTCCATGATTTTCAGCAGTACCCAATCGCGCGCAAAGAGAACGCGCCGGACGTTGTAGTAGACAAATTGGTAGAGCTTGCCGCGCTGCACCGGATCGTAATCCACCAGCACAATACGCCGTTGGGGCGCGGGCGTGAGCATCAGGTTATGGGCGCGGAGCAGGTTGCGCTTGACCAGGAAACTCCACAACCGTTGGGGCAGCATATGCGGCCGGTTGAGATGCTTGCGCTCGGCTTTGCTGGTGCTGGTGCGGCCGTACAGGTCGGGCAGGCGGCCGGTTTGCCGGTAAAAGGCCAGGGAGCGGCGAATGATGTTTTTCAACTGTTTGGCCACCTGTTTGCGCTCTTTTTTGCTCAGTTGGCGGTAATCCACATCAAACAACGCTTCCGCCTCTTGCAAAAAGGGCTGCATCACAACCGGCTGCGCTTTGCCTTCGCTGTTGCGGGAGAGCAGGAAATAGTTGGGGATGCTGTGTTCCGGCCCCACCGCGCCGGCAAAAGATTGGGCGGCGGTGCGCAGCGTTTGCACATCAAACAGGGCTTCCTGGGTGTGCTGGCGCTCTTCGCTTTTAACTTTTACCACAAATTTGTGGTCGTCGGTGCAGAAAACTTCGGTTTCGTTGCCCCCGGCAATGCGTTCCATGTGCAAATCGGTGTCGATGGGGGCAAACACGTTATCGTTAACCATAAAAGACATCTTACTCTCTCCGGTTCAAAACGCAGTTTCATTTTGCTGCTCTGGTATACTATACGCGCAAAAAGGGTGAGAGTTGCGGTTTTTAGAAAATATTTGGCCGGGGATCAAAGAGAATCGATTAGCCCACTCAACCGGGCCAATTGCTGTTTGACTTCAGCAATGAGGTCCGGGGGGCTGTCGAATTGGGTCGAATGGAGGGGCGGCCCGATACGAAAAAACGCCCGTGAGCGAGGGCGGCGCAGCTTTTCGTATTCAATCCCGATGGGAATGATGGGGATTTCCAGATCGTGTTCCTGTTCAACGGCCAACGTCTGGCTGATGATGCCGCTCTGGATCGGCCCCAGCCGGTTGCCAAAGAACATGCCTTCGGGATAGGCAATGATGATCTCGCCTTGCGTGTAGAGCCAGCCCACATACTCATAAGCCCGCCGGTTGAAGGCTTTGGCCTGGGCCAAACGCGCTTTTTTCTCCGCTCGATCTTTGAGTTTGTAAATATCCTTGGGGCGCACCACCTTGATTCCGCCCACAGCTTCCAGCAAGCTGTTTTTCATGCCGGCGGGTTTTCCCTTCATCAAATAGTTGCCCGCCCGCCCGGTATGGCGATGAAGGATATCGCTCAGTAAAATACTGTCTCGCGTGGCCCGATGTTTGACCAGCAGCAGCGCCGGCCCGCGTGAGGGTAAATTACCGGCGTCTTCAACGCTGATTTGATGATAGAGTGAAATTAATCGCACCACCGGCTTGCTAAAATTCACCAGCCAGGGCCGGCGGCGCAGGGCAAAGGCATTTGGGTTAATCTCAGTCACGGGGTAAAATCCTGTGTAGATGGTTTGAGTACAATATCTTACCGGGCTAGTGGCAATTGCCAAAACATAAGACCGCGAAGAAACGCGAAGTCCGCTAAGCGTTCTTCCTTCGCGTTACTTGGCGGCTCTTCGCGGATTCCAAAAAGCCGAACCGTATTTACGAAGTGCGATACTTGCCCGATTGTATCACGACCACCATTGTTTTTGCTAACACGGGTATCTGAATATTTTATGTGAGTAGATGGAGGTTACTGTCTATGACAACCGAAGATAAAGTATTGCGCGATCAACTGTTGGCCCTGTTGCGCGGGCGCGGCGCCCATCTGAGTTTTGATGATGCCGTGGCCGATTTCCCCATGGCCCATATCAACACCCGGCCTCCTCACGTACCGTACACCCCCTGGCACCTGCTGGAACACCTGCGGATTGCTCAGTGTGACATTCTGGAGTTTGTCCGCAACCCCAACCACGAATCGCCGCCCTGGCCGGAGGGTTACTGGCCCCCGCCCGATCAGCAAACCGATGCCGCCGGCTGGCAGCACACGCTGGATCAATTTCGCATTGATCTCAAGGCCCTGGAAATGCTGGTCACCAATCCCCACACCGATTTTTTTGCGCCCATTCCCCACGCGCCTGATTACACCATTTTTCGTGAAATCTTACTGGTCGCCGATCACAACGCCTACCACATCGGCGAATTTGCCATTTTGCGTCAGGTGATGGGAACCTGGTGATAATCTAAAGATTAATGATTGATTAGAATTATAGATAAAATATAGACAAAGTATTGACAAAATATAAAAATCGTGCTATAGTGTTGCTAATCATTGGTTAGATAAGAAAAAGAGGAGTTGAAAAATGATTAGCAGCGTACCCATCATGTGGCGATTAAAAGAGCAGCGATACCGGCTCAACGGCAGCGCCTGCCCCGATTGCGGTCAGGTGGCCTTCCCTCCCCGCGAGGTCTGCCCTCACTGTTCGGAAAACATCAAAGTGCTTTTCCCGGTTAAAAATGAAAAATCTTTTGAAGAGCATCTGGCCGAAAGATTTTTAATTGAATCGCACGCTTGATAGGAAGACCCAATGTTGTCTGAAAAACCTGCCGGAAAGTGGATTCCGCGGATAGCGCCCGTGGCCTTGTTGGCGCTGGGATTATTGTTGATAGGGTTCTTGCCCGAAATGACCAATTCAAAAACAGACCAGTCAGAAAAAACTATCTTTGATTTTCATACCGCCGACCAGCTTGAAACGTGGCTCATTGTTAATGACGGCGTGATGGGCGGCCTTTCCCAAAGCGCAATGGAGTTAACGTCTAACCGAACCGCTCTATTTCGCGGCGAAGTATCATTGGAAAACAACGGCGGCTTTGCCTCGGTACGCACACATCCCTTCGATTACCAACTGGACAACTACGACGGCGTCATCCTGCGCGTCCGAGGCGACGGGCGCATGTACAAGTTCCGGCTGCGCGTCAATGATTATTTTGACGGCATTGCCTACGAAACCACTTTTCAAACGCAGCCCAATATCTGGCAGATGCTCCGTTTTCCCTTTGCAGGGTTTGAGCCGGTATTCCGAGGCTATCCCTTAACCGATGCCCCGCCGCTGGACAGCGCCAAAATTGCCCGGCTGGGCTTTATGATCAGCGATAAACAGGCCGGCCCCTTTGAATTGCAAATTGATTGGATAAAGGCTTTTGGTCACCAATGAAATATGCCTCTATCTCGCGATAACTTGCAAAATTTTTCAATTGAATATATCCTCATAAAATAGTCATCCATTCTGCCTCGTTTCCATAAAAATACCCATCTCCATCCACGGCTTCGTAAAAATACCCATTATTTCAGTAATCTGCCTTACATTTTAATCTTGATTTCATCTTGCCGCCATAGAATTCTGGTGGCTACAGTTATGATGCGGCTTTAATTAGCTATTGTCCCCGTGAAGCGCCACCAGCTAACTAAGGCCAATCACCCCGCACACATTCAGCAGTTGTGTTTGTTAATAAACTAAATACTCACGCTGTTCTTGAGGAACTTGTTAGTATGAATCAAATTTTTCATCCCAGTATGAACACCATCGCCCGCGCATCGATTATTGGCGGTGTCCTGCTTGTGGCGGTGTTGGCCGTCGGCTGGTATTTTTTTGTGAAATCATCGGCCATGACCCAGGTAAACATTGCCCGCGAGCAGCCCGTACCCTTCAGCCACCGCCACCACGTGCAGGAACTGGGTATCGATTGCCGCTACTGCCACACCTCTGTTGAGGACGAAGCCTTTGCCGGCATCCCGCCCACCCACACTTGCATGACGTGCCACTCCCAAATCCACAGCGACGCCGACATGCTGGAGCCGGTCCGGTCCAGTTATCGCACTGGCGAACCGCTGCAATGGACCCGCGTCCACGATCTCTCGGATTTTGTTTATTTTGACCATAGCATCCACGTGAACAAAGGCGTTGGCTGCGAAACCTGCCACGGGCGGGTGGACCAAATGCCGCTGATGTGGAAAAGCGAAACCATGTTGATGGAATGGTGCCTGCAATGCCATCGCAATCCCGAAAAATATATCCGCCCCCAAGAAGAAGTATTTACTTTTGGTTGGGACCCCAGCGCTCCTGGGGAAGCGGCCTCTTCTTCAGAAGAGGCCGCTTCTGCAGAATCGGTTGCAGAACAGGATTTGGTCGCCGTTCACCAGCAGATTCTGGGGGCCGAACTGGTGCAGGAATACAACATCGAAACCGGCAGGCTGGATGACTGCTCAATTTGTCACAGGTAGAAGATATTTATGAGAAAGAATTTTGATATTCCCTCTATCCGTCAAAAATTGGCCGGAAAACAAGGCCGCCAATACTGGCGCAGCCTGGACGAACTGGCCGAAACCGACGAGTTTCAGGACCTCTTGCAGCACGAATTTCCCGAAGGCGCCGACCAGTGGCTCAACCCCGTCAGCCGCCGAGGTTTCCTAAAATTGATGGGCGCGTCGCTGGCATTGGGCGGACTCGCCGCCTGTACCGGCGCCAACCCGGAAAAAATAGTGCCTTACGTGCAAGCCCCCGAAGAAGTGGTACCCGGCGGCAAACCCTTGTTTTTTGCCACCGGCACAACACTGGGCGGCGTGGCCCTGGGCCTGCTGGCCGAAAGCCACCAGGGACGCCCCACCAAATTGGAAGGCAATCCCGACCACCCGGCCAGCCTGGGGGCCACCAGCGCCATTGCCCAGGCCACCGTGCTGGATTTGTACGATCCCGACCGCTCCCAAGCCGTCACCAAAAACGGAGCGGCGGACTCGTGGAGCAATTTTCTTTCTGAATTGAACAACACCCTGACTAGCGATGCCAATCTGCGTATCCTCACCGAAACCGTGACCTCGCCCTCACTGGCGGCGCAGATACAGGCCGTGCTGGATCAATTTCCCCAGGTTCAATGGCACCAGTACGAGCCGGTCAACCGCGACAACGCGCGGCAGGGCGCGCTGGCGGCTTTTGGACAGGATGCCAACCCCATTTACCGTTTTGATCAGGCCGATGTGATCCTCTCGCTGGACGCCGATTTTATGGCCGATCCCGGCGCGGGCGTGCGCTACAGCCGCGATTTCAGCGAGAAGCGCCGCGTACGGGCCGAAAAAACGGCCATGAACCGGCTCTATGTGGCCGAACCCACACCCTCCATCACCGGCGCTATGGCCGACCATCGTCTTGCGGTCCGGCCCAGCCAGATGCTGGGGCTGGCCCAATCGCTGGCCGCCGCGCTGGGGGTGAGCGTGGCCGCCCCCGAAGGCGAACTCAGCGATGTGCCCGCCAACTGGCTCACCGCCGTGGCCGACGATCTGAAAACGCATGCCGGTACGGCTCTGGTCGTGGCCGGCCCGGCCCAGCCACCCGCCGTCCACGCCCTCGTTCACGCTATCAACGACGTGTTGGGCAATGTGGGGCAAACGGTGGTCTACACCGACCCGCTGGAAGCCAACCCGGTTGACCAGACCGAATCGCTGCGGGAATTGGTGGGGGCGATGAACACCGGCGCGGTAGATGCGCTGCTCATCATCGACGCCAACCCGGTCTACACCGCCCCGGCTGATCTGGATGTGGCCGGCGCGCTGGCCAATGTAGGTTTCACCGCCCGGCTGGGTTTGCACGAGGACGAGACCTCGGAGCAGTGCCAATGGCACATCCCGGCCCGGCATTACCTGGAATCCTGGGGCGATGCCCGCGCCTTTGACGGTACGGTCACGCTGATGCAGCCGCTCATTGAGCCGCTGTACGCGGCCAGCAAATCGCCGTACCAACTACTGTCGGCTATCGTAGGCCAGCCCGATCTGACCAATTATGATTTGGTGCGCGATTATTGGGCCGGGCAAATCGCCGATGAATTTGAAACCTTTTGGAAACAGGCCCGTCGGGATGGGCTGATTGCTGATTCTGCTTTCTCACCGGCGACAGTCACGGTAGATGTGGCCGCCGTCAGCGCTGCTGCCGAATCCGTCGCGTCCAATTCGGTTGACCTGGAAATTATCTTCCGGCCCGATCCCACCGTGTGGGACGGACGCTACGCCAACAACGGCTGGCTGCAAGAATTGCCCAAGCCGCTGACCAAACTCACCTGGGATAACGCTGCCCATATCAGCCCGGCCACCGCCGAGCAGTTGGGCGTCGCCAAAGAAGATGTGCTGGAGTTTACGGTTGATGGCCGCACCGCGCGCGCGCCCGTGTGGGTGATGCCGGGCCAGGCCCCGGATACGATCACCCTGCACCTGGGCTATGGCCGCGCCAAAGCGGGCCAGGTGGGGCAGGGCCTGGGGGTGAACGCTTACGCCCTCCGCGCCTCGGACACATTGTGGGCCGGTAGCGCGAGCGTTGGCCAAACCGGCGAGCAGTACCCCCTGGCGACCACGCAAAATCACTATAATATGGAAGGCCGCCACCTGGTGCGCGCCGGCACGATTGGCGCGTTTGAGGCCGACCCCGAATTTCCGCACCATATGGTCCACGAACTGCCGGAAATTTCGTTGATGCCGCAGTACGATTACGATAGCTACGCCTGGGGCATGGCGGTTGACCTGAACGCCTGTAACGGCTGCAACGCCTGTCTCACCGCCTGCCAGTCGGAAAACAATATTCCGGTCGTGGGCAAAGAGCAGGTGATGGCGGGCCGCGAGATGAACTGGATCCGCATGGATACCTATTTTGACGGCGAGTTGGACGATCCCAAAACCTATCATCAGCCGGTAATGTGCCAGCACTGCGAGCAGGCCCCGTGCGAGGTAGTTTGCCCGGTGAACGCCACGGTTCACGATCACGAAGGTTTGAACCTGATGGTTTACAATCGTTGCATCGGCACCCGGTACTGCTCTAACAACTGCCCCTACAAAGTGCGGCGCTACAACTTTCTGCACTTTGCCGATGAAGAAACCGAAACCCTCAAGATGCAGCGCAACCCGGATGTAACCGTACGCACCCGGGGCGTGATGGAAAAATGTACCTTCTGTATCCAGCGCATCAGCCAGGCCCGGATCGAGGCCAAAAAAGAGGAACGAGACATTGCCGACGGCGAAGTGGTGACGGCCTGCCAGGCCGCGTGTCCCACTCACGCCATTGTTTTTGGCAATATTAATGATCCCGACAGCCAGGTAACGCAGGCCAAGGCGGAACCGCACAACTACGGCATTCTCACCGAGTTGAACACCCGCCCGCGTACCACCTATCTGGCAAAATTACGCAATCCCAACCCCGCGCTTGAGGCGGAAACCGCGTCTGAAGAGGAAAGTCACTAATCTACGACGCAACAGGAGCAATCTATGGCACTTGGACATGCTGAAAAACCCGGCGAATCACAAGAAACAACTCTGTTGAAACCGGGTTACACCTATCGCACCATCACCGATAAAATCAGCGGGTCGCTGCTGACGCTGCACACGCCGCTGGGCTGGTTTGTGGGTTTTGGGCTGGGCGGCATTTTGATCACCATCTATTTTATCACCATTGGCGTGTTGTTTGCCTATGGTGTGGGGGTTTGGGGCATTGATATCCCGGTGGGCTGGGGCTTTGCCATCATCATGCTGGTCTGGTGGATTGGGATTGGGCACGCCGGCACCTTGATCTCGGCCATATTATTTTTGTTCCGGCAAAATTGGCGAACCTCTATTAACCGCTTTGCCGAGGCGATGACCCTGTTTGCCGTGGCTGCTGCCGGGCTGTTTCCTATTTTGCACCTGGGCCGCCCCTGGGTGATGTACTGGATCATGCCTTACCCCAACACTTTTGGCCTGTGGCCGCAGTTCCGCAGCCCGCTGGCCTGGGACGTATTTGCCATTACCGCCTACGCCACCACCTCGGCCTTGTTCTGGTACGCCGGCCTCATCCCTGATTTGGCCACGATGCGGGATAAAGCCACCTTCAAACCGCTGAAATATATCTACGGCATGGCGGCCATGGGCTGGCGCGGCTCGGCGCGGCATTGGCACCGCTACAACTCGCTATACATGCTGCTGGCGGCCATTGCCACGCCGCTGGTGCTGTCGGTACATACGGTCATTAGTTTCGACTTTGCCATTTCGATTGTGCCCGGCTGGCACACCACCGTGTTCCCGCCCTATTTTGTGGCCGGAGCGGTCTTTTCGGGCTTCGCCATGGTGGTAACGCTGCTGGTGCCCATCCGCAAAATTTACAAACTGGAAGATTTTATCACCCTGCGCCACTTTGATTTTATGGGCAAGATTTTGCTGGCTACCGGCCTGATTGTGGTCTACGGCTACGTGGCCGAAACCTTTACCGGCTGGTACAGCGGCAGCCAGTATGAAATTGCCATGTTGCAAAACCGTTTGACCGGCCCGTATGCCCCGGCCATTTATTTGCTGGTTTTTTGTAATGCCGTTTCCATTCAGTTGTTGTGGTTTAAGAAAGTCAGAACCAATCTGTGGATTATGTTTGTGTTGTCGCTTATCATCAATACCGGGATGTTTTTGGAACGCTTTATGATTATTGTGGTCAGCCTCTCGCGTGATTATATGCCTTCGGCCTGGGGGTTGTTCATCCCCACGCAGTGGGACTGGGGGATTTTGGTTGGCTCGATAGGTCTGTTTCTGGTACTGCTCTTTTTGTTTGTCAGAACATTACCTATGATTTCTATTTTTGAAATGCGCGAGTTGCTGCACCACGGTCGTCACGAACACGAAGAAGCAGGAGCGGAAGCATGAACGAACACGTTCAGGAACGGGAGTTGTATGGCCTGATGGCCGAGTTTGAAGAAGCCGACGACCTGTTGGCGGCGGCGCAAAAGGCATCGGCGGCGGGATATACCGACGTCGATGCCTACACCCCGTTTCCGGTCGAGGGCCTCTCCGAGGCGCTGGCGCTGGATAAAAAGATCAATTGGGTTCCCTACCTTGTGCTGCTGGGCGCGCTGGCCGGGGGACTGGGCGGTTACGCGCTGCAATATTATACCTCGGTGATTGCCTACCCCATTAATGTGGGCAGCCGCCCGCTCAATAGCTGGCCGGCCTTTATGATTATCACCTTTGAAGGTGCGGTGCTGCTGGCGGCGGTGTTTGGCTTTGTGGGCATGCTGGCGCTCAACAAACTGCCGCTGCCGTTCCACCCGGTGTTTGGCGCGCCCAATTTTGAGCGGGCTTCGCAGGATGGTTTTTTCCTGTGCATTATGGGCACCGATCCCCGCTTTGATGAAACCATAACCCGGCAGTTTTTGCAAAGCTTGACCCCGACCTCGGTGGTTGAGGTGGAGCAAGACGAAGATACCAAGATTTACGATTAAGGATTAGACGCGAATGAACCAGCGCAATCTGACGTTAAGCTTTTTGCTATCCATACTGTCTGTATTTTTTTTGACCGGCTGTGATCTGGTACCGCTCCATATGCGCGACCAGCCCAGATACGACCCGCTGGAAAAGAGTGATTTTTTTGATGATAATCTGGCCGCCCGCCCGCTGCCGGCCAACACCATCCCGCGCGGCGAATGGGGCGACATCATACTGGACGAAGCCCTCTACACCGGCCAGGTAGACGGCGAATTTGTAGACACCTTCCCGCTGCCGATGACCAAAGAATTGCTGGAACGCGGTCAGGAACGGTACAACATCTACTGCGCGCCGTGCCACGACCGCACCGGATCGGGCAGCGGCATGATTGTGCAGCGAGGCTTCCAGCAGCCGCCCTCATTCCACATTGACCGCCTGCGGGAACAGCCCGACGGCTACTATTACGATGTGATCGCCAACGGCTTCGGCGCGATGTATGGCTACAAATCGCGCATCAACCCGCACGACCGCTGGGCCATTGTGGCCTATGTCCGCGCCCTGCAAATGAGCCAGAACGCCACGATGGAAGATGTGCCGGAGTCGGAAAAACCAAATATGGAATAAACCGTATTTTCGAGAAATTCGTCAATTTGCGCCCTTGGCGATAAATCTTTAGTTTAGAAAAACGCACGATATCGAGAAAAAATATGCCTGAATCAAATGCTTATTTAAACCGAATTCAAAATACCGCCCTGATTGTGGGTGTGGTTGCCCTGGTTGGCGTAATTATTGGCGCGTTTACCGGCGGCGCGGTATTTTACCAATCTTACCTGTTCAGTTACCTGTTTTGGGTGCATCTGGCCCTGGGGTGTTTGGGCGGCTTGCTGCTGCACCACATTGTGGGCGGCAAGTGGAGTTTCACCATCCGCCGCATTCTGGAAGCCGCAGCCATGACCCTGCCTTTGTTGGCCGTGCTTTTTATCCCCATTTTGTGGGGGATGGAGTCGCTTTACCCCTGGGCCAACACCGAAGAGGTGGCTCATTCGGAACTGTTGCAGCACAAAGCCGGTTATCTGAACGTGCCTTTTTTCATTGGCCGGGTGGTGCTTTATTTTGTTGTTTGGGTGGGAGTGGCCTACCTGCTCAATCGTTGGTCGCGCCGGCAGGATGAAACCGGCGACATCGGCTTTAAAAACAAAATGAGCAAACTTGGCCCGCCGGGCATTATTCTGTACGTACTCACCGTCACCTTTGCCGCGTGGGATTGGATGATGTCGTTGGAGCCGGAGTGGTTCTCGTCTATTTACGGGGTGCTGTTCCTTTCCGGCCAGGCGCTGGTGGCTATTGCTTTTTCTATTGTGATGCTCAACCTGTTGCGCCGCTTCAAACCGCTGTCCGACCGGGCCACGGTGGATATTTTTAACGATCTGGGTAATTTTTTACTGGGTTTTGTGGCCTTTTGGGCCTACATTGCCTACTCCCAGTACCTCATCATCTGGTCCGGCAACCTGCCCGAAGAAATTACCTGGTACATCACCCGCACCGCAGGCGGCTGGCAGTACGTGGCTCTGGCGCTGGTGGCTTTTCATTTTGCCCTGCCTTTTGCGGTGCTGCTGGCCCGTTCGGTCAAGCGCCGGGTGCAATTTTTGGTGTGGATATCCGTGTTTATCATCCTGATGCGTTTTGTTGACCTGTTCTGGTTGACGATGCCCGCGCTGCGGCCGTCGCTTACGGTTCATTGGCTGGATATTGTGACGCCGCTGGCTTTGGGGGGATTGTGGGTGGCCTTTTTTGCCTGGCAGCTCAAGCGCAAGGCATTGCTGCCGCTGCGCGATCCACGCTTTGAAGATGTAGAGGTAGCTGTTCATTCTCAGGAGGTGGTGGCCCATGAATGAGAATCATACTTCCAACAACGACATCAACGATGTAACCAAAAACCCCGGCGTCAGTTACGAGCCGGAAGACATGAACGTCCGCTCGCTCACCTTTTTTGGGGTCGGGCTGCTGGCGGCTATTATTGTGGCCATGGTCTTTATTGCCGGGTTGGTTTGGTCGTTGGAGCGGCGGACAAATGTGGTCCAAACGGATCAGCCGGCCGCCGCGCAGCCCATGCCGCCGGAACCGCGAATTATGCCCAATCCCATCGATCAAATGCCGGCGGAAGATCAACTCAAGGCGTTACAATCTCAGGAAGAATTCATACTTGACAGTTATGATTGGGTAAACCGGGAAGAAGGTGTCGTGCGCATCCCCATCACCAGAGCGATGGAAATAATGGTTGAACAACACCAGTGATAAAAGCTTGTTAGGGGCACAGAGTTACGCGGAGGACTCACCGAATTACACGGAGAGATTTTTTTGAAGCCTCTCTCTGTGAAACTTCGTGTATTCTCTGAGAATCTCTGTGTAATTTTTAGATATGTTGTTTTTTACTATCCGCAAAATCTATTTTTGGATCATTTTTCTAACGGTTCTGTCGGTCGGAACTGTTCCGGCGCAGGCGCAGGGCGATTTGCCCCAGGATTTGATCAAAGAGGTTAAATTTGAGCAAAACCTCGATACCCCGCTGCCGCTGGACCTATCGTTTACCGATTCAACCGGGCAGGCGGTAAAACTGGGCGATTATTTTGGCGATAAGCCGGTCATTTTATCGCTGGGCTATTACGAATGCCCGATGTTGTGTTCGTTAGTGCGCAACGGTTTGTTCCAAAGCCTGCAACGGCTGGAATACTTTACCGCCGGGCAAGATTTTGAGGTAGTCATTGTCAGCATCGACCCGGAAGAAACGCCGGAAATAGCCGAAACCAAACGCCGCGTTACGGTGATGTCGTACGGCCGGTCTATGGCCGATGAGGGGTGGAATTTTTTGGTTGGCGACGAGGATGAAATAAAAATTCTGGCCGATGCTGTGGGGTTCAGTTACACCTACGATCCCAAAATTGATGAATACGTGCATCCCAGCGGCATTATGGTGGTGACGCCGGAGGGCCGGATCTCAAAATATTTGTACGGCATCGAGTATCCGGCCCTGGATTTGCGGCTGGCCCTGGTAGAGGCCTCGCAGAGTCAAATTGGCACGGCAGTCGATCAATTTCTGCTTACCTGCTATCATTACGACCCGGTGGAGGGCCAATACACCCTGTTTATTACCAATATCATTCGCATGGTGGGCGGCGCTACCGTGGTTATCATTGGCCTGGTTTTGGGATTTTTGTTGTACCGGGAACGCCAAAAAAATCAGCCGGTGTCCGTTACCTGACTTTTTAAACTTCTGTTAAATTAGTCGTGTTAGGATGTTATAAATACAGAACGGTTGGGAACTCGTTGTCAAAATTGGCAGCGAGTTATCACTGTAGAAATAAAAATTGAGGAACACCCATGCCAGAATTTTTCCCTGAACAAGCATCGACCATTGGTACCCAGGTTGACTGGATATTTTTTACGCTCATTGGGTTAAGTTTATTATTTGCTATTCCGGTGATCGGCCTGATCATTGTCTTTTCAATTCGGTACCGCCGGGGCACGCATGCCGACCGCTCTAACCGGGTTCACGAGAGTTTCAAAATTGAATTTATTTGGACCTTTATCCCCCTGGTTTTAGCGATGGGTATTTTTGGCTGGTCCGCGGTGGTTTATTATAACTACGCCACTCCGCCGGATGATGCTATGGAAATTTACGTGGTCGGCAAACAATGGATGTGGCAAACCCAGCACCCGTCGGGTAAAACTGAAATCAACGCCCTGCACGTGCCGGTGAATCAGCCGGTCAAACTGATTATGACCTCGCAAGATGTGATTCATTCTTTTTATATTCCTGCGTTTCGCATCAAACAGGATGTGCTGCCGGGCCGGTACACCACGCTCTGGTTCGAGGCCACCAAAACCGGCGATTATCATCTTTTCTGCGCCGAATATTGCGGCACCGAACACGCCAAAATGACGGGCACCGTTACGGTGATGGAACCGGAGGCGTATCAGGCCTGGGTGGGCGGCACGGTTGAGGGCGAATCAATGGCCGATGCCGGCGAGCGTTTGTTTCAACAACGCGGCTGTGTGGCCTGCCACCAGGAAGACGGTAGTGGCATTGGCCCTTCGCTGGTTGGGTTAATGGGCGAAACGGTCGAGCTGCAAGACGGGAGCACGCTGACCGCCGATGAGGAGTATCTGCAAGAATCGATCCGCCGGCCTCAGGAAAAAATCGTGGCCGGCTATCCCCCCAGTATGCCCACGTATGATACTATTTTGACCGACCAGGAAATTTTGCAACTTGTGGAATACATCAAATCTTTGAGTGAAAGCGAATCCGGCCAGTAAGTGGCCCGCCGCTACCGGACTAAGGAGCACGGAGATGACCGTATCAACACCCCCTGTCAATGTAGAAGCGCCCCGCGAGAATTATCTCAATTGGGCGCACAGTATAAAATCATGGTTGTTAACCACCGACCACAAACGGATTGGCATTTTATATCTGGTTTCGATCACCCTTTTCTTTTTGCTGGGCGGGGCCGCGGCCAGCCTGATCCGGCTGGAACTTTTCACCCCGGAAAGCGATCTATTGCAGGCCGATACTTACAATAAAACCTTTACCCTGCACGGCGTGATCATGGTGTTCTTCTTTCTGATCCCCTCCATTCCGGCCACCATGGGCAATTTTTTACTGCCGTTACAGATTGGAGCCAAAGACCTGGCCTTTCCCAGACTGAATCTGGCTAGCTGGTATGTCTATATGATCGGCGGGATTTTTACCCTATCTGTGGTGATTTTAGGCGGCGTGGATACCGGCTGGACGTTTTACACGCCCTACAGCAGCACCTATACCAACACGGCGGTCATCATCACTGCCCTGGGTATTTTTATTGTGGGCTTTTCTTCTATTTTTACGGCCATCAACTTCATTGCCACTACCCACACCATGCGCGCGCCGGGTTTAACCTGGTTCCGGTTGCCCTTGTTTGTCTGGGGGATGTACGCCACCAGTATTGTCATTATCCTGGGCACGCCGGTACTGGCCATTACCATCTTGCTGGTGGGTGTCGAACGGTTATTTGGCTTTGGTATTTTTGATCCGGCCCTGGGCGGCGACCCGCTGCTGTTCCAGCACCTGTTCTGGTTCTACTCGCACCCGGCGGTGTATATTATGATCCTGCCCGGCATGGGCGTCATCAGCGAGTTGATCTCGGCCTTCACCCACCGGCGGGTCTTTGGATACCGGGCCATCGCCCTTTCCAGTATGGCCATTGCCCTGCTGGGTTTTTTGGTGTGGGGCCACCATATGTTTGTGAGCGGGCAAACCATTTACGCCGGGCTGGTTTTTTCAATATTGTCCTTCCTGGTGGCCATTCCCTCGGCCATCAAAGTTTTCAACTGGACGGCCACTCTGTACAAAGGCGATATTGAACTAAAAACCCCCATGCTGTACGCCCTGGGCTTTATCGGCCTGTTTATCATTGGCGGACTCACCGGCCTCTTTCTGGCTACCACCGCCACCGATGTGCATGTCCACGACACCTATTTTGTGGTAGCCCACTTCCATTTTGTGATGGTGGGCGCCACTACCATGGCTTACCTGGGCGCCATCCATTTCTGGTGGCCTAAAATCAGCGGAAAATTGTACAACGAAAAATGGGGTATTTCTTCGGCGGCCATTATCTTTATTGGCTTTAACCTGACTTTTTTGGCCCAATTTGTGATGGGCTATATGGGCATGCCGCGCCGCTACGCCTCTTATCCCGAAGAGTTCCAGATTTGGCACCAAATTTCTACGTTGGGCACGTTGATACTGGGTTTTGGCTATGTTTTGCCCCTCTTCTACCTGCTGAAAACGTTATTTGGCGGCAAAACAGCCGGCCCCAATCCATGGGACGCCAAAGGGCTGGAATGGACGGTCGCTTCACCGCCGCCGCCGCACAATTTTGCGGAAACACCCGTTGTCACCGAAGAAGCGTACGCCTACCCCGATTACCCAACAGAGGAGGCTGACCATGAGTCAACCTAAATCATCTTCAAACGTGGTTGCGCCCTATTTCAGCACCATCGAGCAGCAGCGCCAGGCCAACACTATCGGCATGTGGGCTTTTCTTACCACTGAGGTGATGTTCTTTGGCGGGCTTTTCATAGCCTACGCCGCCTACCGGCTGGCCTACCCGGAAGCTTTTATTGCGGCCAGCCATGAACTGGACCTGGTGTTGAGCACCATCAACACCTTTGTGCTGTTGGGCAGTAGTTTGATGATGGCCCTGGCCGTTCACGCCGCTCAAACCGATAAAAAGAAAGCGCTGGTTTTATTTTTGCTGTTGACCATTTTGTTGGGCGTGATTTTTTTGGGTATCAAAGGCGTGGAGTACGCGGAGAAATTTGATCACCATCTGGTGCCGGGCTATAACTTTGTCTTTCCCGGCCCCAACGCCGGCCCCGCCGAAATTTTCTTTGCCCTCTATTTTACTACCACCGGCCTGCATGCCGTCCATATGATTATCGGGGTGGGGATATTGCTCTATCTAACCTATCGCGCCTGGCGTGGCGCTTACACCTCCCTCACGTATGATCCGGTGGAAATGGTGGGCCTCTACTGGCACTTTGTAGATATTGCCTGGGTTTTTATTTTCCCCTTGTACTATTTGATTGATCGAACATAGATCGGGAGGAATCTTTATTATGGAACAAAATCACCATGTTATGCCGGTGCGAACTTACCTGATGGTCTTTGCTGCCTTAATGGTCTTACTGGTCATTACGGTCGGCGTGGCTTTTTTTAATTTTGGATTTCTCAATGTCTTTATTGCGCTGGCCATTGCCACTACCAAAGCCGGCTTGATTATGGCCTATTTCATGCACCTGCGCTACAGTTCCAAACTTGTGTGGGTGTTTGCCGGCCTGGGCTTTTTTGGCCTGCTGATCATGATCCTTATCGCTATGGGCGATTATGTGGCCCGCGGCGGGGTGATTGTGCCGCAACTGCCGTAGTTTGTTCTTTAACGATACTTTCAAAGGCGCAGGGAATTGACTCTGCGCCTTTTTTATCTTTATTGCCGTTTTCTGACCTCCTGCCACAGCAGCACCCCATACACAACCCCCGCAATCACCGCAAAGCCAAACCACTGCAAGGCGTAACTCAAATGATTGCCTTCGTCCAATGCTATAGCTTCTTCTCGCAGCGGCGGTGTTTCATTGCCGACGGCATCGGGCGATTGTTTGATATAGATCGGCAGCAGCGGGTAAGACAACTGTTTCTGGATCAGGTCGATGTCTACCCGGAACCATTGATCCCGCCGCTCACCGCCGGGGCCGGGAACGGGGTCTTTGGGGATGAGGGGCCGGTCCGGCTGCGGTTGGGATTTGTAGGCGATACCCTCAACCGTAACCACCCCGGTTTGATCATAGTGGCGTCGCTTCCCTGGATCGGTTTCCGCCAGGGGAATCCATCCCCGATCCACCAGCACGGCCTGCTCGCTGCCCTCGATCAACAGCGGCGTAACCAGCCTCATCCCCGCCTGTCCATTGAAGGGGCGATTCAGAATTGCAATGTTTTCTTCGTTATCAAACGCGCCGCTCACCCTCACGCGGTGCAGGTGAAGGGCTTCGGGGTCAACCGGCTGGCCGGTAAGTTGCGTGACCGGCGCGCTCAGCCCGGCCATAATCTCGGCGTTGGCCGCGCGGCGCTGTTCTAACCGGCGCAGTTGCCAGAACCCTAGATTGATGAGCACCATCACCACAATGATAACCACCCCATGGGTGATAAGCCAACGCAAGGTGAACACTCTTTTCATTATTTTTTGCCTTTTGATTTTATTTTGGCACCTTCTCAATAATCTGGGGCAGAGTTGGTTGAGCCTGTCGAAACCAACGGTCTTCGACAGGCTCAGACCTCGTTCCCTCGAAATATTGAGAAGATACTTATTTTGTATGTTAAGCAATATGGTAGACACAACGCATCGAAATAGCAAATGGTGAGGAAATCCCAGGGCTGTTCAGTTCCAAAACCGCCGCTTGCCGGATGCGCCAGAGGGGATTCTTCGGCCTTCGGCCTCAGAATGACATTTAAGAAACACGCTCTAAGTCCTGTCTATCTTTCCTTCCTTGATGGAGACAGAACTAAACAACCTCGTTTTGTTAACACTTTTCCAACACGGGTTTAATGTGTCTCTAAGTCTTTTAAGGCATCATAGGATATTATGAGGTAATACCTTCAAGCTTTTATTCGCTTACCGGTCTATGTTTGGTAAAAGGTGAGCAGGAAAGGAAGAGGCATTATGGAACCCAATAAACGCTTGGATGATCAAGACCAATCTCGCCCGGCCTATCGCTGGTGGATACTCATCGGCGCGATTGCCCTGGGCGCTATCCTTCTTTCGGTTTTTTCAACCAACAATGCCGAGCAGCCCGAAGTGGTATCGCTGCCCGAAATTGTAGATATTGTCGAGGCCAGGCAGGTTGAAGAGATCACCGTTCAGGGCGATACGATTGTACTCACTACCAAGGGCGGCGAAACATTGAGCGCGCGTAAAGAATCAAACATCAGCGCGATTGAAGCCATGCAGTTGATCGGCGCATCCCCGGAGATCTTGCGCGATCTGCCGATTGTGGTGGAAGAAGAGGCCGGGGCCGGTGTATTTAGCTTTTTTAGTATTTTACTCACCCTGGCCCCGATGCTGTTTATCGGCTTTATCATTTTTATGGTCGCCCGGCAGATGCGGGGCGGGGGCGGCGTGGGCAACTTGCCGGGGCAATTTGGCCGCAGCAACGCCCGGGTGTTGGGCGGCGCTACCGATAAAACCGGCGCGTACAAACGGCCGCAGGTTACATTTATGGATGTGGCCGGGGCCGAGCAGGCCAAACTGGAATTGCAGGAAGTGGTTGAGTTTCTCAAAGAGCCGGACAAGTTCTTGAAACTGGGCGCGCGCGTGCCCAAAGGCGTGCTGATGGCGGGCGCGCCGGGAACCGGCAAAACCCTTATGGCCAAAGCCATTGCCGGCGAGGCCGGCGTCCCCTTTTTGAGCATTTCCGGCTCCGAGTTTGTGGAGATGTTTGTGGGCGTGGGCGCGTCGCGCGTGCGCGATCTCTTCAAAAAAGCCAAAGAGCAATCGCCCGCCGTGATCTTTGTGGATGAGATTGACGCTGTAGGCCGCCAGCGCGGTATTGGTATGGGCGGCGGCAACGACGAGCGGGAACAGACGCTGAACCAGATTTTGGTAGAGATGGATGGCTTTGACACCGACACCAACATCATTATCATTGCCGCCACCAACCGGCCCGATGTGCTGGACCCGGCCCTGCTGCGCCCCGGACGCTTCGACCGCAAGGTGATTTTAGACCGGCCCGATGTTCAGGCCCGCGAGGCGATTTTGCGGGTGCATACCCGGGGCAAACCCATTGCCCCCAGCGTATCGCTGAGCGATCTGGCCAAGTTGACGCCGGGCTTTGTTGGCGCCGATCTGGAGAACCTGGTGAACGAGGCCGCCATTCTGGCCGCGCGCCGCAACCTCAATATGGTCGGCCAGCCCGAGTTTCAGGATGCCATGGAACGCATTGTAGCCGGCGCCGAGCGGCAGACCAACCTGTTGTCTGATAAAGAGCGCCGCGTGGTAGCCTTCCACGAGGCCGGGCACGCCGTGGTGATGCACAATGTGGATGAAGGCGATCCGGTGCATAAGGTGAGCATTGTGTCCCGGGGTATGGCCCTGGGCTACACCATGCCCCTGCCGGAAAACGAAAAATACCTGCGCAGTAAAGAGGCCTTTGAAAGCGAGATCATCGGCCTGCTGGGAGGCCGGGCCGCCGAAGAGTTGATCTTTAACCGCATTACCACCGGCGCGGCCAACGATCTGGAACGGGCCACCAAACTGGCCCGCTCGATGGTGACGCGCTACGGCTTCAGCAGCAAGTTGGGCCTGCGCACCTTTGGCGAGGATCAGGGCAACCCCTACCTGGGCAATATTGGCGAGGTTCGCAACTACAGCGAAGATATGGCCCAACACATCGATAAAGAAATTTCCGATATTTTGCACCACGCCTATCAGAGCGCCAAGGAGATTCTCGCCCGCCAGCGGGATAAGCTGGATTCGCTGGCTGCGGCCTTATTGGAGAAAGAAACCGTTGACCGGCCTGAGTTTGAGGCACTGATGGCGTAGGGTTATATTTACAAATAGATAAATACCTTCTCAAAAAAACTGGGGCAAAGTTGGTTGAGCTTGTCGAAACCAACGGTCTTCGACAGGCTCAGACCTCGCTCCCGAAATATCGAGAAGATAGATAGATAACACGAAAAGCGCGGTGAGTCTCACCGCGCTCTTTTATTTTTCCACCACCACCCGGTGCCGCCCGCCCGGTACGGTCGCGGTTAAGTAGGTATCCTGCCCCACCTGCGCTATTTCCCAGGCCAGGGGCGAGTCGTCCAACAACATCGCGCCGGGTGTGAAGGTGGATGGCAGCAGCAGGCGCAGCGGAAAGTCATCGGGATGGTTGGTTTCATATTCCAGCGTCAGGGTATCAATTGTGGGCCAGTAGCTGTAACGCAGATAAAGATCGCGCCCCGGCTGCCGGACCACAATGCTGCCCGGCCAGCGCCCCAGCCGGGGGCTTAACGTGGGGCCATCCAGCGATAGTTTGACCCCGTATAAACCTTCAATAACCACCTGGGCGTACATCCCGGCGGCCCCGGCGTACCATTCGCCGCCCTGGCCGGCCAGGGTGTTCACCTCCTGCCATTCGTAAATATGGCCGGGGTGAAAAGCCCAATCGGCGGCGGTTTGCAGCAGGTGGGCGCGGCCTGCCCGGCTGTAGCCTTGCTCAAATTCGGCCAATACTTGCCACGCGCCCCACCAATCCCACACCCCGCCATTTTGATACGTGCCCCCAAAATGCATGCGGGGGATGGCAAAAAAGCCGTCGGGGTAGGGGGGGTGGAGCACCACGCCCGGCTTGCGCGCGCCCGCTTGCAGCCGCGCCTGCTCCAGCGCCGCCACAATCTGCGCGGTCTGCGCTTCATCGGCCAAACCGCAGACCACGGCCACGGCGTTGGTTATGCTGACGATGGCGTCTTCATCAAAATCGTGTTCCAGCGGGGTCAGGTGCCAATGGGTGCGGTAATAGCCGCGCTCCGGCTGCCACAGATAGGCATCCACCGCCCGGCGCAGGCTGTCCGCTTCTGCGTCCCAGCGTTGAGCCTCGGTGTCTGCGCCCACGGTCCGGTTCATCTGGGCCAGTTGCCGCCAGGCCCGGTAAGCCAGGGCCTGATCGTAAATCGACGCGGTCCAGACCACATCTTCCGGCACAATGTCGGTGGGGTTGCCGTCGGTGGGCTGGAAGCGTACATCGCCCCAATCGGTGGTGTGTTCTCGTTTGATCAGGCCGGTGGCGGCGTCCTGCCGGTGGTCCAGCAGCCAGGTTCCGGCAGCATTGAGCCGGGCCAGCACCGGCTGCCCGTTGAGGTCCGTTTGCAGCCAGGCCGGGCCGCCGTAGGTGGTAAACACCATGTAGGCGGCGTGGATCAGATGCGTCTCTTCATCCGATACATTGGTGGCTTTGTCGATGCGCCCGTCCGGCCCTACCGTGGCCGAGATCGCGCCTGCGCCGGCCTGTATGCCGTCTTCATCGCTTCGGGTGTCTGCGGTGTATTGCTGGCGCAAAAAGCCTTCTATGCCCCATTGCAGCCGTTGGGGCGGGTAAAAATAGCGCGCGCCGGCCATCAAGGTGGAGGTATCGCGGATAAACAGGCGGGGATAGATAGGGTCGGGCGAGAAGCCCTGCACCGGGTAGGGCGCGCCCGCCGGGTTTAATTCAAACGCAATCTCGTTGGCGGCCAGCACATCAACCATGCTCTGGCGCATGCCGGTTACGTGGGGCAATAGCGGCGCGTGCCAGGTCGTCGTCGCCTCGTCGGGCAGGAGCAACGGGGAAGGGGCGGGAGTGCTTGCTGCCGGGATGCCAAATGGAGTTGGGTCGGGTTCCACCATCAACGGCGGCAGCGCGCCCAGGCAGCCGGCCAGGGCCGGCAGGATAAGCATTGTTAAGAGTGAGTGTAAGCGCATAGGGTCTCCGGCTATTCTAATGGTGAATTATTAATCGTGCATTGTGAACGGTAATCATTCACAATTCTTCCAGGCGGGTTTGATTTATTGCGGGGAATAATAGATGGAATCGGGCCGGGAGTCAACTTATATTTTGGGGAGGCTAAAATATATGTATTGACATAATTGGTGTTTTATGTTATTATTTTTTAGCGTACTCCCCGGCGTGTTGGCGCGCTCACCAAAATAACCGCAGTATTTACTTACCCGCACATAGGAGGGATTTTATGGCTTACTTGATCCAGGCAATGCAGGCGTATGGCCCCAAAATAGAACTCAATGAAACTGTCCAGCTCAATGAGGTGGCCAAATGGATGGCCATGCGTACCGGCCTTAACAAAAGTGAAGTGATGTTGGTACTGCAAGAGTTAAATGAGGCGATTATATACTTTAATTGCCAGGGAACGCCGCTGAAACTGCCGGGCATTGGTATCTTTAGCCCCAGCATCAACCGGGAAGGAACGTTAAAGGTCAACCTGCGTACCGATAATGAGTTGAGGAACGGCGTAAATAACGCCGGCGCCTATGTGGGCCGCGTGCTGAACAAAAGCGCCATTGGCCTGACCAACGAGGAATACAAAGATCTGTGGGATGCCGATCATCCCGACGATCCGCTGGAGTTGAACGGCGCAGGCGGCTCCTGATTGATCACGCCGCGCCACACAGCCGGGACCTTTCATCCGGCTCCTCCGGGCCGCCGCCCGCCGGAGCCGGATGTTTTTTATTCCCCCGGTTTGCCGGGGGCTCCCGCTTTGCCGGGGGCTCCCGCTTTGCCGGGAGGAAACGGTCTGTTTGATAGCTATCAAAATTTTGTTTGATAGCTATGAAAAATCCGTTTGATAGCTATGAAACTTTTTTCTCCAATGAAACCACAATTTCAATAACCCTACAGGGATTCTTCGCTCGTTCCTCGCTCAGAATGACATATTAGCGTAGGTTTTGGCGATGAAAATTGGCTACGGTCCCAAACCGGGCCGGACCGGATGCGTAACCGGCGATTATGTGTTAAAATTGGAGCGTGTTTGCCCTGGATCATTTGATCTATGCCAATCCTAAAGCCGTCTGCCTGAAAGCCTATTAATCTTTTAGCAGGACCGTACCCTATGCCCAAAGAAAACAACCAAACCCTCGAACAAACGCTCTGGAAAGCCGCCGATAAACTGCGCAAAAATATGGACGCCGCCGAGTACAAACACATCGCCCTGGGCCTGATCTTTCTCAAATACATCTCCGATGCTTTTGAGGAAAAACACGAACAACTGCGCTTTGATTTTGCCGACCCCAACAGCGAGTGGTTTATCCAGGAAGAACGGGTGCGCTACGAGGCCATTGAAGACCCCGACGAGTACCGCGCCGAGAATGTCTTTTTTGTGCCCGAAACCGCCCGCTGGTCTTACCTGCAAGCGCGGGCCAAACAGCCGGAGATTGGCCGCTTTGTGGACGAGGCCATGGACGCCATCGAAAAAGAGAACCCCACCCTCAAAGGCGTGTTGCCCAAGCAATACGCCCGCCCCAACCTCGATATACTTAACAAGGGCATAAGTTTAACTTTTTTCCGGTGTCAAAACTTGCCAA
>CAZTFF010000048.1:0-42073 GCA_964612485.1 uncultured Caldilineaceae bacterium
TTTTCACCGTCCTGTTTGTTAGTATACCTGTAAACTATATTCAGGACGGGTCAAAATGTGCCATGTGTCATTTGTCCATCTGAATAGTGACATTTACCACTGGTTTTTGTGAAGCCACTTTGATACACTGGTGAGGCTGTATACAGTGTACAATGGATAAATTGGGCAAAGTCGTCAAAACCAGCCTGAATTCTGGTGAGGACGTTAAAAATATTTCAATATTCCAGTAGTTTGAGGAGAAACTCTATGTCACGATTACGTTTTATCTTATTGAGTCTGTTAGTTATGCTCGCCTCCGCTCCGGCGGCACTGGCGGCACCGGCCCAGGGAGAAATCGAGCCGATTCCATTGATCTGGTGGTTGGGACCCATTGGTTCCATTGTGGCCTTTGTTTTTGTCTTTGTCTTTTATAACTCGGTTATGAAAGAGAGCGAAGGCACCGAAACAATGATCGAAATTGCCCAGGCGGTTCGTGAGGGCGCGATGGCTTATCTCCGGCGCCAGTACAAAGTCGTCACCATTGCGTTTGTAGTGCTGTTTGTTCTGTTCCTGTTGTTGGCCTACGTGTTCAACGTGCAGAACAGGGTGATCCCCTTTGCCTTCCTGACCGGCGGCTTTTTCTCCGGTTTGTGCGGGTTTATCGGGATGAAAACGGCCACCAACGCCTCGGCCCGTACGGCAAATGCTGCCCGGCGCAGCCTGAACGACGGCCTGCAAGTTGCCTTTCGCGCCGGCGCGGTAATGGGCCTGGTGGTGGTTGGTTTTGCCTTGCTGGATATTGCCGCCTGGTTCCTGATTTTGTACTTCCTGTTCCCCGTTGTTTTCCCCGGTTTCTTAGAGGGCAACCCGCTGCCCCAGATCACTGTAATTATGTTGAGCTTTGGCATGGGGGCCAGCACCCAGGCGCTCTTTGCCCGTGTGGGGGGGGGTATCTACACCAAGGCCGCCGATGTGGGCGCCGACCTGGTCGGTAAAGTGGAAGCCGGTATCCCGGAAGATGATCCCCGCAATCCGGCTACCATCGCCGATAACGTGGGTGATAACGTGGGTGACGTAGCCGGTATGGGCGCCGACCTGTATGAATCTTATGCAGGTTCTATTCTGGCCACAGGGGCGTTAGGTGTCGCCGCTGTAGCCAGCCAATCTATGGCAGAACAGTTAAAGTATCTCACCGCGCCGCTGGTTCTGGCAGCCGTGGGTGTGGTTTTGTCGATTGTGGGCATCTATACCGTCCGCGCTAAAGAAGATGCCACCATGGGTGATTTGATGCGGGCTATCAATAACGCCATTATCTACAGCTCTATAGGAATTGCTATTGTAAGTTTGGGCATTTTCTGGTGGTTGGAATTAGGCAATTATCTGGTGCTTTGGGGTGCAGTCTTGGCCGGTCTGATTGTTGGGATTGTAATTGGTCAGGCGACCGAATATTACACCTCCGATGAAAGAGCGCCTACCAAAGAAATTGCCAACCAAAGTTTAACCGGCCCGGCCACGGTGATTATCGAAGGGTTGGCCGTGGGCATGCGCTCAACCGGTATCCCCGTGGTGGCGGTGGTGATCGGTATTGCTGTCAGCTTCTATTTGCCGGGTGGCGCAAATAACACATTGATGGGCCTCTATGGCGTGGGCTTGGCTGCTGTGGCTATGCTCTCTACCCTGGGCCTCACCCTGGCCACCGATGCGTACGGCCCCATTGCCGATAACGCCGGCGGCAACGCTGAAATGTCGCACCTGTCCCCGGAAGTGCGCCTGCGCACCGACCAGCTTGACGCCGTAGGCAATACTACGGCAGCTACCGGCAAAGGCTTTGCCATCGGCTCCGCCGCTTTAACCGCGCTGGCATTGCTGGCCGCCTACCTGGAAGAAATTCGCTTTGGCCTGATTCACCTGGGTGGGCAGGAAACGCTGGAAATTGTTTCCTCCGGTAAAGTGGTGGAAATAGCCCAAATGACCGTTGAAGATTTTGCCGCCTACTACAATGTCAGCCTGTTGAACCCGGCGGTGCTGATCGGCATCTTTCTCGGCGCCATGACCGTCTTCTTCTTCTCCGCAATGACCATGAGCGCCGTTGGCCGGGCAGCCGGCTCGATGGTGCAGGAAGTTCGCCGCCAGTTCAAAGAGTTCCCCGGCATTTTGAAGGGCGAACAAAAACCCGACTATGCCCGCTGTGTCGAGATCAGCACCGTTGGCGCGCAGAAAGAAATGATTGCCCCCTCGGTCCTGGGCATTGGCGTACCCATTGCTGTCGGCATTCTCTTTGGTGTGCCCGGCGTATTGGGCCTGCTGGCCGGCGGATTGGCCACAGGCTTTACCATGGCGGTGATGATGTCTAACGCGGGCGGCGCCTGGGACAATGCCAAAAAAGGTATTGAAAAAGGCGCGCACGGCGGCAAAGGCTCCGAAGCCCACAAAGCCACCGTGGTGGGCGATACCGTGGGCGATCCTTTCAAGGATACCACCGGCCCCTCGCTGAACATTCTCATCAAATTAATGTCGATGGTTTCCATTGTATTTGCCGGCCTCATTGCCCAGTTGGGCACCGGCGGCCTGTTGGGGATGTTCCTGTAATCAGTTTTTATTCTCTACAGAAAATCAAGAGGGAAGCCAATTTGGCTTCCCTCTTTTTTTGTGTAACTTCGCGCTCTTAGCGGATTCAAAAATTCTTGGCTAAAGGGCCGAAAAAAGGCACGATAATCTCGTGCCTCTTGTGGAAAAATCTTTTCTGATGCGGAAAAATTTTCACTCAGTTTCTTCTTTGGCTTCTACCTTCTCCGGTTCAGCCTCTGTTTCAGAACCGGCCTCTTCTTCACATTCATCATCTTCCCAGCCAATGATCCACACGCACGCGCCGGCCAGTAAAATAGTAGTCACCACCAGAGTGGCCCACTGGCCGGTGGTAAAGCCAACGTCTCGCGCCGACCAGACCAGAATGATGACCATTCCAATCGCCAGCACAATCCACGAGGTAATTTGGGGGTGGTTGACGGCAAATTTTTTGATCGCTTCCATACATCCTCTTCTCTAAAAAATGGTGTTGAAGCGTCTATTATATTGCGGCTGAATAAAATACGCAATCCGCGTCTTATTGCATCGCGCCGATATTTTTACATCGGCACCATGATCCGTTGATCTCGCAGTTTCTTGTACAAAATCACGCTGTCTTCCGGCTGCCATTCTCGGGCCGCGTCTTCCCACATATAGCCCAATTCGCGGAGTTCGGCCTGTTCGTACCCCTGGCTTTTGAAAAACTCAACCGGGCCTGGGCCGGCCTGGTTCAGCACAAAGGCAATGGCTACTTCGCACGAGAGGCTGTCAATCTCTTCGTGGATCATCGCCAGCATTTTTTCGCCAACGGTGGGCCACAAATCCTGCCGAACCACGTAAAAATCCTGCAAGCCCGCGATCAGGTTTTCGGTTTGCCAGCCGGCAATGCCCACCACGTGATCGCCGGCGGTGGCCACAATGTAGGCCCGGGAAAAAATCGACTCCATCATCTGGCTCAGGTCGGGGTCAAGCGCGCCGTTGGTGGCGGTGGAAATTACCTGGGCCATGGCCTCCAGATCGCCCCGTTTGGCCCGGTGAATGGTAATGTCGCCGCTGATGTCGGCGTTGGTGGCCGGAACGGCGGCAGATTCTGTGGCCGCCGGGGCCGGCTCTGCGGTGGGGGCGGGAGCGGGCGCCTGGGCCTGGCTGGTCAGGGCTTCTTCCAGAACCGCAGCGTATTGTTGTTTTACCATGCCCCAGGTTTTTGCCAAATTGCCGCGGTTGTCGATCACCACATCGGCTTTGGCCGCTTTTTCAGATTGAGAACTCTGGGCTTTGATCCGTTGTTTGGCCTGATCCACCGGCATCTTCCGGCGTTCCACCAGCCGTTTGAGCTGCACCTCTGGCGGCGCGGTGATGACCCATTTAGAGTGGCACAGGCCGGCTAAATCTGTTTCAAAAAGTTTGATGGCCTCCACAGCCACCACCTGCGAAGGCGCTTGTTCGATGCGCCGCACAATCTCTTGATGCACCGCCGGGTGGGTCAAGGATTCCAGTTTGGCCAGGGCGCCGGGTTGGGCAAAGACAATTTTGCCCAGATTTCGGCGGTTGATCTCGCCGCTCTGGTCCAGCACGCTGGTGCCAAATTCGTTGACAATCGCGTCGTACACCGAGCTGCCTTTTTTCATCAAGCTATGCACCAGCTTATCGGCATCAATTCCGGTGGCGCCTAACTCTTGCAGCATGCGCAAAATCAAGCTTTTCCCGGTGGCAATATTGCCGGTTAATCCAATTACAATTTTGTCTGCCATAGCAAAATTCTCCCTTGAGGTGGTGTTGTGGCCTAAACCGGCCACCGGTTCAAACAGCTTCCATTTCAGCCCATTGGGTAAGAAGTTCATCCAGTTCGGCGGTGCCGGCCTGATATTCTTCACCCAGCGTTTGTATTTTGGTGACATCCTGCGCCAGGCCGGCTTTTTCTATTTCTTGCGCCAGTTGGGCTAATTTTGCTTCCATCGCCTCGATACGGCCTTCCAGTTCAGCGATCTCGCGGGCGCGTTTTTCGGCGGCCCGTTTTTCTGCTTTGGCCTGCTCCCGGTTGAGCTGCTGCTGCGATTTTTTCTCCGGCGTTTTTCCCGTGTCGTTGGTGTACGTTTGTTTTACTTGATTCAGGTAGTCGGTGTAACCGCCTTCCAAAACTCTGACCGTTTTGCTGGCCGGTTCCAGCGCCCAGGTGTCGGTGGCCAGGGCATCAACAAAATACCGGTCATGCGAGACCATCAAAATGGTACCGATAAAGTCATCCAGCACGCTTTCCAAAATTTCTTGCGATGGAATATCCAGATGATTTGTCGGCTCATCGAGCACCAAAAAATTAGCGCCGGTCAGGGTCAGTTTAGCCAGGGCCACCCGGCTGCGTTCGCCGCCCGACAGGGTGCTGATCTCTTTAAAAACATCATCCCCGGAAAACAGGAAGCGGCCCAGATAGTTGCGGGCTTCGCCAATAGGCAAATTTTCCACCGATAGAATTTCGTCTAAAACGGTGGCCGCCAGATTGAGGCTGGCGTGCGTTTGGGCAAAGTAGCCAATTTCAACGCCGGCGCCCAGCCGCACCGCGCCTTGTTTGGGATCAAGCTCGCCTAAAACCGTTTTAATGAACGTGGTTTTGCCGGAGCCGTTTGGCCCCAGCAAGGCCACCCGCTGCCCCCGTCGAATTTCCAGATCGGGCCAGGTGAACAAGGGCGGATCTTCCGGGTAGCCAACGGCCAGATTGTGGGTGGCCAGCACCAGATCGCCGGAGCGCAGGGTGGTTTTCATGCGCAAGTTCAGCCTTTTATGGATGATGGGGCGGGCGATGCGCGCCATCCGTTCCAGCCGTTTGCGGCGTCCCTGGGCTTCTTTGGTGCGCTGCCCGGCCAGGTTACGCTGAATAAACTCTTCTTCTTTGGCAATAAACGCTTGCTGCGCTTCGTATTCTTTTTGACGTCGTTCCAGCCGTTCGGCGCGTTGGGCTACGTAATGAGAAAAATTGCCCCGGTAAACTTCCACCGTGCCAAAAGCCATATCCCACACCCGGGTGGCTACTTTATCCAGAAAATAACGGTCGTGGGCCACCACCACAATCGCGCCGGGCCAGTTTTGCAGATAATTCTCCAGCCACTCCACCGACTCCAGGTCCAGGTGGTTGGTCGGCTCATCTAAAAACAGCAGCTCGGGCTGCTCCAACAGCAGGCGGGCCAGGTGAGCGCGGCTCTGCTGGCCGCCGCTGAGCTGGCCTAACGGCGTGGCGTACTCCGCCGGCTCAAAGCCCAAGCCGGTTAACACCTGGTCGATGGTTTGCTCGTAGCTGTAGCCGCCATGATGCTCAAAGCGGGCCTGGGCTTCGCCGTATGTTTTGAGCAGCGTATTGCGCCGGACCGGGTCGCTTTCTGCGGCCAGGGCGGCTTCCATCTCTTGTAATTCGGTTTCCTCTTGGCGGAGATTTTGAAAGGCGCTCAACGCCAGGTTCCAGACGGTTTCCGCTGTTGCCAGCAGCGACGGATGCTGCTCCAAGTAACCTACCCGTAGATTTTTTGCCGTATAAACATTGCCCTCTGAGGGAAGCTCATGCCCGGCCAAAATTTTTAAAAGCGTGGTTTTTCCTTCCCCGTTGGGGCCAACCAGCGCGATCCGGTCGTGATGGTTGATCGAGAGATTGAGGTTGGAGAAGATATCCTGTCCGCCATAATACTTGCCGAGATTGTCTGTTGTCAGAATACTCATAGTGGTGCAATACAACTTTTTCCAAGAAACTATGCCATAGGACACTATGCCAATTATACCATAAGGCCGGAGAGGGGAAAAGAATGACATAAGCATCGGTAAAAAACAACGTGCCGGCTACGTTTAGGCGTGGGGCAGCCGTAGGTTGATAATATGTCAACAATCTATTGACACTGTCCCTCAAAAATGGTATAGTAGTACCAGCAAAACTAATTGAGGTTTTGTAATAGCCGAAAGGAGGTCCCTATCGAGGTGCCAGATTGGGAAAGAAATCGGTTAGCTGGAACCTGTAAATGGTGAGATGGGCCGGATAAAAACGGAAAGACGCTGGCCAAAGCGCAACTGGCTTAAACAGTAATTATATAGGTTCCGGTTTGACCACCTGAAAGTTCGTTTCAGCAGTTGACGCCCCCTTGGGGGGCTGAAGGTGGAAAAAATCAAAATAAACAACATCCAATAGATTGTTCTAAATATAAGATCCGCCGGTACGTTTACGGCGGGTCTTTTTTGTTGCCATTTTTAAGATTTTATAGTTGACAACTTAAATGTTTTAGCTTATAATGGGGGTTGTAACTTAAAGGTTTTAGTTGATGGATCGACACCTGCCCGCACCACCCAAAAGCAATGAAGAAGATGTAACGTTAAAAGATATTGCTGCGGCAGTGGGCAAGTCGGTGGCGGCCGTTTCCCGCGCTCTCAATAATTACGATGACATTAGCGAGGAAACACGAGAAGAAGTGAAACGGGTGGCCCGCGAGATGGGCTACACCCCCAACTTGATGGCCCGGCGGCTGCAAAAGCGAACAACCGATACCCTGGGGTTTGTTTTGCCGGTTCTCTCTCCCCGCGATGCCGACCCCTACTTTAGCGAATTGGTGGCGGGTGTGGCCAACCAGGCGGCGGAATACGGATTTGACCTGCTGGTTTCTACCTGTACGCCCGGCCCTAAGGAAGAATACGCTTACCAGCGGTTAATAAGTGGCCGGGTTGATGGAATGGTGGTGGCCCGCCCCCGTCTGGACGATAGCCGGGTGGCGCTGCTCCTTAAAAAGCGAAATCCTTTTGTGGTTATAGGTAACATTGAACAACACCGCGATGTTTTGACCGTGGCCGATGATGTGGTAGAGGGCGCCCGTCAGGTGGTAGATCATTTGATTGACCAGGGACACGAACGGATTGCCCTGATCAACACCGCGCCGGAGCTGGTCTTTTCGGCCGATTTTTGTACCGGTTTTTACAAAGCGATGACTAAAGCCGGATTAACGGTGGACGAAGACCTCATAGAACAAAGCGATTTTACCCAAAAAGACGGCTACCGGGCCGCTCAAATTTTGTTGAGCAAATCTACGATGCCGTCTGCCATTGTAACCGCCGATGATATGATTGGGTTGGGCGCGCTGGCTGCCGCGCAAGATCAGGGCTTTGAAGTGGGCCACGATATTCTGATTACCGGTTACGGGGATGCGTTGCTGGCAGAATATGCCCAGCCGCCCCTGACCACGGTCCATCGTCCCACTTATGCGTTGGGGCAGCAAGCCGCTCGGATGATCATTGCCCGGTTACGTGGTGAAAATATAGAAAATGAATATGTGGTTATCAAACCCTCGCTGGTAATTCGCCAATCAAGTGATTTGGCTTTATGGTTATAGACAAATTCTAACTCTATAAAATTTTAATTTAGTAAGGAGATACAAATGGCAAATGTAACGTATGAAAACATGACCAAAGCTTGGGGTGACGTAGTTGGGGTAAACAATCTCAGCCTCGAAGTCCCCGACAAAGAGTTCCTGGTGCTGGTTGGCCCCTCCGGCTGTGGGAAATCTACCGCTTTACGTTGCCTGGCCGGGCTGGAAGAAATTACCGCCGGCAACATCTACATTGGTGATCGTGTTGTAAACGATGTGCCGCCTAAAGACCGCGATATTGCGATGGTGTTCCAGAGCTACGCGCTTTACCCGCACATGACCGTTTACGACAACATGGCTTTTGGCCTGAAATTACGCAAAACGCCCAAAGCCGAAATTAATAAACGCGTTCAGGAAGCGGCCCAAATTCTGGGCATTACCGCCCTCTTAGACCGTAAGCCCAAACAAATGTCCGGTGGTCAGCGACAGCGTGTGGCGCTGGGCCGCGCCATTGTGCGGGACCCGGCTGTATTCTTGCTCGATGAGCCGTTGTCGAACCTTGACGCGAAATTGCGCGTACAAACCCGCGCCGAAATTTCAAAATTGCACCAACGCCTGGGTACCACCTTTATTTATGTAACCCACGACCAGGTTGAGGCGCTGACCATGGCCGACCGCATTACAGTTTTGCGCGATGGCGTGCTGCAGCAAGTTGACTCCCCGCAGCATCTTTATGACCATCCCAACAATGTGTTTGTGGCCGGTTTCATCGGCTCCCCGGCGATGAACTTCTTCACCGGAACCATTACCGGCACCACCGATGAAATGTACGCAGATTCCGGCGCCGTCCGTATCCGCCTGCCGCAAACTCAGGTTGAACAACTGGGCCAGGAAAACATTGGCCGTGAGGTTGTCTTTGGCGTCCGCCCCGAAGATATACACCACCCGCAATATGTTCCCGGCGGGGTGAATGAGCAGGGGGTCGAGGCCAAAGTTGACGTTACCGAGTTGATGGGTAACGAAATCTTTGTTTATCTGGTTGCCGGCGAAGATCAAGATTTCATCGCTCGCGTTGACCCGCGCTCCGATCTGCGCCCCGGCGATAGCGTAAATATTGTCTTTAACGGCGACAAAGTTCACGTCTTTGATCGCGCTACCGAGAAAGTGGTTGCTACGCAGCAAGCCTAAACAGCAATTACTGATTATTCAAAGCGGGGAAGCCCACGGGCTTCCCCTTTTCTTTTGTTGGGACAGGCGGCCAAAATCCAAATTTTAGTACAAATGTCCAATGTACGTTTTAATGAAAATTGAGTACGATATTAAGGAAAGCTTTCAGTAAAGGGTGGCAGGTAATTTTTCAGTTTGAGCATCTTACCAGCAGAATATTGCAAACTTGGAACCTTTACAACCGGGCTATTGGCCCGGTTGTCTGTTAAATTGTGATCAAAAAACACGTTGCTTGTTGAACAAATCGAGCGATTGTCCATGGGGACATGGGGACAGTTCCAAAATAATTGCGGGTATTGTAACAAGTCGCCCGGGCGGTGCCACCTCTATCTCAGCTCATAGGATTGCTGCACTTCACTTTACGTAAGAATGCTGTTACAATAGAGGGTGGCCGAAATTCTGCGCTTTGCCCATTAAAGAGGTTTTTTAGGCTCATGTTTCCTCATCCCAAAGCGTTAATTGTAGACGACGAAGAAGTAATCAGAGATTTCTGCGAAACGGTTTTGCTCAGAGAAGGATTCTCTGTAGATACCGCACCCAACGGACAGGTGGCGCTGGAAAAACTGGCGGATGATCAGTACGATTTGTTGCTGCTGGATATTAGCATGCCGGTGATGAATGGCCTGACAGTTTTAGAAAATCTGGCCCGCGAACACCGCCAGGTGAGTATCATTATGATGACGGGTTACGCCACGCTGGAATCGACCGTGCATGCCCAGGATTTGGGAGCCGAGGGCTTTATCCTTAAACCCTTTGATAACCACAAACTTCTGAAAGTGGTTAACCGCGTCATTGAGCGGCGGAACCTGCGCCGGGATTACGCCCGACTGCAAGCGCATTTGCCCCTTATCGCCTTGAGCCACCGCCTGGTGACAGAACAAAGCCTGGAAGCGCTGGCCCAGGCCGCCCTCAAAATTGCCCGCGAGGAAACCACCGCCGCCGATATTTCTCTGTGGCTCCTGCCCACGCCGCCTATGTCTTCCGGCTGGAAAAAAAGCTGGTCTTACCCCGCGCCCACCCGCCTGGCCCACATCGGCACACCGCTCGATCTGCCGGCAATGGATAGCTGGTCCAACTTAACCCAAACAACCTGGATGGCGCTGGACGCGGAGCATAACATCGTCTCCGATATTCGTGAGGCCGTAGTGCTGCATTTTTCGCTGCAACGAGAGGGACACCGGGTGGGGATATTGAGCCTGGCCCATCCCGCTGCCGGGCCTTTTTTCACCGGCAAAGATTTGGATTTTTTGTCGGTGATGAGCGGATATCTGGCAGTAGGGTTGGAGAATCGTTACCTGTACGAAGCCATTGATCTGGCCCGCCAGGAGTGGAAAACCATCTTCAATACCTTTAACGATGGTCTATTAGCCCACCGGGCCGAAGACGGCGTGATCACGCGCCTCAACCAGACTATGGCCGGCTGGCTTAACACCCCGGTTGAGGCGCTGCTTTACCAACCCGTCAGCCAAATAACCCTCAACGAGAAAGGACAAACCTTTTGCGATCTGGCGCCCCCCGCCGCCAACGAAAGTGAAAACGGGTCGGTCTGGCAGTCGGCGGAATTCAGCTCGCCGTCGTGGGCGCCGGGTAAATCTTTCCGGGTGAGAACCTTTTCGCTGTACAAACGGGCCGGCCCCGCCGCCGAGGAAAAAAAGCTGGTTGAAGTCATCCACGTTCTGGAAGATATTACCCTGGCTAATAAAATGCAAACGCAGTTGGTGCAAACCGAAAAACTCTCGGCCCTGGGGCGGCTGCTGGCTTCGCTGGCCCACGAGATCAACAATCCTCTGCAAGCCTTACGTAGCGGCTTGCGGCTGCTGGCCCGCCCCAACCTGGATGATGAAAAACGGCAGCGCTACGTAGCCATGTTAGATAAAGAAGTTGAGCGCCTGATCGATACCACCCTGCAAACCCTGAACTTTGCCCGCCCCGGCCGGATCGGCAAAAAATCAACCTCTCTCAACCAACTCCTGCGCGAGACCCTGGTTCTGGTGAGCAAACAACTTCAACGCAATAAAATTGATATTTCGCTGAAATTGGCCTCGGATTTGCCGCCGGTTTGGGTCGTGCCGGATCAGATCAAGCAAGTGTTTTTGAACTTGATCCTCAACGCGGTTGACTCGATGCCCGACGGCGGAAACTTAACCCTGACCACCCATCACCTGCCCGACGAAAATATGGTGATGGCGGCCCTGGCCGATACCGGGCGCGGCATACCGGGCGAGATTCTGAGCCGCATCTACGAGCCATTTTTTTCAACCAAAGAAGCGGGCACCGGGCTGGGTCTTTCGATCAGTTACACCATTGTGGAAGCCCACGGCGGCCATATTGATGTGGAAAGCAGCCAACAGGCAGGCAGTACCTTTTCGGTTTATCTGCCCATCCGTTTGGAGACCGATGAATGATGGATGTGCCTGAAGCCAACACAATTTTAGTGGTTGACGACGAAGAGAGCCTCCGTTTTTTCTTGTCTGAAGAACTGGCGGAACACGGCTACCAGGTCCACACCGCGGCCAACGGGCAAGAAGCACTGGAATTGCTGCGGCGGGTTCCGGTAGACCTGGCCATCATCGACCTGCAAATGCCGGGGCTTAACGGCCTGGAATTGATGGAAGCCATCCAATCGCTGCCCCATACGCCCGAACTCATTATGCTGACGGCGCACGCCACCCTGGAAATCTCTATTGAGGCCATGCGCCGGGGATGCAGCGATTTTTTGCTCAAGCCTTACAATTTTGATGAATTACTGGGCAGTGTGGCCCAGGCCATGGAACGCCGCCGCCAAAAATTGCAGCAGCAATCGGCCGCCCGCCTGCTGGCCCGCAGTTTGGGGCTGGAAAACATTTCCGGGGCCGAAGCAGCCAAATCGGGCCAGGAATCGCCAGCCTCGCCCGCTTCTACCCTGAGCACGCGGGGCCTGACCCTGGATATGGACGCCATGACCGCCACCAAAACAGGGCGAGAACTGGCGCTCACGCCCACCGAATTTCGGTTGCTGCTAACCTTGATGAAACGCTCCAACCACCCGCACACCTTTCAGGAATTGGCCGTGGTAACGCATGGCCGCCGCTTTGAAGCCGTTGAAGCGCGCGATCTGTTAAAAAGCCATCTGGGGCGGCTGCGCAAAAAGCTGGGAACCGCGCCGGATGGGCAAGATTATATTGTCAATGTGCGGGGGGTGGGTTACAAATTTGTCAATCATGAACCATCGGCTTGATTGGGACTGTTTTGGGTCAAACTTGGGTCACTCATCACGCGCAAAACCTGTTATAGTAAAATGGATGAAATTTCAACAGGTTGCCCAAATATCTTTAACCAAGGAAAGAAAAAATGATAAAACGCATTCTCGTTGTTGATGATGAACCCAATCTAGCTTTCCTTTTGGCCGAAAACTTGCTTGATCTGGGGGCCGGCTATGAAATCGAGGTCTGCCATTCCAGCGAAGAAGCGCTGAACCTCAACCGGGAAAATCCCTTTGATCTGGTTATCACCGATTTGATGATGCCGGAGATCAACGGCCTGACCTTGAGCAAATACTTGCTTCAGCAAAATCCAGACATCAAACTTATTTTGATCACCGCCTTTGGCAACGAAGAAATTGCCGTAAAGGCCAAAAATTTGGGCATTTGCAGTTATATTACCAAACCCTTTGAAATGGAAGATATGCTCACGGCGGTGCAGACCGCCCTGACACCGGCAATGACAGAGGAAACGCCGGCAGAACAGGAACAATCGCTTTATGCCAGTGTATAAAATGAGCCAGTCCAACCAAGGAGCCGTGGTATGATGCCTCAACCGGATACCGCAACAAAAACCGATCTGGTTACACTGCTCACCTTTACCGTAGCCGAGCAAATTTATGGCCTGCCCGTAACCAACATTGCGCGGATCATCGAAATGGTCGCCATCACTCACTTGCCCGATATGCCCGATACGCTTCAAGGCATCATCAATTTGCAGGGCAAAGCCGTCCCGGTGATGGATATGCGCCGCCGATTAGGCTTGCCCCACAAGCCCTATGGCCTGCATACACCCATCATTCTGACCATGATGGACGATGACCGGATCATGGGATTGATTGTTGACGCGGTTGAGGATGTGGCCGAAGTATTGGCCAAAAACACCGAGACGGCGGATACCATTGTTCCGGCGGGGGTGGCAAAGAGCACCCCTCGCGCGCCGCTGGCCGGTATTGCCAAGATGAACCGGCAAATGATCTTGATTTTGAACCCCCAGGGGTTGTTGAGCCAAAGCGAGTATGTGGAACTGTCGCAGGCGTTGGGAATTGAGGATCGGGTCAACGGCGGTCCCGGCGAGGATGGCCCCGGCCAGGGCTACCGGGATAATACAAAGTCTGGTAATCATCGACAGCAGAAAGAATAAATGCCGGAAGGATTTTTTGTGGACATAGAACCGACCCGTACAGATCAAAAAAATATTGCACAGGATGCCCAAACCCATTACAAGATTGGCTATGGCGATTACCTGCGCTTCCGCGAGTTGGTGCAGAGCCGGACCGGCTTGCATTTTCCAGAAAAGAAGCGAAACGATCTGGAAGTGGGGTTGTTGAAATCGCTAGCCGAATCTCCGGTCGCGCTGGATAGCGGCCCAAACAATCTGGACGCTTACTACAACCTGCTCTGCGACCGGCCTAACCCCGTTGCCCAGTCCGAGATGAAGCGACTGATCGAGACATTGACTATTGGCGAAACGCATTTTTTTAGGGATGAAGCCCAGTTCAATGCGCTGGCCAACGAGGTACTCCCGGCTGTAATTGCCCGCAAACGGGCTGCTGCCGCCGCCGTAGGGCCGGATATCCAACCCCAACTGCGTATCTGGAGCGTGGGCTGCGCTACCGGCGAAGAACCTTATTCACTGGCCATAATGCTCAAAGAACTACTGCCCGATCTGGATAACTGGTACGTTTTTATCCTGGCCACCGACATCAGCCAGGCCGCGCTGAACCGGGCGCAAAAAGCGATCTATTCCAACTGGTCGTTTCGGGAAGATCGGGCCAAGGCGCTGCGTTCTCGTTATTTTACGCCCTATCACCCGCCGGGCGGGCGGCCCAGCAAAGATCGCTACCGGCTGCGAGACGATGTTCGGCAGATGGTGACGTTTGCGCCGCTCAACTTAATTGAAGATGATTACCCGGCCATCTCCAACAACACGGTGAGCATGGACCTGATCTTGTGCCGGAATGTCACCATTTATTTTACCGAAGAAACCACCCGTTGGGTGATCTTAAAATTGCACAATGCGCTGCTGGACGGCGCGTGGTTGGTGGTGGGGCATTCCGAACCATCGTTGACCATTTATCGAGAGTTTCAAACCCATATTTTTTCCGGGACCGTGCTCTATCAAAAAGTTGACCGGATGGGCGCTTACCGGGAAACAGCCTCCAACCGATTGGAGCTGTTGGAAAAGATCAAGCCGCAATCCGCGCCGCTCCGGCCGTTGCCGGCCCCGCCAAAACAGGCATCCCCTGGCCCAGCCACGTCGCCGGCCCCGGAACCGGACCTCTATGAAGTGGCCGGCGTGTTGCTCAACAAAGGCAATATCCAGGAAGCGATTGAAGAACTGCATCGCAAATTAAGCCAGACGCCGGATTTTGCCCCGGCCCACAGTATGCTGGGGCGGGCTTACGCCAACCTGGGCCGCTGGGATAAAGCCCATTACTGGTGTGAAAACGCGCTCAAATTGGATAATTTGCAATCGGAAACCTATTACGTGTTGGGGCTTATTTTTGAGCATGAGGGCCAGGTGACGGACGCCATTGAAATGTTCAAAAAAGCGATCTATCTGGATAGAGATGCGCCGCTGCTTCACTTTCACCTGGCGATGCTTTATAAAAAAACGGACCAAATTGATAATGCCAGAAAAGCCTGCCAAAATAGCATTCGGGTGCTGGAAAAATGGCCGCCCGCCGGCATTGTTCCCGACTCCGGTGGAGCGACGGCCAAACACCTGCTGGAAGCAGCCCGGCGCATCTTAAACGAACTGGACGCAGATTGAGAGACTGCCTATGTCTGAAAAAACAAATTACAGCCAGCAACGACAAATATCAGATTTTTTTGAAACCCAGGATGAAGCTCAATTAGACCCGGAGGCGCTGCACCAAATCTGGGCGCGCCGGGCCTACGAGTTGGCTCAGGAACCACCCGCTCCCACCGCGGGCAAAACGCTTGATCTGCTGGTTTTCTGGCTGGGCAAAGAACGGTATGGCGTGCCGGTTTCTTTTATCCGCGAAATTTACCCTCTCACGCAGCTTACGCCGGTGCCGCGCACCCCCGGTTTTGTGGCCGGCGTCTTTAGCGCGCGGGGACGCATTTTATCGGTGATAGATTTATCAAACTTTTTTGAATTGCCGGCCCTAAAATTAAACGAGCAAACCAAAATTATTGTGGTGGCCGATACCGATTTAAGCATCGACACGGTTCAGCGTAACAATGTTTTAGAGGTTGGCATTTTGGCCGATGAAGTAGCCGATGTGGTCACTATCTTCAAAGAAGATCTTCAGCCGCCCTTAACCACCCACACCGGCATCCGGGCCGAATATGTCCAGGGAATTACGTCCGACCTATTGGTGGTGCTTAATCTGGAAACACTCTTAAGCGATAAGCGACTGATCATTCAGGAGGAACTGCTATGAGACTACCAACTTTTGGAAACTGGAATATGCGACAAAAAATCATATTAAATTCTGTTGTGATTACGCTGTTGGCCATTGTTGCCGGGGGGCTGGCCGGGCTGTTATCAAAAAATATGGCCGGCCTCACCATCGACACAACCGTGGGGGTAGTGGCCCTGGTAGTAACATTGGTTATCCTGGGGTTGCTGATTTACCAGCTTCGTAGAAATCTGTCGTCGCAGGAAAAGAAAATGCAGGATCGGGCCAACCGCCTGGAGCTGGCCATCGACATCAGCCAGCGATTCTCGGCCATTTTAGATCTGGGCACCTTGATGAAAGAAGTGGTGGTCAACACCAAAGAAACTTTCAACTATTACCATATTCACATTTACTTAATGGACGAAATGCGCCAGAATCTATATGTGGCCGAAGGCTATGGCCGCGCCGGGGAAGAACTAAAGCGGAAAGGCCATAAATTCCCGGTCAATGCCCAGCAGAGCCTGGTGGCGCGTTCGGCGCGCGAGCGGGAAATTATCAATGTAGGCAATGTGCGGGAAGACCCCACCTGGGCGCCCAACCCTACCCTGCCCGATACCCAGGCTGAAATGGCCGTACCCGTTGTTTTGGGCGATGAGGTAGTAGGCGTTTTAGATGTGCAAAGCGCCGAAGTGAACGGCTTTTCCGAGGAAGATGAAAAAACCATGCGCATCCTGGCCAATCAGGTAGCCATTGCGGTGCATAACACCCGCCTCTTTGGGCAAATGCAAGAATCGCGGCAATACCTGGAGCGCACGGTTGATGATTATCTCTCTTTTGTGGAACAGATTGCCGAAGGCGATTTGACCACCCGCCTCTCGCTGAACGGGCACGATGAGCGCGATGAAAGCGACGCCCTGGTAACGCTGGGCCGCAATCTTAACAAAATGGTAGAGCGTCTGGAAGAGATGACGCGGCAGATTCGGGAATCAACGGCCAATATCAGCCGGGTGGCGGCTGAAATTCTATCATCCACCACCCAGCAAGCCTCGGCAGCCAACGAGCAATCATCGGCCATTTCTCAAACCTCCACCACGATTGACGAGGTTAAAACTATTGTGGAGCAGGCGTTTTCTAAAGCCAAGGCCGTGGCCGAGCAGGCCCAGCGCACCCGCGATGTCTCCGAAACCGGCCAATCCGCCGTCACCCAAACCGTGGAAAGCATGGTTCAGATCAAAGAGAAAGTGGAAGGCATTGCCGAGAATATTCTGGCCTTGAGCGAGCAAACGCAGCAAATAGGCGAAATCACGGCTACGGTTAATGATATTGCTTCTCAAAGTAATTTGCTGGCCCTCAACGCCTCGGTGGAAGCGGCGCGGGCCGGCGAGCACGGCAAAGGCTTTGCCGTGGTGGCCGTGGAGGTACGTAACCTGGCCGAACAATCTAAGCAGGCCACCGCGCAGGTAAAAACTATTCTCAATGAAATTCAACGGGCCACCAACGCCGCGGTGATGGCCACCGAAGAAGGCACCAAAGGCGTGGATACCGGCGTGGATCTTACCGGTCAGGCCGGGCAGACCATTCAGCAACTGGCCGCCAATATTTCCGACAGCGCCAACGCGGCCCAGCAAATTGTAGCCAGCGCGCAGCAGCAAACCACCGGTATGGAACAAATTGCGCTGGCTATCGAAAATATCAACCAGGCCACCGTGCAAAACCTGGCCTCTATCCGCCAGGCCGAAAGCAGCGCCCAAGACCTGGCCGATGTGGCCCAACAGCTGGAAACACTGGTGGCTCGTTACAAGCTGAACTAAGCAACTATTTGCGGCTATCGCCCAAGGATGAATCCGATGGGATTAAGTGAACAAATCCGCCAACAACTGATAGAAAGCTTCAAAACCGAGCAGAAGGAACATATTCAAAATATCACCGAAGGGCTGCTGGCTTTGGAGAAAGACCCTCCGGCAGACGCGCGGCAGGAGGTGATTAATGATATTTTCCGCGAGGCTCACAGCCTGAAAGGCTCCGCCCGCGCGGTGGGCCTGACCACGATTGAAGGGTTGGGCCACGCCATGGAAGATATTCTGCTGGCGATCAAAGAAGGCCGGGCCGAGCTTTCCGGCGATATTTTTGACCTGCTGTACCAGGGCCTGGATGCCGTAGAAGAGATGATGGGCCGGTTAGACAGCGGCGACTCGACCCCGCCGGCCTCGGTACTCAGTTTGCTGGCCCGTCTGGAAGAAGCCAAGCAGCAAACCAAAGCAAAAAAGGTTGAAACGAAGCCACCATCTTCACCCGCGCCGAAGATTTCTTCTGCGCCGGATGAATCCCCGGTGAAATCATCGAAAGAAGTAGACCCCGCCGCCTCTGATTCGAAAGAAAGAACAGGCAAAGAAGCGGAAATTGAAGAAGCTGAAGCAGCTCCCGCGCCGCCGCCGGCTGCGCCAAGACCGCTGCCCGCGCCCGCTCAGGCCGACGAAACGATCCGGGTGTCGGTCAGCAAGCTGGATGCGCTGATGGCCCAATTCAGCGAGCTGCTGGGCGCGAAAATTCGAGCGGAGCAGCGCCTGGCCGAAATCCGCGATTTACAGGGAATGGCCGCGACCTGGCAAAAAGATTGGGTGGCCTTGCGGGGCCATTACAACCGGCTCTTGCGTAATGAGCGCAACGACCACAATGGGCACAGCGAGGAGAACGGGCGAAACGGCTATCACAAAGATATTAAAGCCCTCACCGAGTTTGTTTCTTTTAACCAGGAACAACTCCGCACCTTGACCGTGCAGACCAACGGCCTCTACCGGCAGGTGTCTAACGATACCATGCGCCTGTCGTTGATCATCAACGAACTTCAAGAAGAGATCAAGCGGGTTCGCATGCTGCCGCTCTCAACCATTACCACCACCTTCAGCCGGATGGTGCGCGATGTGGCCCGCGAGCAGAAGAAAAAAGTAAATTTTGTGATTGAAGGGGCCGAAACAGAACTGGACAAGCGCGTTTTGGAGCAGATCAAAGACCCGCTGATCCATTTGCTGCGGAATTCGGTGGACCACGGGCTGGAAACCCCGGCGGAGCGAAAACGCGCCAACAAGCCGTCTGAAGGAAAGATCATCCTGTCGGCCAGCCAGCAGGGAAACCGTATTGTGATCATCGTGCAGGATGATGGCCGGGGGCTGGATTTGGAGGCCATCAAAGCCTCGGCTATCCGCAAAGGGCTGCTCAGAATGGGTGAAGCTGATAAGTTGAGCAGGAGCGAAGTTGCCGGCCTTATTTTTAATTCCGGGTTGTCAACCAGCAACATCATCACCGATATTTCGGGCCGGGGCGTGGGCATGGACGTGGTGCGGCAAAATGTAGAGGAACTGCACGGCACCCTGGAAGTGGATTTTGAAGTTGGCACGGGCACCACCTTTACCATGACCCTGCCTCTTACCCTGGCCAGTTCCCGCGGATTGCTGGTAAAAGCCGGCGACCAAACCTTTGCCCTGCCGTTGACCAGTGTGGAGCGTATGCTGCAAATTGAGACCGGTTCAATTGCCAGCGTGGAAGGCAAAGAAGCCATCACCTACCAGGGCCGCCCCATTGCGCTGGCCCGGCTGGCCGATTTGATGGAGCTACCCTTCAAACCCAGCAACAGCGAGCAGCTCACCGTGGTGATTGTGGCCGTGGCCGAAAAGCGGCTGGGGCTGGTGGTTGATGACCTGGCCGGCGAGCAAGAAGTTGTGATCAAAAACCTGGGTCGCCAACTGGCCAAGGTCGCCGGTATTGCCGGTGCAACCTTGTTGGGAACCGGCGAAGTTATTTTGGTGCTGCACGTGGCCGACCTGATCAAACTGGCGGCCCGCAACCGGCCTCGCATTTTGATGGCCGACATAGAGGAGAATGAAAACGTCAATGAGCGGCGGACAATTTTGGTGGTAGACGATTCCATCACCACCCGCACGCTGGAGAAAAATATTCTGGAAGCCGTAGGCTACGAGGTAAAATTAGCCACCGATGGCAGGGAAGCGCTGGGCATTTTAGCCACCGACGGCTTACCCCATTTAATTGTTTCTGATATAAATATGCCCCGCCTGGACGGTTTTGAACTGACCAGCCGCATCAAGCAAGATACCCGGTACGCGGAAATTCCCGTTATCCTGGTAACTTCCCTGGATTCGCCGGCGGATAAAGCGCGGGGCATTGAAGTAGGCGCCGACGCCTACATTGTCAAAAGCAGTTTTGACCAGGGCAATCTGTTAGACACCATAGAACAGCTTGTGTGAGATAAGCATGGAAATTGAAACCAGGCCCATAAAAGTACTCATCGTGGAAGACTCGCTGGTGGCGCGTGAGTTACTTGTGTCTATTTTGCAGAGCACGCCCGATATGCAGGTGGTTGGCACCGCCAACAACGGCGTTGAAGCAGTTCAGTTAGCGCGCCGCCTCCAGCCCGATGTTATTGCTATGGATGTCTATATGCCCGAAATGGACGGCCTGGAAGCCACCCGCCGGATCATGGCCGAGATTCCCCGGCCTATTGTCATGGTCAGCGCCAGCTACAATCCCGGCGAGCATCAAATGTCGTTTGATGCGCTACAGGCGGGCGCGCTATCAATTTTAGAGAAACCCACCATTAATGACCCGCCGCAAAAGTTGCAATTTCTGGCCGACCAATTGCGTTTGATGTCGGAGGTCAAGGTGGTGCGGCGCTGGGATCGGTCAAAATATCGCCCCACGGCGGCCAGAACCCCGGCGCTGATTCAAAATGGCCGGGCCAAGATACAATTGCTGGCGATTGCCTCATCAACCGGCGGGCCGGGCGTATTGGCCAAAATATTGAGCCAGCTACCGGCAGAGTTTTCGGTTCCGGTTTTGATTGTGCAGCACATCATGGCCGGGTTCAGCGCGGGGTTGGCCACATGGCTCAATCAACTCATCCCGTTAACCGTGCGGCTGGCCGAACAAGGGGATATGATAGAAGCCGGGCAGGTGTTGATTGCCCCGGACCATCACCATATGCTGGTGGACAATAAAAAACATATCCGGTTGACCCAGGATGCGCCGGAAAACGGATTGCGTCCTTCGGCCAACCAACTATTCTATTCGGTGGCCAAGATATACGGCGCGAGCGCGATAGGCGTGATTTTAACCGGGATGGGCAGCGACGGCGCCGACGGCCTGCTGGCGCTGAAAAAAACCGGCGCGCATACCATTGCCCAGGATGCCGCCACCTGTGTGGTTTTTGGCATGCCGGCTGTGGCCATAGAAATTGGCGCCGCCGAACAAATATTGCCCACCGATAAAATTGCCGCAGCAGTGATGCAATTGGTGTAGGAGAATTTTTATGGAAAGAGTACATACGCAAAATAAGTTTGGTGTCACCGGCCAATTAAGTACCAACAATAATTACGCCGCGATCATCGAGCGGATGATTGCCAAAATTGGCCAGGAAACAGATCGAAGGCGCGTTTTGGCCGCCATTTTGCCCTATGCGCTGGCCATCAGCCAGGTAGAATTAGGCGCGCTGCTGGTTGCCAGCGATAACCCCGAACACTTGAGCGCTGTGGCCCGGCGCGGCATGCCGCAAGAGGTGATCTCTCAACTTACCTCTGGCGATTTGGGCAATTTGCTGTTGATGGGCCGGAAACTGTGGCTCAAACCGCGCCCCTTACAGTTAGATGCCCGGCAAGCGCTTCTGGGCCGCCACAAATTATCATACTTATTTGGCGTTCCCTTTCGGTTTGACGGCCAGGTATTGGGCGCTATTGTGGTAGGCACGCATAAACCCAATGGAAATATGTTAGATCGAGAACAGCAGCAGTGGTTATCGATGCTGGCCCAATTAACCGCGCTCTTTTTAGATAATATTCGGATGCGCACCAGCCTTTTAACCCTGGAACACCGCATTGAGCAGCAGCCGGAAGCCGTGCCAACGCCGGAAGTTACCGCCGAAGCGAAAGCCGTAGCCGATGCGTCGATGCCGCCCGATGAATTGGAACAACTCCTCGAAGCGGTGATGTCGGCGGAAGAAGAAGTGGTGAGCCAAAACGCCGATTTAGGTTTGCTCAATGCCCTGTCAACCGAAGTAGCCAGTACTTTGAAAATGAACGACATCCTGGAAGCTGTAGTCAAACAGACTACCAACATCCTGGATACGGAAGCCGGCTGGTGTTATCTCTATGAAAATAACAATCTTGTCTTGCGCGGGCATAAAGGCCTTTCTGATAAATATCTCGAGGGCATGCAACTTTTATCGCCCGGAGATGGGGTCGAAGGCATGGCGTTCACCCGCAACGAGCCGATTTTGCGCGACGGCATGCTGTTTCACAGCGGCAAGGCGCGCAGCCTGGTTCAAGAAGAAGGGCTGCGGACGGTAGCCGCCGTGCCTTTATCCACCGAGCAGGAAACGTTTGGCATTCTGGCGGTGGCCAACCGCCGCGATTGGGTGTGGTCGTCCAGAGACAGGCGGATGTTGGCCTCTATCAGCAGCCAGGTGGCGCAGGCAATTGCCAATTCTCAGAAATTTACCGAAGTGCAAAACAAGGCGCAAAATTGGGAAACCAGTTACAGCGCCTTGAAAGCCGCCAACGCTGAACTTACCAAACGAGCCGAAGCCCTGGAAAAACAAATTCAGGACCTGCACCATGCCGAGCAGCAAATCTGGACAGCATTGGCAGCCTCAAAAAGAGCCGCTCGCCAGACCCAAGGCGCGGAAGACGATGAGCAGCAGTTAGCCAATACGCTCAAACGAATTTTGGAAGCCATGAGCAAACAGCAGCAGGAAAAACAGCAATTGCTGTCGAACGCGGCATAAGTTGAGAAAATCCGCGATAGATAGTGTTAGGAGAAATTAATATGGGTACAGAAAGAAGAATTTATATCAATAACGATCTGGACATCGTTGTGGTCCGCATGCAGGCCCGGGAAATGGCTAAACAGATGGGCTTTGGCACGGCAGACCAGGCGCGAATCTCGTTAGCTGCCTCAGAACTGGCCCGTGTGCTCTCTTGGAATACCAGCGAATCAGGCGAAATTGTTTTGACAAACGCCAGTCAAAATGGGCAGAATGGCTTACAAGTTGTCTGCCTGGTTAATCTGGAGTTGATCGCGTCGGATGATTCCCCCGGGCCGAGCGGATCATCCAATCGAAGCCTCACCGGCGCCTGCCAACTGGTTGACGAGAGTATTGTGGAAGAACAGGAGAACAACCGCGCTCAAGTAACACTGATCAAATGGTTGAAATGAAAGGATTGAACGAGCATGACCACGAATGATGGACATAAAAAATCAATTTTGATTGTTGAAGACAGCCCACCCCAGGCCCTAAAAGTGAAGTTGGCTCTGGAAAATAATGGGTGCGAAGTTCACTGGGCCGAAACAGGCCAGGGGGGGCTGGATATTGCCCACGAGCAGCCGCTGGACCTGATTGTGCTTGATATCGAATTGCCTGATACCAACGGCTTTGAAGTATGCAAAAAACTTAAATCCGACCCCAACCTGGCTGACATTCCGGTTATTATGATGACCACCCGGGACCATGCGGAAGATGTTTTGAGCGGGCTGGAGGTGGGCGCAATTGATTATATTCCTAAAGATGCGTTTGCCGAAGCGGTATTGATTGAAACGATCAAACAAATGTCGGGGGATTAGGGGTGAAATACAGCCGGTTTTTGTGACACCCCTCGTAACGGGCCATCTCTGGTGACGCGCATCTTGGATGCGGTGTATCAGACAATTGATAGTAAAACAGAAAACGCCTTATACGGTTTATAACATACCGGCGAGTTTGGGGATTATTATGGGAGTGCCTCCTTCTGAAAAGGAAGCGATTTATGTGGTTGATGATTGGCCCATGAATTTGGACGCCACGCGCAGCGAGTTGAAAAAGGCCCAGAAGCGGCTGGAACGGTATCAGGCTGCCTTGCGTTTGGCCGATATTGAAATCAAACGGCGCAATCAAAGTATTGTCGCCTTAACCACATTTGCTTACCAGGCCAGCCACGCGGTAACTCCCACCGATCTGCTGAAATTGGCCCTGGTTCAGGCCCTGGAAACCACCCATGCGTCGGTAGGCGCCATTGTGTTGGTTGACGCCGATACCAAAGATTTGACGCTGGGCGTTCATAAAGGCCTGAACCCGGAACTCACCCAAATTCTTACCGGTCACCAATTGGGGCAAGGCGCGACGGCGCTTATGCCTCATCTGGTGGCCGGGGCCAGCGCCCTGCTGGAATACGATACCTCGGATGATGAATCGGAACGCCGGCTTTTAGAAGTCAGCAATTTAACCAGCCTGGTCAGTTTGTCCCTGCAAATAGATTCCCGGCTTATTGGCGCGCTGCTGGTTGGCCTGCAAGATCAGCGGCATTTTACGCCTGCCGAACTCTGCTTTTTGATGGCCATGAGCCAGGAAGCCGCCGTGGCGCTGGAAAACCTGCGCTTGCGAGAAGGATTGTGGCTGACGGCTGAAACCCTGCTGGGCGGTGCAACCGCCATCGACTTGCAGGATGTTGAACAAACCGAACTGCAATCCGAAGATGTGGCAACCCCGCTGGGCATGCCGGAGACAGCTCCTTCGCTGCCGGAACCGGCCGAGGATGATCTGGAACAGCTTCTGGCGGCAATGATGGAAGCCGAAGATGAAGTTCAGCAGCAAAATACCGATCTACAAACCCTGAACATCATTTCGGAAATGATTAACTGTACCCTTGATCTCAAAGAAATTTTGCAGTGTGCGGTTGACCAAACCCGCAGCACCCTAAAAACCGATGCTGCCTGGCTTTATTTGATCGATGAACGGGACCAGTTACAACTGAGCGCCCATACCGGCCTGTCATCGGAGTATGTTCGCGGCATGCAGTTCTTAAAGCAGGGCACCAGTATCGAAGGACGGGTAGTTCAAGAAAACAAGCCCAGCTTTGTTCAATCTGTTACCGACGATGTGTACGGGCACAAAATATGGGTGGATAAAGAACAATTACAAGCGCTGGCCGCTGTACCGATCACCCGCCCCACCGGCGATGATAAAACCGGCTCGCACGTCATCGGCGTGCTGGCCGCGGGCAAAAAAGCCGTATCTTATTTGTGGACGCCGCGTGAGGTTCGGCTGTTCTCTTCGATTGCCAACCAGGTGGCGCCGGCCATCGACAACGCCCGCTTGTATGCCCAGGTTCAAGAAGGGGAGGTGGGCCTTAGAACCGGCAATGAGATTTTGCAGGAAATCAACGATATGCTGTTGGAAAAGAACGCCAACCTGGAAGATTTTATTCAAAATGATTTAACGGCGGCTCTCATTATGGCGGCTCAGGTTTTAAACAGCCTGAGCGCCGAGGCGGCTGCGCTGACCCCTTCGCAGCAGAAGAATCTTAATACTTTGCAAAAGATCATGAACCGGCTCACCGAGTTAGCCAAAGAAACATCCATTGTCAGTAAAACGCTGGACTCGGAATTTGGCAAAGTGCTGGATAGTGATGAAAAACGAGACAGCTTTGGCAGCTCGATCAACCCCATGCGGCTAAAAAAGCGGCGAACCTCGCCACCGGCGGAAGAGCCGGAAAATACCCCCCCGCCAACAGAAGAGGTAGATTCCTCCCCCTCATCTCCGGCCGCAGCGGAATCGCCCCCCGTAGATGCCGGCCCAATGAGCTTTCAAGATGCTGTGGCCGCCGGGCTGGTTCCGCCCTCCATTTTGGATAGAGAAACCCAACAAGACGAATAAGTCTAACCGGTAAAACTTTGGTCTTGCCGTTGATTCGTTTTGGATCCGATCTTTATCGATTGGATTTTTGGCGTTGTCATAGACTGGCCGGATTGCAGCGAAATAAATCCTATAGCTGCGGCCTGAAAAGCGCCTAATTCCTGGCTAATTTGTTAAAAAAGCTTAAAAACCACCGATTTCTCAAACGATTCAAACCGGATTCAAACCTTGGTGTGTTATAATGTTTTATGTACCCTTCCTTTTACAACTAAACCTGCAATGAATTCAGGCAATTTGGTATTGTATGAAGCATCTTTTAGTTGTAGTTGGTCTTATTACGTTTTTGTTTTAGAGAGGATAGAGAAATGACCGCAGTCTTAATTATTGATGATGATACCCTCTTATGCGAAGCCTTGCGTCTGATGCTGACCAAAATGGACTTTGAGGTAGAGGTCGCTAATGATGCCATTTCGGGCTTGCGTACAGCTTATGCCTTTAAGCCGGATGTTATTCTTTTAGACATCATGATGCCCAGCATGGATGGCTGGCAAACCTGCGAACGTTTTAGAGAAATGTCTGATGTCCCCATTATTATGCTCACCGCGCTTGACTCTCAGGAAAATGTGGTTAAGGGCCTTGATCTCGGCGCTGACGATTATATTGTAAAGCCCGTTGTAGCCAATGAATTGGCGGCCCGCATTCGCGCGGTACTCCGGCGCACGTCTCGTTCAAATGTTCCTTCCTCTAACGGCAACGGTAGTAGCCGGGAACCAATCTTCAAACAGGGTGATCTGGTAATTGATTTTGATAAATATGAAGTTATGGTTGACAATAATCGGGTTGACCTGACTCCGACAGAATTTAAACTGCTATCGGTGCTGGCCCGGTACAAAGGGCGGGTGCTGCCCCACGAATTTTTGCTCACCGAAGTGTGGGGGCCGGAATATGTGGGTGAGATAGATTACTTGCGATTGTATGTAAGCTATCTGCGGCGCAAAATTGAAAAAAACAAATCCAAACAAAGCCTGATTCATAACGAATGGGGGATTGGTTATCGGTTTGGGTAAAATAGTCTTGTCTGGCCTGTCATAAATCAGAAAGGGGCGTTCAATTTCACCTTCAAATGAGTTGAACGCCTCTTTTTAGAATTCTAACTTTTTTCTAAGGTTCTTCACACAGCTTTTTCATAAAGAATTGTTATGCTTTTTGGCAAAAGATTGGTAACCCCTAAATCGCTATGTTGAATCTTGAAATTGACCGCGAACACGCACCATATTTTCTTTATGATAAAGAGGCTAATGTGGCTGGTGAAAAGATCCTCATTATTGGACCAGAACAGTCATTATTGGATACCCTTGTCAAAGATATCTTAAGTCCTCATGGCTTTGAACTATTGCAGATTGAAGATCAAGAGGAAGTTTTGGCCGTTGCCCTGGCAAACAAACCCACTCTTTTGTTATTGCGCCTTCCCCAGGAAAATGCTGCCTGTTTGTTGGAAAAATTGGAACAGGCCGGTTATACAATTCCTTCCATTTTGATTGCCGAATCGGAAATTTCCGAAATTCCGGTTGAGTTGGTCAGATTTGGGGTTAAAGATTGTATTTTCTATCCTTTTGAAGCAGACGCCGTCTTACACGTGATCGAACGGGTTATCGGAATGCCCGATTACCGCCAATTAGCCGAAGGGTTAGATAGGATCAACCGCAAACTGGAACAGCGTTTAAAGGAATTTAACCGGTTGTTTAAGGTAGGGCGTTCTGTAACCTCATTATTAGATTTGGATACCGTACTTAATCGAGTAACCGAGGCGGCAGTATTTATTACCGGCGCTGAAGAAGGATATTTGTTGCTGCTTGATGAAGATACCGGGCAATTGTTACTTCGAGCGGCCCAAAATCTTGGCGAAAAATATGCCCAGGGATTCAGCCTGCCGGTTTCAGATAGTATCGCCGGAGATGTGGTCCGAACGGGGAAGCCCGTTATTTTGGGCGAGCATGAAAAAAATCTAAAAGTAAAAACCGGCTATCTGGTTAAATCATTACTTAATGTGCCGCTTAAAGCCGACGGGCGGGTTATTGGCGTGTTGGGGGTAGCCAATCAAATATCGGATACCACGTTTACCTATGCTCATCTCAACCAGTTATCGCTTATGGCCGATATGGCCACCACCGCTCTGGAAAACGCCCGCGAGCATACGGAAATCCGTAAAAAGTTCACCCGCCAGATGAAAGAATTTGCCACCTTGCAGGCCATTACCGATCAATTAGGGGCTGTAACCGATTTTAATATGCGGGCCAGATTAGCCTTATCTCTAACGCTCAACACCATCAATGCGGAAGCCGCTGTTTTATCCTGGACGGCGGATGGCTGTGAAGCGATGCCCCGGATGGTGGCGCAGGGGACCTTGAGCGATCTGGCTTTTGACGATCAGGATAAACGCAGCGCAGAAGAATGGTGGGATAATGCAATTTTACGGGAAGTCATCAGCAAAGGGCAGCCCATCCTCCAAAATAATCAGAGCCGAAGGGGTCACAACGGTACATCGATGACACGTTCGGTTTTGGCCGTACCTATGCAGCGTAGAAATCAGGTGGTGGGCGCTATCAATTTTGAGAGCGCGGCCCCGCATAATTTTACCCGGCAAGACCTGCATTTTGTTACCGGTGTAGCCAATCAGGTAGCTATTGCCCTGGAAGAAATATGTATTCAGGAAAAAGCAGAAACAAACCGGGAGCAGTTATTGTCTCTGCTGGCAGTTATGGATGATGCCGTGTGGCTGGTTGATACCGATATGAGAGTAGTTGCCCAAAACAAGTCAGCGTCTGAATTGTGGGGCGACAGCGCCGGTGAAATTATTGGTCATTCTGTGTGCGACTTGTTAACGCCTAATAATCACGCCGCTCATAAATTATGCCGGTTGATAGAGCAGGTTATGGAAGAGCGCCGGCCCGCCGTTTTTGACACCGAGGGATTGGTAACTGCTAACAATAAGAATGTTGTAACGGCTCAAGGTAAACTAACGCCCATTGTGCGCGAAAATCGAGTGATTGGAGCGCTGTGTATGTTTCAAAAAGTGGTGTCGGAACGTAACGATGAGTTTATCAGGCTGGATTTTGCCAATATGGCTTCTCACCTGCTGCGTACCCCGCTTAGTTTTATTCAACTCTCTATCGACTTGTTGATGAATACAGATTTAACACCGGAGGAGCGGCAAACCACCCTGAACAAAATGTGGGAACAAAGCCAGACCATGACCGGTTTTACCGACGAACTGCTTGAGATATTACGTTTAGAAGTAGATGGCGTTGAAGTCTATATTCAACCGGTTACTTTATATCCGTTGCTGGGACAGATTATTGATAAGATACAACAGGAGAATCCTGCCTATCAATTTAATCTCATCGCCTCAGACACCCTGCCTTCGATTGCGGCTGATCCGGCCAAAATAGAATTGATACTCTTCAATTTGCTATCCAACGCCGTCAAGCGCTGCCCAACGGATGGCGGGCAGATTGCAATTGAGTTGGAAATGAGCCGGTCTGAGATAAATATTTCAATTACAGACAACGGAGACCCTATTCCTGCTAATTTACTGGATAGGGTATTTGGACAATACTATCCTATTGATGATGATGGGAAAATGCCCTCTACTTATCAGCTTGGCTTATATACCACCAAACGGTTGGTAGAACTACAGAACGGGCGCATCTGGGCAAATAGCCGGCCCGGCCACGGATCGAAAATAACGTTTTCTTTGCCGATTTGGGAGATAGTATCATGATACGTGCTTTGCTTATTGACAATGATGTGGATACCCTGGAATCAATGCGAAAGACCCTCGCCGGTGAGGGATACGAGGTTATAACAGCACGTGATGGTCAGGAAGGCGTAGAAATAGCCTGGCAGAAAATGCCGCATGTTGTCATTTTAGATTTGCTGCTGCCTGTTATGGATGGTTTTGAAACGTGCCGGCGGCTGCGGGAGATGGGGATAGAAACCATTTTGGTAACCAGCGCGCGAGATGATGAACGGAGTGTTGTCCGCGCCCTGGAGTTGGGCGCAGATGATTATTTGCGCCAACCGGTTGAAATGCCCATTTTGCTGGCCAAACTCCGCACCTTAATGCGTCGGAATCATCAGCAAACCCTTGAAGAAATCACCATGTACAATGATGGTGAATTGATGATCGACCTGGATAGCCGCCGGGTTGAGATACGCGGTAAACCTATAAAATTAACACCCACCGAATTCCGCTTGCTGTCCATACTTCTACGGCGCGTGGGCCGGGTTGTAGCCCACGAGGATTTGATTCGAGAAGTTTGGGGTACAGAAAAAGATGTCAGCCTGGGATCGCTTAAACTCTATATCCATTACTTGCGGCAAAAATTGGAAGAGCGGCCCCGCAAACCCCGGTACCTGGTGGCAGAATGGGGCATCGGCTATCGCTTCCGTGGGGAAAATAGTGGCGGCGCATCACAGTATACTTCTGTGCAGATGGCCTAAACACGCCGAATATCAACGAACTGTTTTTTGAACGCAAGAGAGCCAATCAACGGCTCTCTTTTTTGTTTTGATGAGAATTCTATGCGTTTATCAAGTGTTCTAACCATTTTCCTACGCTATTTATATGGTTTTATCATTTAGGTTTGGTATTATTTTTGTGTCAGTGTCAAAGACCTCGTAGAGAAGAGGAGTTCTAAATGATGACCACCCGAACAAATACTTATCCACTCACCGGCCCTTTACACGTTGCGGTCAATGCCCGCTGGGCGGAAAGAATTTTGTTATGGATCACGTTGATCGGTGTCGATTCATTGATGATCATCGCCGGATTTTGGGTTGCTTATCTGTTGCGGTTTGAGAGCAACATTAGCTGGTTCTACCAGCATGAGGTAGCACCCGAAAACTATTATCAATTCATCGTTTTTCTTTTAAGCCCCATCTGGATTGCAATCTTTGCTGTTTTTGGTTTGTACAACTTCCGGAATTTGTTCAGCGGCCTAAAAGAATACACCAATGCCTTTAATGCCTGTACCCTGGCTATTATGACCATTATTTTCCTCACTTTTTTTGATACCGATTTTGTGGTAGCGCGGGGATGGGTTATCTTGTCCTGGCTCTTGATCATTTTTCTGGTCATCTCCGGTAGGTTTATGTTGCGGCGCGCTGTCCAACATTTACGGGCCAAAGGGCGGTTTGTAACGATGGTACTGGTCGTGGGCGCTAACGAAGATGGACGGGCCATTGCCAATCAATTGCAAAGTAATCCTAAAAGCGGCGTGCGAGTTATTGGCTTTGCGGATACAACCTTTGAAGATGGTAAAGAAATTGACGGCATCCCCGTGTTAGGCACCGTTGATAATATTTCTCTGGTGGCCCAAAAATATGGCGTGCAAGAAGTTGTTGTTGCTTCTACCTCCTTAAAACGAGAGCAGTTGTTAAAACTGTTCGAATCATTTAATGATACCGATATTCCCATTCATATGTCGTCCGGTTTGTATGAGCTGCTGACAACGGGGGTTGAAGTTCACGAAGTGGCCAATGTGCCGCTGTTGAGCATCAACAAAATCAGATTATCTGGAATTGATGTGCTCTTGAAACGTGCGTTAGACCTGGTTGTAGCCGGCATCGCCTTGCTGGTATCGCTGCCCATTATGGTTGCGCTTGGTCTCCTGGTTAAATTCGACTCGCCGGGACCTGTTCTCTACCTGCGCCGGGTTGTAGGGGTGAACGGAAAAACCTTTGACGCGCTTAAATTCCGCACCATGTTTGTTGATGCGGACGAACGGCTTGCTCAAGACCCTGAATTGCTGAAAGAGTTTGAACAAAACTTCAAACTCAAAGATGATCCCCGCGTCACCCGGATTGGTAAAATACTGCGGGCTTTAAGCCTCGACGAGCTGCCACAACTCTTCAATGTATTGCTCGGTCAGATGAGCCTGGTTGGCCCCCGGATGATCACCGTGCCGGAACGCGACAAATACGGCAAGTGGAGTATGAACCTGGCCACCGTTAAACCCGGCATCACCGGCCTGTGGCAGGTGAGCGGCCGCAGCGATGTAAGCTACGACGAACGTGTCAAGCTGGATATGCACTACATCCGCAATTACAGCATCTGGATGGACCTGCAACTGCTCTATCAGACCATTCCGGCCGTGCTCAAAAAACGCGGGGCCTACTAAAAAAGTGAAAGGTATGATCCTGGCTGCCGGTAAGGGGACGCGCTTGCGTCCCCTTACGCTTCATACTCCCAAACCTATGCTGCCCCTGGCCGGACGTCCGTTATTAGAGCGCGTTATCACCCACTTGCGTGAGTGTGGGGTGGATGATCTAGCCGTTAACCTGCACCATCTCCCTGATGTTGTACAAGATTATTTTGGCGATGGCCGCCGTTTGGGGGTGAAGTTGCGCTATTCCGTTGAAGAATCCCTGTTAGGCTCGGCGGGCGGGGTCAAAAAATTGCAATCTTTTTTTGAGGAGACCTTTCTGGTCTATTATGGCGATGTTTTTACCCCGGCCAACTTGCGGCCTATGATTGAGCTTCACCAACAATCCGGCGCGCAGGCAACGATGGGCCTTTATCGCGTTCCCGACCCCTGGAATCGTGGCGTGGTGGCGCTGGATGAAACTCAAACCATTGTCCGGTTTGTCGAAAAACCGCCCAGGGATCAAATTTTTTCCGATCTGGCAAACGCCGGTATCTACGTGTTTGAACCGAGTGTGTTCAACTTTATCCCACCAGATCAACCCTATGATTTTGGGCACGATGTTTTTCCCAAAATGCTCGCGGGCGGCGAAAAGATCAAGGGGTATGTGATTGATGATTGGTTGATTGACATTGGATTGCCGGAAAAATATGAGGAAGCCGATCGTCTTATATCCACGATGATAGCTTCAGCGGCTTAATCTATTTTGCAAAAGATGCGTTTCTCAGACCACGAGGAGGTCTCTTATGAATTCGAGTATCCAGTATCTGCGACAGTATCTGACAGAATTGCAAGCAACGGTTGCCGCCCTGCCAGCCGAACAGGTTGATAAGGTGGTCAACATCTTGTTGCTCAATGTCAAAACCGGGGGAAGAGTATTTCTTTGCGGAAATGGCGGCAGCGCGTCTACGGCTTCACATTTTGCCTGCGACCTGGCTAAAAATACGGTTGTATCCGGCGCGCCCCATTTTAAGGTGATTGCCCTTACCGATAACATGGCCCTGGTAACGGCCTGGTCTAATGATACGGCCTACGACCATGTATTTTCCGCGCAGCTTGATCCGCTCGTCCAGGCCGGCGATGTGGTTATTGGGATCAGTTGCAGCGGTACATCTCAAAATGTCATCAATGCGATGGAAATCGCCAATCAGCACGGGGCAACCACCATTGCTTTTACGGGCGATACGGGCGGAAAATTAAAAGATATGGTGGATGTGTGCATTAAAGCGCCCAGTCCCCGGATTGAACAGCAGGAAGATATTCACCTTATTCTTGAACACAGTATCTGCGCCGCGGTTCGAGACCGGTTAAAACAGGAGTATATTGAAGCAAAAACCTTCTCCTTTGTTTCGAGCTTGCAAAAAGAACCGATTGCGGTTTAGCGGCTGAAATAGTCAATAAAAACCCCGGTTTGCGCCGGGGTTTTTTGTTGCTAAAAGGAAGGCTTTTGTTGGTGCCACGGCGTGGCCTGTTCGTATTGGTAGGCTGTTTGAAAAATTTTGCTCTCTCCCAGCGCCGGGCCGATAATTTGTAATCCCACCGGCATGTTATTCTCGGCGGAAAAACCGCATGGCACGGAAATCCCGCAGATGCCGGCCAGATTCAGCGATACGGTGAACACGTCTGTCAGGTACATTTGCAAGGGATCATCCACTTTGGCCCCAATCTCAAAGGCTACGGTCGGCGTTACCGGCGACACCATCACATCAACCGTTTCAAAGGCATGTTCAAAATCGCGGCGAAGCAGGGTTCGCACTTGCTGGGCCTTCAGGTAATAGGCATCATAATACCCCGCCGACAGCGCGTAAGTGCCCAACATAATTCTCCGTTTGACCTCTGAGCCAAAGCCGTTTTTGCGCGTTTCGCGGAAAGTGTTCCACATATCGCCGCCATCCTCTCGGAACCCAAACCTTACGCCATCGTACCGAGAGAGATTGGCCGAAGCTTCGGCGGTGGAAATAAGGTAATACACCGGGATGCCGTAACGGGTATTGGGCAGCGAAACATCAACAATTTCCGCGCCCAGATCGGCCAGTTGCTCGATGGCGGCTCTCACCACGCTTTCCACATCAGAGGCCAATCCTTCGATGAAATATTCCTGCGGCACACCTACCTTCAGCCCTTTTAAAGAGCCTGTTTGTTTCATCTCGGTCACATAATCCGGCACCGGCACGTTCAGCGAGGTTGAATCTTGCGGATCATGCCCCGCCATCGCCGACAGCAAAATAGCGGCATCTTCCACATCTTTGGTGAGCGGGCCAATCTGGTCAAGCGAGGAGCCGTGAGCGATCAATCCATACCGGCTGACCCGCCCATAGGTCGGTTTAACGCCCACCACGCCACAAAAAGCCGCCGGCTGGCGAATACTGCCGCCCGTATCGGTGCCCAGCATAGCCAGGCCCTCGTTGGCGGCCACGGCGGCTGCGCTGCCGCCGCTGCTGCCGCCCGGCACGCGGTTCAGGTCCCAGGGGTTGTTTGTGGGGTGAAAGGCTGAATGCTCGGTGGAGGATCCCATGGTGAATTCGTCGGTATTGGTTTTGCCCACAAACACCGCGCCGGCCCGGCGCAGTTTGTTGACGGCGGTGGCATCAAAAGGCGGCGCAAAGTTTTTCAGCATGGTTGAGCCGGCGGTGGTGGGGACTCCCTGGGTGATGATGGCGTCTTTAATGCCCAGCGGGATGCCCAGCAAGGGATTATCTTCTCCATTGGCCCGGCGTTCATCGGCAAAGCGGGCCATTTGCAGGGCCAGTGTTTCCTGTACGCTGATATAGGCGTGGATTTTATCTTCTACAGCGGTTATTCTCTCTAAAACAGACTCGGTTAAGTCAACCGACGTGATTTCTCCCTGGCGCAGTCTTTTCTGGGCCTCGTGAATGGTTAGAGAATAGAGTTCCAATCGTTCCTCCTGTGGGGTTGAGGTGTCAGTATCATCTGGGTTCAATCCAGTACCGCTCTCACTTTGAAGCTGTTTTCGTCGGTATCCGGCGCATTAAAGAGCGCTTCTTCCGTAGATAATGAGAGCTTGACTTCGTCGGGCCGCATAACGTTATGCAGCGGGATGGCGCTGGCGGTGGGAGGAATATCGTTGGTGTCAACCTGTTGCAGCATTTCCGCATAATTCAGAATATCCGATAGCTGTTCCTGAAACATAGCTTTTTCCTGGGGAGTAAGGGTGAGTTTGGCCAGTTCGGCAATCATTTCAACTTCTTCAAGGCTGAGTTTTGCCATAATGGGCATCTCCATATTTTAAACTCAGGCCCTATCATAATAGGGCCTATTACAATAGGCTCTATTATAACGTAGGACAATCGCAAGCCCAAATTATTCGTTTGTTAGAAATATTAAGAAATTTGGTACTGTTGTACTATTGAGACAAGCCGGATTTTCAGGTATTGTAGGAGTAAGATTATATTCACTTATTTTATTATCGAAAGGAGTTATAACATGTTATTCCTTCCCCGTGAAGAAGGTCAAGGTTTGGTAGAGTACGCGCTGATTTTGGTGCTGGTAGCCATTGTGGTTATTGCTATTCTGCTCCTGCTTGGCCCGATTGTTGGTAACGTCTTCAGCAACATTGTTGGCAACCTCAGCTAAGTTAGTTCTTATTTTAAGTTTTTCACAAAAGCAAAAGCCCCGCCATTTGGCGGGGCTTTTCTTGTTGAGTTGATGATTATTCAGCCTCAAACGTAGCGGCGGTCCAGCTAATTCTTTCTTCGGCCCAGCCCCGGCTGGCAAAGGTATCGGTGCCAACAAAACCATCCGGCGATCCTTCCATGGTAAACAGTTGGCGTTTCCCGGCTCCGTCGGGCGTCATGGCCCAGACCGCCCACGGGCCACCCCGGTTACTGACAAAGGCAATGGCCTGCCCGTTGGGCGACCAGGTGGGCAAACCATCGGACGCGTCATCGGTGGTCAATCGCTGCAAGCCGGAGCCATCGGCGTTGATAATGTAGATGTCCCAATTTTCCTCACGTTGAGACATAAAGACGATTTGCGTTCCGTCTGGGGAGATAGCCGGCGCTGTATCTTGATCTACGCTGGTCACTGTTTCAATATCTTCAAACGAGGTGGTGGCCGTGCGCAGCCCGTAGGCCGTGGTTCCCCAGCCTTTGAAGACGAGCCGCCCGTTCGCGCCCACAGTGGGATATTCGCCCTCTCCCAACGCTCTTCCCTGATCCAGTTCGGTGGAACTATCCAGGCGGTATAATTCAGATTGACGCCCGCCGCTGCGCCGGGTGAGCAAAATGATGTCCTGGCTGTCTGCCGTCCAGGTTGGCAGTTGATCTTCGATGAAGTTGGAGATCAACACTCCATTTGCGCCGGAAACGTCCATGGTCACAATGCCGCGAGAGCTTCCGCTCCAGGAGTGAAAGGCAATTCGGCTGCCGTCGGGGTTGAAAGCCGGCTGGCTGGCGCTGGTCTGAAAGACCCGGCTGCCTGAGCCGTCAACATTACCAAAGTACAGGTTGTAGGTATCGCCGTTAAATACCGGGTAGGCAATAGTACCCGCCAAAGCCGAACGGGGCACAACCTGGGGCGCCGGAATGAGCGCCGGGCGGGTAGGCGTGGGAGTGGGTTCTGTGGTGGCGGTGGCCGCGGCTACCGCTGTGGTTTCCGCCACCGGCGTGCCCAAAATGCGCGAAAGTTCCTGACCGGCGTGGATGGTGCCAAAGCCCAAAACAACGGGCGGATACTCTACATCAAGCGGGCGGAAAACCAGTTCCAGATCGTAACTCTCCGGGTCCAGATCAAAAACCAGGCTTTCTATCACACTGCCGCCGGGCGAGAGGGTCAGATCGTTAAAACGGTTGGCCGCCCCCAGCCGCCGCAGGCCGTCGTCGCTGATGGTGTCGCCGGTTTCCGGAAATACTTCGCCGGTATCAATCGTCCGCACCACAAAATCGCTGGTAGAGAGCTTAAAGGGCGCGTTTCCCAGATTTTGTATTCGCACATCGATCCGCAGGGCTACTTTATCTTTGCTGAGCAGGGCTTGCAGCATAAACGGCCGAATTTCAACCGACATGATCTCGGCGGCAGGGATGGCCATTTGCGGGCCGCTGGGGGTTGGGGTGGCTGTGGGCGCGCCAACAACCGCTTGCTGCTCCAGGCCCGATGGGGTTTGCGCGCCGGCAGCCGTTTGCCCGGCGATGACGGTTGGGGTTGCCCCTGCGCCAGATCCTCCTGAAAACAAAAAGATCACGCCTGCCAGAATCAGCAGCAATAAAATTACACCCAGTCCAATGGCCCACGGCATGATCGATGTGGTCGGACGTTCCGCTACCGGCGGCGGGGTGGGGCTGACCACGGTATCTTCTCGTTTTTTGGGCACGCTCATCATAACCGTGGATTGCGAGGAAGCGGCTTTTTCCCAGATAAGGCGGGTTTCGCCCAGTTGTACAATCTGGCCCGGCGTTATCTTTTCCCAGGTGTCCGGCTCGAGCCGGTTAGCGCCCAGCATGGTTCCGTTGGCGCTGTTGAGATCTTTGATGACCAATCCTTCTGTGGTGCGCCGCAAGGTGGCGTGGTAACGCGAGGCCCGCGCATCGGTCAAGACAATATCATTGTCCAGTTCGCGGCCAATACGCAAAGTTTCACCTTCTTCCGCCGGCAAAGACACCTTTTCCGAGCGCCCATCGGGGTGCCGCACATTGAGGTGATCTTTGAAATACTCTGCTGCCTGTTGTTGATCCTTCTCAGAATTTTCTGCCATTATTTATTCCTCACTTTCAAAGTTGAACCCACCAGCAGGGGTGTTGCTTTTAACAATACCTTTTCGTGGGAAAATCCTTCACCATAGAACCTTAAAAAACAGGAATAGGGAGCAAGCCGAATGAAGCAGACGGGTTTCCCCAACTTCGTACTGCTTGCTCCCTACTTCTTCCTCTTGAATCTTAAAGATTTTTTTAAATGAGGCAAACCGGCGGCGCTTTATGAAGCGGTCACTTTTGCCGCTACTTTGGCCAGGGTGGGAGGATGCAAAACCATATTGGCATACGAGGCATTGGCCATCGGGCAGCTGCATTCGCCCCGGTAAATGCTGTTGCGGAGTTGGGCCATAGCCGCGCTGCGCCAGATGGGGCGGAGATCGTAACCGGTTTCCCGCAGGTTGCCCACGCTTTCGGCCCGGATGCAGCAGCTCCAGATATCGCCGTTGGGCGCAATCTGGCAGCTGGCCCAGCCCGCGTAACAGGGGATCACCTGCCGGTGTTCGTAGAGCGTGCGTTTGGCCAGTTGGTAATATTCGGCGCGGAAGGCTTGGGTCACTTTGGCCAATCCTGTCACCGGGCGGGCGCGCGCTTTTTCGCTCAGATAATCGGCCACGGGGCCGTATTTTTCGGCCAGGGGCGTGATTTCCCAGCCAATCGTGTCCAGTTCAACCCGTTCCTCGGCAATTTCGGTGATGTAACTGTCGGGTTCCAGAAACTCCAGGCCGGTGTAGATTTCAAAAAACCGGTCGATATTGAAATTGGAGATGACCGTGTGGGTGGTGAGGATGAGATTTTCATGCTGTTTTTGCAGCGCTTTGAGTTCCTGCCAGGTTTTCATGGCTCGATCCCAATTGCCCGGCACCATCCGAATTTCGTCGTGGCGCTCGCCAATTTCATCCAGCGAAAGATTGATACCGATGTTGGCTTTAGGCGCGCCCGCGCAAATGCGGTCAACCTGATCCACAATGCGTTTGGTGAGGATGCCATTGGTGGGGATAGTGATGACCGAGGGCCGGCAGTGACGGTAGGCCGACAGGGCCATTTCGGCGGTGTCTTTGCGTAGAAACGGCTCGCCGCCGGTAAAGGTGAAGTAGAGCGGGCCGCGGCCAATGTTGGCAAAGGTTTGATCCCACTCGTCCAGGGTCATATCGTCGTTGGGCTTGCGCCACACATCGCAGGTTTGGCACTTGCTGTTGCAGCGGTAGCTGACGCTGACCACAATGGAGAACGGCATCATCATCGGCCAGCCGAATTTGCGGTAGGCCCAGTATAACGGCAGTTTGGCAAGCAATTTGAGCATAATCAGGCCGTGGTGGTCCCTCGTTCGCCCAGGCCCAACAGCATGTTGGCGGCGGTTCGGGCGTAGTAGGGCAGGCGCTGCCAGGTGTCTTTGCGGGTGGCAATGCGCACCATGCGTTTGGGGCGCAGGTAGAAGCGGCGGTGCGCTTCGTGCCATTTGCGCTCTACCGTTTCTTTGTCCAGTTCGCCAAAGGCAAAGTGGGCCTTGTTATCTTGAATGGCCAGTTGCCCCCAATCCATTTTGTCTGAAAAAACATCGCCGTGCTGTTTGAGCGTTTCCCACATTTCGGTACCGGGGAAGGGCGCGGCCATCATAAAATGGGCCAGATCGGGGTCCAGGTCCAGCGCCAGACGGATGGTTTTTTCCATCGATTCTTCGGTTTCGCCCGGCATGCCAAAAATGAAAAAGCCCATGGTTTGCAGTTTGGCTTTTTTGGCCCACATAAAAGCGTTGCGCACCATCTCCACAGTTTGCCCTTTTTTGATGACGTGGCGCAGCATCCAATCGTCGCCGTTTTCCACGCCAAAGCCCACCCGCTTGCAGCCGGCCTGTTTCATCAAGCTGAACAGTTCCTGGTCGGTGTTGTTGACTTTCATGCCGTGGATGGTGACCCAGGGAACGTGGTTGAGGTTGGCTTTGATCAGGGCGCGGCACAGATCTTTGGCCCGGTGGCGGTCCAGGTTCCAGATATCGTCGGTCACGCCGATTTCGGTAGCCCCTAAATCGTTGACCAGCCATTCCCACTCGGCAATCACGTTGTCTACGCTGCGGGCGCGCCAGGTATCGCCGGTGATGGGTTTGGAGCAGTAGGTGCATTTGTAGGGGCAGCCCCGCGACGTAACCACGGTGTAGGCCCGCGCGTGCATATCCAGCCCGTCGGTGAGCGGGTTGAGGTTGGTGTAGCGCTCGATCTTGTACAGGTGATGAGCCGGGAAGGGGATGGCGTCAATGTCGTCGGGCAGGGGGCGATCCAGGTTGTGCATAATTTTGCCGTCTTTGTTGCGCCACGACAGGCCCATAATTTTATCCCAGCCGGTGGCAGGATCGAATAGGAAGGGTGAATTGTGAATGGATGGTTGGCTATTGTTCATTAATAATTCGCTATTCACAATTGACAATTCACCATTGATTTCTCGTTCTTTTTCCAGCGCCTGCATAATTTCGATGATGGTGTATTCGGCTTCGCCGCGCACCACCAGATCAACCTGATCTTTTTCCATCGACTCGTGCGGTTTGAGCGTGAGATGTGGACCGCCCAAAATGGTGATGGCCCCGTGTTTTTTGGCGATTTTGGCCGCTTCCCAGGCATTGTTGATCAATGGGGTAGGGGCCGAGATGCCGACTATGTCAAAGCGGTCCCGGCTGAGTTTTTCATCCAGCGATTCTGTTTCTTCTTCCACGGCGGCGTCCCAAATTTCAACCTCGTAGCCGTGGGCCAGCAGCGCGCCGGCCAGGTAGCCCAGCCCCATATGAACGTGTTTGCGGCTGTTCCAAACATCAGATTCAGGGCTTGCCAATAAAATTCTCATAAAACCTCCATACTGCGGCGTCCGGGCCGGCAGAACCGGTTTGTTTGCCGGCCCGGACGCGCTTACTATTCATCAGAAATTAGAATAAAGAAAACGCCTTTGCTCAAGCCATCTTCTCTGGACAGCCCGGCCTGGCCGGCGGCGCCCAGGGCGCGGATCGGCGCCAGGAACGGCTGCGCATATTTTTCGTAATCTTCGCGGTCAAAGTCGCTCAGTTGGCCTTCCGCTACGGCGCGGATGCGGTCAACATCAGCGTAAAAATAGCCGTAATTTTCCGCCGGCAAACGGTTTTGCACGGCCTGGAAATTCTGGCTATCGGGCAAGGGATTTTGCCCGGCGTTGGTTGCGGCTTTAATGGCATCCGGCAAATAGGCCATCAGAAAATAGTTGTTGTAAAATCCATACCCGCCCTGAATATCCTCGTTGAAATCCCGAAAAACCTTCAACTCGACGCCTTGAACGGTTTCCGTGTCCAGCGGCGGCATCATTCCCTGCTCTTCCAAACTGCCAACCACTTTATCAACGCTGCTTTGGGCCGTGTCCACGTTGTCGGTGCCAATCAGCAAGTAGCCGCCCAGGGGAGGCGAAAATTCGTCGGGCGGCGCGGCTTCAACCATCACCACGGCCACTTCGCCCGTCATCCAGCCAAAAATATCATCTTCCAGATTGAAGCCCAGTTCTTGTTCCAGGTCCTGCAAGCCTTCCGAGAAATCGGGGTTGGCTTCCAGGCTGCGTTTGGAATTTTGCCAGATGTTGTTCAAGTTATTGGTATTATAAACAAACAGCGCCTCAGCCGGAATATTGTTCAGCACCTGGTTGGGCGAGGCCGGCGTGTCAAAGGCGGCCTTCATCTGCTCGCTCATATTTTCCATATCAAAGCTAACGGCCACATCCAATTGGATGCCGTTGGGCTGCAAGGTTCCGGCCATAGCCATCGCCTCAAACGCCTTCAAATCCTGCACCGACTCCGGCGGCATTTGCACCGCGCTTTCTTCTAAAATGGCGTCAAAAAAGCCGGTGGGCGCCATATACATCAGCATAATGGCTTCGCCGGGCACCGCGCCCGTGATCTTCTTGAAGCGTTCGCTATCAACCAGCGAGGGGCCGGTATTTTTCCCCTGCGAGCGGTCGATCATTTCAGTGATCAGGCCCTTATCGCTGCCGGCCACCACAAAATCATCAAACGTGGTCAGGAAAAACGTTTCGCCGCTAAATTGATCTTCTTGAGCGTACAATATCACCTCTTCATAAACTTCTTCAGTGAAAGGCTCATCGTCCTTTTCCGCTTCGGCAATCACTTTGTTGATGAAATTGCTCGATGCTTCCTGATTGATCGTTTCCGCGGCCAAGACCAGGGCCGGCGTGTCCGACGGATTGTCGATAGTGGCGGTCAGGTCGGGAAACGCCATGGCAATTTCGGTGCCCAGCCAGGGTTTGATGTCGTCTTCAAAGGTGATGTCGGCTTCTTCCTGGACATCCGCCTGGAACTCGTCCAGCAGTTCTTGAATGTCCGGATTGTCAAGATAATGTTTTTTGATGTTTTCATACCCGGCCACATTCTGCAAATTAGGATTGATCGACATATACAACTGGGTATCTTGCGGCAGCATGCGCGCCACTCTCTGCGAGGGCGCCAGCCCCAACAACGATAAAATTTGTTCCTGGTAACTATAAACCACCACACCCAACACAAGACAGACACAACAGGCCAGCACCACCACCCCTGCACCGGCAGCCAACAATAAGTTCCGACGATTCTTGTCCATTTGGATAGCTCCTTTTTTGATAGTAGTTTTTTGTCGATGCTCAGGGCAACCCTCCCGCAACGGTGTAACCTGTTTGTCGCTCACTGCGAAGACTTTTCCCCAAGCGTAGTTGCTATCCTTATTATACGGCCTAATTTGGAATAGTTTAAGTTTGCCTCACCCTTGTCAGACCCTAAAGGTCTT
>CAZTFF010000049.1:0-40665 GCA_964612485.1 uncultured Caldilineaceae bacterium
CGTGATGGCAGTTATTCTCGATGAATCTTAAACGCCTGTTTGATCTTACTTTAACCATCCCGGCCCTGATTGTGCTGGCTCCTGTTTTTGGCCTGGTGGCCCGACAATCAGTTAGCCCAAATTGGCGGCGGCAGGTATAATAATCGGGTAGACCTTTATCCGGGTATAGGGGGAAAATAATGGAAAATATTTTGGAAATAACGGATTTGCCGGTTGAAGAATTGACCTCCATTCTGCGGCAAGGCGCTATTTTGCGGCTGCCGCATCTTGAAAGCCGTTTACTCCAGGCCAAAGAGCATGTCAATCGTTTTGAAGCGGAATACGGGACAACGCTGGAAACTCTCAGAACCCGGGGATTGCCGGATGATGCCGATTACAACCTGCATGAGGATTTTATCGAGTGGGAATACTGGGATGATGTTTTAGAACAAACCCGGGTGACAGTTCGGAAGGTAAAAGCGATTCTGTCCAAAACAGGAGAAAAGATTGGCGCTCGTTGAAGACAGGTTGCGAGAAATCGAGCAAAAATATGCCCATTTGGTGCAAGATTTGCTGGTTATACGTTTAACCGAGGAGACCTTTCGCCTGATCCTGCTGCTTAACAATGGCACCACCCTGCGGGTAGCCGAAAGATGGCAGGCCGGCAAGCTGACTCGTTATAGTTACTACTGGCTGGATGCGCAAGAGGGCCTGAAAATCGGCTGGGACAATGCGCCCCACCATACCCACCTGGCTAATTTTCCGCATCACAAACACGCCGGAAACCCGGAAAATATACAGCCATCGTTTGAGACCTGTCTGGAAGACGTGATGGCAGTTATTCTCGATGAATCTTAAACGCCTGTTTGATCTTACTTTAACAGTCCCGGCCCTGATTTTGCTGGCTCCGATCTTTGGTCTGACCGCCCTGCTGGTGCGCCTCAAACTGGGATAATGCCCCCCACCCTACGCACTTAGAAAATTTCCCCCATCACAAACACGTGGGCCGTCAAGAGAACTTACAACCTTCATCTGAATGTCTGGCAGACGTCATGGCGATCATTCCGGAAGAATAGGCATATTAACGATCCGGACATCCACTTTTTGCTTTTGGCCTCATTCAACTGCCCATGTTATAATACCGGCCATGAAACGACTTCTTGGCAAGCTTGACGCCGTCTTACGACGCGGTTTTAATACAAACGTGACGGCAGGAGGATTGCTCCTGTTGTCACCGTTGCCGGTTATGATCGGCCTGACTATTAAGTTGAATGAGTGTGACCAAAGTGAGTTGGAGGAGGGGGAAATTGGGGGGAACTACCCCCCCAGCCCCCCGGCCTGCGGCGCTTTTCTACTCATTTTAGTCACACCCAAGTTGAATGGTCGGGGGCCTGTATTTTACCGCGCCCAACGGGCAAGCTCGAACGGCCAGAGTTTTCAACTATTTAACTTCCGCCCCATCTTTTCAATGGTTCAATCAGGCTTGGCATGAAATATCCCTCCGCCCGGATCACCCAATTCAAACAGTTAATTCACCAAAACCGGTTTTTAATTTTGCTGGTAGCGTTAGCCCTCAGCCGGGGGCTAATTTATGCCTCGGTCACGCCGCCGTGGTGGCAGGGGCATGATGAGGATTTTCATTTTGTTCATGTCAAGGCATTAGTCGAAGAATGGACCGTTTCCTCTTCTGACCCAATCCCCAGTTGGTCAGTGGAAATGGCCGGCACATTTGCCGCTTTTCCTCGAGCGCGTTGGTCGCCAGGATCGGAAACCAATATCGACATTTCTGAACTTCCGGCGCGATTTACCCGCTTCACGCGTCCCTCCTGGGCCTACTATTTTTACCTTTGGCCCGGCATGTTGCTGATCTACCAGGATATATTGACCCAATTGTTTGCCTTACGGCTTGTATCGGTTTTGATCACCACCGGCACAATTGTGTTTGCTTTTCTGAGCGCCCGCCATATTTTTCCAGGATCACGGGCGGCCCAATTTTTTGTACCGGGTTTTATTCTGTTTGTGCCCTCGATCATGATCACCGGTTCTACCGTGAGCGATGCCAATGCGGCTATTCTATTTGCTTCGATCATTTTTTATTTGCTGGTTACAGAAATCAGCCGGGGGCATCTTGGTTGGCGTACCGTGGTGGCGCTGGCATTGACCCTTGCCGCGTTTCAAGCCAAAAAAACAACGTACTTTTTGTTGATCGTGTGGGGCGTGCTGGCGATACGCTACATTTGGACATACCGGCAGAAAATAAAGTGGCTGCAATTCGCAGTAATCGGGGGGCTATTTTTGGCCTTACTTATCCTCATTTCACCCACCACCATTACCACCATTAGCGGCGCTTTACAACGCGGCGACCTGTTTACCGGCCTGGCCGATGTCTTTTCCATTGATTATCTCTGGTTTACCTACTCTTTTTTCTGGGTTATCTTCAGCTGGTCGGTGTACCATCTTAACAGTATCTGGTATAAGATTCTGTTGTTTTTTCTGGTACTCCCGGCTCTCGGCGGACTGCTGGTTTATGGCCGGCAAGTTTGGTTAAAAAAAGAAGGCGGCAGGGACACAAGGCAGCAGAGATACATTTTATTCAGCCTCTTGTTTGCCGGCGCGTCTTTGGCCGGGTTGTTAGGGTATGGCATTTTGAACATCGAGGGAAGATCGACCCGTTACATCTATCCGGCCATCATCCCTATCGCGGTCTTGATGACTGCGGGATGGTGGACAATCTTACCCAAAAAGTGGCAAGATACCGGCCTTATAGCCCTCATGGCCGCTCTATTTCTTTTTGATACGCTGGTCTGGCTTCATTACGCCTTGCCCTGGTATTATCCGTTTTGGCCCTGATGAGGGAGTGATAGTTACAAATAATGCGTAAAAAACAGATTGCCAACTTGATTATCAGCGCGTTCCTGGTCGGCGGCCTGGCTTTGATCTTGATCACGTGGCTCGATGGGCTGGGCCATGCCGGGCAGATCGTCAATTATGAAACCCTTGATATCGATGAGTTGGAGATCAAAGGGGGCTTTATTCTGGGGCAAGCCTTTTTGGCGCCCAGAGACGGCCTGAACCGGATCGATGTGATCCTGCGCACGTATGGCCGCCGCAATACGCGCGATGTCACTTTTTATTTGAAACCGGCCCCCGACTCGCCCGACATCATTTACCAGGAAACATTTAACGCCGCCGGCGTATGGAATCAACAATGGCGCACGTTTGAATTTCCACCCCTGGCCGATTCCGCCGGGAAAACCTATTTTTTCTACCTGGCCTCGCCCGACTCCGTGGCCGGAGACGCTATCTCTGTTGGCGGCGCTACCGGCGACTTTTACAATGACGGCAGCACCTACCTGGCCATTGGCCCGGCTCAGGGTGATCTGGCCTTTCGGACCTACTATGATCTCTCCCTGCGGGAGAAGCTGTCGCTGCTGGGGCAGCGAGTTACCGAAGATAAACCCTCGATCTGGGGGGATATTGATTTTTATTTGCTCCTGTTGGCGCTGTACGGACTTATTATGCTGCGGGTATTCGTTGAACTATTGTCAGAAGAAAATTGACACCGGTCGCAAATACACAAATATACGGGGAAGTGTTCAGAGGGTAATGGAGATTGCTTCGCCTTTCAGGCTCGCAATGACATCCCCTGAACGGTTATATATACGGATCAAGAAATAAATGAAACCTGCTGAAAATATCACAAAATTTGTGACCTCATTATTTCACAACAAATATTACCATTATTTGCTGTTGCTGCTTTTGTTTCTGCTCACGCTCTGGCTGTATGGCCCCACCTTGAATATTCCCTTGCTGGCCGATGATTATGTCTGGCTTTTTGACATTGTACCTTTCGATAACCTGCGTGTTTTTTTCGAACGGCATTTTTCAATCCTTGATAGAGAATACCGTTACCGCCCCCTAATGCCGATGATGGTACGAGTATGTTATTCCATTTCCGGCCCCGACCCCTTTTGTATGCATCTGACCAGTTTATTGATCCATTTTTTCAATACGCTTCTGGTCGGTGTGCTGGCCCTTACCCTCACCAAAAACAAAGGAGTTGCCTGGGCGGCCAGTTTCTTTTTTGCGACATACTTTGCCCACGTGGAAAACGTGGCCTGGGTATCTGATATGGGCAATTTATTGGTAGCATTCTTTATGCTGATAACGGCAATACTCTTTATCAGAGCAATCGAGCAGAAAAGCTACCACCTGTACGGGCTGAGTTTGCTGAGTTTTGTGCTGGCGATGATGTCTAAAGAGTCGGCGCTGGCGCTGGCGCCTATTCTGCTGATATGGGGCTTTATATTTTTTTTGCGCAAGGACCATACTATCAGCAAAAAGCTGATCGGCCTTGCCGGTGGCAGTTATGCGCTATTGCTAATGGTTTATTTGTTTTTTGTCAACAGAACAGGCTTCAACTTTGCCCTGGGGGGGCAGACCGCTTATGCCTATCGTTTTGATTTAAGCACGCTGCGTAATATCATTTATTATCCTCTTAATTTTATCTGGCCCACAAACTCACAGACGATAGAGATCATCTATCAAAATTTCTTTGATCTATCCCGTACCTACACCGAAATGAAACCGGAAATTTTTGCCAAAATATTAGCCATCCCCGGCCTTATCTGGGTGGTTGGCGGCACGTTGGCCATTTGGGTTGGGGTACTCTGGCTGCTATTGTGGCGACGACAGATAATTGACCGGCTGGCCCTCATTTGGATCAGCCTGGGCATTTTACCGGTCATCTTTATTGCCGGACACGGGGAACGCCATATTTATGTGGCCTCAATTGGTCTTAGCCTGTTGGTGGGGCACCTATTTTTTAGCAAGCAATATTCAAACAAAACCACAATGGTCATTGCCAGGGGCGTATTTATAATCATTCTATTGCTCAATATCCACTGGACTCAAATCCGGGTGAAGAATTGGCACATGACCGGCCAATCCGCCAAGGAGGTCATAGCCACGGTTATGCAGAGCTATCCCAATTTATCTACCGGCTCGGAATTGTGGTTTGTCGGCTTGTCTGATGAACTGAATGGGGTCCACTTTTTTCGCCATGGTATTGAAGAAGCCCTGGAAGTCGAAATAGGTGACAGACATCGAAGCCTGACGGCCCATCGAGTCAGCCGGATCGATGATATTCCACACCCCCTGACCGACCGGCAATATGCATTTGTTTTCAAAGACGAAAATTTATTGGATCTCACCCCCAACTATCGAGAGTAATGATGATGGAGGCGATAACATTTTGACGACAATCAATCAATCTCGCCAGGTTTTATTGATTTGCAACGATACCATCGGGCGGAATATGGCCGGGCCGGGTATCCGGTATTGGGAATTTGCCCGCGTCTTGAGCCACTATTTTAGCGTCACCCTGGCTATACCGCCCTCGGTTGAGCAAGAAACTATTCCCGACACCCCTTTTCCGGTTCAGATAAAATTGTGCCGGCAGGATGAAGACCTTTACCGGCTGACGGAACAGGCTGATGTGATTGTGACCGTTGGCGATGTTCTCTCGGTGCATCCCCGGCTCTTGACTATCAAAAGACCTCTGGTGCTGGACAATTATATCCCCTCGCTGATCGAAACGCTGCATGTCTATTCGGGAACCAGGCCAGGCCATCAAAATATGTTTTACAACGAACGCAGCCGCAATGCCCATAATACGCAGTTACGCCTTGCCGATTTTATTCTCTGCGCCAGCGAAAAACAACGAGATTACTGGCTGGGGTTGTTGACCGCGCTGGGACGGATCAACCCTTATACCCACCGCGATGACAAAACCTTACGCCGCCTGATCGATGTAGCCCCTTTTGGGCTGCCTGAAGAAAAAGCGGTTCATACCCAACCTGTTCTAAAAGGGGTGTATAAGACTATTCAACCGGACGATCCGGTTTTGATCTGGTCGGGCGGGATTTGGGAGTGGCTTGATGCGCCCACCTTGATCAAAGCAATGCCGCAAGTAACGCAAGCCAACCCAAAAGTCAAGCTCTTTTTCATGGGAACCAAACGGCCTAACCGGTCGGCCACAAAAATGTTTGCGGTGGATGAAGCCATTGCCCTGAGCAAACAACTGGGCTTATGGGATACGCATATATTTTTCAATGATTGGGTTCCTTACGATGAACGACAAAATTACCTGCTGGAAGCCGACCTGGGCGTCAGCCTGCATTTAGACCACATCGAAAACCGGTTTTCGTTTCGCACCCGATTTCTGGATCATTTATGGACCGGCCTGCCGCTGCTGGCCACCGAAGGGGATGTTATGAGCGCGGAACTGGTTCGTCTCGATTTGGGGCAAACGGTGAAAGCGGGGGATGTAACCGGGGTAGCCCGGGCGATTTTAGACATGCTGGCCAACCGGGAATTACGGCAAAACTACCGGGCCAATCTTGATACCATTATTCAAAAATACCGGTGGGAAACCGTGGTTCAACCCCTGGTAAATTTTTGCGCCGATCCCTATTTTGCGCCGGACCGGGACTATTTGAAGACAATTCCAATTTTTGAGGTGGGGGCCACACCCTACTGGAAACTACCGGTAAAAACGTGGCGCAGCTTGCGCCATAAAGGGGCCAAAGGCATGATCTGGGAGATCAAACGCTTTCTGGCCTGGAAACAAGGCCGTTGGCGGGCGGATTGACGCCACGCTACAATTTAGGGCCGGACTTCAAATGCACAAGCACTCGCCAAAAAATAATCAATACAACCCCATAAAAAAGGGCAAGGGAAACATAAAAAACAGGGTTCCCCAACAGAAAAGGTTTACCGGCCGTTATATAGGAGCCTAAGTATTTCAAGGTTGTTCCGGTAGGGCCGTTATAAAATAATTCAAAGCCTACATCAAAATCAGTCGTTGTCTCTGATTTTTGTACGATCGGCAGCCAGATAGAATATTTTGTCTGGCTAGCATTTTTTTGCGGTGAACGTTGAGATCGTTCTGTACGATCAGGCCGGTACGCGGCGCTTCCGGAGCGGTAGACATCAGAATGGCTGGCATAAATAGCCAGTTCAGCCGGTTCATCGATATTTTGGGTCTCGAGAACAATACAGAATTTTTGTTTGGCAGAATTATCAATGGCCGGAAACATGAAAGCGTACGAGCCATTCCGGGATAGATCAGAAAAATCGACAACAGACGTTATCAGAACTTCTTCAGTTTCACAATTGTCTTTCAGGCGAAAGAATATTTCAGCGTCGTCATCGTCGCCCCGCTTTTTGAAAAACAGATCAACTCGATGAAGCCCGGGATACCTGGCCTGAAAGACCTGGCTGATTTTGGCTTCCCCTGAAAGCGAATAAAGGTTGGTTGAGTATAGGGGGGAATAATAAGAGGTAGAAAACAAAGTAATTTGCCCAACCATGATTTGGACAAGCAACCCCGCGGCAACAAAAACGATCACTATCCAAAACAGATAGCGCCGGATGACATTCAAACGAAGTCTAGCCATAAATAACGGGTACCAATACGTATCCAAGAACCAGCGTATCAAAAACAATCAGACTCCCTACCCACAAGGGTAAAGCCAGACGATAAAAACGAGCCGGAACGAGTTGCTGGAAGCCCAAAAACAAATAAAGGCCCAACGGCAGCAGGGCCGGGAACAAATAGCGAGAGGGAGGTCCCCATTCGGCAGTTTGGGTGGCAATGATAGGAGTATATAATTGCATCAATGCAAAAACAAGGCTAAAGAATAACACCAACAATACATCTTTTTGGATTGGCTGCAGCCGATTATTGTTTCCAACAAAACTCAACACATGCTTCAGGATGAATATAGCCACCCCGATGGCAATTATCCCGCAAATTCGCCATAAAATCCACACCCACGGCCCCGGCAGGGGCAGGTTGGCCCAGCCAAATTGCCCCCAAAAAGACAAAAAGCCCCAGCGGATGGTATACAAATACACGGCCAACGCCTCCCGGCTGAAATAATCGGGCAGGCGGCTGAGGGGATCGGTTGACATAGATGACCACGCGGTCAGCCGCCCCCCATTTGCGACCTGAAAGAATAACACGCCTCCCACAAAGGAAATCAGGGTGAATAGCATCAAGCCAGGAAAGATCAGTTTTGATGACCACCCCAACCGTCGGGCCAGATAGACAATGGCAGCCACAATAACAGTGGGAATCAAAAATAGCGTGGTGGGTTTGGTCAGAATACCCATCAGCAGCAACCCTGTGGCCATCAACAGTTTGCCGGTTGATGCTCCTTCCTCAAAAAATATCCTGACCAGCATCAATAAAAACAACGAAGCCAACAGCGTGGCCAACACATCAACATTTACTGAGGTGTTGACATGTATATGCATGGGCAGAAACACCAAAAAAGAGGTTGACCCCAGGGCGTAGGCGGGATTAGCCGGGAAAATGGTTCGGACCAAAAACCATCCTGCAGCAACTGTAACTATAGTGAACAAGAGCGAAGTGAGGCGCAACAGATACAATTGCTGCACAATACTCAAAGAACTGAGAAGACCGGATAGCGGGGCCAGCAAACGATGGTAAAGAAGGGGATAGCCTTCGGCTAAAATGATACTCCCGGTGCTGGTGGGTGGATAATAATAAACAAAGGGCCTTGGTTCAGAATTATGCAGAGAACTATTATCGGCTTGAGGGGGAGGCAGCCGGGATATCTGCCAGATTCGAAAATTTTCAAAGCCGGCAGCCATTTCCGGGTGCATGGGAGTGGTCCGGTACACATCGATGGTGGGCAACAGACCTTCCTGACCTAGCAAGCGGATAGCTTCAAAATGAGCCGGTTCATCCGGCGCCAGCCAGGGAGGGACAATTGAAATGTAGATAAGGCCTCTGATGAGCGCCAGCGCAATTAGAAGAGCAAAAATTTTTTTATTGTTATCCATTGAAGTAGCCGGCTAAAAAATGGTCAGACACCCTTCAGGAGTAAAATAGTTCCAAAAGTTTTGAGCAAAATAATCAAATCCAGTTGAAGGGATTGGTGTTTGATGTAATACAGATCGTACCGGAGTTTTTCCAGGGCATCTACCACCGAATTGCCGTAATCGTAATAAACCTGCGCCCAGCCGGTGAGGCCCGGTTTGACGGTTAGACGGGTGCGGTAAAAAGGTATTTGTGATTGTAATTCGCCGACAAATTCCGGCCGTTCAGGCCGCGGCCCCACCAGGCTCATTTCACCGCGCAGCACGTTCCACAGTTGGGGAAGTTCATCCAGGCGGGTGCGGCGCAGAATACGCCCCACTCGGGTAATCCGTTCATCTTTTCTTTCGGCCCACCGGGGTTGGCCATCTCCTTCAGCATCTATGATCATAGAGCGCAGTTTGACCAGCTCAAATATTTTGCCCCGGCGGCCCACCCTCTTTTGACGATAAAAAGCCGGCCCGGGGGAATCGAGTTTGATAAAAATCCAGAGGAAAGGAAATATCAAGACAAAAATAAGCAATCCTACCAACGAAAAAGCCAGATCGATCCCTCGTTTGGCAATGCGATAGGAGATGTTCTGCCCCTGACCGTCCAGGGGCAAGGCCACAAACCAACTGCCTCCCAGATGCTCAACCGGCACGCGGTCCGTCAAACGCTCGTATAACTCAGACATGGTGGAAACGCGCAATCCCTGCTCGTAACAGGCCAACAACGTGGCCAGTACTTCGCCTTGAAGATCGCGGGTGATGGCCAGGACCACATCGGTGACAGTCAGTTTTTGAACCAGGTTGGTCAATTCAGCCGTGGTGCCTATCACCGGAATATGCTCGATGGTTTGGCGCTGCTTGGCCGGATCGTCATCCACAAAGCCTACGATTTCAAAATGAGCCGAGGCAAACTCGGCCACTGTGTTGGCAATGGTCTTGCCGGCCCAGCCGGCGCCTACCACAATGGTGCGGCGGTGAAAGACCGGTATGACAAATATCCAATTATATAAACGCCGCCATATCAACAAAAATACCGGCGACACAATTGTGAAATAACCAACAAAGTGCCGGGGAAGGGAATAGGGTGGCAGCAGGGCATAGATCAATAAATAAAGCACAAAAATGAGCAGAACCGTTTTGATAATTGCGATAAAACTGGCCATGGGGTCGGCAGCCACGCGGGGACGATAGGCATCGTTGGCTGTGGCAAAGAAAAAGTAGAGCAGCATAATGCCAATATACCAGGGAATGTGGGCCAGGATCAAATCAACAGAGAATACCCAGTCGGATTGCCGGGCACCGAACCATAAGCCAATGGTCAAGGCCAGGAATATCAAAATTCCATCGACCACAACCAGAATTGTTTTGTGCTCGGCCAGTTGTACCGAAAGACTTCGCGCCGACCGGGGTAAATCAGCTGTCAACAGCAGTTCTTCTTTCACCAGGGCTATCCGTTTTGTTTACTGACGCTCAGTGGATCCAAATTCTTGGTAGCAACGGCATAGGGATGCCGTTCTACAAATTTGGCGCTACGGATCCTTATATTCCGCAGATCGCAGGGTCAGCAGTAGTAATCCGTACCAAAAACCTGACCCCCACGCCACATGAATAACTCCAAAAACAAGGGGGAGAATGGGGAAATAGCGCCATCCGCCCCGTTTGGCAACTATTGTACTCGCAACCAGGTTTGCCAGCAAATAGGATAGTGAAACAGGCAGGAATAGATAGAAGGCGGGAGTCTGGAATAGACCAAGCAGTAAGCTCGAACAGAATAACCCTACGAATAAAGGGGGCACAGTTTGTCGCCACCGCAGCGATGAAGGGTGTTTTTGCAGGGTGCGGACTTTCCAGCGACCATATTGGAAATATTGCCGCCACAAGGCCTTTAAAGAAGAACGGGGGGTATAATACGATACTATTTTGGGACTAAGCAGGATTTTACAACCTGCTTGCCGAATACGAACGTTCAGTTCATAATCTTGATTGCGTATAAGTGATTCGTCAAATAAACCAATTTGATCAAAAACCTCTCGCCGGAAAGCGCCCATATAGACGGTATCCACATACTGTTCACGGTCATCATAATGGAATCGCGAATCACCAATACCAAAGGGCGAGGTGGTACTCAAAGCCACGGCCCGGCCCACATAAGTTTTGCCCGCCGGCTGCATTCGCCCGCCCACATTGACCGCATCTGTAGTTTCGAGAAGGTTAACACATTGGCGCACATAATCAGACGCAACGATAGTATGGGCATCAACGCGGATAATGTATTTTCCCTGGGCGTGCCGGATACCCACATTTAGCGCTGCCGGCGTGGTTTGATGGGGATTGTCGAGGAGGTGCAGGTGGGAATGTTTTTCTATATATTCCTGAACAACGCTGCGAGAATGATCCGTTGAACGTCCATCGATCACCAGGATTTCCATTTGGTCAGGCGAGTAATCCTGGGACAAGACTGCTTCAAGGCAAGGACGAATATGGTCTCCTTCGTTACGCATGGGGATGGTGATGGAAGCCTCACTTTTGCTCATGTTTGAATGTCCCCAAAATATCGTAGTACAAGGATTCCATCAATTTTGCATTATCTTCCCAACGATAATGCTGCAGCACGAACTCTCGTCCAGCTTGGCCCATCTGTATTCTAAGCTGCGGATCAGTTAAAAGAGAGAACATTGCTTCAGCCAACGCATTGATATCGCCAGGCGGAACTAATAAACCTGTTATTCCATCCAATACAACTTCCGGTAAGCCTCCTACATCGGACGCAATCACCGGCAGGCCACAAGCCGAGGCTTCGACAGCCGCCACCCCAAATGACTCCCTGAATGAGGGAACAACAAATATGTCAAAACTATGCAAATATTGAATAATTTGATCATGGTCGACAGAACCGATTAGAAAAACACGAGATTCAATTTTCAAATTTTCTACCAATGTTCTTAATTCAAGAAGCTGTTCCCCGCCGCCTACAATCACTAAGTTAGTATTTGGTAAAACTTTAGAGATTTTTTCAAATGCCAAAATCAGTTCACGTATACCATAGCGGGGACGCATAGTCTTTACTATTCCTACCGTGAGTTTTTTATTATTCTTCTCCTCATTGGATAAGCGAGGAGAAAAGGTTGTAGTATCCACCCCAAATGGTACAACGTGTACTTTTGTTTCCGGTGGACAATAGGCAGTTGTAGTAGCTGCCAACATGCGGCTGGTGGCTGTTACAAAGTCAGCTTGTTTAAAGTTAAAACGGAGTATCCATCGATAAATAAAGTTCTGTTGAGGCGACCACATAACATCGGATCCCCAACTAGAGACAATATATGGATGGTAGCTCGATAGTGCTCCCATAAGTCCATAACTTGTAGCATGGTGGGCATGAAGTAAGTCTGGAAAAATTTGATGAATTAGCCTGGATATCTTTGTGATAGCGAATAGATAACCAAATTTACCTAGACGAGGATTGATATGGTAGACTTTTGTACCTGGAATATCGGCAGATATGAAACTGATGACATATACTTCGTTGCCTTGTTCTGAAAAAAAACGTGCCCATTTCTGGGTATGTATATTAGAGGCATCAGCTAGATAACAGATTTTTACCGAGATTGTCGTATCTCCTCGAATGTATCAAGAATCTGCCGCGCCCGATGCTGCCAGGAATGTTTTTCGTGTACAGCGCGCAACGCATTTTGTCCCATCTGGTTAATTCCATCAAAATCTTTGCCAAAAAATTGGCGAATTCCTTCTGCCATACTCTCCGGCGTATCATCAACAACCAAGCCTACGTGATTTTCCTCTACAAATTTAGCAATTTCTCGACAGCGGGTAGCCAGCAGAGGCCGACCATAGGAGAGATAATCCATCAGTTTTGTAGGGAGAAGAAGTTGATGATAAGGAATACCTCTGAAGGGGATAATCACGCCCCGCGTGGCTATCATTTCTTTAGGAATCTCATCAGTCTGTAGGTGTTTTACGGTAACCCAAGGACGAACTTGGAGTTGGGTTGGGGGTGGACTATCTTCAGGTGGACAAACAAGTACCACGCGTAATTGAGGAATATCCTGTTTGGCCAATTCTGCTGCATCGAGCAATATGTCAATACCATAACGTGAAAACCGGCCATTACCTGCATAAAGGAGTGTGGATGCTTCCCTCTGAAGTGGATAGGTCGGAACCTGGTTGGCACCAGGAGGTAATATAAGCTTACGCACACCGGCAGGCAGTTGGAAAAGATTGGCAAAACTTTCAGACTGAAAGGCAATAGCATCCGATAACCTATAGTAAGCTTGCAACGAGATCCACCATAATAGATGAACCGTTGTCCTCTTCCACACAGGAAAGTTTAGAACATCGGGGAATAAAGGGTGGGCATCAGGTATAAAAGTAATCACTGGAATGCCTTGCTGTTTACACCTCGCCATAAGACGTATATCTGAAAGATTTGCCCATGATGTGTTGGCCTCAACATGCATACCTGTTACTTGCGATAAATCACGGTTTTTCAAAAATGTCATTATTTCTGCCGGACGATCAGGACGTTCAGCCGCAATTAATTCAATGGAGTTCAACTCCGTCAAAGCCTTGGCTAGATTGCATATTCTAACTTGAGGTCCCCGATCAAAACGATGAAGACCATACATTGATAACATTAAAACGTATTGATTATCCAATCGAGACCGCTCCACGATTTTACACACTTGATATGAAATATTGATTAAATTTTTCCCAAAAATAAATCGATAGTAATTGACGAGAATTCAGATACTACTTGTCGAAAAATCTGCTTATTATTCCTAGCCAAAACCTTCTTAAATGAAGCGTTTATCAAATAACCCAAGCTGAGTAAAATCGCTTGAATACGGCTATGATGTTTTAACACAAATAGAATTCTACTCTTTCTAAGGGCTACATATGTGTGTGCCGGAACATGTTTAGAGCTTTGACCACCGTAATGAATTACTTCAGCTGAAGGCACATAACAGATAGACCAGCCGGCCTGACGAATACGATAACACCAATCGGCCTCCTCTACATACATAAAATAATCTTCATCAAAACCACCGACCTGTTCAATAACTTCTCTCTTTACCAACAAACAAGCGCCAACTAAGGCATCAACCACTATGGATTTATCAGTATTCAAGAAATATGCTCCCGTAGCAGCTTTTCTGACTCGAAAATAACCAAATAGATTATTAGTTAAAGCAGGAAAATTCAGTCCAGAAGCTTGAAGCGTTCCATCGGGGTTGAGAAGTTTTGGTCCAACTATTCCTACATCCTCATTATTCCGCAAGAATAAGAGTAACTTGCTAATACTTCCTTTAGCTACTTGGGTATCGGGATTGAGTAATAGAATAAACTCACCTTTACTGAGATTTATTCCCTGATTATTGGCTTTGGCAAAGCCAGTGTTAGTTTTGTTTTGAATTAGCTTGACCTCAGGAAACTCCTTCCGAAGCATAACGACACTATCATCAGTTGAGTTATTATCGACCACAATGATTTCATAATTTGAACATTGATGATCTGCTTCTAATGAATACAAGCAATGCCTAAGGTACTCTTGAACGTTCCAACTGACAATGATTACCGATATTCCAGAGTAAGTTCTATTCGTCATCTATACCGTTTAATAATTCTTTATATACCGCTTCAATCCCATCCACATATTGAGCCATAGAAAAATGTTGTTCCACGCGTTGGCGTCCTGCCTGGCCCATTGCCGCGGCTAATTGGGGCTCATTTAATATGCGAAGAATAGATTGAGCCAGTTTCTGGGGAGATCTGGGAGGAACCAGGAAGCCTGTTTCACCATCTACAACAATTTCAGGAAGGCCACCTACGTTGGTAGCAACAACAGGTTTTCGGGCAGCCATAGCTTCTATGGCTACCCGTCCAAAGGGTTCTTCCTCAGAAGGAAAAACTAAGATATCCATTGCTCTCAATATCTCATGAATTCTATTGCAGAACCCCAGCCATATTATACGCTCTGTCAATCCTAACTCTTGTGATAATTTTTTGACGATATGTTCATATTCAGAAACATCCTGACCACCACCAACCACCAAGAAAAAGCTACTAGAAAGAGTTTGTTGGATAATAGCAGCAGCACTCAGAAAATCCTCATAACGTTTTCTTGGCACGATCTGTCCTACTATACCAACTAGTTGAGCGGAGATTGGAATACCGATCTCTTGCCGTAATCTCATTACATCTACATCACCATCGTACTGCTTAAAATCCACTCCATTGTGAACCACCCTTACTTTCTGAACGCTATCAGATAGTTGCAAGTAAGCTTCACCTATAGCTTTAGAAGGAACGATAATAATATTAGAAAAACGTGCAATCAGCTTTCGCGCAAGCTCAGTACCCAAGGAAAACCTTAAATCTCCTCCGATCGCTTCATGAACATGCCATACGTGAGGAATGTTCGCTAATGCAGCAGCAAGTGCACCATCAAATATCACAGAGGTTAACGAATATACCAAATCCACTCGATATTTACGAATTATTTTTTTTAAACCGAGGGCAGAGCGAATTAAATATGGAATTTGGTATAGGTTATATACAAAACGTTTGGGGCCGGAAACTTCTTGGGCTTTTGTAATCCACGGTTTGATGAGTGGCAAATATTCAATGGTCACATTCAGCGCCTCAAGCTGTTGGGATAGAGGACCAGGATGAGGCACAGAGACTACAGTATGATATCTTTCTTGGGATATCCCTTGAATTATCTCAAGCAGGCATTGTTCAGCACCATATAACCTTGAACTATGAGAGACGCAAAGAATGGTTGGCATTTCATTTCGAACTTATCTGGAATATGAGCCGGAGAAACCTGCAAAGGTTTTCCAGCAGAAACGTTAATTTCAAGCATACTTATCAAATATATTTGATAAGGTTTTCTCCATTACATCATAACTATATTTCTCAATGCACCGTTCCCGAGCCTTTATTCCCAACGTCCTTGCTTCCTCTTCGTGACCAAGCAAATAGTTAATTTCTTCTGCGAGCTGCCACACATTGCCTGGTTCAACAATGACACCACATCCCTCTAATATTTCTGGAATATCATTGACGGATGTAGAAATAATAGGTTTAGCCATAGCCATTGCATCAAATATTTTTGCAGGTACCTGACCGATTGCACCGGGTGAATTGCGCTGGGGAAGGACTACCAGATCGGACATACTTAACCATTCTGGAATCTGAGTAAAAGGAACCTTTCCTTCTAATCTTAGCTGGTTTTTCCCTAACGACATCAATTTTCGAACATACGGGGTTTCTTTATCCACCCCTACGATTATCACCTGAACGTCCTTTCGAGATATTACCTGAATTGATTGTAACAAATCTTCTAAACCTTTATAAATTTCTAAAGAACCTAAAAACATGATTATTTTTTGACTGTTATCTATTCCATGTTTACTTCGCAGCAGACGAGAATTATATCGAGCAGGATTAAATAACTCAACATCTCGTGCATGTGTAATTCTAATCCCTCCGTACTTTCGCTCAAGAAAACTAGATGTCACAGTTACATCATCCGCCCAACCAACACATTTGTCCAAAATTAAAGTAGCCAAAGGAATATCAGAACCTGTCACAAGTGATTTTTTTCGCCAACGCCAACGTTCCGTAAGGAATCCCACTTCCCAATCATCTATGTCCAAAATCACAGGTGTCTTTCTTTTTAGTTTATGCAACAAGGCTACACCAAAGCTTGTATAGGTGGGCTTTAAAGCATAAATAACTGACCCAGTAACACTATCTAACAATTCAGATGTAGATTTATAAAGTGTTTTTAACCCTTTCCATTCAATTATTTTATGGTTAAATTCGTCGGTATCACACGGTTCCCAAACACCTTGCCCCCATAAAGTGGGGCCAATTATTTCAACTTCATACCTTCTAACAAGTACCTGAGCTAACATAACAGCTCTAGCAAGGCAACTTGTTGATATACTATTTAATAGAAATGATATTTTCATAACTAAACTTGGTTAGAAAATCAATTGAATTTAATACAAAGACTTTGTCTTCAACCAACCCTTACGAAGTAATTCACTAGCAAAAGATACCCTTCGTTTCCATTGTAAATATCGAAACTTCATGTCTTTCTTCACCTTAATGAATTCAATTGGTTTGTCATTTTTCATTCTTAGAGAGAGAAGAAATCCTTTCTGTTCCATTATAGTAAAAATCTTCCCGGCAAACTTTTGATTTGAAGGTAGATGTGAAGGGTATTTATCATTCACCAATGAAAAAGACTCTGTAATCAATGCGATACCCCCCATTTTAAGACAATGATGTATGTCTTGGATGGCCCTCATAGGATCAGAAACGTGCTCCAAAACCTCTATACATACCACACTGTCAAAAAATTCGTTTGGAATTTGGTTTATATCGTGAATAACATATATATCTTGATTCTCTCGCTCAAATAACCATTTAGCAAACTGTGCAGTAACCCCTTCTAACTCAAAATATGTCACGGACAAGCCTGCTTTTGATAGCTCAATTGCGTCTAGACCAATACCACCACCATAATCTAAGATGGTATTAGTCTGATGAAAGTTGAGTCGTTCAACGACTCTTTCTCTGACCGCACGTCGTTCGAAACGATAATGCTCTACTAGCAAATCATAAAGATAAGCGTCGGTTGTCTTGTAAAATTCAGTAATTTCATCTGGAGTTGTTGGATTAAATTGTCTCCACGCCTCTGCTACAGTAATACCCCTGTTAAAGATCTCACGTTCTAATTTATCTTGGACAATATGTGGGGATTGTTGGAGAAATTCTGAAATGGTACTTACCATTTTTTCGATCAACATATATCAACCCTGAAAAGAAATAGTAATCTTGATATTTTTTAGCTATAGATTTTCTTATGCTTTTAGAGAATCAACTCATCTGTCAGTGCAAAAAAATTTTTCAATTGCGAGAGATTAATATATCACAAACAGAAAATTAATAACACAGTCTTTTCTAGAAATAACCTAGTGATTTCAAATGTTCTTCCATTGCAGCCTCTTCTTCGGGTGTAGCGTAACTTGAGTAATCACTAACTGAGCGAGTTGCTATTTCTAGTAAGATTTTCTTGTACTCTGAAACAAGTTGTGGAAAATCCTTAGCTATGTCATTTTTGCCTTCAGGATCTACTTCTAGATCGTAAAACTTACAGTGACCAATATCCAACAACCTTTCAAAAATCTGATCAGGTTCTCCCAACTCTGACCAAAATGGTTTCTGATAACGACCCCTCAACCATTGACGCCATTTATAAGGAAGCAACTGCCAACCAGTATTTTTCAATAGCTGAATGCGATCTACAAAAGGATTTTGGTCTCGTTCTAAGCTGGGATCCACCAAAATAAGTTTATATCTGCCATAACGAATCCCCACGTAGCCTCGACATACATTTCCTAAGTACACCTTCGCAGAATCAATTTGTGCAGAAGAATCAACAAGTGATCGACCTTGACATTGACAAGAGCCCAACTTTATTCCGGTTAAGTCAAGTAAGGTAGGCAATAAATCTATACTCTGACAGACATCCACTCTTTTCTCACCATTAGGCAACAAACCAGGAGCTCTGATAGTAAGGAGAATTCGCATTACATCTTCAGAAAGCTCTCTATTATGTCCATCCGATTTTGATAACCCTTCTCTTATCAGTTCAATATCCTTCAGGTCGTCCCCATGATCACTCCACAAAACCAATATAGTCTGATCAAAAAGTCCAAGAGCTTGTAAATCAGCTACCAACGGAGCTAAAAAATTCGCATCGGTATAGCTGACTTTTCCGTCATAGAATTGAGCATACTCAGAGAAGGATTGCCGGTACTCATTGGGTAAATCAAGAAACTCTGAGGGTAGCCAGTGAATACCAAAATGGTGGACCCATAAGAAGAAAGGTTGAGAAATGCGTTCTAACCAACTATTTGCTATTTCTAATGTGTCATCACAAGTACGATAGCGTGAATACTTCTCTGTTTTCTCCATCATTTTGTCAAAATTATATTTCATGAATCCACGAGAAAATCCGGCTTCCTCGCTCAAAACAGACAAAGCAGGTAAACCAAATGTAGCGTATCCTGCTTCCTGAAATATTTCAGCCATCGTTTGCAATTGGCTAGATATTTTACTTACAGGTGTTCTAACGCCATTGGTGGGCGGCACACACCCTGTAAACATAACAGCATGGGATTTCCACGTATTGGGGGCCTGGCAATAAGCGTTAGTAAAAGTCACTCCCTCATCCATTATTCGATCAAAAGTTGGAGTAGATACACCCCGGTATCCGCTTGCGCCCAATCGATCGGGACGCAAACAATCAAAGGTAATAATTATAACATTTCGCCGATCTTTCAACTAACTATTTACTCCTTTCAATTGACCATTCAAGTGTTGGTGTTATAATGCCTAAACGATAAGTATTCATCGTATAACCTACTAAAGAAACTTCAAAATTAAAAACATTCTCATGGTAGTCAAAGGGTTTCATTTGCGGAACACAAGTCAACAAAGTAACCGAATAGACACCGGGCCGCAGGAGTTTTGCAGGTACTCGACAAATTGCGCGATATCTACCGACTTCTGTCGGTTTATCCTCTCCAATATAGTCGGTATCCCAACTTGTAAATACAATCGTACCTGCTGAGTCGGTAACACGAAATAGTAGAAACCAAGATTTTGCAGGAACCCGAATTTCATAATGGGCTTCCAAAATTATATCCTCATCAAATCTAATAACACCTGTTCGCGTCCCTGTATCATTTGTTATAGAAGCCGATAATATCTTTATGTTAGGTTCGTTTTCATAAAATAAAGAATTGGTCCAGGAACCAGTCGCAGAAGCGTAGGCACTCAAATAATCCTGGATAATTTCATTAGTAGCACCAAGCTTAACAACCTGTCCATTATCTAGCCATAAGCCCCTTTCACATAACTGGTTAATAACACCCATATTATGACTCACAAACAATACTGTTCTTCCTCCACGAGCCACATCACCCATTCTTCCAAGACACTTTTTTTGAAAGGCAGCATCTCCTACTGCCAGTACCTCATCTACTATTAAAATTTCGGGGTCTAAGTGCGCGGCTACAGAAAAAGCCAAACGTACATACATTCCACTAGAATAACGTTTTACAGGTGTATCAAGAAATTTTCCAATTTCAGCAAATTCCACTATCCCATCGAACTTACGTTTTATTTCGGCTTGTTTCATTCCAATGATAGCACCATTTAAAAAGATGTTCTCTCGTCCCGTCAATTCTGGATGAAAACCGGTACCAACTTCTAGTAGACTACCCACCCGACCATAAAGTTCAATACGTCCTTCTGTAGGATGAGTAACTCGAGAAAGAATTTTGAGTAATGTAGTTTTCCCTGCTCCATTACGGCCAATGATACCAAGTACTTCCCCTGGTTTGATTTGGAGAGAAACATCTTTTAACGCCCAAAATCTCTGATTACGGGAACCAGAATTTCTTTTGGAAAAAAGATTAAGAGGATGGCTTACACCATCAACAATTGTCTCCCGAATAGTCCTATAGCTTTTTCTCTCCCCGATACGATATTGTTTTCCTAAACCGTCAATACGAATAGCTAAATCATCCACTATAGTTCGTTATACCTCGTCCGCAAAAGTATTCTCCATATACCGAAAATAAAATATCCCGCCAATTAATATCATCACAGCAATTACAGCTGATACAATAGTCATTGGCCCCGGTGCTGTTCCAGTACCTAACATTGCCCAACGGAATCCCTCGACCACTCCTACCATAGGATTAAAACCATACAATGTATGCCAAGGTTCTGATAACATACTACTGGGATAAACAACCGGTGTTGCAAATAGCCAAAACTGAATCAGGAAAGGTACAATATAACGAATATCTCGATATTGCACATTTAAGGCAGAAAGCCATATTCCCGCACCTAACGCCGTAGCTAATGCTAATAATAAAAAGAAAGGTAACCATAACACAGCAATAGTGAGTGACAGCCCATAATAAAACATCATTCCCAGCAACACAACAAAGGCAATAACAAAATCCACCACCCCTGATAGCACACTAGATATCGGAATTACTAATCGCGGAAAATAGACCTTTGAAAGCAGGTTAGCACTCATGACCAAACTGTTTGCAGACTGGGTCACTCCATTGGCAAAAAAAGTCCATGGTAACAAACCAGTATAAGAGAAAATAGGATAAGGAATTTCATCCGAAGGAACCTTAGCTAAATAACCAAAAAAAATGCTAAAAATAACCATGGTAAAAAATGGCTGAATAATGGCCCAGGCTGCACCAAGTGTGGTCTGTTTATAACGCACTTTTATATCTCGCCAAGTCAAGAAATAAAGCAACTCATTATAATTCCAGAATTCCCGTAAGTGAAGTGGTACCCAGCCATTATTTGGTTCAATAACCATTATTGGCACTTTTACATTGTCATTCACAGATTGTTTCTGATATGGACTGCCAAACTTCATTGATTCACAACCTTATATCCCTCTGTTGCATAACACACATCACACACAGAACAAACTTTGTCAACTGATTGAGGATTACCAAATAGAGCACGTGCACTTTGATATTTATTATTATTCCAAACCTCAGAAAAAGACATTTGTTTTACGTTTCCAAAACTATCTTCATCACGGTAAACCACACAACAGGGGAATATCTCCCCATCCCAACGAAATACAGCAGTATTCCACAGATACCGACAAGCTTCCGGATCATAGCGCCATTTATCATCTTTATATCGACGGTAATCTTTTTCAGACGGCAGCCAATCCACATTCGCAGCCAAAGGTTGTGCCGCTGTTTTGGTTGCTACTTTAGACATATCCAGTATAGCGGGTTCTATATGAAAATCGTCTGCACCAACTTGTTGAGCAAATTCTTGCATCTGCGGGATCTCATGTTCATTATGGCGGAAAGCGATGAATTGGATCGTAATTTTGGGGGATTCTGATTGTAACTTTCGTTTGGTCTCAACCAATAATTTCAGATTTGAAACGACACGATCTAGCTTCCCACCAACTCGATATTTTTGGTATATTTCCTGAGTTATGCCATCCATAGATACTATCAAGGTATTTAACCCAGACCCCACTAGCTCAATTGCAGTTTCTTTCTTTAATGAAACACTTAGATTTGTACTAATGAGAGTTTCCACATCATAGCTTGAAACGTACCGAATCATTCGATATATATCAGGATGAAGAAGGGGTTCTCCCCAGTTATATAACCAAACGCGGTAGGCATATGACTTAAACTGATCAAATATTTCAACAAAAGTTTCGTAAGACATCTTGCCCTGGCTTGGCATAATTCCTTGACCTGTTGGACATAACGGACATCGTAAATTACAAGTATTTGTAGGATCAATAATGAGTACAGTTGGAAAACTTCTCAAACGTGTTTTCCTCTGATCAAACTCCCAATCGTTTAAGATACGGTTCAATCTTTTAGTAAAACGCCAAGTTGGAAACTGTTTTTTATCTCGAATGTATCTGTATATTATACCTAGTTCTCGCTTCAAACGCCCTGCCAATTGTCTCTCTCTTGTTTTTCTTCTCAGTAAATCCTGATTTAAATAAGTATTCGTACTCATAATTGAGTCCCCCAAACAGCCACTTCTAAACAAAAAGATTCAAAATTTTTATGCAAAAAGGCAGGCAGACCAATGGTCTGCCTGTACTCTTCATAACGTATATAGCCGATATAATAACATTCATCTTAGGTTTTGTCTAATCTCATAAATAATGAGATTAGAACTGTTGCCAAGTTTATCAGGTAAATTTTTACAAAAAAGCTTCATTATTCTGAGATGATGAAGCTTTTGAGATTTTATCTAAATTATTATGTTAATGCAGATGATTTTTTAAGGGGTATAACTATAACCTGTTATTTGATAAGAATAACCTTCTGTAAAATTGTTACCACCGGAGAGAGCCAAGATAGGTGACGAGGACTCTATATAGACAACTCCTGTAAAATTATTAAGCATTCCTGGCATTTCTGGTGCAAAAAATGTTACAGCACCATTACTTACTCCCGGAAGCGAATAATCAAAATAATTGGTCGATACTGTTGGGTCTGAGTCAGTTCTAACCCACTTCGTTGTAATGGTTGATGCGCTCCCTACAGTATATACATTTATCCCTCCATTCCAAGTACCACTTGGAGACTGGCGAAACGCTATTGGGATAGCAATATGATTTGTAGCAGCAGCCGGATTCAATGATCTTACCATATACCCAACCGCCGGATCATCAGGATCATATAATCGGTTTGTACCTACAACAATGGTCACATCAGCATTCGCAGAATTTATTGTAAGAGAACCGTAAGAGGGCTTTTGTAGTGTTGTTTCTGGTAAAAAGAATGTACCTTTTTGATACGCAGGAACATTCAGTGTGCGAACTTGCGTTGCACCACCGTAGGCCGAGTTAACCTTGTACGTAAATGTCATCGTAGTTGGAGTACCGGTTGTGTTGACAATATTTACCCCCGTGTACCAACCGGCATGACCATTGAACACAATCGGGGCCACAAAATCCCGCCCAGCTTGTGATGCGTCCAAACCTTCGTATTGCGCTTCCACTACTTTATTAGGCCCCTGATTTTGGTCTACGATATTATCACAAATAGCAGCTAGAGCACGACCATCATTACTTTCCACTCGAACATAACCATAGGCCCCATTTCCACTGCCAAAGTTGGAAAAGTCGCTGCTCATCAGATCAACAGTTATAAAACCATTAGGATCAATATCATATTCGGGACTATCAGATGGTGAAGATGACCCATTGGGATAGGCATGGACAGTAACTCTTTGACCGCTTCCTGAAGCATCCTGAATATGAAGCTTTGTCGTCCAACCAAAATGCCCTCTGAACGTGTTGGGAAAATATAGTATATCAGCTGTAGGATTAGAAGATCCCCCAGCAAAACCAACGTAGGCATCACCAGATCTATATGAAGAGTTATTATTCATAACTGCGGCCGCAACCGGTTGATCGGAGGATACGATGCCTGAGTATTGTCCATTACCGGGGAAACCTGAGTCGGTAGTTCTTATCCTTGCACTACCATTGATAGGAATACCTGTCTTATCGATCGAACCCGCACTTCCACCACTAGTATTATATAAGGTCAACGTTGCATTTGCCTGGTCAGTGGTACTCAGGTTTTGAATTAGAATATAATCACTCGTCCAACTTCCCACCACTGCAGAAGCTCCAATTTCACCTGCATCTTCTGATTCTATCACAGGTTCCTCAGTCGGTTCTGCCGTAGGTTCTTCGGTCGGTTCCGCTGTGGGTTCCTCAGTCGGTTCTGCCGTAGGTTCTTCGGTCGGTTCCGCTGTGGGTTCTTCGGTCGGTTCTGCCGTAGGTTCCTCAGTCGGTTCCGCTGTGGGTTCTTCGGTCGGTTCTGCCGTAGGTTCCTCGGTTGGCTCCGCTGTGGGTTCTTCCGTCGGCTCAACGGTAGCTTCCTCAGTCGACTCCGCTGCGGGTTCCTCAGTCGGTTCCTCGGTCAACTCAACCGTGGGTTCCTCAGTCGGCTCCGCATCCTGCGCCAGAGCCGTACTGCTGACAAACAACATCAGCAATAAAGTTAAGATCAACATCACACTCATAGACTTTTTCATTGTAATTTGCCTCCATAACTTAAATTAAAAATTGATTCCACACTATTTCTCCAAATTTGTAACCCTACCTTATCATCAAAAACAAAATTATTCAATAATACCTGTGGGTTATCTCGATAAAATCGTCCAAATTTATAGATTGGAGTCCCCCATCCAAAAATCGCCGACAGAAATGTTTGCATATTGGATTAAAAACGCCTAAAATTTCGAGGATTGTGTGTTTCACAAAAAATATAGCTCCACAACGCAAAGTGAGTATTAGAATGAACCAATTTCATCTATTAAAACACAGAGGGTTTTTAATTGCAGCTATCATCCTTATCATTGCAATTATGGCAGTTTTCTACTATTCAAGAACTCGATCAAACTCGGAGCAACTCACAGATCAACAACAAGATGTAGCTGCTCCTTCTACTCTATCGTCTACGGCAACCTTGCCATCTTCGCCTGTATCACCACTATCACCCATCAGCCCTCTAGAAGACCAACCGACTTCAACCTCTGCTGACCCTGAAGTCATTCAAGGAATGATTGATCGAGGAATAGAACTTTATGAAGCAAAAAACTACGAAGCGGCAATTAATACATTCAATGAAATCCTGGCAATAGACCCCAATAATTTTATTGTTTATAACGCCAGAGGAAATGTTTATGTCGCTTTGGGTGATTACGAAAAGGCAATCAATGATTTCTCAAGAACTAGTGAAATCGAACAAAACTTTCCCCATGCTTACTATAATCGTGGTCGCGTTTATTATATGCTCGAAAAATACGATGAAGCCCTTACCGACTTCCAAAAATCCATCGAACTCGCCCCTGCCGAATTCGGCTACCGCGCCAACGGCAATATTGGCCTTATTTATCATAAACAAGGTCAGTATGACAAAGCCTTAGAAGCCTACAATGAATCGATGTCTTATGACGACAGCAAAGCCGATGTCTTCTACCTTCGCGGCGAAACTTACACCGCGCTGGAAGAGTATCAAAACGCCATCGCCGACTACCGGGCCGCCATCGAACGCTTCTCACGTTACGACAAAGCTTATCAAAGCCTGGGCTATGCCTACTACAAAACAGGGCAATTCGACCAGGCTATGGAAGCGCTCAACCAGGCCCTGGAGATAACACCGGCCAATCCCACGGCCCATCTTTACAAAATGTTGATTTACGTGACTATGAATGAAATAGAGCAGGCGCAAACGGAAGGTTCGCAAGGGATCGCCGCGCTCTCAGCGTTGCCGGAAGAAGATCGACAACTGCTTTTAGATAGAGTCAAAAACGAGCTTGAAGCTTTTGCAGAAGAAAATCCGAATATGACAGGCGAGGTGGCGCAACTCAGGAAACTCATCGAGACAAAATAGACATCAAACAACCACCCGATTGAACTCCGAAATCGCCTCACCATGTGGGGCGATATTTGGTTCCTCCCCATCCCAACCATACCAATCTTTCATCTGAGCCAAAATATCATTAACCTGGCCCCGGGCCTTTAATTTGCCCTCATCCATCCAGATGGCCTGATTGCATAACTTTTTGACATCTTCAAAGTTATGGGAAACAAATAAGATGGTCACGCCATCGCGCTGCATCCGGCGGATGCGTTCCAGGCATTTGAGTTGGAAGCTGTAATCGCCCACGGCCAGCACTTCGTCGATCAAAATGATTTCGGGGTCCACGTGAACGGCTACGGAAAAGCCCAACCGGACTTGCATGCCGGACGAATAGCCCCGCGTAGGCACGTCGATAAATTCGCCAATATCGGCAAAGGCAATGATGTCGTCCAATTTTTTGTCCATTGCCTTGCGGTCGAGGCCCAGGATGGAGCCGTTCAAGTAGATATTCTCCCGGCCGCTCAAATCGGGATGAAAGCCGGCGCCCAGCTCTAATAACGCGGATAACCGGCCGGAAATGCGAATGGTGCCCTGGGTCGGATCGATGATGCGGCTGACCAGCTTGAGGATGGTACTTTTGCCGGAGCCATTCGGACCCAAGAGCGCCACGGTATCGCCCTTTTTGATCGAAAAGCTCACTCCGTCCAAAGCGCGGAATCTTTGCCGGCGTCTCGTTTCCGGGCGGAGGATGTTGACAAAGATCTCCTGAAAAGAACGAACCCGTAGATGGGAAAGTCTAAAATCTTTGGAGACATTTTCAAAGCTGATGGCGGTATCACTCACAATTTACACTTCCTCCGCAAAGGTACGGCTATACCGGTAAAAAATAAACGCGCCGATCCCCAAAGTTCCCAATGAGGTCAATAACGTGCGCATAAAGAAATAAAATTCCGGCGGGGAACCGCTGTACAGGATGACCCGATAGGTGGCAATGATCGAGGCCATCGGATTGAGAATATTGACCCAGCGCCAGACGTCCAGCGTAATCCCCAGCAAGTCGACATAATATTCACGCGGCAAAATCGTCACCGGGTAAAGAATGGGGGTCAGAAAGAACCAGGCCATCATCACTACTTCCATGATGACCTGCGTGTCGCGATAAAAAACGTTGGCTGTGGCCATGATCAGTGAAAAACCAATCACAAAGATGGTCTGCATGGCTATCACTACCGGTAAGAGCAATATCCATCGGGTAAACGGGACGCCGGAAACTATCATCAGACCAAATAGAACAATCAAGGCCATTAATAGATTGACCAGGTTAGCCAGGACCATCGAAATCGGCAGGTTTTCGCGGGGAAAATAGACTTTGCCCACCAAAGGGGCGTTGTCCACAATGCTGCGGATCGCGCCAATTACCGAGGCCGAGAAAAAATTCCAGGGCAGAATGCCACACAGCACAAAGACCGGAAAATTGTCGGCTCTGGAAAAACCGGTCATCACGGTAAAGACAAAGGTATAAACCACCGTCATCAGCAAAGGATTGCCCAGGGACCACAGCACGCCCAGGGCCGAGTTACGATACCGTACTTTCAGATCACGAATCGTTAGATTACGCAGCAGTTCCCGGTAAGCCCAGATTTCGCCCAGATGGACAAAAAAATTGTACAACCAGTAGATTATTCTACCCAGCCACGAAACCTGTTTGTCCGCCGAAATGACCAGCCCGGCGGCTGTTTTCTCAACTACGACCATGGAATGTTGCCTCAACAATAAAAATCAGCGCCGCCTAAAACATATTGGCGCTGACAAACCAACAAGATGCCCTATTCTAGCACAAATCCATTCAGCCAAAAAGTTTCCACCTCGAGAAAAGTTGGTCCGCATTGCCCCCCTGGCGTGGGCAAAACGTGGGTTGACCAACCTTGACGTTCCTTCAAAAATGTGCTACTCTGAAACTAGATAGATAATCTAGGTATAGTAGCGTAATTTTGTGTCCCTAACTTTTAGCAGGTGACATTCTGCTCTTTTTTGGTACACTGGTAACACCAAGGCGCATATGGGCGCAAAGGTGGAGACTGCTTCGTTGATACTCGCAGTGACACATCAAAACACTCTTTCACCTTGAAGCCAAGATGAGCCAACACAAAAACTTATTTTGCACGCTCGAGGATCAAGACACTATGCACTGTCCTAAATGTCATCATCCCGATTTCAAGCCGGCGGAACCTTGTCCCCGGTGTCAATTTCGAGGTACCCCGGCCCTGGTCGAAGAGTTAGCTCATATCGAGTGGTTGCTTCAGGAGATGTCTGCCTGGAAAGACGGCGAGGCCCCTGCTTATCAACGATTGGCGCAGAAATACACTGACCGCCAGCGAGAGGTACAAATCAGGTTGGGGTTACGATTGCCGCCGTTCACGCCCCAACAAGCCGAAAATGCGTGGCCGGATTTGATGCAGCGAAAAGCGTTGCTGCGAAAAATGGACGAATGGCAGCGAGCGGGCTGCTTCAAACCCGGCTCTACCCAAAAAATGTCAAACGAGGCGAAACAGCAGATCAACGAGCTGCAAGAACAATTGGAGGGGTATAGCGAACCCCGCTACCCTCAAACCAAAAGGCAACGTCTGGACCTGGTTAATTTCCTCCTGGAAGCGGTTGACTACCTGAGCCGCAATCATTGTTTCACCACCTCACAGGCGCAAAAGAAAATAGAGCATCCTCTCCACAGCGAAAAAGAAACCCTGGAAATCGCATTGGGCCTTCGCGCTAAACCTGAACCCCAACAAACCGTGACTCGACCGAAAGTCAGCCCGGAAGCTGTGGCAATGCCTGAAAAAGCCGGGCGGCCCCCAACCACAGCCGGCGTGACAGCGGCCGTTAATACGGCCTCCGTTAATACGGCCTCCGTTAATGCGCCCCCTGTCCAGCCCTCCCTTCCGCTGGGAGAACGAATCTGGCGGACGCTGCTTTCGGAGCGTACGCTCCAGGTGCTGCTTTTCCTGGGTATTTTTCTATTCTTTGCCGCCGCCATCTCGTTTGTGGTGTGGGGCTGGCGCGATTTTTCGCCACCGCTGAGGGTCGCTATCCCTACCCTGTTTACGGCGGTCTTCTTTGGGTTGGGCTGGTACGTGCGAACCCAAACACGCATGTACCGATCCGGCATTGCGCTGAGCGCCATCGCCGGGCTGCTGGTGCCCATTGATTTTTACACCATCTATATCAATTTTAATGTTCCGGCGGACTATTGGCCGTTTTTCTGGTTCATCACCTCGATCTTTTCTCTGGCCGCGTACATTGCCGGCGCGTTGATCATCCGCAGCCGACTCTATGGCTACCTGGTAGGTTTTGCCGCCGGCAGTACAGTTTTGGCCTTCATCGAAATGATGCACCAGGCGGTGGGGCTTTCCACAGATTGGCGCTCGGCCGGATTGGCCGGGGTTGCTCTGGGGCTTTTGGCGGTTACTATTGCGCTCGAACGATTTCAACCGAAAAGATTCACCTATTTCACCGAATCTTTCCGCTTTATTTCACTGTTAGGCATTATCATAATCTTGATCGTAACCCTGGTCTGGCGATTCGTTGAGCGTGATAGTTATGATGCTCTTCACTACGCGCTCAGCATTGATTGGTGGATCGGAACCTTGATCTTTGGCTGGAGCGCGTTTCATTACCGGCACCGGGGAATCGGTATTTTAGCGGCAATAGCTTTACCTGTAGCCGTTTATCTTACGCAAGCCACCTTCTTCGATCAGATCGGGATCGATCCGGCCTGGCACGCCCTGGGTTTTGCCTTGTTAACGCCGCTTTATTTTCTGATTAGCTACGCTTTACAGGGATATCAAGCTGAAGATACCATTTTCAAGAAGCACAGCCATACCACCCTCACAACCGGTATACTGCTGCTGCTTGTCACCGCGATATGGCCGCTGGTATCCGGGAATGGCTGGGCTATAGCCGGCTCACATTTGGTATTGGCCGGTTCGATAGGATTGTCGGCTCTGTTGTGGCGGCGGCCTTTTTACTTTTTTGGCACGTCACTCTTTCTATTGACCGCCACTTCCGCCGCATTGATCGTATGGCGCGGAGACTGGTCGCTGTTGAGTATTGTGTGGATGTCGCTAGCTCTGCTCCATCTCATTTTGGCTTTACAGGTGGGCAGCCGGTTTCCCAGCCCTTTACCCAATTACGCCCGGCCATGGGTAATTTCAGGATATTTGATCGCCGGAATAGCGCTGATCCCGGCTCTGCTGCCCTACAACGGCCCCATCCTGGTGTTTGCGCTGGGCAATTGGCTGGGCGTATCGATATGGGGCATTTACCTGGCTTACATCAAACAGCCCGGATTTACAGCCAAACACTCAAGGGGTAAATTGGTATTTCACTGGTTCACGGTGGTGGCGTTTCCCTGTTGGATCTGGTTGGTTTTGTTCGATGCGAACGTGGCGGCATTTATCATCCCCCTGGCCACAGCGACGTCGGCCTGGCTATTGATGTTGATCGGCTACCGGCTGGAGAAACTCAATGTCTATTTCAGTATTCCGTGGACATTGGCAAGTTGGCTGGTAAGCATCATCGCCCCGTTGATCGCCTTGGTCACGGTTCCGTCCGGACTCACGCCGGCCATCACCCTGCTGTCAGCCGGCTTGTTGTATTTCACCGACGCCATTGTACGAAGGCAATCGGTCGAATTGGCTCCGGCGGGCCTGGTCACGGCGGGGGGGTTCATATTGCTGCTCAGCCGGCAAAATGTGCCGCTAGAAATTATTCAGTTTGCCCAGGCCGGATTGCTTGCATTCTATATTTGTGGAGGCGTGTGGCTCGAACAAAAACAGCCAAAAATCTTTTCCGGTAGATTTTTGCTGCCACTTTACATAACATCATATTTTTTGACCGCATTATTATTGGCGCAAATATACTTTACACCCTTGATAAATTTCATCCAGGGCGAAATATGGACCGATTCTATGCGATTGTGGGGCGCGGCAGCCCAATTATTGCTGGGGTTTGCCTACGGTTTTTATAGTTGGGCCATCTACAAAGAACGATGGGCACACGCGGCAGCATGGTTTTTTGCCGCCGGAGGAGGGTTGATCGCCCTTACCTTCAGCAGCGGACAAGGTTTATCAGCCTTCACCGCCGCAGTGCTATTGACCATTTTCATCCTGATTGAACGAGGATTATACCGGCTGCGGCAACGTCGAGCCGTCAATCGTCAACAAGCATTTATCCGATTAACGTGGCATCTATACAAACGCCCGCTGCTGATAACCGGCTGGGTATTGTCGGCTATGGTTATTGGACTGGCGTTGGCACGCAATCTCTGGTGGTTGGGCGGCGGGCAAATCCAACAATTTTGGGCGGCAATGGCCTTACTCTGGCTGACAGGATTGTATGCCGTATCGGCCAGATTATTCCGGCAGGTTCGTTTTATGTGGCTGGCCTCGATTTTGATCTTTATTCCCTGGACGATTCTAACCCATTTAGGCTGGCTGGCAGGGTTTTACGCCACCCTGCCCGGCTATGGCCTGAGCTGGATGATCCTGGCCTGGAGCCTGTTTTTGATTTATTTGGGATTAAACCATCTTGGAGAACGGGCATACGGGTTCCCAGCCCAAATCATCGCTCACATCCTGGTGCCATTTTCTTTGCTGTGGGGCATCGCAGATGTGGATACAAGCCGATTCACGTTTGGATTGGCCATTGCCTTCTACGCTCTCAGCGCAGTGTTGGATCATCGACACCCCAGGTTTGGGGAAGGAACAATAGCTGCCCTGATAAAAACAAAATTCTTCTATCCCGCCATCGCTCTGATGCCGATCTGGGGCATCTACTTGCTGGCCTGGCTGCTGCCGGCGGCCCGGTCTGAACACTATGGCTTTTTATTCTTGATGTTTGCCGCCCTGGGACTTATGGCCGGGCAATGGCTCCAGCGGATGGCGCCTGATCAAAAACTCACCAAATTCTACGGACTGCCCGGCTATCTAACCGGCTATATTTCTATGGCCATCGGCACGCTCCTGGTTGCTCCTGATCCGGCCCTGCTGGCCCTGGCATTGTTGTATGACGCGCTCTTGCTCCTGGTCTCGGCAATGTTATTCAAGCAGCCCATCTGGGTCTATTTGGCGGGCATTGCAGCCCCATTTTCTTTGATCTCGGCGTTGTGGACCACCCCCATCACCGGAAATCGATATGGCTGGTGGTTAATCGGATTGGCGTCGATTTACCTGGCCCTGGCCTGGCTGTTACGCCGAGCCAAGCTGTACCGCTTCAGTGTCGCGCCTCTTACGCTGGGCTTGGTACTGACGGCAATCAATTTATTTCCCTCGAGCCTGGATCAGACCGGCGCTTTGTGGGGCTACGGTGGAGCCGTTGTATTGTATGCGATCACAGCCTTTTGGCTGAGGCAGCCCTTGTTCCTGATTCCGGCCAGCGCGTTAGTCATCGTGCCCTACAGCGTTTTATTGCAACAATCGGCCCTTCAAACCGATTATTATGGATTGGGCCTACTGCCCGGAGCTGTGATAGCCCTTGGCCTGGGATGGGGACTGGACCAAATTTTTGGAAGCCCCCGCAATTTTCCGTGGAATAGGTCCAACCAATGGCCGGCCGCGCTGACCGACCGGTTACTCGAGTGGTGGGCGCTGTCGCCATTTACGCTGGGCCTGGGCCTGGCCCTGGTCAGCCCCTTGTTCAGTCGCGGGGCAGGCAGCCTGACCGTGAATTTCTTACTGCTGATCCCGATATTTGGCTGGGCCATTTACTATTTTCGACTGCGGCTGTGGTTATTGGCCTTGGGCATCGCCGGACATCTTGCCGGAATATTTTATTTGGAATTATTAGGCTGGTGGATCAGCCCGGCAGAAGCCTGGCTTCGATTTATGCCCATATTCTTAATCACCACCGTAACCGCTATATTTCTCGAACTTTGGCAGAAGGAAGGTTCACCCCTGGCAGCGAAACGAGTATGGCGGGGCTGGTCGCGCCCGTTATATCTGCTTTTATCAATCGACATTGTTCTCGGCCAGCTTTTCAGCCTGCAAGGTGATGAAGCCGGGGTTATCATAACGCTCACACATACCCTATTGATCGCCATCCTGGCCTCGCTGTGGCTATCCAGCGGAATTTCTTACGCCAGTCTTATATTGGGGGTTGTTGCGTTAGTACAAGGATTACTCATGTTTGATGGTCCTCTGGAAGGACTGCCGCTGGCCCTGGCAAGTCTGGCGCTGGGGTATGGGATCATCGGGCATGGCCTGACCATCATTCGCCGGCAATTCGAAAAGGAGGGGGCAATTCCCCCGTGGATCATGATCTGGGAACTCCCGTTCCAAAGTTTCAGCCTGGGCTTCTCTTTGGGCATTCTCCTATTGACGTTCTTGCTGGGGATTGGCGTTTTGGAATGGCTCTTGAGAGCCTTGGTTGGATTACCCTATCACAATCTGGTAGATCCGATCACCATACAAATGACGGTGGGGGTATTGACCCTGCTGGGCTTGCTTTACCTGATCAATGGGTTTGTGTATCGACGCCTCCGCTTGGGTTACGTAGCGATCGGTATGATTCTGAGTGGTGGGCTGTTACACATCTTCTTCATCCCACAGTGGAATAATACACAATGGTACGTGATACCCGGCGGAATCTACTTTTTGGGGATAGCGTATCTGGAATGGCGGCAAGGTAACAAAACCGCGGGCAAGTGGCTCGATTACCTGGCCATCACGCTAATGATAGGCACGCTGTTCCGGGAAACCTTGCAGTTCGGATTAGCCTTTGCCTTTCTGATGGTCACGGAAGGATTCTTGTTCATCTGGTGGGGAACCGCCCGCCGTTTACGCCGATTTTTGTACGCAGGCACCGGCGGAGTGGTATTGGCCACGGTGGGCCAATTGATCAATTCGCTGTGGTCCGTCAACCAGTGGATCGTCTTTGGTGTTATCAGCCTGCTGGTCATCACCACCGCCATTGTGGTCGAACGTAAATTGGACGACATCAGAGCCTGGCAGGAATTGGAAAACTGGGAATAAGCTCGACGGGGATATGGAAAGCATGAAATCAAGAATACCCACTTTCATCAAACGCCCCAACCTGTGGATCGCTGCCACGTTGGTCATTTTCAATCTGTTCGCCTGGTTTCACTTCTTATTGCCCGATTCTGCGCCCTATGTTGTTGATCCGATAAGAGACCCGGAAATCGTTACTTTACTGGATTATATTCGCTCTGGAGACCGTTCCGGGGAAACCTGGACCGTGACTCTCACCGAACTGGAAGCCGAGCAGACGATTACCTGGTATCTTCACCGCTATCCCCAGATCCCGTTTGCTCATCCCCAGGTTGAGATCACTCCCGATTATGTTGCCGGAGAGGGTGACGCCACAATTGCCGGCCTGCGTGTTCATGTTGGAGGCAAGGCAAAGATCACCCTGGAAGATGGTCTGCCCCTTGTCGATATTTTGGAATTAAGCCTACCGGTTCCCGGCCCCATCCGGGAAGCAATCGAGCAGGAAATCCAAATACAGTTACGACGAGCCGATCAATTACCGGTACGTTTCACCGAAGCCGAATGGCACGACGGCGAGGTGATTGTAAAAGGTTACATCAAATAACAACAACCGGCATTTACCTGAAACAAAAAAGGTCGGCATAGAAATTCTATGCCGACCTTTTTGATAGTCACCTTGGGAACCCGGGCTCCCAAAACTTCAATTGTCAATCACCGTCATACTCACAATTTCCGCTTTCATCCGCTTGAATTGGCTTTCGCCCCGGCTGACCAACAACTCATGCGCCCAATAAATGGTTACACCGGATTCGACTTCGTACACGATCACATCGGAATAATCAGGATTCTTTTCACCCCGCAAGGTGGGTAAAGGCATCGCGTCCCCTGCTCGTAAAGCTTCCGCATCCGCTTCAATTTTGTTAAAAAACGGTTCTAATCGACTGGCTAACACCGCATCAGACTGCCACCATCGTACCAATTGATCCAGAATCTGGCTGCCGGTAAAAACCTCTGTTTCAAACATCTCGCCCTTTTCCGCCGGCAAATGACGCTTCAAGCCATCCAGCGGCGGGATGACGGACAGCAAATTTACCTCTAGAATCTTTGAATCAACGATCCCTTCGACCCGGAGCAACACTTCTTCCAATGTCTGGCGCAACGACTGGAGGGCCTGTCGGGTTTTAGAATCCTTGGCCCGAATAGCCAGAGCCGTTATCGTCTCATCATAATTCTCTTGAGGCAAAGACAAAAGCGAATGGACGGTTTTGGCTGCATCTAAAACCCGCTTTTCAAAACGTTGCTCAACAGTCGATTGGGAGACTTCTCGCAACGTAGATTTAGGTTTGGAAGACGAAATCTCCTGGAGAACTTTACGGCCACTCCATTTCTCCTCTACAATCTTTTTGATCATTGCCAGCTGCTCATCATCCGACTTCAGACGCAACACCGGACGCAATTGCTTTTCGGTCAGTTGGGCAGCTTCACAAAGATCCTGGGCTTCGACAGATAAATTCAAAAGCGTTAAATAATTCCGTACCATCCTGTCACTAATAGCCCGGCCTGTTAGATTTTTGACACGCTGACCAACCGCCACCTGTAATTCCCGCTGATTGGGAAGCTTGATTGTATTTTCGCCGGGAACCCGGGTTCCCAATTCCAAATTCAAACGTTCTTTGATACGCTCAATGGACCGCGCGCGGGCAATGGCCGGCAGATCAACCCGGGCTGCATTCTCTGCCTCCTGACGCTGATGAACAATTTCTTCGTCATCAGGTAAACTTTCAATGATGCATTTGACCCGCTTGAATTCATCATAACCTTGCTGTACCAATAGATGGTGCGCCCAGAATCTTCTTTCACCCTCACCTAAACGGTAAGCTGTCTTGCTGGCTTGTTCCGGGTCATCAATTCGATACACATTTAACGGCTGGCGCAACCCGACTTCTCGAATAGAACGAGCCAATGCCAGCAATCCGGTATCTTCTACCTGGTCGTCTTCCTCATCAACCACACCTTTACTTTTTCCACCCAAAATTAGTAACGCTACGGTGTCGCCCTGTTCGGCCCGCAATACCAGTTCTTGAATAGCCTCACCGGCAGAAAGTTCCTGATCATAAATGGCTTCACGTAAATCAAAGGGGAGAAGATGTCGGGGCTGAGTTGGATCAGGTTTGATGCGCTCAAGATCAACTTCATATACCCGCTGGTCCGTGGGACGGAAGCCAATATCAACTTCAGACATACTACCGGCTAATTGGTCAATAACACCTGGTGATTCTGCCTGATCGGCCGGCGTAGGCTTTGTTCCTAATGTCCGCTGGATACTAACCTTTCGTCTGGCCATTATATCCCCCTGATTCTATACGTTCAATAACCTCACGCCGTAAAGAACGATACATATCCGCATACCGCAGAAACTCATGTCCTTCACAAAATACCAGGGGCGTTTGCGCCTCCGTAGCCTCCCTGACACGCACAGATGCGGTAATAATCGTCTTAAAAACCAATTCTCCGTAGATTTCTCTTACCACTTCTTCAGTTGTTTGATCATAAACTGTTCGTGGATCGGTATTATTTATCAATAATCCCAAAACTTTCAAGGTCGGATTGTACCACTTCTGGGCAGACGTAATATATTCGATAGTTTCGCCCAAAGCGCCGCGTCCGGCAGCGCCCGGATCCACCGGAACCAATACGTAATCGCTGGCAGCTAAAGCATTCATTGTCAACCTATCCAGACTTGGCGGACAATCAATCAAAATCCACTCAACTTGATCGATACCGTTTATCTGATCAAACCCACCCTTGGCTCGCGTTAAACAACTACGCAAGCGAAGTTCGCCCCCCTCAATTACCGTCTGCCCACTCTTTATCCCCTTCAGTCCATCATCGGCAGGAACAAGGCGCAAATTATTGTAACTGGTGGGCTGAACAGCGGCTCCAATCAGGCCATCATCAATCAAAACAGAAGACAAAGTCTCCGCGCCTGCATAAACACCAAAAAAGGCTTCACCTAATGTCTTTTGGGGATCAATATCAATACACAACACCTTGTAACCGGCTTCCGTCAAGACACCGGCCAGATTAAATGTGGTCGTACTTTTTGCTGAACCACCCTTCAAGTTGGTCAAAGCAATTACATGCATAACAGAATCCTGTCTAAGCGTTCAAACTCAACCTAGATAAAAAATTACCGATTAGCCATCAATCGAAACTCTACCTTTACCGATGTGCCAATCACACTGGCCAATGCGCGCTGAATCACATCACGCAATCTATTTTCTAACCACTCTTTCGCCATTTCGGATTGGACGCCCACAATATATACCCCATTTTGATGGCCCAATAACCGGGTCCCTTGAACAATCGCGTCATACGTGGCCCGAGTCATCTGGCGCTGCAATACCGATTGCGTTTCCGACCAAATGGCCTCATCAACAGAAGGAGGCGATAACTCAACCGATGCAGGAGAAAGAACCTCAGGTTCCAAAGGGGTATTTTGATCGTAGTCATTTTCTTTGTATTTTCCTGAACTATTTTTGAAACCCAAATCTACCCCAGCTACCTCGGCAAAATCCTGCAAGGATCTAACAAATACCGCACCACCATTGACTTCTGAATCAGATTCCAATGCCTGTACAGCTACTCGCACAGCGGAAACATATAGATCAAGCCGTTCTGGATATAGTACGGTCAAAACCTTGTAGAACATTGCTGATGAATGATTATCATCCAAGAGTTTTTCTGTAAAACGGACAACAGGTTCAAGCATTTTTCTTCGAGGTCTTTTTTGTTTACTATGTTTTAATTGTTGTATTAATGAATCAAGTTCGTTAACGTTCTTTCCGGATTCTTCCGATTTATCATTATGTAAATTGGGGGTTAATGGGTTAACATAACTATCTGATCCCATATTATGTTGTTTCACATGGGTTGGTAAATCGAGTTTATTTGGATTTACTTCAACATTATGTAAACCCAATTGAGTCGGATTAGCATTTGTTGGTAAGTCGGAGTCCTTTTGGTTTACATAATGTGTAGCGGAGAAATCCGATTTAGGTGAAGCCTCTGATATTTGGGGTAAGTCGATATCTTTCCCTTTTACGTTTTCGGTCAATCGATATGTTTCTAATCCCAATTCGGCCTGTTGCATTTGAAGGATTTCCATCCGTTGTTCCAATTTGGCTTCATCTTCTGGAGCAACGGGATCTTCCATAAGAACTTCCAACATAAAGCCAGTTCGCCGGGTTTTACCGTTGTGGGTTTGATAGGCGTAACGTAGTCGGGGAATAAACAGGGCCAAGAATTTTGATTTTTCATCGGCAGGGATAATTTGGCGCCAGGGTTTATCGTTAGGAATGGGTTGGTGTTTCAGCCAACTGGCAATCGTTTCTTCGTGAACATCAAGCAATTCGGCCAGTTCTCGCCAACTGCACGTAACTCGTTTGGTGCCGTCGCCTCGGCGTGGCGTATCGATACTTAAGCTACGTAACAGCATGACCAGGCACCAGCGCTCTGGCCCTAAACGAGGAAGCCATTTCTCAACCGAATAGAACGTAACGGGAATCGCCTTTTCCGGCGTAACAATAGCGGCTCTGGCGCTTAAATATACGGGATGAACTGACAGGTCGGACATAGCGGACCCTTTTCTCTGGCCTTGGATAACCGGCCCAGGTGGCATTAAAAAAAGTTATCCAGCCATGTTAGATTTTAATAAACATAATCTTGACTTGACAGAAGCCATCCCCTTATGGTATATTTAACCATAAGCAAACGGGCAGGGGCAACCCTCCCCAATTTGCAGGAGCATGTTTGCGAGGTTTTTAAGGCGGCAACCTAAATAAACCTCAATCCAGTCAAGTATATAAACTTCCAAGTTGGAGAGGCTCGCGGCAACGAGCCTCTTTTTTTCTTCTTTCACCACCAATTAAGCGGCTGATTTTGAATTTACAGGCTATCTCCCTAAAAATAGCTTGAAAATCAGCCTTACTACCGCAAATTATAAACATAACTACATAAAATGTCAAGAGTTACTTGTAATTATAGGGGGTAGGTGTTATAATTAGTCTCAGGTTTGCAGGGAGGTTTGACTCTTATGCTTGATTTAAGCCCATTGGGTTTGGTAGAAGCTCCCTTTTCCTTGTCACCAGACCCGCGCTATTTTTATGTGTCGCTTCAACATAAAGCAACCCTGGCTAAAGTAACGTATGCACTTGAGCAGCGCCAGGGCTTGTCTATCATTTTTGGTGATGTCGGTGTGGGGAAAACAACGATTGCCCGGCGTCTGTATCAAGTTTATCGGGATCGAGAGGATTTTCGGACGGCCTATATTCCTACCCCGCTATTTCCGTCGGACTTTCAATTTCTCAAAAGTATTTGCGCCGAATATGGAATCAACCCAAAACGAAGCAAGTTGCTTCAATTGGCGGCCTTTGAAGAATTTCTGATTGATGTCTTTCAGGATGATAAGAATGTATTGTTGATCATTGACGAGGCACAGGGATTGGTGGGCCAGCAATTTGAATTGATTCGCCAACTGCTCAATTTTGAAACCAATACGCAAAAGTTGATTCAGATTGTCTTGATTGGTCAAAATGAACTTCGCAATAAATTACGGCTCAAACGAGCTTTGGCCTCTCGGGTGGCCACGCGCTCTACCCTGGAACCGCTTCATTTTGAAGATACCCGTTCGATGATTAATTTTCGGGTTATGGTTGCGGGCCGGCAGGAACCTCTGTTTACGGAAGATGCGCTGGTCCGTGTTTATGAAAATAGTCGAGGAATGCCTCGAGAGATTTGTGTAATTGGTTTGAATACGTTACCGGTTGCTATTTTAAACAAAGTCTCTGTTGTAGATGTTGATCTCGTAGACCAGGTGATCGAGGAGTTGCATTAAATGGTCGAAAAAAGAGCCGCCCGTGCCGGGCAAGGTACATTCGCCAAACTTTATGATGTTCAGGAAGAGTTGAGCAAGCGTAATGTAAAACCACTGGGGCGTCCTCGTAAAAAAATTCGACGCAAACCAACAACAGTTCATTTGACCCAGACCGAAATGAAAAATCTGAGCAGGCTTCATTTATTGCTTAACGATGATATTTCAATCAATCGTAGTGAAATTGTAGGAATTGCCGTTGAAACGTTAGCCTGTTTGCTGGTAGAAAAAAATGACCAACTACTGGCTGAAGACGATATTCGTGATGTGGAAACATTAAGACAGGCAATTTTTGATTTTATAAAATCATAAAATCATAAAACCAAAAACTAACTTTCGTACTGATAAAGAGAGGAGACTGCGTTATTATTGGGGAGAAATCGGTTTTTTTGCCTCTGAAATGAATCTTTCCAGATTGTTTGTATTTAAGAGAGACAGGGATATTCCGGCTTGCGCGAGTTCTTCGTGGCCCAGATTACGAAATGAACGCGTACAGGCAGTTCGAGACATCGCATCATAAATCATTGCAAAATCATCGGCGTGCGGATTTTGTTGAAGAACATAGCGGACAAATTCAACCGCAATTTTATTCAATGGCTATGTCTCCTTTTTAGCCTGTCTACAGAATAAATACGTTTTTCGAGCCAAATTCTTTTGTTGAGAATATTAAAACTTTAATATTGTTAAAGTGTATGCATTGTAACCAAAAGAATTCCATTTAGCAAACGTAGCTTACCTGTATTATAACACCATTGATTGGGTTTAATGGGGTAAATTAGGCGTTTAACCTTAAACCTAAATCCGTGACAGTATAAGATTAAGGGGTGAGTAAGGCAAGAATTGCCGT
>CAZTFF010000050.1:0-36740 GCA_964612485.1 uncultured Caldilineaceae bacterium
GATGTTACTTTGCTACACCTGTTACCCTGTTACCCTGTTACCCTGTTACCTTGCTACCTTGCTACCCTGCTACCCTGCTACATGTTACCTTGTTATTCTACCGCCCAGATCTTTAAATTATCAAACGCAATATGCACCCCGGCCTCTTCGTACGCGCCCGCAATCAGGCCAATATCGCCCTGGTCAAATTCCGTGTCAAAGGCGGCGTCAACCCGTTCATCATTAATATAAAAGGTGAAACTGGCTTCCCCCGCTTCCACCCGCAGCCGATTGCTATCAGCCCCGGGGTTGATGGCGTCGCTTTGCTGCCAGGGGATGATCTCATAGAGTTCATCATCTACCAGCTTAGTGAAAGTATAAAAGCCATCGCTGCTGATCTCAAAGCTGTAAAAATTCGTGTCGTCCTGATGGCGTAAAATCAGGCCGTAATCATTATCTTCCGGCCCGGCCAGATGAACGGTCTCCACTTCGATCACAAAATCGCGCAGCGACTCTCCGGCCACCGACCAAAAATTGTAAGATGAGGTATCGACCACGATGAAATACTGGCCGTTGGCATACCCTTTGCGGTGATCGGCCTCATCGCCGGCCTCCCACTCTTGGCGGCTGAAGTCGTCTTCCAGCAATAATTGCCCGCGCGGCAGCGGCCGTTCCGGCGGGCTGTAATCGGGCGGCGAATCCGTTGCTGGTTGTTGTGGTCCCAGGGCCGCCGGCGCAAGCCCGCCGGTCAACCCCAGCCCCACGCCCAGGCCGCCGATAAATATCAGGCTGACACAAACCGTAGTTAAAACAATGGTGACAGCCACAATCAAAATGGTTTTTTGCTGCATAAATTCCTTTACTGCGCTGCATTAAAGCGGATAACCGTTACAGCACCGCTATCGTTGTAGAGTTCCAACTCGCCTTGCAGCCCGCTCTGAACCAGCGTTTGGATCAGATACAGGCCCACGTTGTGGTGTTCCAGGCTTAAAACCTCGTCCGGGTAGCCGGCGCCGTCATCCCGAAACTCAAAGCAAATAATCTTGCCCTCATTTTCTGTGGCAGCCTGTACAGAGATCGTGGCCGTATCCCGCCCGGCGAGCGCGTATTTCATGGCGTTGGTGGCTAACTCGTTGATGACCAGGGCCAGTTGGTTGGCCTGCGCCGGCGTCACCTGGATGGGAGAGGGCGCAACGGTTACATTGATCCGTTCTTCAGGCGAGAGTACGTGCAACACGGAATTGATTATCTGTTGGGCCAGATCGCTCAAAGAAACCGCCCGCCATTCCGCCGCCGAAAGCAGTTCATGCACCGTGGCCAACCCCTGGATGCGGTTGATGAGCGCGTTGATGATCTCCCGGTAGCTGCGGTCTTCCCGGCTGGTGTGGCGGCGTTCGGCATACAGCAGCCCCATAATGGCGGTGAGGTTATTTTTTACGCGGTGGTTCACTTCGTGGAACAGGGCCAGCTTGGTTTCGGCGTCCTGGCGCGCCCGCTCGTACCATTGCGCATTTTGAATGGCAATGGCGGCGGTGGCGGCCAGCGACTCAATAAGCGTTTGGTGGGTTTCGTCAAAATGGTTGATTTCTTCATCCACCAACTGCACCACGCCGACAACTTTTTGCTTGACTTGCAGGGGAACGGTAAGAATGGACCGCAAATCAAGGCCGGTCTTTTGATCTATGGCAGAAAAATGACGTTTATCTTGCCGTACATCCGCAACATTTAAACTTTGATTATGTTCGGCCACCCAGCCTACCAGACCCCGGCCCGATGGTAATCGCCACCCCAGAACCACCTGGCGATGGGGATTGGTGACTTCCCGGCAGACCAATTCGTTGGTGGTGGGGTCTATCAGCCACACCGAGCAGGCCAGCACATCGGGCAGGCGATGGATCTCTTGCACTACGGTTTTGAGAACTTCATCCAGATCAAGCGTGGAGCTTAACGCGCGCCCGGCCTGGTTGAGCATAGCTAATTCGCGGTTGCGCTGAAGGAGCGATTCTTCCGTGCGCCTGCGGTCGGTGATGTCCCGGTAAACCGCTTGCACCCCTGTAATGCCGCCATTTTCATAAATGGGCGCGCTGTTAAGTTCAATGTAGGTGATGGAGCCATCTTTGGATAGGGTTTCAAGGCAGGCCCTTTCAATGCTCTCCCCGTGACACACCGTTGTAAAAACTTGTTCAGCTTTGGCTGTTTCAGCGTCGGGGAAAAAATCTAAAAATTGGCGGCCAACCATTTCTTCCGGTTTGTAACCGCTAATTCGTTCGACGGCGGGCGATACATAGGTCAATTCTCCCTCCAGGTTGAGCGCAATCACCACATCAAAACTTCGTTCGATGAGGCCCTTAAAGCGTTCTTCGCTCTCGCGCAGAGATTTTTCTGTTTTGGCCCGTTCTTCGATCTCCCGGCCCAACTGCTCGTTGCTCAGGGATAATTCAGCCGTTCGCTCGGCTACAATTCGCTCAAGATGATGTTGCTGCCGCGCTAAAGCCGCTTCGGTGGCTTTACGTTCGCTGAGCACCCCGGCCAAAATCAACTGCATCCCGGCCAAAACGGCCAGGTAGGTTTGCAAGAGCAGCATGGGGTTTATTTCGGGATCAAGCGCAAACGGGCCGCAATTTTGAGCCGTACACCACACGGTGATTGTCGCGGCCAGCAGGATTGACAACGTGGCCCCGTGCTGCCCAAAACGGAAGGTGATCCAGACGGCCAGGGGCAGGAGGAGATATTCAGCGTGATACTGCTGGGTACTCATTTTGTAAAAGATCAGCCAGGCTGTTGTGCCCAGCAGGGCAAATAAAAAAATAAATTCAACCCACCGCGCCGCGGGCCACTGAGGCCATCGTTTGTTGATCCAGACCAGAAATACCGGCGTGATCACCAGCACGCCCATTGCCTTACCGGCCCAACACATCCACCACAAATACCCGATTTCAAAACCGCCCGTTAAGCCGGCGAGCCACAACCCTCCCAGGCCCAACATCGCGCCAACCATCGGGGTCAGCAGCACGCCCAGGCCGATAAACTTGAAGGTATCCTGAATTTTATCAAAGGGATGGCGCGCTTCTCCAAACCGGCGGAGGAGGATCGCGCCCGCCAGTGGTTCCAGGGTATTCCCCAGGCCAATCACCGCCGAGGCGGTGAGGGCGGAAAATAGCGGCGTATCAGCGGCCCTAAAAGCCATCATATTGGCGGCAAACGCGGCCAACAAAATTGCCGGCCACACGCGGTATCCCCGCAGCAAGACAGCGGCCAACGCCACCCCTGTCGCCGGCCATACGGGCGATATGTTGGTTTGGGCCACCGCCATAGACAGGCCCACTTGGGCCACCGCAAAATAGCCTGCGGCCACAACCAATAATTCCACTAACCATCTGGCCCAGTTAGGCCAGGATCGCCGTATCATAATTGCCTCCCGCGCAATTGAGGCGAATCGTTTGATGTCTTTTTAACGTTACGCTTAACTACTCCGCCCACAGAGTTACACGGAGCAGCCACAGAGATTCACAGAGAAAAAATTTGAAAATTTATAAGGCTTCCGTGCATCTCTGCGTATCCTCTGAGAAGCTCTGCGTAACCTGAATTGTCACTTTTATGCAAGGTCAACCGTGCCATCCGGCAAGATGGCTAATTCTAAATCGGCTTGATCCAGGTTGGCGTCTTGCAAGTTGGCATCGGTCAGGTCGGCTTCGTGTAGAATAGCGCGGCTCAAATCGGCCTGGCTTAGATTGGCCCCGCTCAAATTGGCTTCGGTACCATTGGCCTGCTGTAAATTGGCCCGGCTCAGATCAGCGCCGTTTAAATTGCTCTCGCTCAAATTGGCCTGCTGTAGATCAGCTTCGCTCAAATCGATGCCACTTAAATTGGCCCGGCTCAGATCGGCTCCCGCCAGATTGACCCGGCGGGCGCGCGCCTGGCTCAGATTGGCCCCGCTCAACGAAGCCCCGGCACAATCAACCTGCTCCAGCCTGGCCTGGCTCAAATCGGCATAGGTCAGGTCTGCGCCGTTCAAGTTGGTTTCGCTGAGGTTCGCGCCGCTCAAATTGGCCCGCAGCAAGCGCGCCCGGCTCAAATTCAACCGGCTCAAATCAACGCCGCGCAGGTCGGCCTTGTTGAGCCAGAGCGCGCCCGTTCCCTTTTGAATCAATTGTTCAACTTTTTCACGGGTGTAGGTCGTCATCGGCTTAACTCGGGTCTAATTCGTTGTAAAATGCCGTCTAAGCGGACCAGATCAAAACTCAACAACCGGGCCAGTTCGCGCCCGGCCCGCAACAGAAATTGGTCGCGGCGCTCGCCGGAATAGGTATCGGCGGCCTGGCGCAGGTGGGCCACCAGCAGTTCATCGGCGGGAATCTGGCCGGCGTTCAACACCAGCCGCAGGTAGTCCAGCCGTTCGGTAAAGGCGCGTATATCGGCCGCATCGCACATTTTCAATTCATCCAGGCTCACGGGAGGTTGGGGCGGCAAGCCCTGCCGAATTTCTTCGCCCTGCCGGTAGCCCACCACCAGCACGCTCACTTCGATGGGCACCAGCCGGTTTTCCCGCTGATCCTGCACCACCTCGGAGCGCAGTTCGCCGGTTAAGATCAGTTGGCGCACCGCCGGGTCGTCCTGAACCTGCACGTCGTAGATCAGGCCCAATACCAGGGTGCCGTCGTTGGGCAGCGGCACTTTTACTAAATTGCCAAACTGCGGCACTTCGGGCTGCAAGACGCGACAGCCCACGGTAAAACCAACGGTGCCGGCGCGCAGCACCCAGCCAATGGGTAAGGTTGTGGTCATAATTTAAAACTTTCTCTTCCAAATCTAAAGGCGTTTTTGTTGAGTTGTTTTAAGGATATTTCCGGGATCAAGCCCTGCCGCCGCATTTCCAGGGCCAGCATCATTTCCAGGGCTTCGTGTTCCGGGCCGGAGATCACGGCCAATTCGTCGGCGCGGGCCAGCACGTAGGGATAGCCGCCGGTGATGCGCGCCTGGTCTACAATCGCGGCGTGCAGCACATTAATGGCCGGGCCGTCTGCCGCCAGCCAGGCCGGGATTTCTACGCGGGCCAGTTGCGGCGCAGCCGGGTTGCGGCTCACATTCAGGTAGAAAAAGTGCAGCCCTTGCCCCTGCTGCTCGTAAATTTGATAATTTTTGCCTCTTATTTTGAACAACGCGCTGCGCTCGCCCGGCCCCAGAAAGTTAAACAGGTCCAGGTCGGTCAGGTGGAGAAAGGGGGTGTGGCGCAGCGTGTCCTCGTTGATGGCACTCGGTTCCAGCGAGGCCAGGTGCATCAGGGCCAATACAAACGTGCTGCGGGGGCGGTCAACATAGGCCGCCACCACGCTGCCCGCCTGGTGCAATTTTTGCAGCAGGGCAATGTACTCTTGCTGGCGCTGTTCTTGCTGCTGGAAGGGCAAATCGATGACGCGCAGCGGAAGCTGGCCGTCCATCAGGGTGATGAGAGGGATGGCCGAATCGAGACCAAGTTGCTCATTTTCCCGAACGGCCAGCTCGACCAGCACCTGGAGTTCGGCCAGATCGCGTTTAACGTTTACCTCGCCGGAGGAGATCACCCGCCCCTGCTCGTCCAGCACATCCTCTGGCGCGTAGAAAAGCCGGGGCGTGGGGTTGTAAGGTTGGGGTTTTTCGCCCGAGCCGTGACGATAAATGATGCTGCCCACATTGATCAGATAATACAAGGTGATGGCGTGCGCGTTGGGCAAAATTTGCGATCCGTCGCTGGCGATGAGGGTAAAGCGTTCCGGGCACGGCGGCAGCGGAAAGGCTTCGGCCAGCGGCTCGGTGGTGGGGGCCGCGCCCACCCAATCGAATCGTAATTGCTGCACGCGCCCGGCCCGCTCAATGCGGTCGGTGAGAGCGGTAAATTGGGTGGAGAATTTTTGTAAAAGTTCGCGGGCGGCCAGGCCGGCTTCATCTTGCTGCGGTCTTTGCGCGGCCAACTGCTGCCCCATGGCTTTTACCTGGACGGTTACTTCGTTCAACTCAAGGGTCATAAGCCTGCTTACTTACCCATTCCCAACAAACGGGCCAGCCAATTAGATTTTTTGGATGCTTCTTCCCCGGTTTCTTGTACCCGGCGGTGTTCGTCGGGCCGGCGATAGAACATTAATTTACCGGCTGGCTCATCACGCTCATCATAATCAATCTGAACATAAGAGAGCGGCGCGGCCTTTTTTTGGGGCAGTCGCGTTCCTTGAAACAAGGCCTGCCACATTTCAGGCGGGGCCTCGGTAAAATCTTCGGTCCAGCTTCCGGCATTGATATAAACACAACCGTTATCTAATAGTTCCTGCGCCGGACGATGCGTATGGCCAAACACCACCAGCCGGGCGCCCTCGCGTTGGGAAATTTCTGTGGCCGCATCACGCAGCAGCACCTGCTGCCGCTCCTGCTCGGCGGCGGCCATTTCCAAGGAATCATCACTGGCCGGAGGCAGCGGCAATGGTGTTTCGCTGCTGAGAGACTCGACAGCGAGCAAAGGCTGCACCTGCCGGTGGAATTGCTGCCGGAACGCCGCATCATCGGCATACTGCCGCGATAAATTCTGCCGGGCAGCGGCATCTTCCAACTTGAGCAGCAGCGGCTCCAGATTGGGATTCGCCTCGAATAGTCTTTCTGCGCCGGACACACGGGCAAAATCAACCAGCAGCCGGCCCGCCATCTCAAAATCCCATTGGAGCGCAGACCAGATCAGTTTGGTAACCGGCTTGATGTGATCCACAAACCAGTATTGGTACTCAAACGTGTTCAGGGTGTTGATGATAAACCGCGATCCCGGCGGGTAATGCAGTTGTGTAGTATCATCTGCGGCGCGGGGATTGAAGAAATCGGGGTAGGCGTTGATCTTTTCGGCCCGCTGATGGCCGTGTTCCACATAAATTTTTTCCCGACTTACAAACTCATCGGCAAACAGCAGCAGCGAGGCCCGCGTGCCGGAGGCGCCCAATATTTCTCGCAGCCGGCTTTTGACCCCCGGCCAGAAGAGATTTACATCGTGATTCCCTTTGATGATGGTGATCCGGCGCTGGGGTTTTTCCACGTGCATAAAATCCGACAACGAGTCGAAAACGTCGGGATGGCCCTGCACAATCAGGTTGAGCCGCTGAACCGACGCCTGCTGCGAAGAATCAAGATAGCTTTCGGGCGGATAGCTCTGGCCGGGAGTGTAGTCCTCAACCGCCGGAACCTGGAGAAATTCAAAAAAATCGCCGTTGATGATGAGTTCAATTTCACATTGGCTGTCAACGCTTCGCGTCCGAACCTCATGCAGAAAATTGACCAGCGCCTGGTCGACCAAAAAATCTTCTAATGGATTGCCGCCCGGGCCGCCATAACCGGCCCCCAGGTGTAAATCGGATAAAATGAACTTGCGTTTAACTCCCACCGTAGGTTTTCCCCGTGTATATGATGCTGGCATTATACCACACTCAACGATGAACGTTAAGCCCTGCTGCTGCCAATGAAGCGGGTGATGGCCTACGGCTCATTGTTTTTGTATTTCCGTTTGACTCGTGCTACACTGCTAAACTTGTTAAATGCCGCCTACGCCCGTGCCGTAGGGGGATTGACCCCATCGCGTCGGGCCTGGCAAGGCCCGTTAGGGTATACTGGTCAGACAAAATCTAAACATAGCAAAGTCCTGATACCATGAACAACAAATCCATCCTGGCAAGGTACAATTTTTTATTGATTTTATTGGTTTTGGCCGTTTTGTGGCTCATCCAATTCTCCGGGGTGATGGCCGCCCCCCCGGCTCAGGGGCAGGATATTGCCGTGATCACCAGCCCTGCCAATAATGCCGTGGTGCAGGGCGTGGTGCAGATCCAGGGCAGCGCCGACCATCCTCAATTTCAATTCTTCAAAGTGGAATTTGCCCCGGAACCTGTTACCGGCGACCAGTGGCAAATTATCGGCAACCTGCAAGAACAGCCGGTGATTGAGGGCGTACTGGGCACCTGGGACACCACGCTCTATCCCGACGGCAGTTACACGCTGCGGCTGCAAGTGGTCAAAATAGACGGTAACTACAACGAGGCTTTTGTGCAACAGGTGGTTATCTCCAACTCCCAACCCATCCCCACCGACACGCCCGAAGTTGAAGAAACGCCCACCCCCACCGTCACCCCCACCGAGGTGCCGCCCACGCCTACCATTGTCATTGAGCAGCCGGTGGTAGAAACGCCCACGCCTCGCCCGTTAGCCACCAGCCCGCCCCTGGAAGACCCGGAAGAGAGCGATACCTTCATCCCGGAGGTGCAGGGCTTTTCTTTTGCTCCGCTGCGCGATACCTGCCTGTACGGGATGGGGCTGATGGTGGGCATCTTCCTGTTCTTTGGTTTTCTGATGGCCCTGCGCACCTTCATTCTGGGGCTGATGGACCGGCTGCGGCGAAGATAAAAATCATCATGAAATTTTTTGGACGCTTCAAAAAAGCCAAACCCGCCGGGCCGGTGGCGTGGCTTATTGTGGGGCTGGGTAATCCCGGCAAAAAGTATATTGATACCCGCCATAACGCCGGCTGGCACCTGCTGGATACGATTGTCAAAGAACACAGCCACTTCCGGTTTGACGAAAACCGCAACAAAGCGCTGATTACGCGGGGAACGCTGGCCGGAGTGGGCGTGGCGTTGGTCAAACCGCAAACCTTTATGAACCTGAGCGGCGAGGCAGTTGGCCCGCTGGCCCGCTTCTACAAAGTGCCGCCGGAACGGATTCTGGTGGCTTATGATGATGTGGACCTGCCCCCGGCCACCCTGCGCCTGCGCCCCAAAGGCGGCGCCGGCGGGCAAAAAGGCATGCGCAGTATCATCCAACACCTGGGTACCGAGAACTTTCCCCGGCTGCGGCTGGGTATTGGCCGCCCCCCCGGCAAAATGCCCACCGACGCCTATGTGCTGCAAAAATTCAAACCGGACGAATGGGACGCGATGGTCATCACCTATCAAGAAGGCGTGGAAGCCGTTAAAATCGTTATCACCGAGGGGATAGACAACGCCATGAACAAATTTAATAACAAAGGTTCGTAAAGTAGCTGATTTGACGAATTATTGAACCACAGGTAAGATAACGCTCACTTATATTGTCTGATAATAAATGGCTATGATGACAAAACTTTTTGTGATTGCAGGTAAAAATTGTTGTACATGTAGTAAGCGGGCGCGGTAGCGCTGCTCTCATTGTGAGAGGGTAGGGCTGCGGCAGCCCGCATCGCCGTGTTGCGACGACGATGGGACCCTCGACAAATCCTGCAACTTCAAGATAATTTTAGCGTTTTGTCACAGCTTATATTAATCATCCGCTGTTAAAATAGACTCATCGTCACCGTAACGATGAGTTTTTTTGCTTTAAATGTACCTTCTCAATAATCTGGGGGCAGAGTTGGTTGAGCTTGTCGAAACCAACGGTCTTCGACAGGCTCAGACCTCGGTCCCCCGAAATATTGAGAGGACACCTTTAAATCGATATTCAAGGAGACAACTATGACAACCGTAAGAATTCCCAGCCCGCTGCGGCGTTACACCAACGGCCAGAGCAAAGCCCAGGCCAACGGCGGCACCGTTACCGAAATCATCGAAAATCTGGAGAGCCAATTCCCCGGCGTAAAAACGCGCCTGTGCAACGACAGCGGGCAGATCAAACGCTACGTGAATGTATTTGTCAACGATAAAGAAATCCGCACCTTGCAGGGGGCCGATACCCCCGTAACCGAGGCTGACGAGGTGTCTATTGTCCCGGCTATGGCCGGCGGCCAATAAAAGGGGGATGTATGAGCTATATAACCAGTGATCAACTTATCAGAAAATTGAGAACCGAAGTCCAGGAAATGGATGTGTATGAGTTGCAGCAGCGGCTGGAACAGGACGACGAGCTGGTGCTGATTGACATCCGCGAGTTGGACGAGTGGGCGCAGGGCCGGATTGAAGGATCGGTGCATATTCCGCGCGGCTTTCTGGAACTGCAAATTGAAAACAACGTCACCGACCGCGACCGGCCCATTGCCGTGTTGTGCGCGGGCGGCGTGCGCAGCCTGCTGGGCGCGCGCGACCTGGGCGAGTTGGGCTACAAGGATGTCTATTCGGTGGCCGGCGGCTTTAGCGGCTGGAAAAATGCCGGCTTCAAATTCTCCACGCCCCGCATGCTCACCGAGGACCAGCGCCACCGCTACAGCCGCCACACGGTAATGCCCGAAGTGGGCGAGGCGGGCCAGCTAAAACTGCTTGATGCCAGCGTGCTGCTCATCGGCGCGGGGGGGCTGGGGAGTCCCGCCGCCATTTACCTGGCTGCCGCCGGGGTGGGCAAAATCGGGCTGGTGGATTTTGATGTGGTGGATACCAGCAACTTGCAGCGACAGATCATCCACCGGCTGGAAGACGTGGACCGCCCCAAAGTGGAATCCGCGGCCAATACCATCGCCCAACTTAATCCAGATGTGGAAGTGGTGGGGCATCAAATCCAGCTAACCAGCCAGAACGCGTTTGACATCATCGACCAGTACGATGTGGTCATCAACGGCTCCGACAATTTCCCCACCCGCTACCTGGTAAACGATGCCTGCGTGCTGCTGGGGAAAAAACTGGTTGACGCCAGTATCTTCCGGTTCGAGGGACAGGTAACGGTGTTCGATGCGGCGAGCGGCGGCCCCTGCTATCGCTGCCTTTATCCCGATCCGCCTCCCCCCGGCGAGGTGCCAAGCTGCGCCGAAGGCGGCGTGTTGGGCGTACTGCCCGGCATTGTCGGCAGTTTGGAAGCGGTGGAGGCCATCAAACTGATCCTGGATGAGGGCGACCCGTTGGTGGGGCGGCTGCTGCTGTACGATGCCCTGGACGCCGAATTTCGCGAGGTAAAAGTCGGCAAAAATTCCGATTGCCCGGTGTGCGGCGAGAAACCCACCGTCACCGAATTGATTGATTACGAGCAGTTCTGCGGCATTCCGCACGTGACCGCCGGCAGCAACGGCCACGGCGCGCAGCCGGTTATGGCTTAAATCAACCTGATCATTCAAGTTGCAAACAAGGAGGCCGTTATGGCACTCATCGATACATTTGTAGATACGCCAACCGAATCAACTTTTACCCCCCACCGCCCCCGCCAACCGCGCCCGTTGGGCGACAGCCTGCTGGCCCGTATTGGCCATACGCCGCTGCTGCCCCTGCACCGCATCGCGGCGGCGGACGATGTCTGCCCCAACGTGGTGGTTTTTGCCAAAGCCGAATGGTTCAACGCCAGCGGCTCGGTGAAAGCGCGGCCTGCCCTGGCGATGATTGAAGATGGGGAACGCCGGGGCGTGCTGACCGAGGACAAGACCATCATCGAGGCCACGTCCGGCAATACCGGCATTGCCATGGCGATGGTGGGCGCGGCCAAAGGCTACCGTGTCACTCTGGTGATGCCGGCCAACGCCAGCCGGGAACGCAAAGATATTATGGCTGCCTACGGAGCCGAATTGGTGCTGACCGATCCGTTGGACGGCATTGACGGTTCAATTCGTCACGTTCGGCGGATGCTGGAAGACAACCCCGATCTTTATTTCCGGCCTGACCAGTACAACAACCCGGTCAACTGGCAGTCTCACTTCCACACCACCGGCGTGGAAGTTTGGGAGCAAACCGGCGGCGCGGTGACGCATTTTGTGGCCGGCATTGGCACCGGCGGCACGCTGATGGGTACCGGACGCCGGCTGAAAGGCTTTAATTCCAATATCGAGGTGGTGGCCGTGGAACCCGCCGACGAGCTGGCTATCATTGAAGGGTTGAAACATATGGAAACCAGCATCGTGCCCGGCATTTACGACCTCAACTTTGCCGACCGTAAAATAGCCGCCCACCCCGACAACGCGCATGAAATGGCCCGCCGGCTGGCGCTGGAAGAGGGGCTGTTTGTGGGCTACTCCGCCGGAGCCGCGGCCTGGGCCGCCATTGAACTGGCTAAAACCATGGAAGAAGGCGTGATTGTCACCGTTTTCCCCGATGGCGGCGAGAAATATTTGAGCGTGGCCCGGAGCTAAAACCTTTCACAGAAAAGATCAAAAGGCCGGATTATCTCCGGCCTTTTTTGGTTATGACCATTCTCCTATGGTAAAATCCCGTTACCTGCCGCATATTTAAATAAACATTATCGCCTTATCAAAGGAAGAGGTTGGGGTATTTCGATGTCAAAACCGCGTATTCTTATTGCAGACCCGGATATTGATATTTTAGGGTCGTTAGAAGTTTATTTTGAATCCGGCGGGTACGAGGTGCAGACCGTTGAATCGTTGAACGAAATCGTGAAAACGGCCCGCCCCTGGCAGCCCAACGCGATTTTGATCAGCGATGAGTTTTCAGATCAAAGCCCGTACGAAATCTGCCAATCGCTGCTGGAAGATACCCTGACCGGCCACATTCCCCTGGTGATGCTGCTGCACGTGAATGATCGGCAAGCCCGGCTGGCCGCGCTGGAAGCCGGCGTCAACGATATTGTCTCCAAACCGTTCGACATCGAAGAACTAAAATTGCGCGTTGAAGCCGCCATCCGCCTCTCTACTTTGCGGGCCGAGATTTAAGAAAAACCGCGTTCTTCCAGAGACTCTTTGAACATTTTTGCTGTTTAGCCAACAATGAGTAGACTATGGTCATCTATCTTTTGGATGGCCGTTTTTTTGTAATGCGACATTTTTAGAGGAGGCAACCGTGCTCATTGTTATGAAATTTGGCGGCACTTCTGTGGGGAGTGTGCCCGCCCTGGAAAAAGTTGTCGAGATCATCAAAAAAACCCGCGAAGAAGGGCACGAGGTGGTGGTTGTGGTATCGGCCATGAGCGGCGTCACCGACCTGCTGCTCAACGCCGCCAACCAGGCCGAGGCCGGCAACGAAGACGCCGCTCGCGAAGCGCGGGAAAAGATCAGCCAGAAACATACCGAGGCGCTCAAGCACTTTTTAGGCCAAACCTCGGAGCGTCAGGTGGTGATGACGCGCATCAACGCCCTGCTGGATGAGTTCAAATCGTTGTGCCACGGCATCCGCGTGCTGGGCGAACTCACGCCCCGCGCCCTGGACGTGATCGGCGGGCTGGGCGAGCGGATGAGCGCCCCGCAAGTGGCCGCGCTGCTCAAACACGCCGGCGTGGCCGCGCAGGATGTGCCGGCCACCGACCTGATCGTAACCGATGACCGTTTTGGCGCGGCGGTGCCCCTGATTGATGAAACGAGTGAAAAAACCCGGGCCGGGCTGCAACCGATTTTAGCCAAAGGCCGGGTGCCGGTGGTGACGGGCTTTATCGCCGCCACGCCCAACGGCATCCAAACCACCCTGGGCCGCGGCGGCAGCGATTACAGCGCCACCATTTTGGGCCGCGCCCTCAACGCCGACGAGGTATGGATTTGGACCGACGTCAACGGCGTGATGACCACCGATCCCCGCGTGGTGCCGGAGGCGCACCCCATTGCCTATCTGTCCTACGCCGAAGTCAGCGAGCTATCTTATTTTGGGGCCAAAGTGCTGCACTCCCAGGCCATCCGACCGGCGCGGCGGGCCAATATCCCGGTGCGAATTCTCAATACCTTTGAACCGGATCATCCCGGCACGCTCATCACCGCCGAGGCTCGCGAAACCAACAAAACTATCAAAGCGGTCACGGCAATCAAAAACATGAGCCTCATCAGCCTCGAAGGCCAGGGCATGGCCGGCATCCCCGGCGTGGCGGGCCGAACTTTTAGCGCCGTGGCCCGCACGCACACCAATATTTTAATGATCAGCCAGGCCTCATCGGAGCAGGCTATTTGTTTTGTGGTGCCCACCTCGGACGTAGCTAAAGTGGTGGCCTCGCTGGAAGAAGAGCTGGCCCTCGAAATTGAGCGGCGCGATTTTGACCGGATCAAGGTAGAAAACGATACGGTGATTCTGGCCGCCGTGGGCGCGGGCATGAAAGGCACGCCGGGCGTTAGCGGCCGTTTATTTGGCGCGTTGGGGCAGGAACAGGTCAATGTGATCGCTATTGCCCAGGGCAGCAGCGAGTTCAATATTTCGTTGGTGGTGGCCAAAGGCGAGGTAGACAAGGCGATTACCGCCATCCACCGGGAATTTGAATTGGAAAAACCGGACCTGTTGGAATAAAGGTTGGAAATTAAGTGGCTCGTTCGGCTGAGGTGCAGAATGTACGCAAGTTACGGTTTTCGGAATTTTGAAATTGGCGATGTGGATGTCGTCAAACACAACGGGCTGTATCACCTGTTTCACCTGACCCTGCCCAACCACGATTATATTGCCCACGCCGTGAGCGAAGACGGCCTGAAATGGCAGCGGGTAAAAAACGCGCTCTTTATCAGCGATCCCAAAGGATGGGACGACGACATGTTGTGGACGATGCACGTAACGCCCAACCCTTACCGGCCCGGCTCCTGGCGCATGTTTTACACCGGCCTCTGCATGCGCGAGCGAGGCCGCATCCAGCGCGTGGGGCTGGCGTGCAGCGATGATCTCTATACCTGGCGCAAAGTGTCTGCCGACGCCTACCCGCTGGAAATTCCCGGCGCCCATTACGAGCACCGCATCGACGAAGGCCGGGAATGGGTCAGCTTTCGCGATCCGTTTTGTTTCCACGATGATGGTGATGTCTACCTGCTGGCCGCCGCGCGGGTCAACCATGGCCCGGTCATCCGGCGGGGGTGCGTGGCCTGGGCCAAAGAAACGGCGGAAAATGAGTTTGAGTTTTTGCCGCCGCTGTTCCATCCCATGCATTACGATGATGTGGAAGTGCCCAACCTGGTCAAACTTAACCGGCGTTATTATCTGATCGGCTCTATTCGGGAAGATATCAAAATTCATTACTGGTACGCCGACGATCTGAACGGTCCCTACTACAACTTTCACGATAATGTGCTGCTGCCGCAGGGCAACTATGCCGCCCGTGTGGCCCAAGATGGGGACAGGTACCTGATCTGGAATTTTTTCTTTAGAGGTTTGACCACCCGAGGCGATCATCTGATGGCCCCGCCCAAAGAATTGGTAGTTGATGCCAACGGGGAGTTACAACTGCGATCATTTGCGGGGTTTGATGAATTGGTGGGCTGTACCCGCACCCTGCCGGAACTATCGTCGCTGGAACCGCTTTTTGACAACCCGCACGCCTCCGGCGCCACCGAAACCACCTCCTGCTGGTTTCACTGCGACAGCGGCTTTGAAGCCTTCCTGCTGCCGGGCCAATATCGTGATTTTATCCTCAGCGGCGAACTCAATATGGAGGGCCGGGGCAAGTGCGGCCTGGTGCTGCGGCTCAACAACGAGGGCGACGGTTACTACCTGAGCCTCGATCTTTTCAAAGGCATCGCCCAGGTTCGCGCCTGGGGCCACAAGCCCGACGGGGGATTTGAAGAAGCCTTTGGCTATCAACAGTTGCAAGCGGCGCACTACATCCCCGCCGATGCGCCCCATCCCTTTCGGCTGGTTGCCTATGAGCAGTATCTGGAATTCTCGTTGAACGACAGGGTACTGCTCACCCTGGCCGATGATACCTTCGCCGAAGGCAGGGTTGGTTTTTACGTGGAAAGCGCCAAATTGAGAATCGACAACCTCACCCTGAAAGTATGCAGCCGCCCGCCCACCGAAAGTTATCCCGCCGATTTGCCCAACTATTGACCTGAGTAGCGCTTATGAATAATTCAACCCTTTCCCTCCCCACCCCCCAGCTCGTTCGTATTGCTCTGGTTGTGTTGGTGTTTGGCGCGCTGGCCTTGGGGTTTGCCCCCATCTTTGTTCGCCTCAGCGAAACCGGGCCTTCGGCCACGGCCTTCTGGCGCTTGTTTTTGGCCGCCCCGGTCTTCTGGCTGTGGACAAATTTTGACGGCAGAGCCCCCGCGCGCCCGGCAACCTCAACCGGCGCTCCCACTTTTTTGCTGGCGGTGGCCGGCCTGTTTTATGCCGGTGATCTGGCTACGTGGCACTGGTCGCTGCAATTTACATCGGTAGCCAATGCCACCCTGCTTACCAATTTTGCTCCTATTTTTGTTACTCTGGGCGGCTGGCTGCTGTGGCGGGAACGCTTCAAACCTGTTTTTTACATCGGCCTGATTTTGGCGATTCTGGGGGCCGCGCTGCTCATCGGCTCCAGCCTCAGCCTGGGCCGTCAGCATTTGCGGGGCGATTTGTTGGGGCTGGTTTCGGCGATGTTTTACGGCGGGTATTTTTTGACCGTCAAACAACTACGCGCTCGCTTCAGCACGCCGGTGACGATGATGTGGGGCGGGCTGACGGCCTCGGCGGTTTTGCTGGTGATCGCCGTGATCTCAGGAGAACAGCTTTTGGCCGTGTCGATGGGCGGCTGGCTGGTGCTGATCGGCCTGGCGCTGGTTTCGCAGGTAGGCGGGCAGGGATTGGTGGCTTTTGCCCTGGCCCATTTACCCGCGCCCTTTTCGGCGGTGACGTTATTATTGCAGCCGGTAGTGGCCGCCTTTTTCGCCTGGCTGCTCTTTGATGAGATCTTAGGCGGCTGGCAGGCGGTGGGCGCTGCGATTGTGCTGACCGGCATCTGGCTGGCCCGGCGGGGCAGCCGGTAGGAAAGGAATTGACTAATGGAAAAACAATTTAACGCTCTGGTAGTGGATGAAACAAACGATGGCTCCTTGGCTCGCGCTATTAAAACGCGGACGGTGGCTGATTTGCCGCCGGGCGAGGTCACGGTGCGGGTAAAATATTCATCGCTCAATTATAAAGACGCGCTCTCGGCCACCGGCAACAAGGGCGTGACCCGCCGGTATCCCCACACGCCCGGCATTGATGCCGCCGGTACGGTTGAAAAAAGTGGTGTGCCGGAACTTGAACCCGGCCAGCAGGTTATCGTCAGCGGGTACGATCTGGGGATGAATACCCCCGGCGGCTTGGGGCAGATGATCCGTGTGCCCGCCAACTGGGTGGTCAAATTACCGGCAGGATTGTCTTTGCGTGAAAGTATGATTTTGGGCACCGCCGGCTTCACGGCGGCGATGTCGGTTGATAAAGTGGCTGCCAGTGTTTCGCCTGATGATGGCGATATTTTGGTAACGGGCGCTACGGGCGGGGTGGGCAGCATCGCCATTGCCCTGCTGGCCAAATTAGGCTACACGATTACCGCGGTGTCAGGCAAAGAGGCGGCGTGGGATTTTCTGAAATCGCTGGGGGCGAAGGAAGTGATGGGCCGGGACGCGGCCATCGCTACCGGCAGCCGCCCCATGCTCAAAGCGCGCTGGGCCGGGGTGGTGGATACGGTGGGCGGCGAAATTCTGACCACGGCGGTAAAATCTACCCAAAGTCGAGGCGTAGTCACCTGCTGCGGCAATGTGGCTTCCGCCGAACTACCGCTGAGTGTCTACCCCTTTATTTTGCGGGGGGTGTCGCTCCTCGGCATCGATTCCCAGAACTGCCCCCTCCCGCAACGCGCCGAAATATGGAACCGGCTGGCCGGGGAATGGAAACTTGAAAATCTAAATGATTTCTGCACCGAAATTACGCTGGCTGATTTGAGCCATTATATCGATTTGATTCTGGAGGGGAAACTCAAGGGGCGAACACTGGTCAATCTTGAGAACGACTGATAGGAATGGGATCGCCCAATACCGGCGCGGGCTGCTGCCGGATCACGTCAACCAGGGCGCGAAGCGTGGCAAAGTATTCGCGGGTGGTAGACCAGCGGATCGACACCGGATGGTACCGCCGCAGATCGGCCCGCACGCCCACCGCTTCAATCCCCAAATTTCGGCAGGTAAATATTGCCCGTGGCAGGTGAAAATCCTGCGTAACCAGCACGGCAGAATCGACCTTAAAGATGGTTTTGGCTCGATAGCAAGTATCGTAGGTGCGTCGCCCGGCGTAATCGGGTTGAATATCTTCGGGGGGCACGCCCCGGCTGATGGCGTAATCCCGCATGCGGCCCGGCTCATCGTAATCCGCAAAGCGATTATCGCCGCTGACCAACAATTTTTGTACTTTGCCGGCCTGGTACAACTGCACCGCCGTTTCCACGCGATCGCGCAGCATAGCGCTCAACCGGCCATCGCTGTGAACTCTGGCTCCAAACACAATGGCCACCTGTTCCGGCGGGATGTCGGCCTGGGCATAGATTAAACGCTGGTAATATCTATCCACCAGCCAGGGCCACGCGGCCAAAAATATCCCGGTTGCCATGCCCATTCCCAGAAAAATCAATAAAGGCTTTTGATGTTGTTTTATGAATTTCCGCACACGATCTCTCATTGCCAATTTCATTGTTTCTCTCTATTTTACCCGGATTAGCAGTTTTGCTGAAATTTCGGGATGATATCCCCATCCCAGATTAAAATTTCCCAAAATCCTTGCGCTTTTGATTCTTTGTGTTAAAATTTCCTCACTATTTTTCAAGGAGCAAAGATTTGAGCGACAATGGTGTGATTGATTATAAATTGGACAATGGCTTGCAAGTATTGCTCAAGCCGGTGCGGGTGGCGCCGGTGGTCAGCAATTGGGTCTGGTACCGGGTGGGCGCGCGGAACGAGCAGCCCGGTAAAACCGGCATTTCTCACTGGGTGGAGCATATGATGTTCAAAGGCACGCCCACCTTTCCCAAAGGCCGCATCATGCGGGAGATCAACCGCAACGGCGGCGTGCTGAACGGCTTCACCAGCCAGGATTACACCGCCTATTTTGAAATTTTGCCCGCCGACCGGCTGGACCTGGGCCTGCGCATCGAAAGTGATCGCATGGCGAATTCGGTGGTTGATCCCGGCGAGGTGGACAGCGAGCGTACGGTGATTATTTCCGAGCGTGAAGGCAGCGAGAATAATCCCGAATGGGCGCTGTATGAAGAAGTGATGGCGACCGCGTTTCGCGTTCATCCTTACGGGCATATGGTCATCGGCTGGAAAGAAGACCTGCGTAATATTACCCGCGATGATCTGTACGAGCATTACAAAATGTATTACGGCCCGCATAACGCGGTGGTGGTGATTGTGGGCGATATGGACATCGAGCAGACAAAAGACCGCATTGAGGAACTGTATGGTTCCATTCCGGCCGGCCCGGCGCCGCCCCCGGTGCAGGTCCAAGAGCCGCCCCAGCAGAGCGAGCGGCGGGTGATTTTGCGCCAACCCGGGACTACGCGCTATTTTCAATCGGTTTACCATACTTGCGCCGGCAGCCATGAAGATGCCTATGCCGTCATCATGCTGGAAGCTATTTTGGCCGGCGCGCATTTTGGCGGGGGCACGCCCACCCACCGCAGCGCCCGGCTGTACAAGGCGCTGGTTGAAACCGAGATTGCCAGCTATGCCGGAGCGCATTACCAGCCCAGCATCGATCCGGAACCGCTTCATTTCCACGGCACCATTCGCGACGGCCACACGCTGCAAGAGTTTGAAGCCACCCTCGACGCGCAAATAGAGCGCCTCCTGGAAGAACCGGTCTCGGAAACGGAACTGAGCCGCGTTCGCAAACAGGTGCGGGCGCAGTTGGCCTACACCCTGGAGCGGGTGAGCAGCCAGGCCCAATGGCTGGGGCTGATGGAAATGCTGGGCGGCTGGCGTCAATATGAAACCCTGGCCGATGATCTGGACGCCGTCATCGCCGCCGATGTGCAGCGCGTGGCCCAAACCTACCTCCGGCCGCATAACCGCACGGTCGGCTGGTTTGAGCCGGTTAACGAATAAGAATAAAAACCTGGAGAGGAACGAATCTTGGACCTAACATTTCACAACTATACGCTGGCTAATGGGTTGGCTCTGATAGTCAAAGAAAACCATCACGCCCGCAGCGTGGTAGTGCGCGGCTATGTGCCGGGCGGAGCCAATTTAGAGCTGCCGGAACAGGCCGGGCTGGCTTCGTTTACCGGCAGCGCCATGCGGCGCGGCACGGCCAAGCATACTTACAGCGAGATCAATGAGATTATCGAGTCGGTGGCCGGGAGTGTTTACATCAACACCGGGCGCCATCTGACCGGGTTTGGCGGCAAAAGCCTGGCCGAAGACTTCAATCTGCTGGCCGAGCTGCTGACCGATATGATGACCGCTTCCACCTTCTCCCCCAAAGAAGTTGAGAAATTACGCGGGCAAATTATCACCGATCTCAAAGAAGATGAGGATGATACCCGCAGCATGGCCGGGCGATATTTTCGGGAGGGGTTGTATACGTTGGAGCATCCCTATGGCCGGTCCCTGGACGGAACCCTGGCTACCGTGCCGTCCCTGACCCGCGATGACCTGCTGGCCTTTTACCATCAACTTCATCCCCAACACGGGGCCGTGGTTGTGGTGGGTGATGTAACCGGCGATAAGGTTTTTGAAACGCTGGAGTCGACGCTGGGCCGGTGGCAGCCGGAACATGCGCCGCCGGAACCAGGCGTGCCCACTCCGTCCCCGCTCACCGAACAGGTGTGCTACCTGCACAGTATGCCCACCAAATCCCAGGCCGATGTAGTGCTGGGCTGGATGGGGCCGCCCCGCCAGGCCGATGATTTTTACGCCGCCTACGTGGGCAACACCATTTTGGGCCAGTTGGGGCTGGGCGGGCGCATTGGCGACAGCGTCCGGGATAAAGAAGGGTTGGCCTACTACGCTACTTCTACGGTGCAGGGCGGCAGCGGGCCGGGGCCGTGGTATGCCTTTGCCGGGGTGAACCCGGTGGCCATCGACAAAGCAATCGAACTGATCGTGGCCGAGATTCGCCGCTTCCGCGAAGAACCGGTCAGCGACGAAGAATTGGCCGATGCCAAGGCCTATCTCACCGGCGTTTTACCGCTGCAAATGGAAACCAACGAGGGGATCGCCAGTATTTTGATCGACATGCATTTGTATGATTTGGAGGATGATTTCATTGCCCGCTATCCCGACATCATCCGGGGCGTCAGCCGGGAGGCCATTCAAGCTGCCGCGCAGCGTTATCTGAGCGACGAAATTTTTGCTTTGTCGATTGCGGGGCCGTACCCCGACCAACCAGAGGGGTAAGTGGAGATTATTCGGCCCCCTCATGGTTATTGGGAAAAACCACATCTTCTTTCCCGGCCAACTTATCCTGAATGCGCTCGATGACAATGTCCAGGTGCTGGGGCTTGTTCACAAAGTCCAGGTTGTGGGTGTGGATGGTCAGCACCGGGCACAGGTCAAAAATTTCCATCCAGTCATCGTAAAATGTTTCTAGCAGGGTCAGGTAATCCTCGGTGATCCCGCTTTCCATAGCGCGCCCGCGCCGCTGGATGCGCTCCAGCAGCACCGAGACCGGCGCGTTCAGGTAGATCAATAGATCGGGCCGGGGCAGGCCCGCCACCACCAGATTAAACAGGCGGCGATAAGCCTGATAGTCCCGTTCGTTCAAATTGCCTAAATGATGCAGGGCGCGGGCAAAAATGAAAGCGTCCTCGTAAATACTGCGGTCGGCAATGGCCGATTCCGGGCAGCGGATCAAATCCAGGTGCTGTTCGGCGCGGTGGCCCAGGAAAAAAATTTGCAGGTGGAACGACCACAGGCGCATATCGGCGTAAAAATCGGGCAGGTAGGGGTTATCGGCCACCGATTCAAAGCTGGTGCGCCAGCCCAGCCGCGTTCCCAGCCGTTCGGTGAGCGAGGTTTTACCGGCGCCGATGTTCCCGGCCACAAGAATGAAGCGTTTGGTCATTATTTTCTCCTCTGAAAATAGTAAACAGTCATCCGTATGTCAGTGGTCAGTTATGACAAACTGCAAGCAACCTGATAACTGCTCACTGATGACCGGGTTTCAATCTTTCTCGGTGAATCTCTGAGGTGATCTATTCATCACCATTCGAACTATTTGCGTCTTCGTTCGGCTCCAGCACCACATACTCATCATCAAACTGCCATTCGGGAATCGCTTCCAACTCTACCTCCACGCGGGGATGGGTGGGGTCGATGCGCTTGACCAGGTGAATATCCACCACCCGGTTGTCGTTGATACCCAGTCCCTCCAAAATGGCATCTTGGGTGATCTTCAAGCCGCCGTCCAAATCTCGGCGGAGCGGCGTTTCAAAATAGAAATCCAGAAACAGGCCAACCCAGCCTGTTTCCAGCGCTTTAACAAAGGCGTCGGTCACTACCTCGTCTACGCGCAGGCGGTGCATCTTGCGGCGAACGGTCCGCTTGAAGCCCAGATGCTCCTTGGATAAGACTCGGCGTTTGCCCACCCGCGTGTACTGGCTGTTTATGCTGGGCGGCAGGGGCAGGGCAAAGCGCACCCGTTGAATGTTGGCCATAATTTGTGCAACTCTTCCGATTGATTTGCGTACTAACAAAATGAAGAAAGAGAATTATCTTGTGTAGTTAAAAGATTGTAGCACACTTGTTCGCGGCGCACAAGCGCGTTTGTGGATGTTTTTTCTCAAATTCCGCATCCTGAGTAGCTGCGAAACGAAGTGGAGGCCTACACTCGGTGTAGGACCGTATCGAAGGGCGCATCTACGAAAAAATGCTCCATGCTTCCCAATCTTTTTGGAAATTGAACTAAATCAAGTGTATAATGGTAAACGTGTGTATCTTCTTAATAATCTGGGGCAGAGTTGGTTGAGCTTGTCGAAACCAACAGTCTTCGACAGGCTCAGTCCTCGTTTCCCCAAAATATAGAGAAGAAATAATGTGTTGAAATAAACATTACCACGTTGATTTCATTTCATAAACCACCGGCAAACAAAACAAAACTAAGGAGGCCCCATGGCACAGTCATTATTCCAAAAGGTACAAACGCTTATCTCGGCCAATATGCACGCAATGGTAGACAGCGCGCTAGATGCAAACTCCGTTGCCGTGCTTGATGAGTATATTCGACAGGCGGAAAATAACCTGGATGATCTTGAAGACGCGCTGGTTACGGTCAAAGGGCAGGTAAAAACGCTCAAACGCAAATACGAACGACTCCAGGCCGAAGCCGAAGCCCTGGACAACGACATCGACCGGCTGCTCAAACTGGGCAAAGATGATCTGGCCATTGCCGCGCAGAGCCAATATAATTCCAAAAATGACCTGGCCCAGGAATATCGCCAGCAATACATGCAGCAGAAAAAAGAGGCCGACAAACTGGCCGACGCCCGGCTCAAGCTGGAAGCCCGGCTGCGCAGCATCAAACAAGAACGGGAACACGTGCTGGGCCTGCTGGAACTGGCCAAAACCAAAGAAATTGCCGCGCAGAGCATGAAATCATTGGACTCGCTGGAAGGCGTGGGCGACTCCGACATTGCCCGTGTAGCCGATAAAATCCGTGCCCGCCTGGACCGGGCCGATGCTGAAGTGGAAATGCGTGCCGACCGCCTCAGCTCGCAAATGGACGATGTGCTGCAAAAAGACCGGCTGCAAGGCCAACTGGAAGAACGCCGCCGCCGTTTGATGCTGGACGAAGAAGAGGCCGAACTGGTGGAAGAAGAAGACCAGCTCACCAGCAGCGCCGGCGAGTATTAAAAGTACCATCCGAAATGACTATACAGCCGGGGTCTAAGTGACCGTCTGGAATAACTCTCCAGTAAAGGTGGAAGTAGTTTCCAGGCAAATACTTTAGACCCCGCTCAGATTTAACCTCAGGCATCCATGGCAAAGAGAAAAAATCTGGAACAACGCGCCCAAGACGCTATTCTTAGATACACCATAGAAAATTACAAACAGCGCCACGAAAATTGGATCACGGAGCCGGCCATCCGCAAAGCCATTTTTGTGCATTCATTTTTTCGGGTGCAAAATGCGCTCATCATTGCCGCCACCCTTGTGGCTACGGCCTGCATGCCGTTATTTCTCTTTCCTCTACTCGGGTTTTCGGCGCTGGCCTGGTTGGGAGCCTTGATCCCGCTGCTGGCGGGCATTGTGGCCGAAATCTTTTATCTCTTCTTCACCTTTCGCAACGAGAAGATCCAGGCCAAGGCCGTGGCCGATTTGTTTGAGCCGGACTTCCAGCCGGGCATTATCCGGGATATGACGCTGCGGGCCAAAACCAGCAAAGCCCTGGAATACTGGTCGTTGATCGATGAAGCGGTTCAACGAGCACCCAAAGGCGTTTTGCGCGACCGGCTGAATAAAACCGCGCGGGAAGTGGCGCACTGGCTGCAAGCCGTGTATAACCTGGCCGAGCGGGTAGACAAATTCAACCAGAACAGAGTGATTGCCCAGGACCTGCAAAACGTGCCCAAAGCCATTAAAGATTATGAGCAGCGGTTGGGGCGCGAAGATAATCCCGAGGTGCGCCGCCAGTTGGAACGCACCATCGCCGACCGTAAACGCCAGTTGGAAACCCTGGAAAATCTGCAAAACAATATGGATAAAGCCGGCTACCAACTCGACAGCACGCTCTCGGCGTTGGGCACAATTTACTCCCAGTTGCTGCTGGTGGATACCAAAGAAGAGCAGGGTAATCGTATCAACCGGCTGCAAGAAGAAATTTCGGAACAGGTTTACCAGCTTGAAGACCTGGCCGAAGCGATGGATGAGGTGTACCGGACATCTGTTTAACGAAGTTCTTTGAGGTCCAGGTGAGCAATGCCGCTCTCTGATAAAGGCGCAATCCGGCAGGAGACGTGTGACATTGTTTTTTACAGACAATGTCATTATTTTTTAGCGTGAATTTTGACCAATCGGGGAAGTGGTGATACAATCCAGAACATAGGTTCTGTTTTGTTCCTCGTCGAATTTCATGTATAGTCTCTAAATCATTATCAAAATTCAAACAGAGGATCAACCTTATGACAGACAACCTGACCCTCCTGGCTATTTATGCCCATCCCGATGATGAAGCCTTTGGCACCGGTGGAACTTTAACCAAATATGCCAGCGAAGGCGTGGACGTTCATTTGATTACAGCCACCATGGGCGAAGCCGGCCAGGTCGCCAACCCGGAATTTGAATTTCCCCAGCCCATCAGCGTGGTCCGCGAGCAAGAATTGCGCTGCGCCTGCCAACAATACGGCATCAAAGAACTGCATCTGCTGGGCTATATCGACGGCCAGACCACGGTGGTGCCCCAGAATGAGGCCGTGTTCAAAGTGGTCAAACTGCTGCGCCAGATCAAGCCGGATGTGGTCATCACGTTTGGGCCGGAAGGCGTGTACGGCCATTACGATCATCTGGCCGTGCATCGCTGGGCCTCGGCGGCGGTTAAACTGGCCGCCGAAAGCGAGTGTTGGGAAGACGCCGGACCGCCGCATGAAGTGGCTAAATTTTACTACCGCGCCCTGCCCCAACAGCAGATCGATCAAATGAGCGAAATGATGGGGCGAGATTACGTGCCTATGGACGGCGTACCTTTTCCGTTTGTGGGCTATCCGATGGACCAGATCACTACCGTTATTGATGTGAGCAACTACGCGCAGGCCAAGCTCAAGGGCATTCGCTGCCACGCCAGCCAATTGGGGCCGGATATGTTTCAGGATGACGAGCCGGATGAATGGTTGACCCAGGAAGCCTACATTCTGGCCCACTGCCGCCCCGACATCCGGGCCAGCCTGACGGCTGATGGCAAAGAAGACGATCTATTTGCCGGATTGCGGTAAGAATACAGGCCTAACATCCCGTACGACAATCGACAGGTTCACGTGGTAAAGCGGTCTGAAGGCTGGCTTCTTCAGAGAGTATAATAGAGCAAACCCGGCATCATTTTGGAGGTAAGGAAAAATGAGTTAGGAGAAAAGTAATATCAATGAATAAAAAAGGGGCTTTACAAAATCGCTGATTTCAGGTATAATAACGGGCGTTAAAGGTAGGGAACGCACCCCAATTAACCGAGGCCCGTTAGCGGTCTCTGTTTTTTTTTGTTTCCTGCCCGCATACCTGTTTGAGGGCACTAGAAAGAGAGATTTTTTTATGATGGACAAACCTGTCTATTTAACCGCAGAAGGAAAAAAGAAACTGGAAGAGGAATTGGAATACCTTGTTAATGTCCGCCGTCGAGAAGTGGCCGCTGAAATTCAATCGGCCAAAGAAGAAGGCGACATTAGCGAAAACTCCGCCTATGATGAAGCGAAATTGTCGCAGGGTTTTGTTGAAGGACGCATCCAGACCATTGAAGCGCAGTTGCAGAACGCGGTTCTCATTGAAAAGAACGGCAAATCTGACCATGTAGATGTGGGTAGCAAAGTAACTGTGGCCGAAGACGGCCTGGAAGAAACCTACGTGATCGTGGGGTCCGCCGAAGCCGACCCGATGAACGGCCGCATTTCCAACGAATCGCCCATTGGCCAGGCCCTGCTGGGCGCTAAAGTGGGCCAAAAAGTTACGGCTGAAACCCCCGGCGGCGCGCTTGAAATTGAAGTGACGAAGATCGAGTAGCTTGCGTCAATTGGCAAGCACGTGCATAATAGGCGGGGTCTGAACAAGACCCCGCTTTTATTTTGTATGTCTGGAGATAACAACCTGATGGAACAAGACCTGTCCTATTTTTACAACTTTGGCGAGCAAGTTGAGCAGCGCGCCAACAAGATTGCCAACTTCACCCAACGGGGACACCTGCCCTACCCCCCCCGCGTGATCCGCAACCACACCACCGCCGAGGCCATTGCTATGTTTGAGTCCGCCGAGGCCCAACACCCGGAAGATTCCGAAGAAAAGCCCCAGGTAGAGGCCGAAGTAGCCGGGCGGCTGGTGGCCGTGCGCAATATGGGCAAAAGTACCTTTGCCCATCTGGAAGACGGCAGCGGGCGTATCCAAATCTACCTGCGCAAAAACGAGTTGGGTGACGACGCCTACCAGCAGTTCAGCAAAGATTTTGACCTGGGCGATTTTGTGGCCGCGCAGGGCTACCTCTTCCGCACCCGCACCGGCGAAGTGACCGTCCACGTGACCGATTTTCAACTGGCGTCCAAGGCTCTCTACCCCCTGCCCGAAAAATGGCACGGCCTGAAAGACACCGAACTGCGCTACCGCCAGCGCTACCGCGATCTGATCGCCAACCCCGAGGTGCGCGATATTTTCATCAAGCGCAGCAAAATTGTCAGCGTGATGCGCCGCTATCTGGATGAGCAGGGCTTTCTGGAAGTGGAAACGCCCACCCTCCAACCGCTTTACGGCGGCGCGATGGCCCAACCCTTTACCACCCACCACAACGCGCTGGATATGGAACTGTACCTGCGTATTTCTGATGAGTTGTATCTCAAGCGGCTGATTGTGGGCGGTTTTGATAAAGTGTACGAAATTTGCAAAGATTTCCGCAACGAAGGCATCAGCACCAAACACAACCCGGAATTTACCCAGATGGAGTGCTACTGGGCCTACGCCGACTACCAACAGATGATGCAGTTGACCGAAAATATGGTGGCCTTTATCGCCCAAGAGGTGTTGGGAACCACAAAAATCACCTTCAACGGGCAGGCGGTTGACCTGGCCCCGCCCTGGCGGCGCTTGAACCTGGCCGACGGCATTAAAGAGACCACCGGCATTGATATTTTTGATTCCTACGGCGATGTCAAGGCGCTGTGGGCCGAATGCCAGCAGCGCAAGCTTGATGTTTCTCCTCAGCCCACCTGGGGCAAACTGGTGGATGAATTGCTGGGCGAGTACGTGGAACCCACCATCACCAATCCCACCTTCATCCACACCTACCCGCTCGACATCTCACCGCTGGCCAAACAAAACCCGGACGATCCCCGCGTGGTAGAACGCTTTGAGATTTTTGTGGCCGGCATGGAAACCGGCAACGCCTACTCGGAGTTGAACGACCCCATTACCCAGCGCCGGCGCTTTTTAGAGCAGCAGCAGGGCAGCGAAGCCGGCGACTATGAGGCCCACATGATGGACGAAGATTACGTAATGGCCCTGATGCAAGGCATGCCGCCCACCGGCGGCCTGGGCATCGGCATCGACCGGCTGACCATGCTCTTTACCGACCAACAATCGATCCGCGAGGTCATTCTGTTCCCCCACATGCGGGCTAAAGAATAACAAACAAGTCCTGTCAGACGTGAAGGACTGACAGGACTTGTTCTTTATACTTCAATTTTCTTTGCACCCACTGGCAGGCAAATCGCTTGCAGCGTGGCTAAGACTTTGTTGATGAATTCTGCATGAGAGTTTTCTCACCATACAAACAATATTTATTGATAGGACACTGCTTACACAAGGGTTCTTTCACTTTACAGACAAGAGCACATAAGTCCAGTATTGCTAAGTTAAAATCTTTAGATTGCCCTTTTGGTAAAATTTCTTCAGCTAACCTGATCAATTTCTTGCTTCTAGTTGGAGTTCTCGGCATAGGCTCCTGAATATCATGAAGTCGATATAAAAACCGAGAAACATTCGTGTCTACGACAGGCACATCCTCTCCATACGCAAAACTCAATACAGCACGAGCACAATATTGTCCCACTCCCGTTAAACCCATCAAGTCATTTAGATTTTCAGGAACAATCGAATCATATTTTTCAACAATTTCAAGCGCCATCAGTTTAATATGTTTGGCCCGAAAGAATAATCCCAAAGGTTGAAAAATCTTGTCCAATTCTGATATTTTCGCTAGTGCTAATTCTTGGGGAGTTGGATACCGGCTTATAATCTCTGTATAGGCTTGAACCACATAATCGCGAGCCATTGTTTGTTGAAGTAACTTTTCCGCAATGAGTATTGCATAAGGGTCGGTAGTATTACGCCATGGGAAATCTCGTTTTGCCAGCTTAAACCAAGTAAATAAATCATCCCAAAATCCCTCGATAGTGCTTTCATTCAGTAAGGATGATTCTACCACTCTACAAACTCAAATCAGGCTAACAAAGAATCAAAAATGGCTCTGGCTAATTTCAAGCCCAATAAGGGTGGCACAGCATTTCCTACTTGAGTTAGTTGTCGTGCCGGTGGCCCATAAAAAATATAATCATCTGGAAAAGTTTGGAGACGGGCTGATTCGCGTGGTGACAAAGTACGAGGAATAAATGGATGAAGATGTGAACGACCACCACCTCCCATTCCACCTGCAATTACGGTTTTTGAAGGCAAATTTGGATCAAGTCGGTCGACTCGTCCCAAATGGTCGCGTTGCCCATAATCTAATTCCATATACCTTATAATCGAAGGAGCCTTATGCTGTCTGGTAGTATGATTGGGTATATCATCCAATGGTTTCTCAAGGGCTTTGTAGCAAGGTACTTCAAGAAAATCCCCTGTCGGCAATTTAAAAGATTTGTTACCATTTCTTCGCCAGCCACACAAAAATAGACGGCTTCGAGACTGAGGAACGCCGTAAAATCTGGCATCAATTATCGCTGGCTCTGCCACTTCATAACCTGACTTTGTCAATAATCTAATCGCTTCTGCTAACTGTTCGCCACCATCAATCGTTTTTAAACCTGTTACATTTTCTATTAGAAATACTCGTGGATGAAAAAGGTTAATCTGCCAAATAAAATCAAATAGTAAGTTTCCATGATCCTCGTGATTAAAACCTACTCTTTTGAAATTCTCACTAGATTTTGCAAATCTCTGATTAGCCGCAATACTAAAAGGTTGGCAGGGGGGGCCACCGTGAAAAATACCGTCGAATGGGGTGCTTATACCTACTTCATTATGTAAGATGTCGGCAATTTCTTCTCTCTTCCGCATGTCACCTGAATAATGAGGAGGGCCGAATATTCGCCAATTGGGACGATTCTTCCTTAAGGTTTCGGTGAAAAGTTCATTGATCTCAAATGACGCCAAATGATTGAACCCCGCATATTCAAATCCCAAGTCAAGTCCACCTGCACCCGAAAAAAAACTAACGGTTGGTATACCATTGGTAGGAAAGTCATAATCGGTAAGAGTTCGATATTCTGCCAAAGAGGGCTGAATGGGGAGGGTGTTTCTATATCGTAAATCCTCGTAAGTATAGCCTTTTTCTTCCAAGACCTTACTGAGTTTTATTTTTTTAATGATGCTATAATTTACCATTTTCTCTTGTTCTGAAAATGGTAATCTCCCATTAAACTTCATCACAATTATCCAAGATAAATTTGAGATTTTGCTTCTTGATAGACGGAGTGAGCTTGGTCGACATCGGCAAAATCATCCAATTTTTGACCACGCAACCAAATTCTATAATATGAATGAATACTTCTATGGCAATTTGGGCAAAGTGGTACTAAATCATCAAATGATGTGCCTTGTATACTCATTTTTACAACAGATGAAAGTGGTAACAAGTGGTGTAACTCTAAAAGATTATCTGTCCAAGGATAACGTTCCTTAGTATCACAAGTACACATGTCGCATAAAAATGGAGGGGCCAAATTGGCAAAGTATAATCTTCTCAATTGTGGACTTCGCTCAACACGCAAATGAGTTACCCGAACTCGCTTGCCTTCCGTGAAGGTTAAATCACTTTGTAGCTCTCTTGAAACAGAGGCAATAGGCATTACTTTATCAGGTTCAATTGTACCCAACCGAATTACTTCTGCATCTGCATCTGGGTGTCTTGTTTCTATAATAGGAGAAGCTATTGTCTCAATTTGCTGTAATGGTTCTTCATCGCCCTGGATAATGTCAAGGTGTAACATTCCATTATGCCATTTCAAAAAACTTGATTGACTGATAAAAATCAGCAATTCTCGCAATTGGCGGGGTTGATCACCTTTGGGATGGTAATTAGTTTCTGGAAGGGCGAGATAGGAGTCAATTGGTTCAATTCCTCGATAGTCATTTCCTATCAAGCGTGAAAAAACAGTTGGTAAATCAATAGCGGCTTCACCTTGTTGCTTATAGACAGCCAGGAGATATTTCAAGATTGCGCAAAAAGGAAAGGTTTGAGGAGAAGTTGTATTGTAGCTTTGCGTAGCAGGAGAAGGATAATAGACACGTGGAATAACGAAAGATAAGTATTCATCTATATCCCAAGCCGTGGATGGGGGTTCGGCTAATTTCTTGCAAATATCCGTTGTAACCAAACGGTCATCAATCCGCGCCGCAATCAATGTCCACTTAAAAATACGCGCATAATTACGCCAAACCTTGTAATGTGTTGGTGAGAATGTAAGTTTAGTTTATTCCTCCAAAGGAGTTCTAAGTGGGTCTAAGTCGCGTAGGTTTAATCCTACACCTTCCAATTGAACCAATACTGAGGCTATTCGTCTTAGATTGTCAAAATTGAAATAGCTTAACCTGCCCTGATCCCAACGCCAAATCTGAGGCATTTTCTGCTCCTGATTTTTCAAGTCAAGTTAATTGTAATTTGGATGGCTCAATTGCGCAAACAGACCCGCATGTTTGTTCTGCTTTTACACTTTAGAAATGTTGAAATTCTAGTCATAGTTTTTAACCATCCCCCCGATTCGGGTATTTCCTCATCCTTTGCTATAATAATATGTTTGGTAACCCTTAAAAAATTAACCCTTAATCATTCACAATTAATAATTGACCAATCTATCGCCGTTACTCAAGCTTTTTAACCAAATACCCGGCTACAACATCCTGGCCGATGCGATTTATGCCGATCAACCATCCGACGATTTACGCCGGCCCATGGGCGTGTTCAGCGCGGCCCGCCCCGTTTTGCTGGCCGCCCTGCTGGCCGATTTGCAGCGCCCCATCTTCTTCATCACTGCCCGCGCCGAGCGAGCCAAGATTCTCAAAGAGCAGATTCAAATTTGGGCCGAAGACCCCGGCCTGATCTACCGCCTGCCCGATCCCGACGCCCTGCCTCACGAGAAAGTGGCCTGGGGCCACGAAACCATCCAGGGACGGCTGGCCGCGTTGGGCGCGCTGGCGGGCTATACCCAGCAAGAATCCCCGCCGCCGCTGGTGGTGGCCTCGGCGCGGGGCTTGATGCACAAAACGCTGCCGCCGGAAGAATTTTCTCTGCTGCATTATGAAGTGGGCCGGCAGATCAACCTCAACAAGGTGGTGGGCCAATGGGTTGAAATGGGCTACCAGCCGGAAGAAGTGGTGGAAGTGCCGGGTAGCTTCAGCCGGCGCGGCGGTATTTTAGATATTTTCCCGCCCAACCGCGTCACGCCGGTGCGCATTGAACTCTTTGGCGATGAAATCGACTCGCTGCGCAGTTTTGACCCCGTGACCCAACGCTCGGAGAACCGGCTCAAACAATTTGCCGTATCGCCGGCCAACGAGGCCCTGCCCCGCTACGCCGGCCACGCCGCGCAGCAGTTGGCCCGATGGGACCTGTCTGATTTGCAGCCCAGCGCCAAAATTTCGCTGGAAGAAGACATCGCCCGACTCGACAGCGGCACCACCTTCCGGGGCATCGAGTATTACCTGCCCTTCTTCTACAACGGCATTTCCGCCCAGCCCAACGGCGACCGGGGCGCGTCGGTGCTGGATTACCTGCCGGAAGACGCGCTGGTTTTTATTGAAGACCCGGAAGAACTGGCTGCCGTGGTTGATGAAATTGAATCGCAGGCCCGCACGCTCAAAAAAGACCTCACCGACGTGGGCGACCTGCCCCCCAATTGGCCCGATCCCTTCTTCGGCTGGAAAACCCTGCCCGAAGCCCTGGCCGCGCATCGACCCCTCACCCTCGGCTTCACCCAACTCCGGCCAACCACCCAAGCGGCTCAAAACCCTGAACTAAATAATAGCGATCCATCCGAAATTCACAATTCACAATTAGATTCTGCTTCCTACCTGCTCCAATCCACCTTCTCTCCACCTCCGGCTTTCGGCGGGCAGGTGAAACACGTGCTGGAAGAAGTGGTCAAACGCAAAAAGCGGGGCGAGCGGGTGGTGCTGGTTAGCCGGCAGGCCCAACGCCTGAGTAATTTGCTGGATGAATACGCCAACGTTCTGGTGACGCCCGGCGAGAGTCTGATTCCCGGCGATCCGCCGCCGCCCGCCGGCACCATCACCCTGATCCAGGGAATGTTGATGGAAGGCTGGACCGTGGCCGGCGAAGACTCGGAGCCGTTCCTGACGGTGATGTCCGACTCCGAGCTGTTTGGCTGGAAAAAACCCACCACCCTGCGGCGGCCCAAACCGCGCAAGGGCGTGACGCCGGAAACCTTTTTTGCCGATGTGAACCCCGGCGATCTGGTGGTGCATATTGAACACGGCATTGGCCGCTACGTGGGTCTGGTCAAGCTGGATTTTGAAGGCGTGGAGCGCGAATACCTGGCCGTGGAATATGCCAACAATGATAAACTCTACGTGCCCATTCACCAGGCCGACCGGCTGGCCCGTTACGTAGGCATGGACGAGCACCTGCCCATTCTCAACCGCCTGGGCAGCGCCGATTGGAATACCGTCAAGCGCCGGGCCAAAAAATCGGTGGAAGACATTGCCATGGACCTGCTGGAGGTGTACGCCAAACGGGAAGTTGCGCCGGGCCACGCCTTTGGCCCCGATACCGAGTGGCAGGCCGAAGTGGAAGACGCCTTCCCCTTTGTGGAAACCGACGACCAGCTGCGCGTGATCGATGAAGTGAAGCAGGATATGGAAAAACCGCGCCCTATGAACCGCCTGGTGTGCGGCGATGTGGGCTACGGCAAAACCGAGGTGGCGCTGCGGGCCGCTTTCAAAGCGGTGATGGACGGCAAGCAGGTGGGCATTCTGGCCCCCACCACGGTGCTGGCCCAGCAGCATTTCCAAACCTTTCGGCAGCGGCTGGAAGCCTATCCGGTTGTCATCGAAATGCTGTCCCGTTTCCAGACCAAACAGCAGCAGGAAAAAACATTGGTCAATCTGGCCCAGGGCACCACAGATGTAGTCATTGGCACCCACCGGCTGCTGCAAAAAGATGTGCAATTCAAAAATTTGGGCCTGCTGGTGATCGATGAGGAGCAGCGCTTTGGCGTCAAGCAAAAGGAGCGGCTCAAACAACTACGCACCGAGGTTGACGTATTGACGCTCACCGCCACGCCTATTCCGCGCACGCTGCATATGTCGTTGAGCGGGGTAAGCGATCTCAGCACCATTGATACGCCGCCCGAAGAACGGCTGCCCATTGTTACTACCGTAACCGAATACAACGAGCAGCTCATCCGCAAAGCCATTTTGCGCGAGATGGACCGGGGCGGGCAGGTGTTTTACGTTTACAACCGGGTGATGGGCATCGAGCAGAAGGCCAACCGGGTGCGCAATATTTTACCGGAAGTGGCTGTCGGCGTGGCCCACGGGCAGATGAGTCCCCGCCAACTGGAGCGGGTGATGGTGGGTTTTGTGTCGGGCGAGTACGACGTGCTGGTCTCGACCACCATTATTGAAAACGGCATCGACATGCCCAACGTCAACACCATCATCATCGACCGGGCCGACCGGCTGGGGCTGGCCCAGTTGTACCAACTGCGGGGCCGCGTGGGCCGGGGCGCGGTGCAAGCGCACGCCTATTTGTTGACTCCCAAACATTACGAACTCAGCCAGGAAGCCCGCAAGCGGCTGGAAGCCATTACCGAGGCCAACGAATTGGGCGCCGGCTTCCGCATTGCCATGCGCGATCTGGAAATTCGCGGCGCGGGCGAACTGCTGGGGGCCAAGCAGCACGGCCACATTGCCGCCGTGGGGTTCGATCTGTATACGCGGCTGCTGGCCCAGGCCATTCGAGAGATCAAGGGCGAATCGCCCCACCTGGTCACCGGAGAAGAGGCCGATGCTTACCTGCTGCCGCTGTCGGACGGCATTCAACTCAATTTGCCCATTCCCGCCTATGTGCCGGAAGATTACCTGTCGGAAGAAAAACTGCGCCTGCGGCTCTACCGCCGCCTGGCCGGGGTGAGCACCATCGAGAGTATTGATGAAATGGCGCAGGAGATGGAAGACCGTTTTGGCGACCTGCCGGAGCCGCTGGCCAACCTGCTCTACCAGCTGCGGCTCAAGATTCTGGCGGTAGAAGCCGGGGCCAAAGCCATCATCACCGAATCGGGCCAGATCATCATCCGGGCCGACACGCTGGAGCACATTGACCGGGCCGGGCTGGAACGCCGCCTGAACGACGGGGCCAAAATAACGCCGCGCCAGCTCAGCCTGCCCCTGCATCCCAAGCAAGAGCAATGGCAGGCCGAGTTGGAAAAAGCGCTGCGTTTGATTGGCAGAATGGTCAATGATCCGGCGGGATAGTATAATAGATTCAAACGGATTATGCGTAATTGCCAACCAAAGACCTTTGAGGTTTCCGAATTCACTTTTTTGTAGATATATTTTGGTTGACCAAGTCAATTTTTATAGAGAATCGTCTTGTAAACCTCAAAGGTTTGAATTACGCATAATGGGTACTCAATTTAATTTGATAGCCGGCAGATGAAAGAATATTATGATTATAATTGATTATTCATATCTCTCCATGAAAAAACGGTTCCAATCTGAAGACAGCCAGATTCTCATTGGCCGTCCGGCAGAAGGAACCGTCGTGCAACTGGATTTAACCCCTGATACCACCGTGTCGCGGCGGCACGCGCAGCTAACGTTTGAAAACGACGCCTATTGGCTTGAAGATATGGGCAGCCGCAGCGGCACCTGGCTCAACGGTAAAAAAATCGAGGAGAAAACGCGGGTGCATGTGGGGGACCGTATCCGGCTGGGCCAGACCAAGCTGACTATCCAGCGCATGGGCGGAGCCTCGGTGGATGTGGAAGAAAAAGATATTACCCAGCCGGTCATCAACCTCAAAGAAGAAGGCACGCTCACCAGCACCCTGCGGGCCACCGAATTGCCCTCGAACCTGCTGTTTGCGGAACAGCCCGATACCTCGTTGGGCGATGTCCAGCGCCGCCTGGCGGCCTTTTACGAGTTGGGATCGGCCCTGAGCACGGTGGAAACGGTCGAGCCGCTGCTCAGAACCGTGGTCGAGCGGCTGTGCAACGCCATCACCGGCGCGCAGCGGGGCGCGCTGCTGCTCAAAGAAGGGAACGAACTCAAACTCAAAGCCGCTATCCCGGACAACGCTCGCCCCTCGGTGAGCCAAAATCTGGCCCAAATGGCCATCGAAAAACAAGAAGCTTTTACCTGGCGTCGGGAAGATTCCGAAGAAATGTCGCAGCTCACCGACAGCATTATCGGCCACGGCACTCAATGCGCCATGTACGTGCCCCTGATCTGGCAGGAAGAGGTTTTGGGCATTGTGTACGTTGACAACTTCATCACCAACGACGCCTTCAATGTGGATGATCTGCGCCTGTTGATGGCTATGGCTACCCAGGCGGCCATGTTTGTAAAAAATCACGCCCTGCAAGAAGAGCTGCGCCACCAGGAGATTGTGCGCTCCAACCTGATGCGGCAGTTCTCGCCGCAGGTGGCCGGCCATTTGCAAAGTATGATGGTGGATCGCGGCGACCTGGGGCTGGGCGGGGAGCGCATGGACCCGGTCACGATTTTGGCCTCGGATGTGCGGGGCTTTACCGCCCTCAGCGCCCGGATGGATCCCAAAGACGTGATGGATATGCTCAACCAACTCTTTGGAGCCTGCATCCCCATCATCTTTCGCTACAACGGCACCGTAGATAAATATATCGGCGATGGCCTGCTGGCGGTGTTTGGCAGCCCCAACCCCGACCCGGAAGGCGAACAGTGGCAAAACGCAGTGCGGGCCGCGCTGGATATGCAGCACTCTATTTACCGCCTGGGCAAAAAATGGCGCAGCATGGGCCTGCCGGAATATCAAATTGGCATCGGCGTGCATACGGGCGCGGTGCTGCAAGGCTTTATCGGCTCCCGCGAGCAGATGGAATTCACGGTCATCGGCAATACCGTGAACCAGGCCTCCCGTTACTGCGACGGCGCGGGCAAGGGCGAGGTGGTCATCAGCCCCGCCGTATACCAGCATGTTTCCGGCATTATCGATGCCACCCCCAAAACCATTCCCTCCCGCCACCCCGACACCGAGCCTGATCTGGAGGCCTTTGTGGTCAAAGGATTTGGCACGCGGGCGTTAGGCTCCACTTAAATCTCTTCTGCC
>CAZTFF010000051.1:0-36619 GCA_964612485.1 uncultured Caldilineaceae bacterium
CCTTCGCTCCTTGCTTATTCCTGGCTTCACTTCAGAACCCATATGAGCCTTTGAAAAAAAGATAAATTCTCAGCGGACGGTGCAGGTTGAAAGATAATTGAGGTAAGTTAAGATTAAATTTGCCAAAGACCCCGCTTTAGACTACTATTTGGCTAATCCCCGCAGTGGACCGTGTTGTTCATTTAAAAATTGAGAAGGACTGTTAGAAGCTTAGCCAAGGAGGAGTCATGTTAACCAAGAAGTTCCTTAAATCCAAGCCTGTCTGCAAAGTAACCTTTCAACTGCCCCAGGGTATCGAGGCCAAAGAAGCAGCCGTCGCCGGCGAGTTCAACAACTGGGATCCCAGCGCGGCCCCCTTGAAAAAGACCAGGGGTGTTTGGAAAACCACGCTCGATTTGGAACAGGGGCAGGAGTACCAATTCCGCTACTTTGTTAACGGCGAGGAATGGCATAACGATGAAGCCGCCGACAAATACGTGCCCAACAATGTTGACGGTGATAACTCTGTTGTGATAACATCCAAAAACTGAATACGATCAACCGCATTAAAAATGCAGCGAAACGTCCACAGCAGGGCGTTTCGTTTTTATTATTCAGGTTTGCTGAGGAAAACTATGCGCATTGGCATTGATATTGGCGGCACATTTACCGATTTTGTGCTGTTTGACGAAACAAGCGGCACGTATCAAACCTACAAAAGACTCTCAACTCCTTTTGACCCGGCCGACGCCGTACTGAACCAACTGGCGCAATTGTTCTCCAAAATCAACGCGGCAGAGCAGCCCCCCACCATTGTTCACGGCTCTACCGTAGCCACCAATGCCCTGTTAGAACGAAAAGGCGCGGTAACCGCCCTCATCACCACCGAAGGCTTTCGCGATCTGTTGGAAATTGGCCGCCAGAATCGCCCCGATATTTACGATCTTTTCAGCCGGCGCTTGCCCTCATTGGTGCCGCCGGAACTGCGCTTTGAGGTGCCGGAACGGGTGGATCATCGCGGCGAACCCATTCAGCCGCTGGACCCCGCCGCGCTGGATACCTTGGGTGAGCAGTTGACCGCCGCCGGCATCACCTCGGTGGCCGTCAGCCTGCTGTTCTCCTTTCTTTATCCGCAGCACGAAAATATGATCACCGCTCACCTGCGCAACCTTGGCTTGTTTGTATCCGCCTCCAACGAAGTTTTGCCGGAATTCCGCGAGTACGAGCGCACCAGCACCACCGTGGTCAATGCCTATGTCTCACCGGTGATGGACCGCTACCTGGCCCGCCTGGCCGAAGAAAGCGGCGTGGCCGATTTCCGGGTGATGCAATCCAACGGCGGTAGTATCAGCTTAGATCGGGCCAGACGCGAGGCGGTACGCTGCGTGCTTTCCGGTCCCGCCGGCGGCGTGGTGGGCGCTAAATATATTGCCGCTGCCGCCGGCTTTGAGCGCCTGCTGACCTTTGATATGGGCGGTACCTCAACCGATGTGTCGATGAGCAGCGGCGAGATTGAGATCACCACCGAATCGGAAATCGGCGGCATGCCCATCCGCATTCCCATCATCGATATCCATACCGTAGGGTCCGGCGGCGGCTCGATGGCCTATGTTGACAAAGGCGGCGCCCTGCGCGTAGGGCCGGAAAGCGCCGGCGCCGACCCCGGCCCGGTTTGTTACGCCCAGGGCGGCCGGCAGCCCACCGTAACCGATGCCAACCTCATTTTGGGCCGTCTCACCGCCGATAACTTTTTGGGCGGGCAAATGGCCCTGGATACGGAGGCCGCCGAAACCGCTTTAACCCGGCTGGCGCAGCAGGCCAGCCTGGAATCCCGGCCTGGCTTGTCTGCGGCCCAAACCGCGGCGCTGGGCGTAATCAGGGTGGTCAACGCCCACATGGAGCGCGCGCTGCGGGTGATTTCGGTGGAACGGGGGCACGATCCCCGCGAATTTGCCCTGGTTTCCTTTGGCGGCGCCGGTGGACTACACGCCGTTGATCTGGCGCGCGGGCTGAAAGTCCCCCGCGTTTTGATCCCGCCCAACGCGGCCACCCTATCAGCCTTTGGCATGCTGGCCGCCGACGTGATCAAAGATTACGTGCGCACCGTGATGTACCCCGGCAATACGCCCTATGTTGATGTCAAAGCGCTGGCCGAACCTTTGATCTCACAGGGCCAGGCCGATATTCTGGCCGAAGGCATCCCGGAAGAGCGTATCGAAATTGAAACGATGGCCGATATGCGCTACCAGGGCCAATCGTACGAATTGATGGTACCGCTCACGCCTTATTTTTTGGAGGATTTCCACACCGCCCACGCCTACACCTACGGCTACAGCGACTCAACCATGCCCATAGAAATTGTCAACATACGCGTTCGCGCCATCGGACGGCTGCCCCGCCCGCCGTTGACGCCCGCCGAGTTGGGCCAGGCCGATCCGGCGGCAGCACTCTTAGGCCGCCGCCCGGTGGTGCTGGCCGACCGAGTGATCGACGTTTCTTTTTACCGGGGCCAGGCTTTGCAGCCGGGACACAAATTGTCTGGCCCGGCGGTGATCGTGCATCCCGATACCACCGTTTTTCTGAACAAAGGCGATAGATTGAGCATGGACGCCTATAGAAATTTGATTATCAGAGTGAAACGAAAAGCGTGAGAAGTGAGAAAGTGACGAGTGAGGAGTAACGAGTGAGACGGGTCACTCATCACTCGTCATTCACTCTCAGAAATTATTGCGATGAAATACGACCCCATTTTGCTTGAAGTCTTCAAAAACCGATTCGCCTCGATTGCCGAGGAAATGGGCATGGTGCTGCGCCGCACAGCCTACTCGCCCAACATCAAAGAACGGCTCGATTTTTCCTGCGCGCTGTTCGACGCGGAGGGCCGGATGATTGCCCAGGCGGCCCACATTCCGGTTCACCTGGGCGCGATGCCCATCTCCGTGGCAGCCGCCATCGAGCGGATTGATTTTGCCTCCGGCGATATGGTGATCCTCAACGATCCGTTTCGCGGCGGCAGCCATTTACCCGACCTCACCATGATCACGCCTATTTTTTATCCTCCCTTGCCAACCCTCTCTACTGTTGAAGCACGCGGCGAGTTATTCGGTTTTGTCGCCAGCCGCGCCCACCACGCCGATGTGGGCGGCATGTCGCCCGGCTCAATGCCGTTGTCTACCGAAATTTTTCAAGAAGGCATCATCATTCCGCCGCTCAAACTGGTGGCCGGCGGGCAGGTCAACCAGAGTTTGCTCGATTTCCTGCTGGCCAATGTCCGTACGCCGGAGGAACGGGCCGGCGATCTGCAAGCGCAAATGGCGGCCAACAACAAGGGGGTTGATCGCTTTAATGAAGTGGTAGACATTTACACCAAACCGCGCGTGGCCGCGTATATGGCCGGCCTGCTGGAATATTCCGAACGCATGACGCGCCATCTGATTGCGGATTTGCCCGACGGCGATTACAGCTTTGAAGATTTTTTAGACAACGACGGTATTGAGCCGCAGCCGGTAAAAATCGCCGTGACCGTTTCGATTAAAGGCGATGAGGCGATGGTTGATTTCAGCGGCAGCGCGGTTCAGGTCAAAGGCAGCGTGAACACCGTTTACGCCGTCACCCTCTCGGCGGTGCTGTACGTGTTTCGGGCCTTGATTGGGCTGGATATCCCTGCTAACAGCGGCTGTTTGGCCCCAATCCGGGTGATCGCTCCGCCGGGAAGCGTGGTCAATGCCCGTTTGCCGACGGCGGTGGCCGGCGGCAATGTGGAAACCTCGCAGCGGATTGTGGATGTTTTGCTGGGCGCGCTGGCCCAGGCCGCGCCCCACTGCGTGCCGGCAGCGTCTCAGGGAACTATGAACAATTTGATGATTGGCGGCTGGGACCCGGAACGGGAACGCCCCTACACATATTACGAGACCATTGGCGGGGGAATGGGGGCTGGGCCAAATTCTGCTGGGGCCGATGCCATCCAATGCCATATGACCAACACCCTCAACACGCCTGTTGAGGCGTTGGAGTATGCCTATCCCTTCCGGGTGCGGCGCTATGAGATTCGGCAAAATTCCGGGGGAAAGGGCCGCTATCGCGGCGGCCACGGCATCCGGCGGGAGATGGAACTGCTTTATCCGGCCCAGGTAACGTTGCTCACCGAACGGCGTCACTTTGCGCCGTATGGCCTGGCCGGCGGGCAGCCGGGCCAACCGGGCCGGAATTTACTGGTTCAGGATAACAAAATTCTGGATTTACCCGGCAAAACCAGTTGCGCCGTTAACAGCGGCGATGTATTGCGCCTGGAAACGCCGGGTGGCGGCGGCTACGGCAAACAACCCGGCACGTAGACACGTTATTTCCTCAAAATTGTCTTGAAATTCCTCCCCATTCCCCCAAAAGTACGCATGGGATATTCTAACTATTACAAATCTTAAGGTTTTATGGTAAATTAAGAGGGATGGGGAATTTCGTCAGAAGACTTCGTTTTTTTCCGGGGCTATCCACCTGTAAAACCTCAGCATTATTTATCTACAAAACATATCGGCTGGAACGCATCAGATAACCATGGCTTTAGAGGATCGAATTCGTCTACCCGCGCTCAATTTAATCCACCGGCGCCAACGTTTGCTGAACAAGCTGGCCGAATTTGTTGAAGCGAAACATCGTTTGATTACGGTTTACGCGCCCGGCGGCTATGGTAAATCAATCCTTTTGGCCGACTTTGCCTTGACCATTGATTTGCCGGTGTGTTGGTGTTCGCTGGACACCGCCGACCGGGACCCTACCGTCTTTTTAACCCTGTTGACCCACAGCATCACCAATCGTTTTTTCCAAATTGATTCTCAGCCGCTTTTTAGTATTGTTCAGCAAGGCGATACGCAGTCCAGCATTCACCGCATCACCACTTCTTTAGAAAATGTAGGCCCTCACCTGATTATTCTGGATGATTACCACAAAGCCGTTAGCGCCGGGATGACCGTGGCTCTCAACCGGCTGCTGGAGCAGTTGCCGGAAACCAGTACCTTAATTGTTGCCGCCCGGGGCGATATGCGGCTGGAAACCAGCCAGGTTATTGAGCTGCTCATTACCGAAAAAGCAACCGGCTTATCAGAAGAAGAGCTCCGTTTTACCCCCGTCGAACTTCAACGGGTGATCCGCAAACGTTTTGGCCGCGAAATTGATTTCAGCAATGCCCAAACATTGGCGCAAGCCACCGATGGTAATATTGCCCAGATTTTGCTCACCGGGCATTTAATGCACGCCAATAATCTGGCCGGCAGGCTGCAACAATCTTTGGGCGACGACCAGACGGTTATTTACGGCTATCTGGCTAAAGAGGTTTTTGATAAATTACCGCCCGACATCCAGCAATTTTTGTTGTATACCTCTGTCTTGCCGGATATAACAGCTGAAATATGCAATGATCTCTTAGACATTACCAACGCCCAAGAACAATTGCAAGCCTTGATCCGCCGGGATCTTTTTATCAATCAGATTGGCGGCGGGTTTCGGTACCACGATTTGTTTGGCGAATTCTTGCGAAGCAAATTGGCCGAAGATGACGCCCTCTACCGGCGGGTATCGATCAAGGCCGGCGATATTCTGGCCCGTCAAGGGCGGTTTGAAGAAGCAATTTATCTCTATCTTTCAGTTCAAGCCTGGGACAAGACGGTTGACTTGCTGGAAATACAGGGGCGGTTATTTTACACCACCGGGCGCGCCCTCACTTTGAATAACTGGCTGGCCGAAATCCCTGAGGAAGAGTTGCTCCAGCGTCCCCGGTTGTTGCTGCTGCGCGGCCAGATTCTCAATTATGATTTGGGAGAATCTGAGCAGGCAATGATGTTCTTCCGGCAGGCGGAAGACAAATTTCGAGAACAGGCCGATTTGATCGGCGCCGCCGAAGCGCAGGTGTGGCAATCCATCGGGCTGCGCATGGCGGGCCAGGCCGACGAAGGACTCAAGCTGGCCGCCACAGGGCTGCAACAACTGGAAAAACTCCATGCCGATCATTGGATTATGGCCTGGGCCATCAAAAACCGGGGCACGGCCCACGGTACCGCGGGCAAAATCTCAGAAGCGTTGGCCGATTTACGCCAGGCGTTGAATTTGTTCGAATTACTGGAAGACGTTTACAACGTTGGATCGTGCCACCACAATATGGGGCGCTGTTTGGAAGCCCAGGGAAACATCAACGGCGCCAACTATCACTACCGGCAGGCTATCCGTATCTGGGAAATGTCGGGCAATGCTAATGATCTGGCCAACACCTTGAACAACCTGGGTGTCACCCTGCAAATGATCGGGCAGGATGAGGAAGCCCTGCAACAATTCAATCAGAGTTTGGATATTGCCCTGCAAATCGGCGCCGCCCGCCGGGCCGCATTTGCCCTGGCCGGTATTGGAGATATTTATTTAAGGGGGCGCAATTATGGAGAGGCTGTAGCCGCTTTTGAAAAATCTATGGAGTTGGCGCGAGAGGCCAGCGCGCGCGCCTTAGAAATTTACAACCTGGTCAAACTGGGCGAATGCGCTTACCTGCAAAATCGGTTGGAGCAGGCCCTCAAATTTGCCAGCCAGGCCCGGCAAATTGCCACGGAAACGGGCCTGGCCTTTGAAAAAGGGTTGGCCTCTGCGCTTCAAGCAAGAATATACGTATCTGAGAAAGCCTACGGCACCAGTTATACGCTGTTTGCCGATGCCTTAGCCTCTTTTACCGAAAATGATATTATTGAACAGGTCAAGGTGCGGTTGTGGTGGGGCAATGCTTTGCTGCTGGATATGAGAGCGCGAGCCGCGTTTGAGCAATTGCAAAAAACAATCCATCTTATTCTGGCCCGCGAAGAACTTTTGCCCGGCCTGGAATCGATCCTGGCCGAAACCCGCCATTTTTTGTTGCACTTCCGGCACCGGGCCGATACACCCCCTGCTGTGAGAGACAATATCCGCAAATTGTTGGGACCCCGCCGGAACTGGGCGGCAGCCTCAGAACCTGGGGTGCAGGTGTTTTCGTTTGGGCCGGCTTCGCTGATTGTGGCCGACGAATTCAAGCATTTCTTCAGCCAGCGCGGAAAAGTTCGGCGCATGCCCGAATTTTTGTTGTATCTGATTCTTGCCGGCGAACAAGGAAGCCGCTGGAGCGAAGTTTGCACCGCCATCTGGCCCGAACTGGATGCCGAGCGCGCTTCGCTCAATTTTCACCAAACCTTGCGCCGGCTCCGCGAGAGCATTTTGGCGGGACACGATTATATTTTGATTCGTGATGATTATTATCTTTTTGATCGTAACTACTTAAAATGGTGCGATGCCTTGACATTTAACACGCTTTTTGAGCGGGCTGCCACTGTATCGCCGGGCGATGCATTGGATTTGCAGCTTGAAATTATTGCTCTCTATCAAGGCGAATTTCTGACCGGGTTTGAATTAGAAGAATGGGGCCTGACTCACCGTCGAAGATGCGAAAGCCAATTTTTGCAGACTGTTTCTCTCACCAGTAAACAGTTACTGGATTTGAACAGTCCTCGTCAGGCTTTAACAATTATTCAAAAAGGGCTGGATCACGATTATTTCCGTGAGGACCTGCACCGGAGCGCCGCCAGGGCCTATGTCCAATTGGGTTTATATGCGGATTTAGCGGATCATTACCATAACCTGTGCCGGGTTTTTGAAACGGAACTGGGCGGCCCGCCGGCTCCGGAAACGCAACAAGCCTTCAGGCAAGGGGAGGGTTCCTCATAACCAACTACCATTAACCTGCCATAAAATTTTACTGAGAGATGTAAGAGGCTCCTTGCTATTATTGTACCAACGTTTCAAACGGATGGGCTAACAATAAAGCAACAACAGGCCCTTTCTAACGGAGGGCCTCAAAAAATCAATATTACTACCAAATGAAAAGGAGCGTCTCTCATGTTGAAAAAATTTAAACCAATGGCAGCTCAATGGGCCAACAGCACCAATGTACGGGTTGTACTTATTTTGGGAACGTTAATTATTGCCGCACTTATTGGGGGCGCCCCCAGTGATTGGCACGGCTAAAACCGTCCCTGAAAAATTTGCCGAAATTTTGTTTCTCCCGCGCGCCAAAAAATAGTTGTGGGCAGGCGTGCCAGGCCAGATTCCTCAAAAAAATATTCTCTCAACAAAATATATATCCCCCGATTAACAGATGCTTTCGGGGGATATTTCTTTTTGATGGTTAATTTAATTTTTAACTTTACATAACAATTTACTGAGTGATGTCATCAAAATTCTGTTATAGTAATCAGAGTAATTTATTGAAAATATTTACAAAAAAGCGAGTTGAAAGTTACCACTATGGCCAGAACAATTGTAACAAACAGGCCCAGAATTTCCGACGTGCTCATTAAGGCCAGCGCCAATGTGTCCTTTAGAACCAAACTCTTGACCAGTCCCAGAGAAGCAATTGCCGAAATGAATTTACCGCCCGAAGATGTAGATATTCTGGCCCGGGTTCAGGCTCCCACCTTGCAAGAATATGCCCGCCAGATAAAAATGTGTCTTTCGGGGTAATGCCTGGGCAAATACATTAAACTGTAGGAAATATGATTCTAGTTTACGCCATCATAATTCTCATCATTTTGGCGCTGATTTTTCGGCGAGATTTGAGCGCGATTGGCCGGCTGCGTTTTCGGGGAGGGTGGTCTCTGGCGCTGGCCGTATTGGGGCTGTTTGTGTTACAGGCCGGGGTGGTCATTTTTGTGCCGGGCCTCGACGCCTGGAAAATGTGGCTCTTGCTTATATCTCAATTGGCGCTGGTTGCATTGTTGTTTTTGAATCGCCACATATCGGGGACAACGCTATTTGCCTTGGGGATTGGTCTGAACACCCTGGTGATGGCGGCTAACAGCGGCTGGATGCCGGTGACACCGGATATGTACCAATTTGTTCACCCTGACGGCGTGGTTGAACCTTACACCCGGCCGCCGGCCAGTAAAAATGTTATTTTGCGGTATGAGGAAACCAGCTTGTGGATTCTATCGGACATTATTCCCATCACCCTACCCTGGCGTCGAAATGCCATCAGCATAGGGGATGTGTTCTTAATTGTGGGGGCGGCCCAATTTATCTTTTTAGCAACGCAAAGGAAAAATGAGGAGGGAAATATCAAACAAATTGAAGGATCACATCCTTCAAAAGGAGATATTTCACCATGAAAAAAATATTAATTGTGGATGACCATCCACACGTAAAAGAATTGCTTAAAGCCACCCTGGAAGTCTTTGACTATGAGATTGGTTTTGCCGAAAATGGACAGGAGGCCTTGGGCCTGGCCTTCACAGACCATCCCGATGTCATCTTGTTAGATATTATGATGCCCGGTATAGACGGGCTGGAAGTCTGCCGACGGCTCAAGGCGCAGCCGGCTACCGATGATATCAGCATCATTTTGCTATCGGCCAGAGGCCAACAAGAGGATGTGGCCGAAGGATTGGCCGCCGGCGCCGACGATTATTTTGTCAAACCTTTCAGCCCTATCGCCTTGATCCAGAAATTGGAAAAGTTGCTCCAGAATCAACATGCGCATGCCAGGTTTTACCGTACGCCTGTTTTGCAACTTTCGTGCTAACATCCTCGTTTGTACCGATCCTCAGAGCGTATGCCAAACGCAATAACTTATGGCCATCACGTGTTATGAGGCGCGCAAATCGAACAATGGCGTTCGGATTGCGCGCTACTGCTTCGGTGGGTACGGTTTGGGCATCTGTTCCGGGCTAATTGCTTTCAATAATGGATTCGCGCTATCTCTGGGAGAAACCAGCGGCGAATCGACGCCCCAAGACAGCCCAATCTCCGGATCATTCCAGGCCACGCCAAATTCATCCCGGCTGTCGTAATAATTATCTACAATATAAGTCAGCGTTACATCGGTCAGCGCCACAAAACCGTGGGCCACGCCAACGGGAATAAATACGCCCAGTTGATACTCTTCGCCCATTTCAATGGTCTGGGTGGCGCCGTAGGTGGGCGACCCGGGGCGGAGATCCACCAATCCGGCTCTTATTTGCCCGGCCATCACGTACCAGTAATCTACTTGCTTAAAATGATAATGCAGCCCCCGCAGCACCCCCGCCTGCGAGTCTGAACGGTTGGTCTGCACAATATCCCAACTTCGCTGGGGGAACCATTCTTTGCGGAACGTCTCCATAAAGCGGCCCCGCTCGTCGCCAAATATTTTCAGCGTGACAATTTGCACATCTTTGATTGCGCTTGATTCCTCGATATGAGGCATTTTTTACTCCTATTTAGGCACCAAAACTGCCGGCTATTGTATCAGTTTCCCGCCCCCCCGTCAATCGCTTTGCCCCCCCCTGGCCCTTGTGCTATACTGGGCGCGGAGACTCAGACAATGACCGAAACCTTCAATCATCAGACCTATCTGTCCCCCTTTACCTGGCGTTACGGCAGCGACGAGATGCGCCACATCTGGAGCGAAACCCACAAACGGACCTTATGGCGGCAGTTGTGGGTGGCTCTGGCCCAGGCGCAGCAGGCAGTGGGCCTGGTTTCTGAGGCGCAGGTGGCCGATTTGCGCGCCCATATGAACGATATTGATATTGAACGCGCCGCCGAAATCGAGGCAAAAATTCATCACGATCTTATGGCCGAGGTCAAAACCTTTGCCGAACAATGCCCGGTGGGCGGCGCCATCATTCACCTGGGCGCGACCTCGATGGATGTGGAAGACAATGCTGATGCCCTGCGCCTGCGGGAAAGCCTGGACCTAATTGTGGCTCGCTTGACCACACTTCTTCGGGAAGTAGCGGCTCAAATTGAACGCTGGGCCAACACCCCCATCATCGCTTTTACCCATCTCCAGCCTGCCGAGCCATCGACCCTGGGCTACCGCCTGGCCCAGTACGGCTTTGATTTACTCACCGATTTGGCCGAACTTCGCCGCGCGCGGGATAGGATTCGGGGTAAAGGGTTTAAAGGCGCGGTCGGCACCTCAGCCTCGTACCAGGAACTGCTGGATGCGTTTGCCGGCGATCAAGCCCAGGCCTCAACCTGGACTGCCGCCAACCTGGAAACCCAAATTATGGATGCCATTGGGCTTGAACCATTCCCGGTGGCGACCCAAACCTATCCCCGCAAGCAGGATTGGCTGGTTTTAAATGCGCTGGCCGGAGTGGCCGGCTCGCTCTACAAATTTGCTTTTGACCTGCGCCTGCTGCAGTCGCCCTCGTTAGGCGAGTGGGCCGAACCCTTTGGCCGCCATCAGGTGGGGTCCAGCGCGATGCCGTTCAAACGAAATCCGATTAATGCCGAAAATATCGACAGCCTGGCGCGATTTGTGGCCGGCCTGCCGCGAGTGGCCTGGGACAACGCCGCCCACTCGCTGCTGGAACGAACCCTGGACGATTCGGCCAACCGGCGCGAGGTGCTGCCGGCAGCATTTTTAGCCGCTGATGAAATTTTACGCCGGGGGACCCGGCTCATCCGGGATTTGCGCGTGGATGAAGCCGCCCTGGCCCGCAATTTAGAAAAATTTGGTACCTTTGCCGCCACCGAACGGGTTTTAATGCGCGCCGTTCAGGCCGGGGCCGACCGGCAAGCACTGCACGAAGTGATCCGCGAGCACAGCTTGGCGGCCTGGGCAGCCATTGCCGAAGGCGGCCCCAATCCCTTACCCAATCGGCTGGCGAACGATGCGCGGATTACAACCTATCTTACGCCGGCGCAGGTGTTGGAACTGCTCGATGCCACCCAATACGTGGGCGATGCGCCGGAACGGGCGCTGCGCCTGGCGGGCCAAATTCAGGCGGAAGTAGCGTGATAAGGAAATTATTTGACTATTCAGGCCATCACGTTTGATTTTTGGGCAACGCTTTACAGGCCTAAAACCGTTGATTACAACCGGCGGCTGCTCCGGTTAAAAGACGCTGTGGAGCAGGGGTGCGGCGCGGCCTTTGAACTGGAACAGTTTCAGGCCGCGGTTGATACCGCCCGCACAACCTGGAGCCGGATCTGGCTGGAAGAACAGCGCACGCTTACCGCCCGCCACTGGCTCGACATCATCCTAAAAACGTTAACGGTGTCGCTCTCAGAAACTTCTTTTCAGGGTATCCAAACCACGCTGGAAAACAGCGTGCTGGAAAACCGGCCTCAAATGGCGCCGGAAGCGCAAACGGTGTTAGACAATTTGTCAAAGAACTACAAACAGGCTATTATTTCAGATACTGGGCTGACTCCGGGGCGAATACTTCGAAAGATATTAGAACAAGATAACCTCCTCCATTATTTTACCCACCTGACCTTTTCCGACGAAGTGGGGCGCAGCAAACCCCATCCAACCGCATTTTTTACGCCATATTCTCATGGCCTTTGATTTTTGGAACTTTTATGGTTGCATCTACCGGGTAGAATAGCAATCATTGTCGGCCGATTTTCTAAATTGTGGGTATTCCATACTTTCTAATCTATTTCTAATTAATTTTAAACGTTTTTGAAATAAGAAAATGTTAAAATTTTTAAATTCGGGCGGGGTAGCTACAAATTCCGTAGCTGATATTATTGGATTATTTGGATAAGTAGGCTTTTACATTAAACCCCTACGGACTTCAAATAACAAGTTTTCTGTTGGGAGCATCTGCTTTGTCCAATTATTTCCGTTAAACTGGTGTAATTGAATTTTCTTGGGAGTGAATACAAAATGAGTAGACACATCAGACTATTAATTTTAGCTCTAGCTTTTGGAATATTGGGTCATTTGTGGGTTTTTATGCAAGTACGTGCGCAAATCGATGCCTTTACGTTTTTCATACCTTATTATGCCGATGATCTCAACGCTCAGTTCAATGTCAATGACAGCTATACCGGCACCGAGGTTGAAGAGACGATTTCTATCTCTATATTACGCGATGGCACCATCGTCTATTACGACCACTGGGAAGATGGACTGGAAGCCAGCCTTACATTCCCTACGCAAACCACAACTGAAGTGTGGGGGGATGGCGATCCTACCAACGGTACGCCGCCAAACATCCCAGGGGATGTATTGAATGCCAATGATGTTATTGTTCTGCAAAATACAGTATCCTCGCCACGTGATCCGGCTGTTGTACGTTTTGATGGCGGGGATAAATTAACGGCAGTAGGGGGTAATATTGCTGTTACTCTGGCTGCTTGGCCGGCCAATCCCCCAGGCCCAGGTACCTTATATGCGGGGGCTTGGGAGTTTTATCCCACCAGTCGCTGGAATACCGGCTATATTATCCCGGTCGGTGAGGATTTGGTGGGGGAGCGGCCCGGATTCGAGGTTGTAGGGCTGAATGTCCAGGCCGTGGTGGACAACACATCCGTTGATATTGACCTTGACAGGGACGGCACTCCGGAGACTACTGTGGTTCTTGATCAGGGTGAGGAGTTTACTCAGTTAAGCGGCGTGGTGGCAGGTACTGAAATTCAGGCTTCAAATCCGGTTCAGGTTCACGTATTCACTTCTGATCCCGATCAAACCTACGAAGCACGCGCCTATACCATGGTTCCCCTCAATCAATGGACAAACGATTACTTGGCCCCCCGAAGTTCCGATGGCAATTATTGGCTTTATAATCCGGATACAAGTAGCGCTTTGACCGTTGAGGTGGCAACCTCTATCGGTCCCACCACAACCGTTACCATTGATCCGGGGGGGACGGCCCGGTATCCGGCTGCCGGCACCAGTGTTGCAACCGGTGTTCGCTTTATATCTACTGATGGGCGTCCCTTCTACGGATTGGCTGCGCTTGATCCGGACTCTGCTCAAGATTGGGGGTATAGCCTGGTACCTATGGATAATCTGACCACGCAGTCACTCATCGGTTGGGCGCCCGGCAATATCAATACACCTCCCAATGATGATCAGTCACGTGTTTACGTGACAGCTCTTAACACTACCACACTTACGGTAGATTATGGAACTGGGATAACAGCAACGTTTACAATTACGCCCTTGGTTGAAGTTCCAATTACCGCCCCAAACAACGATATGACCGGCTCATTTCTCTACACTACCGACGGAACGCTTTTTACTTCGGTTTGGGGACAGGATCAGAGTGCTGATGCAGGCAGTCCCTCCATAGATGTCGGCACCAATATCGCTCCTCTCGCTACGCTGGCCATCCAAAAAACGCTCAATCTGGTTAATGATGCTGATGGCACAGGCACCATCACCTGGGGAGATACGGTTGAATTTACCTTGTTAGCTTACAATAATTCCACCAACCCCCTTAACAATGCGGTCATTGAAGATACGTTGCCGCCCTCACTTTCCTACGTGGCCAACACCAGTACCGTACGAGGTAGTGCCATTGCCGATGATGGCACCGGCGCAACAGTTTTCCCCTTTGACGAAGGCGGCTATAATGTTGGTACCATCGATCCGCTGGAAACTATCCGAATAACTTTCCAGACTGTCATATTAGAGAATTATGCTGAGATCAATAATCAGGCAACCGTCAATGCTGATAATGCACCCCCTCCTATAGATCCTGGCGGTGTGATTATCCCTCTCTCGGTAGCCCGGTATGAATTGGATAAACGGCTTATATCTCCGGCAAATGGCTTATCGGCGCCGGGTGAAATCATCACTTTTGGTTTGACGATCACCAGTACGGGCAATATTTCGATCACTCGTTTGCCGCTGCAAGACACGTTCAATGAGGATCATCTGTCCTTTCTCCAATCCATTCCCGCGCCCGATATAACGGCTGCCGGAGTAATTACCTGGAGTGATCTGGCCACAACCACACGATTTGGTCCGCTGAATCCCGGCAGGGCAATTGACCTGACCGTTGCTTTTACGGTGGATCAAATACCAGCCTCTGTGCTCAATACAACGAATATGGCCAGTGTAGTAGGAGCGGAAGGGAGCGATGGGATCTTGCTCCCACCGGCTGATGATCCTGCCGAAGTATTCTTCCAGCCTTTACCCGCCCCGGACCCGGACCCAGACCCCGGCCCTGGCGATGACAGGGACGATGATGACGACGATGATGATGATTCACCCTCAGCAGCGGCTCAGTCTCCCCCGGCAGCGCCTCAACCGCCGCCCACCCAACCGGCACCTGTCACCTTACCGGTTGAGTTTCTGCCCGAAACCGGCCTGGGCGCTGTGGAAACATCCACCAATCAGAGTGGCTGGTTTGTTTTGCCGCTTTTAGCTGTAGGGTTTACAACGTTCTACTTCTGGAAAAAGCATAGAAAAAGTTGAACTAACTTTTTTTGATCCTCAAACCATAGAGCCTATGGGTTGTGGCGCGGCCTACAGCGTCCGTAATTCATAGGCTTTATTTGGGTGAAAGCATGTGTTAGGGTACAATTAACTCCATTATGCGAAGACGACTGATTGCTTTAGGAATCATCAGCCCCCTTTTTCTTGCTCTGTGCGCGTTTGCCTTTGTGACTCTGGGGATTGTAAGCTGGATCATTTTTACACCTGAAACCGCCGCCCCCGTATCCAAAAGAATTGCTACCCTGGCGCCGTTATCTTTGCCCGATGGAAATATCACCCCCGATGCAGCCGCCAACGGGCCACTACCGCCCCCGGCAGAAAATCAAACCACTCCCTCCTCACCGGAAAACGCTGCCGAGCCTGAAGCCGGCGGCAGCCAGCCTGCCGAGGCGCTCGCCGCGCCGTCGCCTACCCCGGATATCGAAGCGGCGCTGGGCTTTGCCCTACCGCCCGACACCGTCAATTCGGTGACCCGGCAGGGGATTGCCACCCGCCTGGTTATCCCCACACTCAACCTGGACGCGCCGGTAACGCTATCTTCCATCAAAAACCAAACCTGGGACGTGGCCCAACTGGGGCAGGCCGTGGGCCATCTGGAAGGAACCGCCCCACCGGGGTCCAACAGCAATCTGGTGCTGGCCGGGCACGTTACGCTGGCTGCCGGCGTGTACGGCCCGTTTGCCGGCCTGGCCCAACTGAGCAAAGGTGATTTGATTGTGGTGTATGAGGGCAGCCAAAAATACCAATACGTGGTTGACGGCTACCGGACCGTGGAGCGCACCGATGTTCAGGTCACGCACCCGACCGATACCGGCCAGATCACGCTCATCACCTGCACCAATTGGAACCGCGAAGCCGGCCAGTACGATCAGCGGATCATTGTTCAGGGCCATCTCCTGGAAGAATAAATTCGTAACCCTGATGAAAATTAAATTTGCGAGGAGGTTGTTATGCTGATTGGCGTTTTTTCAGATGTCCACGATAATTTAGACAATTTGAAAAAAGCAATTGAGATTTTCAAAACACGCGGGGTTGAAGCCCTGATCTTTTGCGGCGATTTCTGCTCGCCCATTCCTGCACGGGCAATGGCGCAAGCGTTTGGAGGAGATATTCACTGCGTTTTTGGCAACGGTGATGGCGACCGTTTTCTGATTTCACAGGCGGCCCACACCCAATACCCCAACCTGAAATTGCATGGCGAGCATGCCGAATTGGAGCTTGGCGGCGCAAAAATAGCCGTAACGCACTACCCCTTTTACGCCCAGGCCCTGGCCCGCACCGGCGATTACCAGGCCGTGTTTTCCGGCCATACCCACGAACGCCGCGAAGAACGTTTTGGCTCCTGCCTGTGGGTCAATCCCGGCGAAACATTGGCCTGGAAGGGACCGGCCTCTTGTGTTGTTTACAATACCGAAAGCAACGCCGCGGAATTTGTGGAAATTGAGTGAAATACAGCGGCCTATCCATCCTGAAATGACTCAAGGTACGAAATCAATCGGTTTACCTGGAATGTATCGGTAAGATGGCGAAATCGGGTAATAAAAGGTTTCAGATGGGGCGCGTGCGAGAGATCATCGGCGTTATTTTGCAGGGCGGCAATATCGCCAATGCGGGCCAGCTTGATTAAGTCTGAAATAGTCTCTGCCGGCGGCGGAATCACCTCCGGTTCTGGCACGGGGTCTGTCTGGCCGGTATCGTAAATCCACTCCAGGTGTAACTGCTGCTGTAAAACTTCAAGCAGCCGATGAATATTTACCGGTTTGGGTAAAAAGGCATTGGCGCCCAGTTCCAAACTGCGTTCCTGATCCCCTTTGTAAGCGCTGGCAGAACTGATAATAATTGGAATGGCCTTCAACGCTTTCGATTGGCGGGCATACTGAATGAATTCCAGCCCCCCCATTTGAGGCATGACCAGGTCCAGAATAATGGCCTCCGGTTTGAATTTTTTCAGCCGGGCCAGCGCCTCTTTGCCGTTTTCAGCTTCGGCTACCGAGAAACCCAGCGGAATTAGCACCTCCTTTATGACCTCTCGGTTGTCCACCTTGTCATCTACCAGCAAAATTTTAGGAGATTTATCTTTTATCCCGATCACGGGGACGGGCTGCTGGTTTTTGGCCGCGCCGGAGGAAGCGCTTTTTACCTCTGGTAAATGAAGATCAAACCAGAAGGTGCTGCCCCGGCCCACGTTACTTTCTGCCTGGAGCGTTCCGCCCATCAACTCCACCAGTTCGCGCGAAATGGCCAGCCCCAGGCCGGTTCCTTTTTGGGAGCGATTCTCATCATCAAGCTGCTTAAAGGGATCAAAAATGGTGTCCAATTTGTCGAACGCAATCCCAATGCCGGTGTCTGTAACCTGAAAACGGATAAATCCATGTTCAACCGGCTCCACTCGTAAGGTAACACTCCCTTGTTGGGTGAACTTAATGGCATTGTCCATCAAGTTGACCAACACCTGGCGCAAGCGCATTTCGTCTCCCACCACCGTTTCGGGGAGGGATTCTACCCGGCGGGCAGCGACAAGATTTTTGGTTTCGGCCCGAGGGCGCATCATTTCTTCCACCGTTATCAGAAAATCCGGCAAATTAAAGGCGTGGGGATGCAGTTGGATTTTCCCCGCTTCAATCCGGGCCAGGTCCAAAATGTCGTTAATAAGCATCAACAGGTGCTCGCCGCTGTTTTTGATGGCGGTCAGCCCGCGCTGCTGGTCTGCCGGCAGGTTGGGTTTTTGCTGCAAAATTTGGGTGTAACCCAAAATACCGTTGAGGGGCGTGCGCAATTCGTGGCTCATTTTGGCCAAAAAGATGTTTTTGGCCTGATTGGCGGCCTCGGCTGTGGCGCGCGCTTTTTCCAACTCCAAGGCGCGGAGCCGTTCCCGTTCCGCTTCTTTTTGCAGGGTGATATCCCGCAAAATGCCCTGGTAGCCCAAAATAGCGCCGTCTTCTCCCTGTCGCAGGGTAGCCGTCATCGTCACGTCAATGGGGCTGCCGTCTTGGCGTAAAAATTTAAGCTCTAAATCCTGCACCACCCCCTGTTCGGCAATTAGTTTTTGAAAAGAGGCGCGGTCGTCCGGGTTAGCGTACAGCGTGATGGCATTGTATTGCATAAGTTCCCAGCGCGAGTACCCCAGCAATGTTTCGCAGGCCGGGCTAACGTCAACAATCCGCCCATCGACATTGGTGATAAAAATGGTGTCTTTGGAGTCTTCAAAAATGGTGCGGTATTTCCGCTCGCTGATTTCCAACTCTTTGGTTCGATTTTTCAGCCGGCCAATAGTATGGATCAGCCGGTGGGTCATCGCGTTGAGCGTTGTCGCCAGCCAGCCAACTTCGTCGTCAAACTCTACGGTAGCGCGAGCTTCCAGATTGCCGGCAATAATCTGTTCGGCGGTTTGGGTTAACCGGCTGATCGGGCCGGCGATATTCTCTCGAAACACATAGGCCAGGATGACGCCCAAGAAGATCGCTATCATCCCTCCTATCATTGTCTGTTGCCGGGCGTCGGCCAGGCTGTTTCTGGCGCTGCTGAGATCGTTTTGAAGCAGTGTTTGCTGCCGCCGGTTCAATTCGGTTAAAATGTTTACCATATCCTCAGTACGCGGCACAGCTTCTGTTCTAAAGAGATAGAGGTCCTGATAGGCGCGCTCGCTGTCTACCGCGTCAAAAATGTCCATAAAAAGGGTACCGAGTTGCTGGCGGTTTTCGGCCAACGCATCCAGTTTGGCTTGCTCGTCGGCGTTCAGCAGGTTCCGGTTTTCTTGAAGTTTTTCCCAGGCCTGGGTATTGGTTTGCCGGTAGCGGATGAAAGCGAATTTGAACATCAGATCGCCGGAGGTGGCGTACCCCAAGAGATTGGTGAACATTGTTTCCAAGGTGGTGCGATAGTTGAGCAAATCTATCAATAATTGGCGATTTTGCGGATCAGGGGGTTGAGTTTGCCGGCTCTCAATTAACTCGTCAACAACAACCAGGCTGGCTTCATACACAGGTTCGTAATTCAGCCGGACCAGGGGGAGCGCGGGCTGGTTTTCGTTGGAGTTATCGTGCAATCGAAAGAGTTGTTCGGGGAGTTCCGACCATTCAGCAAATAAAGTTTTGAGTTCTTCCAGCCGTTGAATATCTTCATTGGGCCAATTAGCTGATAAAAGCTCCAATTGCGACAGGTTGGTTTCAAAATCCATTTTGGCCTGTTCGTAATCATAGCGGTAATCTCGATCTCCTAAAACCAGATAGCCTCGCACATTGGTTTGCATTTCCAGCAGGTTGACCTGGGCCTGGCCCAGCACGCTGGCGGTGGGCAGGCGGAGTTCTTCGGTGGTGTTGATCTTTTCTGTTGCTTCCTGGGCGCCTATAATGCCCAGCATAACCACAATCAAGGTGATGGCGACTAAAAGTCCGAATCCTATATTCAGTTTGCGGCTAATTTTTAGATTGCGAAAAAATTTCAACATGAGTTTGGCTATTCTTTTTCTACCGCTTTCCACAGTCTTTCCGTCATTTCTTTATTCACGGCTTCAAAGGGAGGGAGCAGGGAAGGCGACCATCTTGCGCGCTCAATGGCTTCCGGGGGCAGGCTTTCCGAGATCAAAGCCGCGCGTTTATCCGGTAAATAATCCAGCGCGCCATCAATCACCGAATTATACCCGCTCAACTCAGCCAACTTGCCCGCATTTTTTGGCTCGTACAGGTAGTTGATCCAGGCATACGCCGCGTCCGGGTTATCGGCCTGAGCGGGGATGGCAAAAGTATCAATCCAGCCAATGCCGCCCTCTTCAGGAACAATAAATTTTATGTCGGGTTTGGATTCGCTCAACAGCCAGCCGGTACCGTCCCATCCTTCGGCCAGATAAACTTCTTCGTTTCGGATCAAATCCATGCTTTCCTCGCGGGTTTCCCAGTAGGTGCGCACGTTGGGGGCGCATTCAATCATATAATCCAGCGTGGATTTCATGATTTGGCGGTATTCGTCGATGTTGTTGGTGGCCGCGTAAAGATCGTATCCCTGAGCATAGGCCATCATAATGAATCCGGGAAAACTGGACCGGTAGGTGACTCGCCCGGCATATTTGGGATCGCAAAATTGGCGGTAAGAGGTGATGGGTTCATCAACTTTGGCAGTGTTAACAATGATCCCGGCCACGCCCCAGGTAAAGGGCAGCGCATACTGGAGACCGCCCAGGGTGGCATATTTGATCACCCCCCGGTTCAGCGGGGTGATGAGTTTATCCAGGTTAGCAATTTGTTTTGATTGAATGGGTTGATACAGGCCGTGAACTTCCTGGGCGGCGGCCACATAGGCCAGGGTGGGTTGGGCAATATCCCAGCCTTGGTCTTGGTGTTCAAGTTTGTCGGTCAGTTCGGTGTTGCTTTCAATGTAGGTTACGTGGATGGTCGCGCCGGTGGCCGCCTCAAATGGCGCGGCCAATTCTTCGGGAACATAGCCGTCCCAGGTCAAAATATCGAGTGTTTGCCCGGAGAGATCAGGCAGCTTATCCAGGCCCGCCGGTTCAAACGAAGCGGCGCTTTCTGCGCCGGTGGGTGAGGGGATTGCCGAGGGGGTTGTAACTAATGTGGCCGTTTCAGGTGTGGTTGCAGCCGGCTCAAACGGGCCGGTGTTACATTGGATAACAACCGAGGCGAATAATGTAATCCCTATGAGAACAGATAAAACGGAGAAAGCATTATTTCGAGGCATTACTTCTCCCTCCACTACAGGGTGCCGGGGTCATTATAACATAAGTATCGCCAAACACACCAAAAAACGGTCCGGCGGTTTCCCGGTTGGAGGCAATATTATTCCTCGGCAAATAAATCATCGGTGGCCGGCCGGTGTTTGGGGGTTTTGAGTTCGGAGGGAGCCACCGTTAAAGCGGTAGCGGCAACCTGGTTTAAAATTAATAACAGGGCTACATCTGCCGGCGTGAAAATATTGTCTTTTTTGTTAAGTAGTGAGATAACGCCGATCGGTTGAGCTTCAGCCAGGATGGGAACCGATACAATAGAGCGGGTGGAGAAACTAAAGCCTTGGTCGATTTCCATATAAAAGCGCCAATCCTGCCGTGGATTGTTCACAATAATGGGCTTTTTGTGCTCCACCACCCAGCCGGCAATGCCGCTATCGCCCGGAAAGCGAAAGCCGGGCAGTTGGCTCCGCAAGTTACCGTGAACCAGCGCAAACACCAGTTCGTTTTTGGTCTCATCCAGGCACGCAATTGAGCCGTCTGTTGCGCCGACCACATCAATCGCTTTGCCCAGTAAATCATCCAGCATCAAGAGAGGCTGCTCGGCGGCGGCGATTTGCCGGCTTTTCCAGTACAACTCTTCCACCAGGTTGAGGTATCGTTGCAGGGCTACATTTTTTTGCTTCAGCGCTTCGTTCTCTCGCTGTAACCGGCTCTGTTCCTGCTGCAAAAAACGGGTGGTGGTTGTACTCATCGCTGACTCCTTCGGCGCATTATAGAGTAACTTTAGTATATCAGACTTAAACCCAAATAGAAACCGGCTGTTGGTACTAAAGGCTTCCCCGCCGCCGAGCGCTTTTTTCGCTGAAATGGTACAGGACAAATCCTAAAATAGGGGCGATAAGGCCGGTGGTGATGATGATGCCTAACTCGGCGGGCAGGGGCAAAAGTTCCGGCGGGCCGGCGTTCAGAGCCACCGTGCGGAAGGCGTCAACCGAATAACTGAGGGGGATCAACCGGGCGATGGCTTGCAGCGCCGGCGGCAACACCGAAAAGGGGAAAAAGAAGGCGCACAGGCCCATCAGTCCAAATTCCAGAATGTTGGCAATCAGTTCGATGCTCTCGCCAAAGTGCAGCGCCAAGCCGGCCAGGGCAAAGCCCAACCCCACCAGCCCGCTGACGGTGAAGATCAAAATAACCAGCAGTAAGCCAAGGTTGTTTAACGGCAGTGGCCCGGTAATGGCCTGGGCCGCCAGCAGGCCCAGCACGCAGGCCACCGAGGTCCAGGCCAGCGTCACTACCGCGCGAGACAGAAGCAGCAAAAATCGGGAAGCCGGGGTGAGATACAGCGTGACCAGCGTGCCTTCGGTTTGCTCCCGCTGGATGCTCATGCCCACGGTCCAGATGGTGTGGCTGAGAAAAATGTAGATCACAAAACCGTAGAGGGTGATGCCTCGCAGAATGGGGCCGGTGTCCGGTGGAATGAACATCATCACCACCAGCGTGACCATAATCACCATCACCAGCACCAGCGAAAAATTGGCAATCAGGTTGACCGGGTAGCGGGTTAAAAGCTGCGCTTGCTGCTTGAGCATGGCCCGGAAGCTGTCAGAATAAGCAGAAAGCTGGTTCGGTGGCATCAAAATTCTCCCAATCCTGAGTTCATCCTCAGGGTTTTTTCTGTTCTGACAAATACCCCGTAGCTCAACAGGGGGATCACCAGGCAGAAGATCAGCAAAATGCCCAGGTCCAGCCAGACGCTGCGCGTAAAATAGGAAATCCCCAACAGCGAACTTCGCAGCCCGTGGGTAAGCCAGGTGGGCGGAAAGAGATAACTGGCGATCCGCAGCGCCATGGGAAAGAGACTCACCGGAAAATAAACGCCCACCAGCAGGGTAGAGAGCCATTGGGCCAACTGCATAAAGGCGTCGGTTTCTTTGAGCCGCAGCACCAGCGCGCCGTAGAGCAGGGCCAGGCCGTACAGCGGCGGCAGCCCCACCAGCAAAAACAGCAGGGCCAGGGGCAAAACCTGCGTCTGGAACGCAATTTGAAACAGCAGCGCCCCCACCAGCATCGCGCCCGCAAAAAACAGCGCCGAATACAGAATGAAGGCCAGGGCCACCCCGGCCAAAATCGTCGCCATCGAAGTGGGGGTGAGGTAGAGGCTTTCCAGGGTGCCGGCCTGCATCTCCTGCCGCAGCCAGTGGCCAAAGCCCCACAGCGCCCGCGTGATCAGCAAAAACGCGCCGCCGCCGATCAACAAGAAACCGGCAAAGTTGGCCGTATCGGTATATTGCACAAAATACGCGCCCGCCTCCTGCCCGGCGAGGGCGCGGGCCAGGATGATGGGCACAAACGCCACCGCCGACGGCATCAGCAAATCGGTGAGGCGCGCGGCCCACGTTTTAGACAAACGCAGCAGTTGGATCCGCGTGGTGGCCCACAACACCCGAAACTGTTTCATTCCTGGGTGTCCTCGGCCAGGGCGCGGCCCGTTTTGGCCATAAATACATCTTCCAGCGTAACCGTGGCCGGGCTGATGTGTTCCAGCATAGCCTGGTGGTTGAGCAGCGTTTGCATCAGCCCCGGCAGGGTCTGGCGAATTTCCGCCACAAAAATGGTCAGTTGGGTGAGCGGGCCGGACTGTCCGGCGGTCACATTGAGTACCCCGGCCTGTTGTCTGATCGCTTCCAGCGCGGCTGCCGGGATCACGCCCTCAATTTTGATGATCTGGTCCTGCCCCAATTCTTGCTTGAGCGCCTCAATCGTGCCTTCGGCAATCACCGTGCCGTGGTCTACAATGGCCACGCGCTGGCACAACTCCTCGATTTCGGTCATCTGATGCGAGGTGATGATGATGGTGTAGCCTTCGCTGTGCAGGTTTTTGATGATGCGGCGCAGCGTTTGAGCCGAGGGCACGTCCAGGGCGGTGGTTGGCTCATCTAAGATCAAAATACGCGCCCGGTTGATGAGGGCGCGGGCGAACACCAGCGACATTTTTTGGCCGGAGGAGTAGGTTTCTACCGGCCGGTCGAGCAGCGGTTCTAAATTAAGCAGCGGGGTCAGCCGCTCGATTTGGCTTTGTGTCTCCCGGCGAGTCTGGTTGTAGAGAGCGGCAAAATATTCCAAATTTTCCCGGCCCGTTAATTTCCAGTACACGCTGCGCTCGCCGCCCAGCAAACAGCCCAGCGAGGCCCGCACCTGGGCATCATCTCGGCCCACCTCAAAACCGTTGACTACAATTTCCCCGTGGGAGGGAACCAGCAGGGTTGTCAAACATTTGATGAGCGTGGTTTTCCCGGCCCCGTTTGGCCCCAGCAGGCCAAACAACTCGCCTTGCTCGATGGTCAGATTAATGTTTTTCAGGGCGTGAATATGGCGCGTCCGGCTTTGCAAAAAACCGGTGCGGTCTTTGACCACGTATGTTTTGGCTAAATCGGTGATGGTGATAATGGCGGGCATAGGGCCTCTGGCTGATAGTAAAAAATTAGGTGTTTTTTATGGTTACTTTTTCCTCTGTGCTTTGAGGGGATAATCAACTATAATTTTAAGGTGAGCTATGGGGGCAAGGTTGCAAAGTAGCAGAGTAGCAAGGTAGCAAATGTAAAAAATCTGCTGCCCTGTTACCTTGCTACCTTGTCATAATTATGGTACGTTTCTTCCATAGCTCAATCACAACCGTACGCCTGAAATTCTAACATAATCCCCTGGTTCTCACAAGGAGTCAACCATGTCTCTCAACCCTGAACAGATCGCCGCGCTGGAACGGATCAACTACGAAGCCAACCAACAGGTGGCCCAGGTGACGCCCGGCCTGGATGTGATTTTGCGCGATGACGTGGTTCTCAGCCACAGCTCGCTGTTTCCCTCGCCGGACACCAACCACGCCTGCCTGTTAAACGCCGCGCCTGACACCGCTGAGGCGTTGCTGAATGAGGTGGTTGATTTTTATCAATCCCGGCAATCGCCGGTTACTATATTTCTCTCGCCCGCCTGCGCGCCTGCCGATCTACCAAAACGGCTGAAAAAACGGGGCTTCAAACGGGACAAAGCCAAAGAAACCTGGATGTCGCTGAAGCTGACCGAGTTGAAAAATCCGCCGCTGACCGATAAGTTGGTCATCAGAGAAATTGGCAAAAAAGAAGCTCCGCTTTTTTCCGAAACATTTATGGCCGCCTTTGAAATGCCCGCCGAGCACGCGCCGGCCATGGCCCAACTGCTGGAGCCGTCGGTGGGGCTGCCCGCGCTGCACCATTACCTGGGATTTGTGGACGACCAACCGGTCGCCACGTTTACGCTCTTGTGCCACAAAACTTACGGCATTATTGGCAGCGCCGGAGTAGTGCCGGGCTATCGCGGCACCCGCATCGCCTCGACCATTGCTTTCAACACCAAACAAGCCGCGGAGAAGCACGGCGTCCATACCTTGATCTTACAAACCACCCTGGGCGTTTTGTTGGAACGATTTTTAGGGCTGCATGGCTTCAAAAAAGCCTTTGTTAGAGAGAGTTATTCTTTATCGTGAAAATTCTGGTTGACGTCAACGATCTGACCAAAATCTATCAAACCGGCGAAACAAAATTTGTGGCGCTCAAGGGCCTCTCGTGGCAGGTGGCCGGCGGCGATTTTGTGGCCGTGATGGGCCATTCCGGCAGCGGAAAGTCCACGCTGCTGCATTTGATCGGCGGGCTGGATCAACCCACCACCGGCTCGGTGCGCGTAGACGGCCAGTTCTTGGCGCAGATGAACGAAACCGGGCTGGCCAAATTCCGGCGGCGGCACATTGGCTTTGTGTTTCAGTTTTTCAACCTGATCGATAACCTGACCGTGCAGGCCAATGTAGAATTGCCCGCCCTGCTGGCCAACAGCAAAGACAAAAAAGCCATCCGGCAGCGCTCGGCGCAGTTGCTGGAGCGGTTGGGCATCGGCGCGCAAACCGACAAACACCCCTGGGAAATGTCGGGCGGGCAGCAGCAGCGGGTGGCCCTGGCCCGCGCGCTCATCAACCACCCCACCTTGCTGCTGGCCGATGAACCGACCGGCAACCTCGACAGCCGCAGCGGCCAGGAGGTGCTGGATATTTTTCAGGAGTTCAACCGCCAGGGCCAGACCATTGTGATGGTTACGCACGATCCGCTGGCCGCCTCTAAAGCCAGGCAGGTGCTGTTTCTGCACGATGGCTGCCTGGTCGATCAAATGGCCGGCGGCGATGCCCACCGTATCGCCCAACGGCTGGCCGATCTAAATTAATCTCTTCATCCGGCAGGATGCGCTGATGGACGCCATTTTACAAAAAATCAAAGCCGATATTTTGAGCCGCCCCCTGATTTCGGGCCTCATCATCCTCACCCTGGTGGCCGCCTCGCTGCTGCTGACGCTGGCTCTGACCACCTTGCTGAACATCAGCGCCCCGTACGATAAATCTTTTGAAGAATTGAACGCCGCGCATTTGTGGCTTCATTTCAATCGTGATCGTATTCGCCAGCGCGATATTAACCGCATCGAGTCCTTGCCCGGCGTTACCAACAGCACCGGCCTGCGCTACAATGTTCGCAGCCGGGTCCGCATCAACAACACCTGGGTTTGGGTCAGTTTGCGCGCCATCCCCGCCGGCGCGCCGGCGGTCAACCAACTGCTGGTGCAGCAGGGACGGGCTTTAAATGGCCGCGATGTTGAAATTTTGGCCGATAAAAACCTGAATGATCTATACAAAGTGGCCGTGGGCGATTCCATCGGCATCACCCGCGCCGACGGCAAAAAGGTGGAGATTCCGGTCATCGGCCTGGCCTACAACCCGATGTGGGACACCTACCGCACCACCCAGCCGCCCTACCTTTACGTGACCGAAGAAACGCTGCGCCAATTCTTCCCCGAAGAGACTGATTGGGATTGGTCCCTCGGCCTGCGCCTGGCCGATCCCCAGACTGTGGACGAAGTTCTGGCCCAGGTTGAAGGGCTGCTCCGCTCCAACGCGCTCGAGGCCCACACCGATTGGCGCGACGTGCGGGAATCGGCCATTTTTGAAGCCCAGCTTAATTTTGTCTTTTTGGGGGCGTTCAGCTTTTTTGCCATTCTGGCTTCCAGCCTGGTCGTCACCAGCAGCATCAGCTCGACCGTGCTGTCGCAGTTCAAACAAATTGGCATGCTCAAGGCCATTGGCTTTACCCAAAGCCAGATTTTGTGGCTGTACGTGGGGCAGTATGTGGCGTTGAGCCTGATCGGCGCGCCGCTGGGGCTGCTGTTGGGCATTCTGCTCTCGCCGCTGCCGCTCAAAAGCGTGGCCGCCTCGCTGAGTACCACCTTCCAGCCGCCGTTCAATTTTCTGATCATGGGCCTGGTGCTGGGTTTTGTTGTGGCGGGCGTGGTGCTGGCTACGCTGGGGTCGGCCTATCGCGGGGCCAGGGCCAACATCATTAAAGCCATTGCCGTGGGCGCGGAAGCGCCGCAAAAAAAGCAGTTTTGGGGCAGCAAGCTGGCCGTCCGGCTGGGCTTGCCTATCACTTTTATTTTGGGATTAGATGAAGTTTTTGCCCGCCCGTTTCGCTCTTTTTTGACCGGCCTGAATTTGACCCTGGGCGTGACCGGCGTGGTCTTTGGCCTGACGCTCAACCAGACCATCAACCTCTACCGGGCCGATCCGGCCCTGCTGGGCATTGTTCACGATGCCGTGGTTACGCGTGAAGAAACCGGCGACGGCTATACCCAACATTTACTGCAAAACGCGCCCGGCGTGGACGCCTTTTACGGCCAATACCTGGCCGACGCCGAAACCAAAAGCGGGGAAACATTTCAAATACGCGCGGTTGAGGGCCAGATAACGACTTTTCCCTTTCAAATCCAGCAAGGCCGTTTTTTTGAGCCGCGCACCACCGAGGCCATTGCCGGCAAAGGCCTGTTGCAATGGCTGGGGCTGTCTGTGGGCGATAATCTCACCGTCTATTTGGATGGCCGCCCGGTCATATTTCAGATTGTGGGGCAATACCCGGAACCGGCCAACGCCGGGCAAATGATGATGGTCAGCCTGCCGGCGGTGAGCCGCTTTGTCAAAGAGGCTCACCCCACTGCCTACTACTTAAAATTGGGCGATGATTTCAATCGCCCCCAACTGCGGCGCTATCTGGCTCCCCAACCGGATGATGATTTGAACCTGATCCTGGTGGAGCAGGCCATCCCCGGCAGCGTGATCTATTTGCAGGCGGCCATTTTTGGCCTGTCGGTCATCATCATCGGCATTGCGCTGGTGAATGTCTTTAATACCTCTTTGCTGTCGGTGCAGGAGAAACTGCGGGTGGTGGGCGTGTTAAAAACGGTGGGCATGACGCCGGGCCAGGTGATCGCTATGATCAACACCACCGCCGGTATTCTGGGCTTTGCCGCCACGTTGATTGGTATTCCGTTGGGGCTGGTCTTTACGCGGGGGCTGCTGACGATTTTGTCGGAGGGGTATGGCTTTGGCAGCGTGCATATCAGCTTGAATGTGCTGCTGGTGCTGCTGCTGGTGCCGGTGATGGTGGGGGTCAGCATGCTGGGCAGTTTTATCCCCGGCAGACAGGCCGCCGGGGTATCGATTGTGCAGGTTTTGCGGAACGAGTGAGCGGTACAGCCGTAAATACGTTAACCTACATTGCAAATTTTCTGTAAATGCTTTAAACTTATATTAAGCGTGTTCATCATTTAATCATTTTTATAAAAACCTTGGAGAGAGGCCATGAAAGTTCTTTTGGTTGAAGATAGTAGTACCCTGGCAAATCTGTTTCAGGTGCAGCTCCGGCAATTGGGATACGACTTTGTCGCCGCCGAAACCAAAGCCGAGGCCCTGGCCGCGTTTGAACAAGGCTCGTTTGAGCTTGTGTTCATTGATATGGGCCTGGAAGGGCTGCAAGATCGTGGTTTGGAAGTTCTGGCCGAAATAAAGGCCAACAAGCCGGACCAGCGCGTTGGCATTTTGTCGTCTAACGATCAAAAAGACCTGGTGCGCGACAGCCAGCAAAAGGGAGCGGAATTTTATATGGTCAAACCCTTCACTATGGAAGGGCTTGAAGTGGTATTGGGCGGCGATAAAAAAGCCATCCGCACCTACCAGCCGGAAATCGGTGAAGGCCGGATCATTTTGTTTGACCGGACGTAAACCTGACTTCTTTTATCGTTTAAAACGACGGTGCCAACAGTTTGATTTTTGACTGTTGGCACTTTTTTGTTAGTTGAGTGGGTCTCAATATCTACTTCCCGTTAACCGGATTGTCATCTTCCAGCAGCGGGCTGTTTTTAGGCAGCGCCACGGTGAAGGTGCTGCCCGCGCCGTATTGGCTCTCAAACGTTAAACTGCCGCCGTGCAATTCAACCAGGCCTTTGGTAATATTCAGGCCCAGCCCCACGCCATCTATTTTTTGCACCGACCGGTCGCTGGCTCTGAAAAATCGCTCAAACATCTTGGCTTGATCGCCGTCTTTGATGCCGATGCCGGTATCGCTCACGGCGATGTTGACCCACTCCTCCGTTTGTTGAACCGTGAGCGTGGCCCCGCCTTTTTCGGTGTATTTGTAGGCGTTGCTCAACAGATTTAGCAGGATTTGGTTGACCCGGTTCCGGTCCGCGTAGAGTTCTGGAACGCCGTCCTCAAACTTAACTTCCAGGCTCAAATTCCGCTTCTCGTACTCCTGCTGCACGATCTTGATCGCGCTTTGCACCATATCTTTTGTGTTTAACCATTGCGGATAGAGGTCAATTTCGCCGATTTCCATCCGGGATAGATCGATCAATTCGTTGGCCAGTTGGATCAACTGTTTGATACTGGCGCGGATGGTTTGCAAATATTCAAGCCCCATTTCGGATAGGTTTTTCCGTTCCGAGGCCAGCAGCACGTCTATATACCCCTGCACGGCGCTCATGGGGGTTCTTAACTCGTGGCTCACCATGCCCAGGAACATATTTTTGGCGCGTTCCAGGGCGGCTTCTCTGGTGAAATCGCGCAGCACCATCACATTGCCGTCGCCAACATTTTTCTCCGTGTCGCCGCTGCCGGCCAAAATAACCGGCGCAATATTGGCCGAAATGGTGCGGTCGTGCCAGTCGAACCGTACATTGCTGATGTCGTCCGGCTTGTGCCCGGCCAGCCAATCCTGGATAATTTGCCGGGGCTGGTCTTCGATGGTGGTCAGAAAATCGGCCAGGGATAGGGATTGCAGGTTACGTTCGGCCAGGCGGTCGGCGGCGGGATTGGCCATGATCACGTTTTGCTGGGCATCAAACACCAGTACGCCGTCGGCAATCGATTGTAAGATCGTGCGGTTGCGTACCGCCTGGGTATGTTCCCGCCGCAGCGAAGCGGCCAGCTCGCGGGTGCGGTCCTGAACGCGCTGGTCCAGTTCCTCGTTCAACAGCCGCAAATCTTGCAACGCGCGATCCATACTCCGGCCCGCCAGCCAGGCCGCCAGGGCAATGATAAAAAAGGTGACCATGGCAAATGGATCGGGGATAATATTGATATACAACGCCACACCGGTAATCAGAATACTGACCACCCCGGCAGCCACAAAACTGGCATACGGGGGGAACAGCACGCTGGCCAGAATGATGGGAATGGTGAAGGCAATCAGCGTGCGCCCGGAGGCAACCTCTTCCGGCGCATCCGAAAATACAAGCACAATGGTTAAAAACGCCAGAAATAAAAAGCGGGCCGCTTTGCCCGAGCCATAACGATTGATGACCAGGGTGATGATCGAAAAAACAGCCGCGAAAATAGCCGCCCACAGCCCCAGCAAGATTTCCGCCCGGCCGCTGATATTTATCAGCAGCGCAAATAGTGCAGTTGTTAGCCCCAATAGGGAAAGAATAAAAAAACCTACCAGAAAAATATTAAGGAGGCGAGAGCGCCGCTGTTCGTCGGGGTCTGTTGAAGGCACATCAAGTTGGGATTGGATAAAATTAACAAGATTCATTTTAATGGTTTCCACGGTTTACGACTCCTCTTTATTTTTCAATTGAACGAAAAAAAATGGATCTGTTCGTCCCAAAGAGTCCATCTTTAGTATATCATTGTTCCAGAGTGGCCGCAGTTACAACTTGGTTACGATTAATCGAACAGGCTGGTGTTGGTGTATAAAATAAAGAGGTAGGAACAGAACATTGTTCTGGCCCTACCTCAGAATATTGAGAAAATACAAAAAGGAGTTAAAAATATGTAGGAATTGGATGAAACATAGAGGGAATTTGTCGAATATGGGGCCAAATCTTTGCGTTGAAGTGACGGTCACTTGAATCGAAAAGTGACCGTCACCTGGCAAATTTGGGTCTAATTCAGCATTGGCTTGTTCATCATTTAAGATTTCACAAAGGATAGCAAGAGATATAGAAACTCTCTATTTTTGAATTTTTGTCCAAACCAAGTCTGAAATTCAATACTCTTTTCCAACCGTCGTATATCTTCACTGTCTTGAACTAGACCAGACTCTATGATCCGGCGCGAGTGAATAACACTAAATTCCCAGAAGAGAACATTGCGCGCCGTAATATCCCCCACCTGATCTACATGAAAACCTGCGGTTGCGGCTGCGGCTTTGTATTCAGCCAAACGACCAGTGCGGGTTTTGTAATAGCGGTCCATTATCTCGCCGTCGGCTCCCTTTTCTAGAAATGCGTCTTGAATGAATACACGCCCTTGGGGTTGTAACCGCTGTGAAAGGTGGTTGAACCAGATGTCGCGGTTAAAATAACAAGAACTATCAAGCGCTACTGCCGCATCGAACCGTTGATCACCCGGTATTTTATGAGCATCTCCAAGCGTGGGGAAAACGCGATCCGAAACTTTGGCTTGGGAAGCAAAGCGGGTGATAAGTTCTATTTGTCTCGGCACGTTAGTTAAGGCAAATACACGCGCCCCGTACTCTTGCGCCCAAAATAATGCTCCCCCGCCAAGACCACAACCTACATCAACAATTGTTCCAGACAGATATTTTTTTGCATTCCAAATCTGAGCAGCTTCATGCAACACATTTTCCTGGGCTTTAATCAGCTGTTGCCTGACACCTTCAATATCAGGAGCAGGCGCGGTGTCCAAGTCCATTACCCCACTATGAAAATGAACTCTAGGCCCGGGCCCATATTTTTTAAGTACTAATTCACTTTTGCGGTCATAATATGCAGTAACTTCGCGTCTCGTAGCCTTGGCTGGATGTTTTGTTGAGACCATAGCCTGGCTCATTGTTGGATTCATTGTCGTAACCATAATTGCTGGCTCCTTTTCTGGTTGTATGAAATAGAATAATGAATTTTGTCTCCTATATGATTCTAATAACTGTATAATTCAGGCAATTCCAAGAAAATAATTAGATCATTTTAGTTGTGGTGCTGGGTACCAAAAATGGTTGCCGTTGTGTTGGTATCCCAGCCCCAAAACAGCCCGCCGGTTACGGGTGTAGAAATTAGCCAGATGACGCCAATCTTCTGATGAAATATCATCATAGTCAGCTTCATCTGCAGAACGAACATAAAGATGATCATACAGGATGGAGCGCAGCATCTGTGTATCCAGATAGGCGGAAGGCGCTGCCGTAAAGTATAGGTTCTCGTTTCCGGTGGCAATCAACGGCATATCAAAAGCCGCCGGTTGCCCGGAACCAATGAAAATATCAACTGGTTCCACATATTCGCCATAGTATGCTTCCACAATCTGGCGTTTGTCAGGAAGATGGCCGTGTTCCCGGTAAAAATCGACGCCAATTTTAGCTACGTTTTCGCTAGCATCGTGCGCGCAGACACCCAAAAACAAACGATGACTTTGATGGTTGGCTGTGCGTTGGGTTAATGATTCAAAGGCCGGGAGCGTGCAGGCGTAGGGTGTGTTTTCACAGTAACGTTGAGCATCCCCATACATTCGCACCCGAACATCTTGTTTGCGGTAAAAATCCAGCGCGCGTTGACTCTCCGCAAACCACAACAGCCCGCCCACGCCAATCGGGGCATAGCTTTCACCACGTTCCATAATGTCCGGTCCCATAACCGGGGCCAGAACTGTGTGAATCCCGTGGTCAAAAAATAATTTACAAATATCAAGCAATCGCTGTGAAAGTGTTTCTATAAATATTTCTATTGGTGAATCACTATCCAACAACTTCGGATGTTCCAGCATAAACCAACGCCGTGTGCCATTAATAGGAAATACAGCCACTTTTGGCCCGGCGGCCCGGACCAGTTTGGCGATTTCTGCGGTGGGTAGATTTTGAAATGTTTTTGAATCCATAGATTTATTCCCTCATATCAAGACTGCAAGGTTTTGAGTTTTTGATTATATGGTGTTAGGAAAGAGCGGTTGCGTAAAGCAAAGAGGTTGGAAAGAATAAGTGTTGTCAAACCGGTTCGAAATATGAGGCGCTTGTCAGTTAATTTACAACAGAGCCTGTTTTCAAAGCAACAATGTTTCTCTGCTTGCCTGGGCAGAAAAATAGCTGATTTTACTATAACATGGCTTGCGAGGGATAGCTGTTGGGAAAGGTTAGGAAAAGTTGGAGCAAAGGGTGAGCCGCGCTAAACCTGGCGCGGCTCACCAGAGGGTTATTTTTTATACGCGTGGGCCGTGGCAATCGCTGTTTTGATATTATCCCAGCTTGTATCGTGGGGCAGGGTGCAGTCGGCGGCCAGCATAAATTTATCGGGAGCGTCGCGCAGCACGCTTTCAACCGCTTGTTTGATGTCGGCCTGGCTGCCGGCGGCAATGATGCCTTTTCGATCCAGCCCGCCCATATAGGGCCGGCCAAACATATCTGAGATCTCCTGCCCCGACAGCTCCCGATCACCCACTCTTGGGTTGCAGTTGACCACATGGCCCGGATACTCCAAAAACGGAGAAAAATCATCGTAGCTGTCGTGGTAATCGCACACGTGCAGCACGTTAAAAATGCAACTACGATTGATCTCTTCCATCAACACCAGGTCAAAGGGTTTGATGGTGTTCAGAAACAAGCTTTTGTCCTCAAAGCGGTGGCTTTCGCCGCCCTGGGTTGAGGCGTAAAAACCATCTACCCCTAAGTTGACACATTCTTTAACAAACAGCAGCAGGCTTTCGGTGGCAATTTCCAACCCTTTTTTGGCCTGTTCCGAGTTTTCTTTGAGGTGTTGGGTGATCAACCCCTTGCTGGCGTGTCCGGCGCACATAAACGCGGAATAGAGGGTGACAATCACCACCGCTTCATCTTTGGCCGCTTTGACCAGCCCTTCTACCGCATCCAGTTGCGGCTGGAAAAAATCCTTTTGATATCGCGGCAGCCTGGCCCAATCTTCCGGTTTCTGGATGTCGGCCTGGTACGGAAAGTTTCGTTCGTACTGAATTTTCACCACATCCATATTCGTATAGCGAAAATACTCCAGATGTTTCTCCACCGACGCCTGTCCAAAGTGGTAGGCCGGATCAAAGTGGATAAAAAATCCGGCGGGGATGTATTGCTGGGGTTTGTCAGCATCCAATAAATTCAAAACAGCATCTCTTTTGTTCATCGTAGCTCCCTTTTTGTTAGTGGCGGTGTATCTCTTCGATATTTCGGAGAGACGAGGTCTGAGCCTGTCGAAGACCGTTGGCTTCGACAAGCTCAACCAATTCGGCCCCCAGAAAATTGAGAAGATATGTTGCGGTTGATTCTAAAACAGACCCCTCAAAAGTCAAACCTCCATTGCCGCCAGCGCCTCTTCCAGCGTGGGTTGGGCCGCGGTGCCGCCCGCCGCCCGCGTGGACAGCGCCCCGCAGGCACACGCCAGCCGCAGCGATCTTTCCAGCCCCCACCCGGCCAGACAGCCGTAGACAAAGCCCGCATCAAACGAGTCGCCCGCGCCGGTAGTATCCACTACCTCCACAGGGATAGAAGCGGCCCGCACCACCGCCTCGCCTTGCTTTGCAAGGCCGCCTTGCCGGGCCTGCCCGCCTGCCGGCCCCAATTTAACCGCGACCGTTGGCCCGCGCCGCGTCATCGTTTCCAACGCCGCTGCCACATCGGCCACCCCGCTGATGGCGCGCAGTTCGGTTTTGTTGGGCAGAAATACATCGGTGCGGGCCAGCACGTCGGCCAGCCCGCTGTCCCATTGTTCCGCCGGATCGTAATTGGTATCCAACGAGGTCGTTGCCTCCTGGTGCTGCGCTTCGGCAAAAAGCCGGGCCACATCAGGCCGCAGGGCGTCTAACAAAAAGTAGCTGCCCAGGTGCAGGTGGCGGGCGCGCGACAACAGAGATTGGTCAATCTCATCATACCGCAGGGCGGCGATGGAGCCAAGGTGGGTCAAAATGGCCCGGTCATCGGGCCGGGAGAGGATGATGCTGAGGCCGGTTTTGACGATGGGATCGACCACCACGCCGGAGGTGTCGATGCCTCGCTCTTTCAAAGTGCGCTGCACTATTCGGCCAAAATCGTCGTCGCCCACCTTGCCGATGAAAGCTACCGTCAAGCCCAGCCGGGCCGCGCCGCAGGCAAAAATGGCCGAGGAGCTGCCCAGGGTGAGAGTGGCATCGTCCACCACTTTTTCGGCCTGGCCAAAACCGGGCGTGACATCGCCGGTGAGGATCAAATCTACATTCAGCTCACCGACCACCAGTACATCAATATCTTTCATACCAGCTCTCGTCAATTGTTTCGGTGGTGTAGAACTCGGTCCAGGGACGGGCCAGCGCATTGCACAGGGCCGTGATCCGCGCCATGCGCTGCCGGGCCGTTTTTTGCAAAAAGTCGGCGCGTTCCGGGCCGGTTAAATCAACGGCCTCTTTCCATACGGCGCGGCCTACCGCCACCCCGGAGGCCCCATTCTGGCAGGCAACCGTCACCTGCCGCAGGTAGGTGTCGTAACCCACAGCGGCTGAGAGTACCACCCAGGGCGCGGCGCTGGCCTGGGAAAGTTCGGCGCAGGCATCGGCCCACACCGTCTCATCCGTCGTTTCGGCCACATCCAACGGAAATTCGGCTTTGAGTACATCCACGCCGGGGATCACCAGCCGGCGGGCGGTTTCTACCACCACTGTTCGTTTTTCGCTTGATGACATTTTTTTGCGCGAGGCATCAAGCGAGTAAGTCAGCGGTTCCAGAAAGTACAGCATATCCTCCTGGGCGCATTGCTCGGCCACCTGCCGGTTGAGATTTTCGATGTCCGCCGCTGTGGGAGAATCGGGATGGTAATACACCAACAGTTTGACCGCGCTGGCGCCCATGCGTTTGGCCTTGGCTACGCTCCAGCCGGGTAAAATCCGGCTTTGGCGGGCGGTTGATTCGCCGCTGTAGCCGGTGACTTCCAGCGCCGCCACCAAACCGATGTGGGCCGGCAGCGCGCCGGACGCAATGCATTGGGCCGCGCCTACTTCCGGGTCCAGCAGCATCGCGCTGGCTGTGGAAGCCAGGGCCGTGGTAAGCTGCTGCTTGAAGGCCGCCATTTCGGCCTGGGTCACAGTGTCGGGGGCATCGGGCCGCATCGCTTTTCGCAGCCCCTCCCGATGATCGAGGGCCAGCACGGCCAGCGCGCCCTCAGGGGTGGCGCATTGTTGCAAGCCGCGTAGTTTACCAATCGTAAGTTGACTCATAATTGACTCCTTGTCGAAATAAATTTGCAATCAGTTACCTGAAACTTTGAGTTTATACTTTTTGGGTATTTATTCAGGTTACACAGAGTTTCACGGAGAATCCACGAAGATACAGAGAATTTTATGTTTTTAGGAGTGGTATAAATAACTTACCCAATTTAGAGATTGGAGATTGGGAGATTGGAGATTATTA
>CAZTFF010000052.1:0-35681 GCA_964612485.1 uncultured Caldilineaceae bacterium
CTTAATGAATTACCAACGGTTCTCGATTTGAGTACCTAACTAACTACAATTCAAAGAAGGCGGATGCTTGTTTCTCAATTAAAGTTTTTGCCTCAATTCGGCACACGACTGTGAGTGGTATCGACAGAACGGTTTTCATCATAAGTTTGAAAATTCTCTTTTCTTTGATAGATTGATTCAATTTCGACAGAATTCGTGACCAAATAGGCGAATCGGGATAGAGCCGAACCGTAATGGTGTTACCGGGCTTGCAGTTTTTCCCAGAAACTCATCTGGCAGTATGCCCCAAACGCAAAATCCGCTTCGATTTTCTGCAAAGAATCCAGGCTGCCCGCAAAGGCGCTGCCCCCCGGATAGTGGTCAACCGGCGTGTCCGAATAGCCCCGCGCGGTTATGGCGTTGGCCGGCGTGGAGGTAGGCGAACTCAGGAAAAAGAAGTAGGTCTGCCCCGCCGAGTTGGGAATGGGTTCAAAGAAAAAAGTTTTCTTCTGGTAGTCCTTTATCGAACCCCCGGCAAATGTTTCCGAATGAATGATCGTTTGCCCCGATGGATCTGTTGCCAGATAAAATGTTACCGGTTGATCGTGCTGATCGCCAAAGGTTCCCAGCGTTACCTCGATGCGATCCAGCCCGTCACAATCCATCTTGAACGTTTGCCCTAACACGCTGTTCCCGGCCAGGGGCGGTCCCAGGTAATGGTCGATGGTTTGCGATACATCCGAGGCCAGCATCTCCGCCTTGGCCCACCCGATCAGAATTAAATAGATGCCGAGACCCAGGAGAACACCGGCTGCTCTGAAATTCTGTTTTTTAGATGCCATAAACATATCCGGCAGCAGGCCCAACCCGGCAAAAATCAGAATAAAAATCCACAGGGTGGAATATGCCGGGTACAATAGCAGCAGCGTTATCAGAACAACCCAAAAACGGCGGGGCCGGTGCTGGCGCCACGGCGGCGCGGAGGCCATCAAAGAAGCAGCCAATAGCAAAATAAACGGCAGCAGCGGCAGCCGGAAGCGAAGCTGGATGAAAAAAAACACAGTGGCCGCGCTAAACACGCCATACACCAGCCATAGAAATATAATTTGTGGCCGGGTGCGGCCTGTTACCAGAACCAACCCCAACAAGGCAACAAGAGCCAGGGCCTGCCATTCCAGCGGCAGTGGGGGCAGGGTTTGGGTATGTTGCAGCGCCAGGGGAAACACCGGGGATACCAGTCGTTGATCGGTTTCGGCCAGCCAGAGCCAGGTTTTTGTAGCAGTCAATTTCAGCCAATCTACCGGCTGGGTGGTGATGTAATGAAGTGCTTCCGCAGTTAGAGTGGTCTCTTCGCTTTTGACCCGTTGGAAGGTTGATCGAAAGCGCAGTTCGGCAGGCTGGCCCTGGGCGTGGGCCAGGGTGTCCAGGCCGGTGGCATCGGGATTGTTGCCGGTAAAAAGATTGACATCAAAATTGTTGGAGATGAGAATAAAACGGCCCGTTGCCTGGTAGTTGTGCCAGGTAATGGGCGCCACGGCGATAAGAAAGGGAACGGTAAGCAGCACGGCCTGTTTTCCGAATAGTTTCAAGGCCGGCGGCGATAGCTCTAAAAATTTCCATTCGCGCTGCGGCGGGCCGGGCCGAGGCGTGATAAAATAGAGCCAGATAAGAATGACCGGCAAAACCACTAAAATAGTGGGGCGGCTTAAAATAGCGCCGGCCAGCGCACTGCCTCCCCCTAAAAGCAGGCCCAATTTTTGGGTTTGGTGATATTTCAGAATAAAAAAGATGGCTAACGTAAAAAAGGGAACGGTTAACAAGGTTTGGTCGAAACAGGGCAGGTAAAAAATATAATAGTTGTACGTAGCCAGTCCCAATGCGGCCAGATTACCTGTCAGGGGCGAATACACTATTCGCCCTATGGCGTATAGGGCGGCGAGGCCGGCAATTTGCAGCAGGGCTTGAAGAAATATGGGGAAAAGAATCGAAGTTCCCCAACCTGCATTGAGAGCAGCCAGAAACGCCGGATAGAAGGGAATAAAATAGAACGGCTGATCCCGGCCCGGAATGGAACCCTCCAATAATCCCGCAGCCCGGCTGGCGTAGGCTTCGGCATCGATGCCGCAAAAAGGTTGGGTAAAGCCGTTGGGGAACATAACCCGAAGTTCGGCCAGGTAGCGCATTTGCAGAAAAAAGGCCAGCAGCAGAATCAGTAGGGGGATAAATTTCCACAAAATTTGGTGTTTTGGATTGGGCATACCGGTGACACCTGCCTGTTATTGCGCCGGAAAGGGGCAAATCATATAAAAATCATTCGCCAGGAGTGGTTGGGGACAATCCGTTTGAACCACTTCTTGCAGCGCCTGCCGCCGGGCCGGTTCCAGCCAGGGGGATATGAGCGATGGGCCAATAATGACCACATCCTGGGGATGGGGCGTCATCATTGGCCGCCGGGCCAGCGGGTAAAAAATGCGTCCCACCCGCACCGGTAATTCAGCGGTTTTATGGTGGGCCGGATAATAAATATCGGCGTCGGGTGGAAGTTGTTGTAAATGATCTACAATTTCGTTTTGTGTAGTTCGAGGAATAATGATCCAGGGTAAACTGGCTCCGTATTTGTTGTTGATCTGTTTTTCGCGCCAGTGAGAGACAATTTCGTCCGGCAGGGAAAATCCCCAAACGTAGGGTTGGCTGAAAAATCCCCAGCCAATCAGCAGGAGCAATAAACCAGTTGTGGCAGGCATAATAAGGATGGTTTTCAGGCTGAAATTTTCACGTCGCATCTTTTGTAAGGTTTTGAAACTATAGTGGATGAAGGCCATCGTGATGATACACATCAGCAAAATCCCCAAAACCAGTCCAAACCAAAAGTGGCGAGTCCAGCCGGTTTTAGCCAGCAGAACAAACCAAAGCGTGTTGGTCAGCCAGCCCAGCCACACCGGCGCGAGTAAATTTTGTTTTTTTACTTCATCGCACCACAGCCACAGGAGAACCAATCCCCCAAGAAATATGGCGATAAAAATCAGCGCCGTAACCCATCGCTGCGGATGGGCAATTTCCGTGAGCAGAAAGAATTTATCCCAGAAAAATTCTGCGCCGCTGTGCGCCTGCAAGCCGACGCCGCTGCCGTCATCTAAAATGAATTTGATTCGTTGATCGAGGTGACGGCGGTACAGTTCGAAGGTGGTAATCCAGTTGAGTACAATGAATTGCACCAGCTCCCACAAAGCTGGCGGCAAAAAGCTTCCACCCGCCAGAGCCGCCAGATCGCAGAAACGCAAAACGGACGTGCCCGTGTTTTCGGGCATTTGCCGCCGTACGGCTTTGAGCCACAAAAAAACAGCCCAGATGAAAATACCCCCCAGCGACCACATAGCGATCAGTTTGGCATTGAGCGCCAATCCTATTACGAATCCCGCCAACAGAAACTGCCACCATCGCTGCGGCTGTTTCTTCAGCGCCCAGGCAAAGGCCAGGTAAGCCCAGAGAATGTAAACCATTGCCGGCACTTCGCCCATAGCCTCGTAACCCAAAAAAATGGAGAGATGAGGATAAAAGAAGAGATACGCGTGAAACAGCCCGACAGCCCACAATCCCGCCAGCCGGTAAAGAATGAGCGCCGCCAGCAAGAGGAAAAGCGTGTAAAAAATCAGCGGGCCGGCACGCAGCGCCCAAAATCCGGCGCCAAACAGCTTTAAGACCAGCGCGTCCGGCACAATACTGGCCGGGCCAATGCCGTTGCCGGTAAAAAACCAGATACGGCCATCGGCGGCCTGGATGTCGAACTTTTCGTCAATGTTGATGCCACCGGGAACGGTGGGGTCAACCAATGTACTGACCATCGTGGTATAGGTTCCCTGTTCGGCCAGCGAGCGGGAAATAGACAGCAGCCAGCCGCTGTCAAACTCCAGGCCGCCGTAAATGTTGATAAAGGCGATAAGGCGAATGAGTTGGTAAGCTGTCAAAACAAGGATGATGATAACGGGTGTAATTTTTTGGGCGGTTTGAGCGCGTACCATAAACAATAACCTAACCCGGACAAAGCCGGAACCAGAAAGGGCAAACGGTTAACACGTTAACTTGGTAACTTTTCAATACTTCGGGGGGAACGAGGTCTGAGCCTGTCGAAGACCATTGGTTTCGACAAGCTCAACCAACTCAGCCCCAGATTATAGAGAAGATACTTAACTTGTAAGAATGCTTGACCAAAAAACAAGATTTTCATGGGTTAGGCCCTATGGCAAACGATAGATTTTGATGACCGGCCCCGGCTGGGCGCGGTACCAGACATCGTTGGCGGGGCCGTAAACCTGATCGTGATAGAAAAAGCCGGTATAATCACGATCATAAGGATTGAATACGGCCACCAGTTCAGCCCGCTGATCTAATATTTGCATATTGTTTTGACGCGCGGCTTGGCGGGATTTGTCCAGTAATGGTTGATCATAAATAAAACTGGTGGCAACCACATAGCTAACCTGCCATTGATTGTATTGTTCCCACGCAGTTTCGCCAATGCCGCCATCGGGAACGGGCGCAAAATTATACGGGCCAATTTCCAGGCCGGGCATGGCCAGCGGCGGCGCCCAGGGCGGGCTTAACAGTTTGGCAGCCACGTTACTGTCCGGCGGCACTTGTTGTTGGACCCACGCCAGCGCTTCGGAGCGGGTATCGGGCCGGCTAAAAATCTGGTTGGCCTTAATCGCCGTTGTGGTGGAAGGAAGAACCAACAGCATCACAACTGCCAGGGTAGCTGTGCCAACCGGCCATTTTATTAGGGGGCGTTTTTGTGAGAACCATTGTACGCCGGCCCGCACAGCCTCTGCCGCCAGAACGGCCATCGGCGGAATGAGCGGCGTCAGCCAGCGGACAAAATACATTTCTTGCCGCTGCATGTAGAAAAATACCAGTAACGGGAAACTTAACAGCAGCAGGTCGGCGCGGCGATGCCGTCCCAGGGCAAAAAGGACGGCCCCTAGAGACAACAGCAGAACAGGCCATCCCATCCCCCAGGTGAGGCTTTTGAGATAAAACAGCGCGCCATTGCGGGTGGGGTCCAATTCTAATCCGCTGAAGCCATACCGGGCCGATCCCAGATTTTCGCTAAAATGGTTCCAAAACTCCGACCATCGAAGCAGCGTATAGGGCGAGATGAGCAAATAAGTCAGTGCGCCAACTACGCCGGCCATTATCAATAACCATCCTGATGTAACCCGTTTTGACCAGGTCTCATACCGGTGGCTTAGAAAATGGGCCAGCGTCAGAAGCAAGATCAACAGGCCGCCGGAATACTTGGTGGCCGTAGAAAGTCCAAAGGCTATGCCGGCCCACAAATAATCTGTCCAATGGCCGCGTTGGACGATCCGTAAACAGAAATATAGGGTGAGGGCGATGAATAGCATTATCGGCGTATCGCTCACCGCAAAATGGGCTTCGCGCGCGGGTAAAAATGTCATTCCAAAGATGATGGCGGCCCCCAAGCCGGTGAGGGGATGGTACGCTTTCCGCCCGACGTGATAAACCATTAACGTGGTAAAAACTCCCATCGCCGCGGTGATATAACGGGCCAGGTAGATCATGCCGCTTGTCCAGGGCAGCATCTGATGGCTCCAGGCCACCGACAGATCGAAAAAATCAGGAAAGGCGTTGAACAGCTTCAACCCCAGGTAGGTGAGGGTGTAAACCAGGCCAATCAAATAGGGATAGAGGGTGGGGTTGTAGTAGGCTTGGGGTTCGAAGTTGCCGGAAACGACCCCGATACCCGGCAAAATATATTGCTGTTCGTCGGGGTGGTATTCAAACGGCAGGCCGTGCTGCAGGCCCCAAACGCGCAGGCCAAAACTACAGAGCGTGATGATGATTAGTAAAATGCGGATTTGGATCGATTTCAACATTTACCACTGCCGGCAGATAATGTAATAGTCGGATTGGTATAAAAAGTTGGGGCATTCGGTTTTGATTCGTTCGATGACCGAGTGACGAATTCCCGGGTCCACCCAGGGAGAAATAATGGTGGGGCCGATGATGACCACATCGTGCGGCGAAGGCGTCATCGATTCGCGCCGCCCGGCGGGATAGAAAATTCGCCCGGTTTGAACGGCAATCTCGGCAACTTTAAGATTGGCCGGGTAATATACATTGGCTTCCGGCGGAAGCTGCCGGATCAGCTCTGCCACCCGTTCCTGCTCGGCGCGGGGCGTGATTGTCCACGGAACGCGGGTGTATTTGGCGGAAATCTGTTTTTGACGCCAGTGTTCTACCAACTGCTCGGTAATAAAGATCGTGGCGGCGTTCTTTTGCGCGATGAACCCCGGCAGCAGAATGATGGTTACAACCGCTGTTATGGTCGCGGCCGGCCATTTGACGGGGCGGCGCCACAGTTGGAACAGGCTCTCGCCCCAGAGAATGCACAAAATCATCACGGCCAAAATCAAGCCAAACCAGGCGTGGCGCACCCAGCCGGTTTTGCCGATGCCCACAAACCAGATAAAATTGCCCAGCCAGCCGACCCACAGCAACATCACCCACTGCTGCCGGACACCTTGCCGCCGGTAATACCACATCAGCGCCGCTCCGCCTATCCCCACCAGCAACAGCGTTAGGAGAGCGAAAAGGGGCTGAGGGTGGGAAATCTCTGAAATTGTCAGGATTTTGTCCCAAACAAATTGGCTGCCGCCGTAGTCCTGCGCGCCAATGCCGCTGCCTTCGTTCAAGAAGTGGTATATTCGCCCCTGCAAATTCAGGCGGTAAATATCAAAATCGGCGATGCGCGTCAATACCGCCAGATGGGTCAATTCCCACAACGCAGGAATGACGAGCGTCCCCGTGCCCAAGACCACACCGGCCCGGATCGTTGTGCGGCGTTCCCATAGTAATTTGACCCACAATACAAATATTCCCCCCAGGGAGAGCAGCCCCAGCAATTTGGTGTTGAGGGCCAATCCGGCGGCCAGGCCGCTCAGAAAATACCACCTCAAATGTGGGGAGGAATCGCCAGAGGAGGTGTCGGCCAATTTTGCGGTGTGGGCAAAGATGATGAAGGCCAGAAAAATGCCCACCATGCCGGGTACTTCGCCCAGGGCTTCGTAGCTCAAAAAGATCAATAGCTGGGGATAAAAAAATAGATAAGCGTGAAATAGCAGGGCGGCGGCCAACCCCTGCACTTTCAACAGGATAATCATGGCCAGGATCAAAAACCCGGCAAAGAAAAAGAGCGATCCTGCGTGTAGCGACCAGAAGTTGACGCCAAATATTTTCAGGAACACAGCATTGACGCCAAAGACCAATGGGCCTACACTGTTGGCCACATAAAACCAGATGCGTCCTTCCGAGTCCTGCACATCAACGTTGCCGTCAATATTGCGGCCGCCGGTTACGGTGGGGTCCACAATGGTGCTGACCATCGTGGTAAACGTCCCCCACTCCGCTAACGAGCGAGACACGCCCAGCAGCCAGCCGCCGTCATGTTCCAGGCCGCCATATTCATCGACAAAAACAATCACCCTCACCAGTTGAAAGACCGTGAGGGTTAGGAGAATAACAACGGTTATGATTTGTTTGCGGGTAAATGGTTTGTTCAAAAAAGTCATCAGGCTTGCCAGTTTCCGGCAGGAGTATACAATACAACCTGGTGTTTTTCAAGAACGGGGTGGAGGGATGTAATGGCGAATGATGAATTGTGAATTGTCAATTGTTAATTTTATTCACAATTTTTTTGCGCCGAAATTTTCCAAAACAGGATGTGACGATTGAATCCAAACCAGAAGAACACTCGATACGTATGGCTGGTACAGAGTGCAGGGTTAATCTTTCTTGCTATTATTCTGACATTCATTCCCTGGACACCGATTGCCACGGTGGGAGCCTTGACGCTGCTGACTCTGCTGCCCGGCATGCAGTTGGCCCGCTGGCTCGGTCTCTGGCGCGGCTGGCAAAATGTGCAGAGTTTTGTTCTCAGTATAGCGCTGGGGCTGGTGATTTCGCCGCTGCTGCTGTTTTGGCTGGGCTGGTTGTTTGAGCTGTCTCGTGGGGAAATTTTAGTTGTTATCGGGATTTTGGTCATCGGGATGGCTGGGGTGAACAGTCGCTATCCGTCACGGGGACCGGAAACCACCCCGGAATCGGTCAAAATGAATTGGGCCGTTGTCTTGGTGCTGGTCTTGCTGGCGGTGGGCATCGCCCTGGCCTATACCGAAGGCGAAACCGGTGCAGGTTCCTACCCCATCCAGATGGGCGATTGGGTGAAGCATCACGGCGTCACCTGGTCGCTGCGCCATACCGGGGTGCCGCCCCGCGATATGTTCTTTGCCGGGATGGCGCCGGACAAATCGCTGGCTTACTACTATTTTATGCATCTCACCACAGCCGCGCTGGATATTTTGAACGGCGGCCCGGCAAACGTGAACAGCGCGTTTCTGATTGTGGCGCTGGCGGCCTCGCTCTGTTTTGCCTGGATGTTCTACACGCTGGCCCGCGTTTTACTGGCCGACAGGCGGGCGGCTTTTTTTGCCTTGCTTTTTGTCACCTTCATCGGCGGGCTGGACATCATCCCCACCCTGCGCCGGGTTTTCAGAAAAGAAGAGGCGTTTTCCATTCTGGAAGCCTTTTCCACCTCCACCGAGCATATCGACAACTGGACGCCTACCCAAAATTTGCGTTTGAGTACGTTTGTCACCCACTACCTCTGGGTGCCGCAGCACATCACCGCTTTGTTGATTTTGGCGTTGGGCCTTTACCTCTACCGGGCAGCGCCGGAACGCCGCCGTTTATGGCCGGTGTTGGGCCTGCTGGTGGGCAGTTTGTTGGGCCACAGCACCTGGATCGCGCTGGTGGTGTTTGCTGCCCTGTTTTTGTTTGGGCTGTATCAAATCGGCCTGGCCTGGCGGAGAGAGGGGCTTGATCAGGCCGGACAAGTTTTGGGGGGATATACGCTGGTGGCACTGGTCGCCATCGCCGTGATTTTGCCCTTTGCGCTCACCTTGTTGAACAGCGGCGCTTCGCAGGCGGGCATCGCTTTTGAAATCCCCCACAACCTCACCGACTGGCCGCTCCTGTCGCCTTTCAGTTCCCGGTGGGATGGCGTTTGGCCCCACCTGCTCGATCTTCCTCTCCATTATTTTGTGGAAATGGGCGCGCTGTTGGTGGGCGGCGCTCTTGGCTTGTGGCTTTTCGTTCGACAGAAAAAAACGGAGCCTTTGCTGCCATTTTTTTTGTTGTTGATTTTGATCGGTTTTGTGACCATTACTTTTTTTGCCGCCGGGCGCGGGTACGCCGAATTGGGGCTGACGCTCAATAATGATCTGGGCCTGCGGGCCATTATGCCCGCTCAACTGGCCCTGGCGCTCTTTGCCGGGGTCTACCTGGCCCGTATTACCCGGCAGGGCCGCTGGCAGTGGGTCATTATGATCCCGTTGATCGTGCTGGGGCTGACCTCCTCGCTGTGGGAGGTGCTGGCGATGGGTGTCAACAAATATCAGCACCCGCCGCAGGTGCCGGCCAACGTTTTGAAAGCCTTTGATGAATTGCCCGCCGTCACTCCCAAATTTTCGGTGGTGCAGCACCGCACTCATGATGATTTCTCGCGGGTGCAGCCCGGCTACACGGGCCGTTTTAACGGCTACTCTACCAGCGAGGCAATTTCGGTCTCCAATGTGGAGCCGCTGAAGCTGGCCCTGGCGCTGGAGCTCTCCAAACAGGCGTTTGACAATACCCTGGCGTATCGCAGTTACCAGATGTTGTGGGGCCTTGGCGCAGATTACGTGTTTGTCGGCCCGGTGGAGCAGCGCCCCGAATTCACGCCCGAAAAGTTTGAGTATGAACTGTACTTTGCGCTGGTGTATCGCGGGGATGATGTAGCCGTGTTTGAGCTTCAGCCGCTGCTGCCCGGCCAGGTTCAGGCGACGTTTGACGAAGGAACTGTTGAATATCTGGGCTATTTTGTGGAGCCGCATGGCCATGTGCCGGGGCATGAAGCGCAGTCGGTGCCGGCCTTTGTGTCGGGCTGGCGGTTGACCCGCTCGACGGATAAAAATTACACGGCCTTTGTGCATCTGGTTGATGCCGAAGGCACAGTCATCGCGCAGGCCGATCACCAACTTTGGGCCTGGGATGTCACCACCGAGGGGCCGACGTCGATGTGGACGCCGGAAATTCCGCATCTTGACATCATTCCCATTCCCGCAAGCGCGCTCGCCGCTTCCGGCCCGTTGACCATCCGTCTGGGCTTGTGGCTGCCGGAGACCGAAACTTATTTTCCGGTAGAAACATCCATGTTGACTGTAGATAAAGGCGGGCGGTTGGTAATTGGGGAGTTGGGGCGCTAAGAACAGCATCGCCCAACCTCATTCTGGATTTTAGCCATTGAAAAGCCGGAGTCCACAAAGATACGCGAAGTGACGTCAAGAAAAAATTTAGCGCACCTTCGCGTACCTTCACGGACTCTCTAAACTTGGCCCGCTTCGCCTTCTCAGCGGTAATCATTCATTCTGAAAATTTCACGACAATCAATCGCCCAAATATTTTTGAGGATCGGCCAGGAAATCTTTGTATAGCCGGTAGTAATCGGTTTCTTTGTAAGTGATCGGCTGTAATTGGCTGCCGTCAAAGTTGAGCAGCTGCGCCTCGGGACAGGCGAGCAGAATGGGAGAGTGGGTTGCCACAATGAATTGGGCGTGGCCGGCCCGGCTCATTTCTCCCAACAGCTTCGCCAATACTACCTGGCTGCGGGGCGATAGCGCGGTTTCCGGCTCATCCAGCAAATACAACCCCCGAATTTGATACCGCGCCCGGAAAAACGACATCAACGACTGCCCGTGCGATTGCGTGACCAGCGATTTTCCGCCGAAATATTGTAACATTTCAGGGTCGGCGGCGGCCCATTCATCCAGGCTTTGCCGAAAATGGCGAAATGTCTCGGAGCCAAAAAAGGAGCCGGGCACTTTACCGTTGGCCCATTGCACGCGGAGGTAGCGGTAGAACGCCTTCTCGTAGGGATTCCGCTCGTAGCGCGTGCGTTCCACCTCTCGCCAGATGTGGATGCCGCAGCGCGTGCTGATGGCCTCCAGCAAGGTTGATTTGCCTGTGCCGTTTTCACCCACAAAAAAAGCAACCGGAGAATCGAAGGCAATGCTTTGGGTTTGCTGAAAGAGGGGCAGGTTAAAGGGATAATGGTCGGTCGTCGGGTATTGGTCGGTTAGCAAGGTGATGTTTTGTAAATGCAAGAGTCTCTCCATCAAACTAAATTTTAGATGAACGTGGCAATTTCTTCCAGCGATTTTTTCTCGATGGCGGGCACCTGGGCATCGTCCGCCGGATAGCCTACCACCAGCAGCAAAAATGGCCGTTCGTTCTCCGGGCGGTTTAAAATTTGGTTAAGAAATTTCATCGGGCTGGGCGTATGGGTCAGAGAAACCATGCCGGCCTGATGAAGGGCCGTGATCAACATCCCGGTGGCGATGCCCACCGATTCTTGCGTGTAGTAATGTTTGATCTTTTCTCCATCTGCGTCGATACCGTAAGTTTCGGCAAAAATGATAATCAGGTAGGGCGCGGTTTCTAAAAAAGGCTTATACTCGTTGGTGCCAAACGGTTCGAGCGCTTCGAGCCAATCTTCCGGCGCGCGTTCCTGATAAAATTCGCGTTCTTCAGCCTCGGCAGCCTGGCGGATTTGTTTTTTGACGGCGGGGTCTGATACCGCCACAAATTGCCACGGCTGGAGATTGGCCCCGTTGGGCGCTGTGCCTGCTGTTCTGATGCAGTTTTCAATGATGTCGCGGGGAACCGGCCGGTCCGAAAAATCGCGCACCGTCCGGCGGCGTTTCATCTCGGCGTAGAAATTGGCGGCCCGTTGCCGCATTTCTTCAACCGGATATTCATGATAGGTGGTCAAGGGAATAAATTGTTCTTGATCCATTCGTACCTCCTGGTTATTTAGCTGGGATAGCGCTATTTTTTTACGAGTCTGGCTGCCGTTAATTTTAATTCTGCTTAGATTTATTGCAAGTCTATTATTGCAAAAAAAGAGCCGGCAGCGAGACATCAGCGCCGGCCCTCAAGGGGGTGAAGGGGTTTTCGTTTTAATATTGGGGATCGACCAATTGCCGTTTTTTCGAAGCCGGCTTGCTGGTGGACGGCGCAAGAACGGCGTGGGGGAAGGCCAGCAACTCCTGGTAAAGATCGGCGTAGCGCCGGATGGTGTTGGGCAGGCTGTGAATATTGGCTGTTTCCAGACTGGCGGCCCGCATTTGCGGCCATTGCGGTTGGTTGTCTACCAGACAGGCAATACCGTGGGCCGCATCGCTGACACTATCCAGTTTGAACAGGTAGCCATTTTGTTGGTGAGACACCAACTCTGGTAGCGCCCGCGCGTTGGCGGCCAATACCGGCAGGCCGCTCGACATGGCTTCCAGCGTGGCGATACTCTGCAACTCTGCGCCGCTGGGCATGGCAAAAATATCAGCGCTGTTGATGAGCAGCGGCAGGTCTGCTTCGGGCACAAAGCCGGTAAAGACCACGTGATTTTGCAGCGAGAGGTTACGGCGCAATGTTCTGAGGGTATTCATATAGCTGCTCCGCCCGGCAATAGCCAACTGGATGTCGTCCCGTTTGAGGCTGTCCATGGCTTTCATCAAAACATCCAGCCCTTTTTCCCGATCAATTCGGCCCACAAATAGGAATAATGTTTTGTGCGGGTCTAACCCGTAACGACGCCGCACTTTGGCCCGGTTAAGGGTCGGGCGCGGTTTAAAGCGCGAAATGTCTACCCCGCAAGAAATGGCCTGAATGGGCACGCGAATATCCTGCCGGCGCAGAATTCGGACGGCTGTTTCGGTGGGCGTGGTTACGGCGTGGAGCCTGTTAAATACCGACAGCATATTTTTCCACATCAAATAATGAACAGGCTGCCGCCCCCATCCGGGAATTCTTAGATTATAGGTGAGATTTTCCGGTAAAAAATGGTTGGTTCCCACCGTGAGAATATTGTGCCGGTGGGCAGCCTCTAATGTGGTGCGGCATAAAAAATAGTGATCCTGAAGATGGACCACATCCGGCTCAAAACGGGTGATGGTTTTTTCAATCACGCCTGCTGAAAACCCGGTCACATTAACATTGTCGTTGAACGGGATGGTGGGCACGGTTTGAAGGGTTAATCCGTTATGTTTTTTGCTGTAGGATCGCGCTTTTTCCGATGGCGCCAGCACCAGCACTTCGTGCCCCGCCTGAGCCAGCCCCTCGGCCAGATGAATTGTAAATACAGCCTGACCGTTGTTCTTTTTGTAAAACGTTTGTCCTGCGATTAAAATACGCATCTCCATCCTTCTCACTTTCTGATAGAACTTTATGCTGTGTCAAGTTGTGATGGCTTGTTCAGCCGTTTGATCATCCAGACAGCAAAGCCCACAAAGATCACAATCCCTATCACGGCCAGCATCTGCATTCCCGTTTCGAGTTGTTTTACATACCCGCCCAGATGGTAGCCGATAAAAACCAAACTGCCGGTCCAGACCCCTTCAGCCAGAAAAATAGGCGGAAACCACCGCTGGAAGCGAACCCGGGCCATACCGGCCGCAATTAGGGCCGGAACGCTCATGCTTAACGTGAGCTTGGCCACCAACAATATTTTGATGGCATGCCGTTTCATTTCAAACTCCAGGCGTTCTACCCGGTGCTGGTGTTGGCGAAACCAGTTGAACCGCTGTGTCAGCCGCTCGAAACGCCCCAAATACCCCAACAGATACCAGCCAATGTCTGCCGTCAGGTTGCCGATAGAGGCCGAAATAAACACCCAGATAGGGTCCAGCGCGCCGGTTGATGCCAGCAGGGCGGCCAAAATGGTAATACTGGGGCCCTCAAGCGCCACCAGAATAACAATAATGGCGTAACTCCAAAACCCCAATAAAGGAATGGTGCCGGCAGCAATATAATTCCATATTTCTTGAATAAGTTCCATAAAGATAAATCCACAATTGAAAACTGTATTATGTTCAAATAAAGTGGTGATTAAATCTGCTTTAAGACATGATTAACACGTTGTTAAGAAAGTTTTACGTAAAAAGCCTCTGATTTGAATACGAATGATAGGCTAATTAGTTTCAGCAGCTTTGCCGGTCTGACATCAAGGATTATAATGAATTAAGGCAGATTGTGAAATTCGGAGAAATTATGACAGATCATTCTCTACAAGACGCGCCGGTATACGAACAGATTTACGCGGTTGTCCGGCAAATTCCCGGCGGGCAGGTAGCCACGTACGGGCAAATTGCGGGCATTGTGGGCGGCTGCACGGCTCGAATGGTAGGATATGCGATGGCCGCCTTGCCGTTTGATACCGATGTTCCCTGGCAGCGGGTGATCAATGCCCAGGGCAAAGTCAGCCCGCGCAGCGGTGGCCAGGGGAGCGCCTTGCAGCGCCAATTGTTAGAAGAAGAAGGCGTTGTTTTTGATGCGCGGAACCGGGTAGATTTTGACCAGGTGGGCTGGCCCGGCCCCGATTGGGCGTGGTTGATCCAACACGGCTTTCACCCAGAATCTTGAATTCATATCCGGGCAGCTAACTCGGCTTTTAAGCGTGCGATCTGGGGGGCGTTGGCTTGCAATGTTTCGGCATGGTCCAGGGTTGATTTGGCCAGATCATACCGTTTGATATTCATGTAGGCCACAACCAAGGCGATATTGTAAAGGAAGTGGTTGGGTTCTCTGGACACTGCCCGCCGGAGATGGATGACGGCCAGGCCCCACATTCCCAATTCGCTGTATTTGCGCCCGCTGATAAAAGCGGTGGTGTGGTTGGTCGCGCCGCGATCAAATTTGAGCCGCAGCCGGCCCTGCTCAAAGGTAAAATCGTACCACAGGTTCATGGTGATAAATAATTGCAGCGCGCCAACGCCCATCAGCACAATACAGCCCACGATGACAGGAATTGAGGTGTAGTTAAAAATTGCGATGAAGAATCCCAGGGCCAGCATCATTCCGGCATTGGTCAGATAAATAATGTGGCCGCCCCGCAGCCGGAAGTACAAAACCAACATCAGCAGCAGCGAGTACAGGGCCGCGCCGATCAATCCCCAGAATAACCAGGGCGGATAAACTTGCAGCATCAACGCAATCTCGGCTTCGGGCCGGTCTACCGGTTGGCCAAAATAAAGCGGAACCAGCGGCAGCGGGTTAGAAACACCACTCACTTTGGCGATCAAATAGTAAAATCCCACGCCAAAAACAACACAAAAGAAGGCCAAAACCAGTTGAATAAATATCCCCCGCCAGAGCCACACCGTGCGCTCTTTTTTGAGCCGTCGTTTAACCAGAAGATTCTGGCGGCAGTGGGGACAGACCGTATCCTGGGGCGCGGTGGGTTCAAAACAGTACGGGCAGCGCCACGGGTCGTCAAACTCATTGGGTTTGTCCGGGTAATCGACGGTGCTTAACTGCACCGGTTCGGGTTCAGGAACCCGCATGGGCGGCGGCTCTTCTTCGCCCGGCGCGTAGGTGGGCGCAAAGAGCGCGGCCCGGCGCTTTTTGACCTGGGCCAGTTCCTCGCGGGCAAATTCATTAGCCGGGTCCAGACTGAGAGCGTTTTCCAGGCATACAACTTGATCTTCCAGGCTGTCAATCACCTGGCTGAGCCATAACCACGCCTCTAACCGGTTCTCGTCGGTTTCAACCACTTCCATAAGTAAGGTTCGTGCTTCTTGCGGGCGGCCTGCTTCCGCGGCCGCAATCCCCTGGGTAAGTTTTTCGTCTAAAGAGAGTTTTTTGTCTGGAGACAGCTTCTTGTCTACGTTCATTTTTGTACCCTTGATCAGCCATTATCTTCATTGTATCATAACTTGTTCAGAGGCTACAACCCCAATGTTTCGGCTTTTGTCAGCATTTTCCAGCGGTGTTATAATATCAAACTCGAAATTTTCTATGATGGGTCGGCTGATGCCGGCCTTTGTTTTGTGGACTTATGGCCGGTCGCGCTAAAAACATCAAGTTAATATCTCCTGTTCTGCCGGCGTTGCTGCTGCTGTATCTGGCAGTGGCCCTGGCCCACGCTTACCTGGCCCCGCTCACCACCGGGCCTGACGAACTGGCGCATTATGAGTACGTCAATTTTATTGCCGGACATGGCCGCATACCGCAAACGATTGAAGAACGGAACGCGGCCAGCTATAAATCGGACCAGCCGCCGTTGTACCATGTGCTGGCCGCGCTGCCCGCCACCTGGATCGATCCCGCCGGGCCGCCGTTTCTCAAACGGGTAGAAGATCACCCGCGCCGCCAATTGATCGAGCGCACCCGCCACGCCTGGGGCCTTTACAATACTGAAGACGAACTGTGGCCCTATCGCGCCGAGGTGCTGCGCTGGCAGGTAGGGCGCTGGACGGCTATTTTATTTGGCCTGGGCGCGGTGGCGCTGACCTTTTTGATTGCCCGCGATGTGTTTGCCCGCGTGCGGCCCGGCGAGAGCCTTATTCCGGCGCTGGGCGCGGCCCTGGTGGTCGCCTTTATCCCCCGCTTTACCCTGACCGGCTCTATGCTGAACTACGAAACAACGGTGTTGTTTTTTGCGTCGCTCTATTTGTGGGCGGTGTTGCGAGTCAGCAAGTCAAGCGAGACGATGGGGGTTTATCGTGGGTGGCATTTGGTTTTGTTGGGGCTGTTTATGGGGCTGGCGATTGTCACCAAGCTCAGCGCTGTTATTTTGCTGGTGGAAACGGCAGCGGCGTTGTGGCTCATTGAACGGTATTCACGCCCTTCATCCGCTATCCGGTGGCGCGTTTGGTTTAACAATGTTTTGCTGGCATTTGTCTCGGCAGGGGTGGTTCTGGCCCTCTGGTTCGGTTTTGTGATCTACCATTTCAACACGGTTGCTCAGGATGGCTGGTACGTGGGCCTGCTGCGCCCCTTGATTGCCGCCGATGCCAGCGACGCCACCACCAATCGTTTATTGAGTTTTCTGACCGGCGGTGAGGCCGGTTTTACCGGCGCTATTGAGAACCTGGACTCCGGCCCGCCGTGGGAATGGGCCGCAACCACGTTTCGCACGTTTTGGGTGGCCGACATCGAACAGCATCTGCCGCTGGGCTGGGTTGGGATTTTGGTCGCTCTGGGATTGTGTGGGGTTGCCGGCTATGGGTTGGTTTTGATGTGGCGGAATGCCCCCCACCCCCCAATCCCCAACCCCCAAAAAAGCCACTTGATATTGATGTTATTACTCCTTCATTTATTGTCCCCTTTGGTTTTGCCGCTGATCCGCTACGCCGTCACATTCAGCCTGGCCGATACGGCGCAGGGACGGCATATTCTGTTTTTGGCCGCGCCGGCGTTTGCTGTTTTGCTGGTGTGGGGTTTTTGTAGCGCTGTTTCGCGCCTGGTGCCGCGAGTTCTCCGGTACATTGGGCTGGTCCCGGGCGCATTTCTGCTGCTCTGGAGCGGGGTTCAAATCTGGGTGATGAGCTGGGCCTATTTGCCGCCGCTGCCGGTGCAAACCGCGCCGGAAGCCAGGACGCAGGCAGTAACGCATGTGGGTAAATCGTTTAACGATTATGTCAATCTGATCGGTTACACACAGCAGCTTGATCCGCAGAATCAGATGCTGCAAATTGACCTGCTGTGGGAGTCAACGGCGGTCAGCCCGGTTGATTATCTGACGGAAGTCAGCCTGGTGGACGCCGCCGGACAGGTACAGGCTCAGTGGCTGGGCTATCCGGCAGAGGGTCGATACCCCACCCGCGCCTGGGATGTGGGCGACATCGTGCGCGATACCGTTTACCTGCCGGTGGGTGATCTGGAAGCCGCGGCCTATCAGATCGAATTGAATTTACTGCCGACAAATCATTTTGATCTGCCGGATACGGGCTGCCAGCCGTTAGATACGCCGCTCATTTTAACCACCATCATCGTGCCGGATTTTCCACCGGTGGAACAGCACCCTTACCGCATCTGGCAGCAGGGGCAGCCGTTGGATACGCCTCACCGGTTTCGCTACCGGGAAATGGTGTTGGTCACGTTGTCGTCGGAGGTGGCCGCGCAGCAGCCGTCGCTTTCGATTGTAAGTGAGGGAGGCACGCGCTATCGGCCGGTTAGAGAAGTGGGTCGGAGCGCCTTGTTCATTGTTGGACCGGACTGGCGCACAGGCGAATACCGGCTGCAAATCGGCGGGGGGGAGCTTGGTTTTACATCCGAGCCGCTCATCAAAGTGATTGATCGCTGGCAGCGGCAATTTGAACCGGTACCCATGCAGCACGCGGTAAACGCCAACTTTGCCAATCAGGTAAAATTACTGAGCTATGATCTGGGCGCAAACCGGGCCGAACCGGGCGGCGGGATTCCTTTGACCCTTTACTGGCAGGGGTTGGATTGGATGGGGAGTGATTATACCATCTTTACCAAATTGCTGGCCGCCGATCAAACCGTTCACGGCGGGCGGGATCGACTCCCGCAGGAAGGGTATCGTACCCTCTACTGGGCGCCGGGCGAAATTGTGGTCGATGCGTTTGGCCTGCCGGTCGATGCTGATGCGCCCGATGGGATTTATACGATCAACCTGGGATTATACAAAAAAGTTAACGGGCAGGCTGTGTCGCTGCCGCTGATGCAAGATGGGCAGCCGCTGGACGCCAGCAGTGTCAACATTGGCCCGGTGAAAATCGGCGGCGCGCCTCCCGGCCTGACCCTGGCGGCAGCAAATCCACAACATAATCTCGAACAGCCGTTTGGCGAGCCCCCCTATCTGACCCTGTTGGGCTATGATCTGGTGACTGAGGCGTCAACTTTGCATCTAACGCTTTACTGGCGCTCGGAGGCGGTTTTGCCGGTGGATCACACCACGTTTGTGCATTTGCGAGACGCGGCGGGCCATACCGTAGCTCAAAAGGATCAGCCCCCGTTAAACGGCGCTTATCCCACCAGTTTGTGGGACCCCGGCGAGATCATTGCCGATGAGATCACCCTGCCGCTGCCGGGGGAGTTGCCGGCAGGCGTGTATTCGTTAGTGGTGGGGTTGTATGATTTTAATACCGGCCAGCGGTTGGCGGTGCCGGATACACCGGCCAACGAGGTGAGGTTAACGGAAATTGAGCAGCCTTAAACAGTCTGGTAAAGCTAAAATGGCCGTTATTGTGCTGATCTACCTGATTTTGTCGATCAGCTACAGCATTGTGGTGCCCATTGGCCGGGGAGCCGACGAATGGGCCCATTACTGGTACGCGCAATTTATCGCCCAAACTGGCCGGCTCCCCCTGAGTGCTGAAGAACGGGAAACCGCCGGCTATAAATCCGATTGGCCGCCGTTGTACCATTTGTTGGCAGCAGGGATCACCGGCTGGATCGAGACTGATGGGCCGCCAACTTTCAAATATCGGGCTGATGACGTCCGCCGGCAGTTGGTTCCTGCCCGCGGGCCGGAAGCCATTTTGCATACCGAAGATGAGGCTTTCCCCTGGCAGCAAGAAGTACTGGTGTGGCATCTGGGGCGGTTTTTGTCGATAATTTTTGCGGCGGGCACGCTGGTGGTGACGTATTTTTTGGCGCTGGATGTGTTTGGCAGAGTAGCAGGTAGCAAGGTAACAAGTAGCAGGGTAGCAGGGTCTGTTCAAATATTGGCGTTGGTGTCGGTGGGATTGTTGGCGTTCAATCCCCGGTTTATTTTTACCGGTATGGTGTTTGGTTACGATAGCCTGACGTTGTTGCTGGCGACGCTCTTTTTGTGGCTGGCCATTCGCGTAGTCAAAGGTTTTTATCCAAGATGGGATTTTTGGGGATTGGGGATGCTGGCCGGATTGGCTTTGACCACAAAATATCTGGCGGCGCTGCTGCCGGTGGAAATTGGAGTAGTCGTGTGGTTGAGCTGGCGGGCGGGCGTTGTCCCCTCCATTCGACAGGCCGCTATTCGAGTGGGGCAGGCGGCGCTGGCCTATCTGATTGTTGTCAGCGGGTGGGTGGCGTATTTGCTCATCAACTTCAACGAGATCGAAACCTACGGCCCGGTGTTGGGCACGCTGGCCCCCTTAATTCGCGGCGACGGCAGCGACCGCACGGTGGAAGCGTTATTTGCCTGGTTGAGCGGCGGTCAAGCGCCGCCGCCGGTACACATCGAAAAACAGCTCTACACAGCCTGGCAAATATTGGTCGAACTGCCCATCACTTTTTGGGGCAATGCCATTGTAGAACCCTATCCGCTCAACTGGTTTGTAGCGGTGATGACCCTGGTTGTGTTCATCGCCGGGGGAGGATGGGTGATTTGGTGGCGGCGTTCGGCATCGGCATCTGGTTTATCGAGCCGTATATTTATGCTTTTAGTGGTTCATTCTATTTTAGCCGTACCGTTTATGATTATCCGGCTGTTTGGCGCGCGTGATGCTCTGGAGGCGGTGCAAGGTCGTCACATTTTGTTCCTGTCCGGGCCGGCGGTGGCGGTGTTGTTGGTGTGGGGATTGTGGGGCGTCGTGCGCCGGGTGCAGGGTGTCAGGTATCAGATGTTAAGTCGGCGGGTTGTGTATTCTTTTCTGTTGGGGGTGATGCTGGTGGGGGCGGTGAGCCAGTTGATTTTTATGCAGCAGTCCTATCCGCCATTGCTGCCGGTGCAGACGACGCCGTATACTCCTGGCGATTTTATGGCGGGGCAAGTCAAACTTGACGGTCGAGCTGAGTTGATCGATGTTGTTCTTTCAGATGAGGAAAAAGAGTCGTTGGAAGTCAATATGATCTGGCGGGTTGATGAGGCTCCTTTCAAAGAAGATTATGTGGTCGAATTGGCGCTGGTGGATGCAGAGGGGCAACTCCGGGCCGGGTGGTCGGCCTACCAGACCCAGGCCCGGTTTCCCACCCGCGCCTGGGAAACCGGTGATGTTGTGCGCGATGAAGGCTGGCTGCCCCTGGTTGGGCTTTCTCCGGGCGATTATGAAATACAAATGCGAATTTTGGGGCAGGCAGGCGCGGTGATCGACTGGTTGATATTGGATTCTTATGTCCTGACCCAACCTGTGGCCAAACCGGACCGCAGCCCGGTGGTCTGGCAGCGCGGCGTAATAACTCATCAACCTTTGTTTGATGAGCGAGAAACCATTCAATTGACCGGATTGGATTCTGTTTTTTCTTTAGTTGGGCCGCATGGCGTGTCTTATGAACCTGCCTCTGTTGGTGATGGCTGGGCCAATTATATTGTCGAACCGGCGTGGCTGCCGGGCAATTATACTCTGCCGGAAAGTGAGCGCCCCCTTTTGATTATTGCGCCCGGCCGGCGTGATTTTCAAATGCCGGCTATTGCCCATCCTTTAGAGATCGATTTTGCCGGAAAGATCAAGTTGCTGGGCTATGACCTGCCTGCTCGCCGGGTGGAACCGGGCGCGGGCTTGACCGTGGTGCTGTATTGGCAGGGGTTGGATTGGATGGGGAAAGAATTTGTCACTTTTAGCCGTTTGTTGGATAATGCCCAGGTTGCCCGGGGCGGACGGGATCGGCTGGCGCGGGAAAATTACAGCACCTTGTTATGGGCGCCCGGCGAGATCATCACCGACCCGTTCGCCGTGCAGGTCGATCCCGATGCCCCGGCTGGCGTGTACAACCTGGACGTGGGCTGGTATCTTGAGGTTGACGGGAGAGCGCAATCGCTGCCTATTTTGCATCCCGAAACGGGCGAGTCGACAGGCCGTTCTTCAGTTGCCATTGGCCCGATCAAGGTGGGCGCCCCCCCGGCAGGCGTAACGGTTACGGAAGCCGAGCCGCAAAATTCTGTCACTGTCTCTTTAGGCGATACTATCGTGCTATTGGGGTTTGACGCGCAGCAAACGCCAGGCTCCCTTGAACTGGCATTCTACTGGCAGGCGCTGGCCCAGCCGGCGGCGGATTACACTGTTTTTGTGCATGTTCGCAATGAAGCGGGTGAGGTTGTGGCTCAGAAAGATAGCCCACCGGTTGGCGGCGCGTATCCAACAAGTTTATGGGACTCCGGGGAGATCATTCGGGATGAGGTATCTGTACCATTGGTTGGGTTGGAATCAGGAAAGTATGAGGTGGTGGTGGGGATGTATGAGCTTGGGAGCGGGGAGCGGTTGGGGGTGGAAAGTGTGCCGGACAACACAGTCTTGTTACAAATATTAGAGGCAACTCGGTGAGTAATGTGGAACTCCGACATCTAAACGGTAAACGTGCCAGTTTCATTGGTTTGGTGATTATAATATTCCTTTATGTCCTCTTAGCATTTGCCTATAGCGAAGTAATGCCCTTTAACAAAGGGCCAGACGAGGGCATAAACCTGGATTATATAGAATTTATTGCTGTTAACGGAAGATTACCTGTTACGTATGAAGAAAGGGAGCTAGTTGGGCCAAAAGCCAATTGGCCCCCTTTATATCACCTTGTTGTTGCCTCGGCCAGTAACCTATTGGATGTTGATCTGCAAGCTCCGCCCGATATAAAAATATTTTGGAATTCGTTTCGCTACCGGGCTTTAGACCTAGAAACGGAATCGGTCTGGTATCTTTCCACAGAAGATCAGGAACGTCCATTTTTAGGTAAGTTTTTTACCCTACATCTAGGGCGTTGGTTCTCAATTCTATTCAGCGCAACTGCGCTTATCCTGGTCTATCTGATCATTTTAGAACTTTTGCCGCAAAGACCTTGGCTTGCGTTTACCGGAACAGCTATATTGGCTTTCATTCCCACTTTTATTTTTCTTGGGGCTGCGCTCAATGAAGATGCGTTGATAGCGGCTCTGGTAGCATTTTATCTGTGGCTGCTCATTCGGATTATCAAACAACCTGGAGTTGTATGGCCCTACTGGATTATCGGCCTGGTAATGGGCATATCGATAACGGTAAAATATACGACCGTTGTTTTACCATTTGAAATTTTATTAATATTGGCGGCTGTGGCCTGGTGGCAGGGTTTTAGCTGGGTTTGGTGGTTAAAACGGGTTGGCATTGTGGCTTTTACGGCTATTTTGGCAGCCAGTTGGTGGTTCGGTTGGAATTTTTGGTTTCTCAACGAAATTGATAAATATGGTTTTATTCCAGGACTGCTCCGTCCGCTCTTTACAGGTGGCTACGATGTGACTATGTCTCGCTTGGGAAACTTTTTTAGCGGAGGCGAAATTGGGTTGGCGGCTGTTCCAGAAGATACTCAGGTTGGTACATTTACCGGGTGGGTAAAAAATACGGCGCTTTCATTTTGGGGAGTGGGCATTGGGGATCAGATTCCACTGTCTCCGGCGATTTTTATCTTTGTTGGGGGAATGGTGGGAATCGCGTTGTTTGGTCTCTGGTATCTCTGGAAAAGGGATAAATCCTCTCGCCATTGGCTGATTCTTCTTGCATTTCATACAGCTATTTTTGTCATTGCTCCCCTGGTTCGGTTTGGATTATCGCGGCGTATAGGCCAAACTGCTCAAGGGCGGCATATCCTCATACCGGCAGCGGCAGCCATTATGGTTTTACTGGTGTGGGGGTTGGCCACCGCTATCCCCCGTCGTTGGCAGCGTTTTGTATTGGCAGCCATAATAGCGATTTTTTTGGGTTGGAGTAGCATGCATCTTTATCGACTGGCGACCTACTCCATCCCGCCGTTGCCGATGCGGACTTTACCGGAAGCGGCTGGCTGGCTGGCTAAACCGGTCAATGTTACCTTTGACGACTCTATCGAATTGGTCAGTTATCAAAGTGACACCCACTCCCAGGCCGGCTTGCTTAAACTTGATTTGGCTTGGCGTTCGCTGGCCCATGTTAATCAAAATTATTTACTTAAGATTGAATTAATTGATGCTGAGGGCGCGGTAGTTTCCCACTGGCAGGGGTACAATGGGCAGGGTCGAGTTCCTACGCTGGCCTGGGACCCTGGTGATTCGGTCTTTGACCGGCTGGTGCTGCCTCTGGTAAACTTGCCCGCAGGTGTTTATGATCTAGAACTTCAACTCTTAGGCCGTGGCGGGCCATTGATCCTTGATAATGGCAACTCAGCGTTGTTATTAACTGAGATCACACTGGATTCATGGACCGATTTTACGCCGAGCCAGCAAATAGGATTTGATGTTGACGACGCACCGACTGAGATCGGTTTTGAGTTGTGGCAAGTGGATGGTCCTGCTCAGACAAAACCTGTACCTGTGTATCGTTATCCCGGCACCATTACGGTGATAACTGATCCATCATTTGATTTGCCAATAAATGTTGAATTACTTGATGAAACCGGGCAAGTTTGGCAGGCCGCGCAGCGAAAATCCCATATTCATACGTTTGTTATTGGTCCTCGATGGGCCAGTGGAAATTATCGAGTGCGGTTCACGCTGAACCAAACTGATAATGCCGTCACAAAGATAACCAACAAACCGGTGTTGCGGGTAGAAAACTGGTGGGAACGCCAATTTGAAGCCCCCGAAATTGCAGTACCGATGGAGGCCAATTTCGCTAACCAGTTGAAATTCTTGGGGTATGAGTTGCCTCAAAAACAGGTGAAAGCGGGGGAAGCGTTCCCGGTTACGCTCTACTGGCAGGCTTTGCCCCATAAATCACCGGAGGCCAATTTTATCCAATTTAATCACCTGTTGGATGAAAACGGTACACTCCAGGGGGGGTATGATCGACGCCCGCTGGAGTATTACAGCACGCTCCTCTGGGCGCCCGGCGAGGTGGTGGTAGATGGCTATGCCGTACCGGTGGACCCTGATGCCCCGCCCGGCGAATATTTTTTGGATGTGGGTTATTACATTATGGTTGGTGAAAGCGCGGTCAATTTGCCGCTGGTGGTGGATGGAGAGATGACGGGTGTGAGTAGCGCTATGATAGGACCGATTATGGTGCTAGAGCCATAACATAGGGATTGAACTTTTTGAGAGAATTGTTCAATTTGAATAAATCATGCACAAACGATCTATTTTTCTAGAAAAAGTTAGAGTCTGGTTTAGAGATAAATACTTCTTAATTTCCGTAACAGTTGTATTGTTAGGGGTTATATTACGCCTCAAACAATATTTCACTAATCGTTCCTTATGGAGTGATGAAGCTTCCTTGGCGCTCAACCTTGTTAACCGATCATTCTTGGAATTGATCCAACCTCTTGATTATCATCAAGGAGCTCCTTTGATTTTTTTATGGTTACAAAAAAGTATGATATTACTATTTGGTTCTAGTGAGTATATATTTCGACTTGTTTCGCTAGTATGTGGTATAAGCGCTTTATTTATTTTTTGGTTTATTGCTACAAAGTATTTGAGTAAACTAGCAATTTGTTTCGCTCTTGTGTTATTTGCGTTATCGGATGCATTGATCTATTTTTCCTCAGAAGTTAAACAATACTCTTGTGATGTTATGGTTGGTTTGTTGGTATTGGTGATGTTGTTTTTCTTGAATTGGCGCAGACAAGATCTCAACTATCTTTCAGCAATAGGATATGGTTTATTGGGTAGTCTATTTATTTGGACATCCCATCCGGTAATTTTTTTCTTAAGCTCACTAGGAATTGTGATTTTCTATGATTATTATGTCAAAGGTGAGTATAATAAAATCAAGTATTTAGTGGTAATGGGTCTGATGTGGTTGGGTAGTTTTTTGATTTTCTATATTACCTCTCTGCATAATCTTGCTCAGGATCAATATTTATTAGATTCTTGGGCGAGTGGTTTTCCACCATCCTTCAATAGACCCTTGGTGGTGTTGGAATGGGTTATTGAGAGACTACTGAAAGTTTTCGAAGATCCCGGTGGAGTTACATTCTTTGGCCTTGCTGCATTTCTTTATGTAATAGGATCAATAACTTTGTATAAACGTGATAAGTTAATGTTTTTGGGTTTGTTTTTCCCCATTGGGTTTACATTAACTGCCTCATTTTTGGAAAAATACCCATTTTCAGGTCGTTTAATCCTGTTCCTTGTGCCGTTACTCTTGATTCCTGTTGCTGAAGGAACAGAACAATTATTGAAACTCATTTCTAAAACTCAACTTCGTGTAGCTGGCCCAGTGTTAATAGCATTTCTGCTCTTCCACCCCCTATTGGTTGTTAAAAATTATCTGTTTGAGCCAAACGTAAGAGAAGATATCCGCCCAGTTATTCAACATATTCGTGATAATTGGCAGGATGGTGATATTATATATGTGTATTATGGTGCTTATGGGCAATTTCAATACTACCAGGATAAATTTGGCTTTCAGAAAAGTGATCACATTAGAGGTATTGAGGCACGACAGGAGTGGCCAAATTATCTACCAGATCTAAATCAGCTTCAGAGCTACCATAGAGTATGGATACTGTTTTCACATGTCCATACGGGAAACGGGGTGAATGAGGAAGACCTAATTATAGAGTGGCTCAGTAGAATTGGTGCTACACAAAAAGATTGGTTTCCTAAAACAGGTGCCTCATCTTATCTTTACGAGTTTTAATTTTGGGACGGAGACAAACAAGAGTCTCAAGATAAATGACAACAAAAATCAGTACGGTAAAATTGGAACAAAAAACAAAATTTTTGTCATGGTTTGGAATAATTCTACTGTTGATAATCGCACTTTGGTTGCGGATGCGTTATGTATGGGTGAATCCCTTCAGTTACGACGAGGGGCATTGGCTGATGTTTGGCGTTTTAGTCAACAAAGGCCATACCGCTTATACCGAAACATTTGTCGGCATTCCACCGTTGGCCTTGCTTACGATTCAACTGGGTGATAAATTGTTTCATAATACGCTGGGTGTGCGTTACCCGATGATGCTGGTAAGCTTGTTAGGCATCGCTGCTATTTTTCTCTCGTTTTATCCCTGGGAAAAATCATCCAATTTCTTTGTAGGATTTTTAGCTGCATTCTTTCTGGCCTTTGATACAGAATATTTCACCGGATCAGGCTCAATTATGGCCGAAGTTCCGGCTGTATCCCTCGCCATTCTCTCTGTTGTGTCGGCTCAACAATATGCCCAAAACCGAAAATCGTTTTGGTTATTTCTTTCAGGCATAGCTTTTGCCCTCAGCCTTGCTTTTAAAATTTTTATAATTTTTATTCCAGCCTTAATTGGTCTGGTAATAGTATTTGCTTGTCTAACAGATCGAAACGAATCCTGGTCCCAAAAAGTACGACAGATCATCATAAGTGGCGTTGTTTGGCTGGTCGGCGTGCTGCTACCCTGGGCCATATTTGCGGTTTTCTATAATTTTCAAGCAATGTTTAACGAAATCTTTCTATTCAGATTGGCTTTTCGTGAAGTCAGCTCCGGAGCATCGCCATTTTTACAAAATGTTGCCGGAATCGGTCGAATGCTAATAAACCGAAGCCCTTTACTTGTATGCGCTGGTTTAGGTGTAATAGTGGGTTGGAAAAAATATCGCTATATGATTTGGCTTTGGCTGGCCTGGTTTTTGCTGGCCTTATTCCCGCTTGTCTGGCAGTCGCCCCTGCGAGTGCGGTACAGCGTGATGCTGGTGCCTCCCTTAGCGGCGCTTGGCGCCATTGCGATTGTCGAAGTTGGAAAATGGGTGATGCGTTGGCTGAAGCAAAAACAGATTTCTCATTTGGCAATGCAGTCGATACTGGTGATGAGTTCACTGGTGATCATGACCGGATATTTGATAAGCCCGGTGCAAAGCGCTTATTTGCCTGCCTCTCGTGATTTGTATCCCGATTTAAATCTAGATGCCGTTCAGTATGTCTGGCAAAACACAACTGCGGATGATTGTATAGTAACCGATGATCAGCGCTTTGCCTTTGCGGTGGATCGATTAGTGCCGCCGGCTTTGTCTGAAACGGCTGTCGGACGTTTAGCTACCGGCTGGCTCACGGCTGACGATATTGTCGAACAGATTGTGCTGCATAATTGTCCAGTGGTGGTATACGCCGACTGGCGGTTTTCAAAATATCTGCCTGACTTGCACCAAAAATTGGAAGGATTGTATTTTTTGCGGATACCGTTTGAGCAGGGGGTGGTGGTCTATGTTGGGCAGAAAAATTCTACTCGCCAACCGGATATGCCGTTGCAGGTACAAATTGGATCATCAATTGAATTGCAAGGATTTGATAGCTTGCCAACCCCCTGGCGGGGCGGTCAAAAAGTGAGGCTGGCAACCTACTGGACGACGCTCAAACAACCGGAAACAGGCTACAAAATTTTTCTTCAGCTCCGTAACAGTGGGGGGGAGCCGGTAGCAAATTTTGATCACTTTCCATTTCCGGTGCCGTCGGGCGCTTATCAGCCTGTTCCCCACATTGAGAATCCGGCAATCTACCCACCCGAAAAAATTGCTTTGTACCCGCAGCAGGGCATGTTGCCCACCTATGCCTGGCCGGTTAATAGTACGATTCGGGAGGTGGTCACGCTATTACTTCCCTTTAGGCTCCCCCCGGATACCTATAATATCTACCTTGGATTGTATGACCCCGATACATTGCAGAGGTTGCCGGTAGGCAGAAATGGAGAGAATAATGAAATTTTGTTAACCTCAGTCAAAGTGATTGAATAAGAATGAATTTATGACAACTTCAAATGTACAATCAAAAACTTCAACAAAACAGTTTTATGATGGTTTATTCTTATTTTTAGGGCTGATATTTATTTTTTTACATGGACGTAAACAAGGCGCAGATGAGAATCATTATCTGGCCTGGACACACTCCCTATTTTATGATTGGGATTTATTCTTACTCAATCAGTTTGAAATGCTGGGATTACCCTATTTTATTACTCCAACCGGCATGGTGGGTGAAATAAGAAATATCGGAACCGCAGTGTTTTGGTTACCCTTCTATGCCATTTCTTCACCAAATTTGTTCTTGTGGCCCGCTTTTGCATCAACTGGAACGGCTGTGGATGATCCCATTCAACTGTTGTTTGTAAATTGGTCAACCATCTTGTTTGTCACGTTTTCACTGGGTTTGATGTTTGTAATCCTCAAACAATACTTTTCATCCAACGTGTCCTGGCTTTCAGTTGTAGCTGTGTTTTTGGGAACTTCACTATTTTTCTATACGGTTCAGCGTCCGATCAGTTCTCATCCCGTGAGTGTTCTGTTGGCTTCAACCTTTCTGTGGATGTGGATAAAAAATCGAAGGACCACTTGGGGGTATGGGGGAGCAGGTATACTCATTGGTTGGTTAATGTTTGTAGCTACCTATAATCTTGTTCTTCTACTAATACCGCTAACCGAATTGGTTTATAGCTTTGTGTCTGAACGGAAGTTAAAAGAAACTCTTTTACGGGGAAGTGTACTTTTTGGAGGCATAATTCTTGGTTTTTTTCCGCAAATGCTCGTATGGCGTGTGCTTTATGGAAGTTTCGTTTCCAGCCCTTATGCCGGACAGCTTTTTTGGCTGAATTCTCAGATTTTTTCTACACTATTTTCACCATTTCATGGTTTGTTTGTATTTGCTCCGGTTTTACTACTAGCTGCCCTTGGGATAGTATTTTTTATTCGTTACGATACTATTTTAGGGGTAGGTATTGGATTAGCCTGGTTAGGATTAACTTATATTGTTGGCGCTAACGTGGCATGGTGGGCAGGCGCGTCATTTGGAAATCGGTATTTTTTGGTACTCTCACCGTTTTTTGCCTTAATGTTGGGGGCCTTACTTCAACACAGTTTTCGTTGGTTGTGGCTTATGGTTCCTGCCGTTCTTTGGACAATAGGGCTATTATTTCAAACTCTGGATGGCACCCTTAAAATTGGTGAAGCGCAATATTATCCATTGTCTACATTATTGGTTAATCAGTTACAGGCATGGCGTAACATCCCATTAATTATACCTTGGCATAATTCTGGGCTAATTTCTTTTTCGCCAACAACCGTGGGGGGCATTTTATTTTTGTCAGCCATTGTTTATATTGTTGGCTATTGGGTGATAATATTTTTGCCCACCGTCCAGACCCAAAAGCGCGTAGTATACGGTATTACTGTGGTCAGTGTGTTGATTATTTTTTCTTTTTTTGTTGTGTCGCAACGTTCCGAAAAAAAGAAGATGATTTTAGCGGAGCAAGGTTTTTATGATAGACTTCAGCGCGTCTCAATGACAGATCCTTGGAACGCCATGCGAAATTATATGGAAAGAGCAAGTTACTATGAAAACATCGGGCGTTCAGATTTGGTATTGCCTAACATACAGTCTGCTGCCGACGCGTGGTTCTCTTCAAATCGTAAAATTTTTGGTTCGACGACGAGTCAATTGCCTCCTTTAACTCAACGAACTAAACTGCATTACGGATCTGATGTACGCTTATTAGGGTATATTTGGGATGATACCAACGTAGAATCCAATGAATTAGTTTTATATTGGGAAAAGATATCTACGAAACAAGAACTAACTTATAGCCCTCTCGTCAAAGTTTTGAATGCTGAAGGTCGTGTTGTTGCTGAAGGTACCCTTATTAATCCCTTCCCTGCCTTTTATATCCCCGAAGGATATATCTTTTATGATCTTATCCCTCTCGACTGGTATGATAAAGATGTATCCGCGCCGCTTTGGTTGGAAGTCACTTTTCCTTATGATGATGTTTCACCTCAGGTAGAAGAGACACATCATAGTGGTATTATTAATTTAGGAATAACAATTGCTGGCAGCCAGAGTTTGAGTTCCGGGTTGTTATCCGTTCCCCTAAAACCAACCTTTGATCCTGGTGAAAGGGTAGGTATCTATATTGTTTGGGATAGAAAAAATTTTTCTTTACCGTCCAAAGCCCAGATTGCTTTTTTAGATCAGCAGGAACAGTTTGTTTTTAAAGTACCGGTTAACTTGTTTTTTCAGGGTGCTACAAATGTTCCTATAGCTGAGAATCCAAATCAACTTTCAGTAGATACGCTTTGTTTTGATACACCTCCATCTCTTACTCCCGGAGAGTATCAATTGAAGCTTCTGGATTCACTCAACGGTGAAATGTTACCCACATCAATTCCTTTATCTCCGATCATTATTCAAGATAACGCACAGCAAAAAGATACTATTTGCAACCGGATTACTGAACATTTACTCAAACGTCAATATGCAAAGCCTGAAAAACAAGGACAAGCTCAGATTATTTTTCCATCATTGGCAGCATTGCTGGAATACGATTTAACGATTATAAGCACAGAAAATGGCCTGGAAGGACAGGTTTCCCTGCAATGGCAATCTTTGGCAAATAATCCAATGGCTGCTCGTCCAAGATTGCAATTGATTAACGATGCCAACCAAACAATTTCGGAAATCTCGTGGACCCCTAAAGATGGGACTCATCCGCCGGAATATTGGTTGAAAAACGAACTGATCACAGATACGATCACTTTTCCAATACCAGATTTAGCACCAGATCAATATTACCTTGTTTTTGATTGGGTGACTCCCCACGGTGACATATTAGAAACTCAGGATAGTCAAACCGGTATAGTTCTGGAAGAATTTATTGAGTAGTTGGATTTTTGTTGACGTCACATTTACTCGATGTTTAGTAGAGATAGTTTGGAATATAATTGTGATGTATTGGTTATTTTATATTCAAGTATTTATATTTGTGATAATTCTGTTTGGCTTCTTATTTTTACTGATGCACCGTTATATCAAAAATGATTCTATAAAAAATCTCCTTCAAAATATCGCGTTATCGTTATTTGTAATTATGCTGACATTTATGGCCCTTGAGTTTTTATTCAAGGTATTTTTCGCCCAATCGGATGGCTTTCGATATACCCTTGCTTCCCAAAATTGGTATGAGCGATACTGGGATCAAAATTCTTTGGGGTATCGTGATATGGAATGGACCCCGGAAATGCTGGCAGATAAAACAAAGGTGATGGTTGTGGGCGATTCCTTTGTGGCCGGCACCGGGATTCGTAATCCTGAAGATCGTTTTTCAAAGCAACTGGGCGAATTATTGGGGAATGATTATGCCGTTCTCATTGTGGCGTCGCCGGGATGGGATACCATTGATGAAGTTAAAGCGATTGTTGAATATCCCTACAAGCCGGATATTCTCATTCTCTCTTATTACATCAACGATATAGAAGGGGTTGCCTACGAAAGTGGCGCGCAACGTCCCCAAATTCGGCAAGATCCGCCCGGATGGCTCACACCTTTGGTTAACAATTCCCATGTAGCTAATTTTTTGTATTGGCGGTTAATTAGATTGGGACCACAGGAGTGGGCTGATATTTATTGGAATGATTGGTTGAAGAAGATAAGTAACGATCCTGAGATTTGGTGGCGGCATCAGCAAGAGTTATTAACCATCATTGAGGGAACTGCTTCAGAGGAAATTCCTTTATTTGTAGTTGTTTTTCCTAACTTGACCGCGGTGGAAGAGAGTCGTTTTATCACTGATCCGGTGATCGACCTGTTTCAAAAAAATGATGTTCCTGTCTTGGATGTTAGTGCAATTTTAGTGGGCCGTGATCCCGCCGATACAACTGTCAATGCTGTTGACGCCCATCCTAACGAAATGGTTAACAAAGAAGTTGCCGAGCAGCTTTATCAAATGATTCAGACCGAACTAAAATAATTCAAAAAGTTGTAATATTGGCCGGTATATGTGAAATATTAGAACTGAATACTTTGGTGGTCATTGGCCCTCTGGCTCAGGTTAATACGTAACCTAAGTTTCCACCTCGGCCAGAATAGTGTTGATCTTCTGGTGAGCGTCGATCAGTTCCGTGTCTGTGACCAGCGCAATCTCCATCGCCAGCAGTTCCTGGCAGCGGTTCAACAGCCGCGTATCATTGGCCGAAAGCTTGGCCCGCTGCCGGCGCGCGGCCAGATCGCGCACGGCTTCGGCCATTTTGAGCGGCATGCCGGTTTGCAGCTTTTCTTTGATCCGCGCCTGCCGGGTCTTAAAGTTTGTAGATAACTGGCGCGGCGTCTCATGCAGCGTATCCAATACGCGAGTCAGCCGGGATCGAGACATAACCGGACGGACGCCCAACTCTTCCATCTTTCGCATCGGCACGTGTAAAGTAAGACCGTTGTCTCCGATCTTGATGACGTAGTAGTTTTCATAGCCTTCTACTAATTCCAACTGCCTGGTACCTGTAATTTGTCCGGCCCCATGTTTCGGATGGACCACGTAGTCACCCACTGAAAATTCCATAGTTCTCCTGTTCTATCTGAATATTCAAATGCTTTATTGAGACGGGATGGAGAAAGCAGTTTACGCAGGTAATTTAAGCACCACGTCCCCCACATACCATTATATCACTTTAAATCTTGACTTCCTACACCGGATCGAGCGGTTTTAAACGAGCAATCGGGCTATTTTTGTCTAGCCCGATTGGTTGAAAAGTGTATGTTGTATAGCCCAGGTGGGCTATAACCGGTTCATTCCGCCTTGGTTAAGATGGCCACACCATAAGGCGCCACCTTGAATTTGCTTTCAAAGGTTTTGCCGCTGAAATGCTCAACCACCGGCCAGGGCGGGTCGATGATCCGGTCTGCTTGTTGGTGATTGATGACCATCCACAACTCCTGCTTGTCCGCATTGGTCATCGGCCGGATTTCAACACCATCCTGTGTCTTGATGCGGGGGGGGCGCAGCCCGGCGTTCAAGGCAAAACGTTGCAGCATGGCCAGTTGGGCCGCTTCGTCCAGGTAAGCGCCCACATAATAAACCAGCCCGGTCATCCCCGCCGCGCGCACAGTAATAGCAATTTGATCATCCAGCCAGCCGTTCGACGGTCCGTACCGGGCAATAATAGAGGTTTTATCTTCGTTGTTGACCTTGAGCTGCTCCGCCCATCGTTGGGAAACGCCCTCGAACCAGTTGCCTTTGACCGGCACCGGCGTATCGAGCGCGTAAGTTTCTTCCACCTCAACGCCGGCCACCTGGGCCAGCAAACCCGGCTGGTGCATGGGCAGCAGGGCGTTATAATCATCTTTAACACTGGTGCGGGGGGTGAGCACCAGCCGCCCGTTGCGTTGGGCGTAACTTTCCAGCACCTTGGCCCGCGGCTCATTCATCAAGTGCAGGGCCGGGGCAAAGACCAGGCGGTAGCCGGTCAGGGTCTCCACGTCCGCCGGCAGGATGTCGACCGGGATGTTGAGCGCGGCAAAGGGCTTGTAGTAATGCAGCAGGTGCTCCAAATAATCAAAGTCCCGGTGATGGGGCTGCCCCTGGATCGACCACCAGCTGTTGTAATCGTGCAAAATCGCGATCCGGGCTTTACTGCTTGCGCCGTCCAGCAGCCCCGCCAGTTTGGGGAACTCCCGCCCCAGCCGTTGGATCTCTTCGTAAATGGGCCGCGGTTGGCCGGTGGCATCCAGCAGCGTGCCGTGATACTGCTCCTGCCCGTTCAGCGCCGCGCGCCACTGCCAGTAGAGCACCGCGTCGGCGCCGTGAGCCACGGCGTGCCAGGCCATGGCCCGCGTTTCCCCTTTGTTGAGCGTATTGTTGGCCCACGACCAGCTGACGTTGCCCGGCTGGGTTTCCATCAGCCAGAAGTTCTTGTTCTTGAAGCCGCGCACCAGGTCGTGCCCCGCGCCGGAGGTCAGAAAATCGTGATGCCCGCTGCCCACGTACCAATCCCAACTGGCGATGTCTAAATCCTCACTGAGAACATAGTGATCGAACCCGTCGAACCACTGCATAAAATTATGCGTCACCCACACCCCTTCCGGCAAGTGGGGGCGCAGGGCGTCCAGTTGCAGCTTTTGGTAGCGGCGGTAACTTTCGGTGATGAACTGGCGGAAGGCCAGCCGCAGGCCGGGATTGTGCGGCCCGTCAACCGGCAGGGGGATTTGCGCCCAGTCGCTGTACGTCTGGCTCCAGTAGCGAGTAGCCCAGTGCCGGTTCAGCGCCTCCAGCGTCTCGAACTTTTCCTGCAAATAGCCCTGAAAGAGGCCGCGGCAGCGCTCGCAGTAGCACACGCGGCTGTATTCATTATCTATCTGCCAGCCGATGACGTTTTTATGGCCGCCAAAATGCTCGCCCATCGCGGTCACGATCCGCTCTACGGCGGTATGAAATTCCGGCGAATTGACGCAGTAATGGGTGCGGTTGCCAAACTGCGCCCGCCGGCCCGTTTCATCCACCGGCAGGATATCCGGCTGCTGCCGGATGAGCCAGGCGGGCGGGGCCGCGGTAGGCGTGCCCAGCACCGTCTTAATACCGGCCTCGGCCAGCAGGCCAATGGCCTTATCCAGCCAGTCGAAATCGAACTGCCCGGCGGCGGGTTCCAGGGTAGACCAGGCAAACTCGGCCATGCGCGCCACGGTAAAGCCCGCCTCCTGCATCAGCCGGATGTCTTCCGGCCAACGTTCTGCGGGCCAATGTTCCGGGTAGTAGGCCGCGCCCAGGTGGATTTGTTGGGGGGGGATAACATTTTCTTGCGTGAGTTCGGTCATTGTTTGGTTTGGCTCTTCTGGCTATAGATTGAAGGCAAATGGTAGCACAGATGGCCGGAATGGGCGAATTTGCTTTTGAGGTAAATCAAGTGAGTGAAACCCAACATCGGGGACTACTGCTGTTTGGCATATTTACGATGTCGCTTGGCGTAATCTAACAAGCCCATTTCTTCAAATAGATCGGCAGCTTTGAGCAGATAGGGTGTTGCCTTTTCTTGTTCGCCAAGGCGCAGCAGAGTCCAGCCAAAATTGCCAATTTGAGCAGGGATACTGTAGCGACTGCCTATCTGTTGGTAAAGGGTTAAAGCTTGATTGAGAAGTTCATGAGCTTTTTCCGGCTCATCTACTATATAAATCATGCCTTGCGCGGCCAGGGTGTTGGCTTCGCCCAGCCGGGAGCCGACGGCGCGGAAGAGGTCGAGGGCCTGCCGGTAACTGTCGAGGGCGGCCTCG
>CAZTFF010000053.1:0-35278 GCA_964612485.1 uncultured Caldilineaceae bacterium
GGAACATCCGTTTTGCTACTCTGCTACTCTGCTACTCTGCTACTCTGCTACTCTGCTACTCTGCTACTCTGCTACTCTGTTACTCTGTTACTCTGTTACTTTGCTACTCTGTAACCCTGAACAGGAGGATGATTATGCTTGACCTGAACTTTATCCGCGAAAACCCCGATAAAGTCAAAGCCGCGCTGGTTGATCTGAATATCGAAGCGCCCATCGATGAAATTTTGCAATTCGACCGGCAGCGGCGCGATATTCTGAAAGAGGTGGAAGCCCTGCGCCAGGAGCGCAACACCGGCAGCAAACAGATCGGCCAGTTGATGCGCGAAGGTAAAAAGGACGAAGCCGAGAGCCAAAAACAGCGCATGGGCGAAATTGGCGATCAGATCAACCAACTTGACGAGAAACTACGCCAGGTAGAGGCCGACCTGCTGGACAGGCAGCTCTATGTGCCCAACATGCCCGCGCCCGATGTGCCGGTTGGCCCCAATGAAGATCACAACGTAGAAGTTCGCCGCTGGGGGGATCCGCCCAAATTTGATTTTGATCCCCAACCCCACTGGGACCTGGGCGAAACGCTGGGCATCATCGACTTTGAACGGGGCGTAAAGATCAGCGGCACGCGCTTTTACCTGTTCAAAGGTGGGGGCGCGGCCCTGCACCGCGCGCTCACCAACTTTTTCCTGAATGTGGGCACCAACGAACACGGCTACACCGAAATTTACCCGCCTTTTATGGTGCGCGAACAAGCAATGATTGGCGCGGCTCACCTGCCCAAATTCCGCGACAACATGTACTACGATGCCGAAGAAGATTACTGGTTCATCGGCACCGCTGAAGTGCCGCTGACCAACCTCTTTGCCGACGAAATTCTGGATGCCGGGCAACTGCCCATCAAATACCTGGCCCACACCCCTTGCTTTCGCCGCGAAAAAATGAGCGCCGGGCGCGATGTGCGTGGCATCAAACGGGTTCACCAGTTTGAAAAAGTGGAAATGTACCACTACACCTTGCCTGAAGAGAGCTACGACCATCTGGAACAAATTGTAGCCAACGCCGAAAACCTGTGCCAAAAACTCAACATCCCCTACCGCGTGGTGCAAATGTGTACCGGCGATCTGGGCTTTGCCGCCGCCAAAAAATATGATGTGGAGGCCTGGGTTCCCGGCCCCGACGGCAGCGGCGAATGGCTGGAGATCAGCAGTTGCAGCAACTGCGTTGATTTTCAGGCCCGCCGCGCCAATGTACGTTTCCGCCGCGAAAAAGGGGCCAAACCGGAATACGTGCATACCCTCAACGGCAGCGGCCTGCCCCCGGGACGGCTGATGATCGCCGTGATGGAAAATTACCAGCAAGCCGACGGCAGCATTGTGGTGCCGGAGGTGTTGCGCCCCTATATGGGTGGTCTGGAAGTGATAAAATAGCGAGACAAAGTAGCAAGGTAACAAGGTAGCGAACCTGCTACCCTGCTACTTTGCCACTCTGCTACCCTGCAATTTTGACTTAACGGAGGAGAGATGTTGCAGCCTAAGACCAGCATCGCCCCGGCCATCCTCGCCTTGGCCGATGGCACGATTTTTCACGGCGAGTCATTTGGCGCGCCCGTTACCCTCACCGGCGAGGTGGTGTTCAACACCAGCATGACCGGCTACCAGGAAATTCTCACCGACCCCTCGTATTGTAACCAAATTGTGACCATGACCTATCCCCACATTGGCAACGTGGGCGTCAACCCGGATGATGTGGAGGCCAATAAACCCTGGGCCGCCGGGCTGATTGTGCGCGAGATCAGCCGCCGGGTGAGCAATTACCGGGCCACGCAATCGCTGCCGGATTATCTGCGGGAAAACAACCTGCCCGGCCTCACTGAGGTTGACACCCGCGCCCTGGTGCGCCACATCCGCACCCAGGGAGCAATGATGGCGGCCATTTCGGCCGATCCAACCCTGTCTGCTGCTGATTTGGTGGAAATGGCCCGCACCGCCCTCTCTATGGAAGGCCAGGATTTAGCCAAAGTTGTCACCTGCGCCGAACCCTACCATTGGCACGAGGGCGTCATTTCCGAATGGCGAGCCGAGAATACCTACCACGCCCCACGCATCACGCACCACGTTGTTGCCTACGATTTTGGCATCAAACACAACATTCTGCGCCTACTGAGCGAGGCCGGCTGTCGCGTCACCATCGTTCCCGCCGCCACTCCCGCCGAAGACGTGCTGGCGATGAAGCCCGACGGCATTTTTCTTTCCAACGGCCCCGGCGATCCCGCTGCCGTCACCTACGCCATCGAAAACACCCGCCAATTAATCAACAGCGACCTGCCGATTTTCGGCATCTGCCTGGGCCATCAAATTCTGGGGCTGGCCCTGGGCGGAACAACGCATAAAATGAAATTCGGACATCGCGGCGGCAATCAGCCTGTAAAAAATATTACCCCCCCTACCTCCCCCCCAGTGGGGGGGACAGGAGGGGGGGCACTTTCCCCAGTGGGGAGGATCGGGGGGGGAGCTGGAACCGTAGCCATCACCAGCCACAATCACGGTTTTGCCGTATCGGCCGGATCTTTGCCGGATGATGTCGAAGTAAGCCATATCAATTTGAACGACGATTGCATTGAGGGCCTGCGCCACAAAACCAGGCCCATTTTCAGCATCCAATACCACCCGGAGTCGTCGCCGGGACCGCACGATGCGCTGGAGTTTTTTAAACAATTTGCCGAAATGATGGCCGCGCGGAATGCTTGATCACCGGGTATGCGCCGAAAAATTTATGAATATCAAAATAAAAAACGCAGCCGCAAGACCCCTCATCAGGCTCGCCGGTGAGCAGGATGCCCCGCAAATTCAGGCCATCTATAGCCCGATCGTCAGCCAAACAGCCACTTCGTTTGAGGCGACACCGCCCACTGTAGACGAGATGCGGCAGCGGATTGCAGCAACGCTGGCCCATCTGCCCTGGTTGGTTTGCGAACGGCAGGGAAATATTCTGGGTTACGTTTATGCCGCCAAATATCGCGCCCGCGCAGCCTATCAATGGTCTGTTGAAGCTTCGGCCTATGTTCACGTTAAGGCCCGCCGGATGGGAGTGGGACGCGCGCTGTATAGCTCACTATTTGAAATCCTCACCTTGCAAGGATTTTACAATGTTTATGCGGGAATCACCCTGCCCAATCAGGCCAGCGTGGGTCTGCACGAGGCTATGGGCTTTGAACCGATTGGCGTGTACAAAGCAGTGGGCTACAAAATGAACGCCTGGCACGATGTGGGGTGGTGGCATTTGCCGCTACGGCCCAAAATCGTGCCGCCTCAGCCTTTGCTCGACCTGCGCGCGGCATTGGAGTCAAAAGAAGGTGAAGCGGCCATGGCTGCCGGGTTACCGTTTCTGTAGATTTAAGTAGTAATTCCGTTGTGTTATAAAAATTGACCGAGGTGTAATTTTGCCCAAACGAACCGACATTCAATCCATTCTCATCATTGGCGCCGGCCCCATCGTTATCGGCCAGGCATGCGAGTTTGATTACAGCGGCGTACAGGCTTGCAAGGCGCTCAAGGCCGAGGGCTACCGCGTCATCCTGGTCAACTCCAACCCGGCCACCATTATGACCGACCCCGAATTTGCCGACGCCACCTACGTGGAACCGATCACCCTCAACAGCCTCAAACGCATCCTGGCCAAAGAACGCCCGGACGCCATCCTGCCCACTGTGGGCGGGCAGACCGGGTTGAACACCGCCGTGGAACTGGCCGAAGCGGGCGCGCTCGACGAATACGATGTCAAGCTGATTGGCGCGTCGTTGGAGGCCATGCAGTTGGCCGAAGACCGCCAGTTGTTCAAAGATGCCATGTCCCGCATCGGCCTGAAAACGCCCGCCAGCCTGGTGGTAAAAGAATCCCAGGCCGCCCTGCAACTGGCCAAAGAAGCAGGCTACCCGCTGCTCATCCGGCCCAGTTTCACCCTGGGCGGCTCCGGCAGCGCCATCGCCCATACCGAGGCTGAACTGCTGGAAGGTGTGCGCCACGGCTGCTACCTCAGTCCGGTGAATCAGGTGCTGGTGGAGCAAAGCGTGTTGGGCTGGAAAGAATTCGAGCTGGAAGTGATGCGCGACCGCGCCGATAATTTTGTGGTGGTCTGTTCCATTGAAAATCTCGACCCGATGGGCGTGCATACCGGCGACAGCCTCACCGTGGCCCCGGCCCAGACCCTCACCGACAAAGAGTACCAGCGCCTGCGCGATGCGGCTAAAGCCGTGCTGCGCGAGATTGGCGTGGAAACCGGCGGCAGCAACGTGCAGTTTGCCGTTAACCCCGCCGACGGTGAGGTGATGGTCATCGAAATGAACCCGCGCGTGTCCCGCTCCTCGGCGCTGGCCAGCAAGGCTACCGGCTTTCCTATTGCCAAAATCGCCGCGCTGCTGGCCGTGGGTTACACGCTCAATGAAATTCCCAACGACATCACCCGCGAAACCCCCGCCAGCTTTGAGCCGTCCATCGATTACGTGGTGGTCAAAATTCCGCGCTGGGCCTTTGAAAAATTCCCCGGCGTTGATCCGGTGCTTGGTTCGCAGATGAAAAGCGTGGGCGAGGTGATGGCCATTGGCCGCACCTTCAAAGAGGCGTTGGGCAAGGGGTTGCGCGGGCTGGAAATTGACGTTGATGGCCTGTGGGCGCCGGATGTTAAATACACCATCAACGATTTAGCTGTGCCCACCCGCGAGCGCATATTCCAAACCTTTAACACCCTGCTTAACGGCCACGCGCCGGAAGAGATCAGCCGTATTTCCTGGTTTGACCCCTGGTTTGTCGATCAACTGACCCAGATGGCCCAAATGCAGCAGGAATTGACGCAGTTCGATCTCGATACGATTTCACCTCCATTGCTGCGGCGGGCCAAACGCTTTGGTTTTTCCGATAGCTGGCTGGCCCGGCTGTGGCAAACCGAGGCCGACGCTGTGCGTCAAAAAAGACTATCGCTAGACATTACCCCGGTCTACCATCGCGTTGACACCTGCGCCGCCGAATTTGAAGCCCACACGCCCTACCTCTACTCCACCTACGAAACTCGCTGCGAGGCCGCGCCCACCAATCGCCAAAAAGTGATGATTTTGGGCGGCGGCCCCAACCGCATTGGGCAGGGTATTGAGTTTGACTACTGCTGCGTCCACGCCTGTTTTGCTCTGAAAGAGGCGGGCTACGAAACCATCATGGTCAACTGCAACCCAGAAACCGTCAGCACCGATTACGACACCGCCGACCGTCTCTACTTTGAGCCGCTCACGCTGGAAGACGTGCTCAATATTGTGGCTGTAGAAAAACCCGCCGGGGTGATCGTGCAATTTGGCGGCCAAACGCCGCTCAATCTGGTTCAGGATTTGGCCGCGGCGGGCGTACCTATTTGGGGAACCAGCCCCGCCGCCATTGCCGCCGCCGAAGACCGGGAGCAGTTTGACGCCGTGCTCACCAAACTCGATATTCCCCGCCCGGCCAACGGCATTGCCACCAATTTTGAACAGGCCAAAGCCGTCGCCGCCGGCATCGGCTACCCCGTGCTGGTGCGCCCCAGTTTTGTGTTAGGAGGGCGGGCGATGGCTATTGTCTACGATGAAAATCGGCTGCAAAACTACATCAGCGAGGCGATGAAGGCCGCGCCCAACCAGCCCATTTTGATCGACCAGTTTTTGGAAGATGCCTTTGAAGCCGATGTAGACGCCATTTGCGACGGCGAAAATTTGGTCATCGGCGGCATTATGCAGCACATCGAAGAGGCCGGCGTACACAGCGGCGACAGCGCCTGCGTGCTGCCGCCCTACAAAATCAGCGCCTACCATCTCAGCATTATGCGCGATTACACCACCCGGCTGGGCCTGGAAATTGGCGTACGGGGGCTGATGAATGTGCAGTTTGCCATGAAAGATGACGAAGTGTACGTGCTGGAAGTGAACCCCCGCGCCAGCCGCACCGTGCCCTTTGTGAGCAAAGCCACGGGTGTGCCGCTGGCCAAACTGGCCGCGCGGGTGATGGCCGGCGAATCGCTGGCCGAGGTGGGCTTTATCGAAGAGCCGGAAATTGACGGTTTTTTTGTCAAAGAAGCCGTGTTGCCTTTCCAGAAATTCCCGGGGGTAGACAGCGTGCTCTCGCCGGAAATGCGCTCTACCGGCGAGGTGATGGGCCACGCCGCTCGCTTTGGCCACGCCTTTTTGAAAGCCCAAAACGCCGCCGGCACTTTTTTGCCCCTGGAGGGCACCGTTCTCATCACCGTGAACGATTATGATAAAAGCGCCGCGCTCAAACTGGCCCGCGATTTAGCCAAAATGGGCTTCAGGTTGATGGCCACGCACGGCACCGCCGCCATGCTGCGCAAGGTGGGGCTTACCGTGCAGTCGGTCAACAAAATGCACGAAGGCTCGCCGCACGCGGTGGATGCGATTGAAGCCGGGGAGGTGGCGCTTATTATCAACACGCCGCTGGGCGGCCAGGCCCACGTGGACGGCAAGGAAATTCGTGTAGCCGCCACCCGGCACGGCGTGCCGCTGACCACCACCCTGTCGGCGGCGGCAGCGGCAGTAAATGGCATCAAGGCGGTGAAGGAACACGCGCTGTCGGCGCGGAGCTTGCAGGAGCATCATACGGTGATTTTACCCAAACAAAAAGGCCCGGTTTAACCGGGCCTTTTTGTTTTTTTCGTTTATTTGTACCTTCTCAATAAACTGGGCAGAGTTGGTTGAGCTTGTCGAAACCAACGGTCTTCGACAGGCTCAGACCTCGTTCCCCCGGATACGTCTATTTAATGGCTATGCCAGCAGCGCGTCTAAATCCACATTGTCTTTGACCAGTTGGGCGGCCAGATCAATTTTGGTTTCGTCATCTTTGGTGATGAGCGGGGTGAGGTTATCCAGTTTGCGGGCGGTTTCGTAGGTGTCCGATGATACCAGCAGCAGCGGCACGTTGCGCTCGGTGGCTTTGGCAATGATGTTGGAGGGCGGCAGGATGTTGTTGGTGAGGATCATACCGACCACGTCGCTTTCCAGCGCGGCCAGGATCATATCGGTGCGGTCGCCGCTGGTGATGGCCAGGCTGCTTTCTTTTTTCAGGGCCGGGCTGCGCAGGGCGGCGTTCACCGAAGCCGCGCCCACAAACACATTTTGCACCACGTTGGTCAGGCCGCCTTCGCCGGCAATCACTTTGGCAAACAGGTACTCCGACAGGTAATCGACGGCGTAATGGGTCATTCTCGCTTCAAAGGGGAGCATGCCCAGCACATCGATGTCCATAGCTTCGATGTCGGCCAGGTAAGTGGCTTCGAAATTGTCTTTATCGTGCAATTTGTTGACGATCACACCGCCAAAGTTTACGTCGCACAGATTAACGTGTTTGTTGATGAAGGTCAGGTCATCAAAAATGGCGTCTTCATCGCCGCTGACCACAAACACCAGCTTGCCGCCCAGGGTTTCGGCCAGGGAAATGGCATCCAGATGCACCGAAATGCCGTAGGCCAGGTCTTTGCTGTCTTCCACAAAGAGCAGTTCTTTGTCTTGGCCAATGCTTTCGGCGGCTTCGTTGAGCTTTTCTTTGGTCTGAGTTTCATCATACATATAGCGCAGTTTGGAGTGATCAAAGCCCAGGCTCATATGGGAGGGATCGTCGTTCAGGCCAAAGATGTTGGTTATCAGGGCCGAATCGTAATCCCAGAGTTGTTTTTTGCGGTAGAGTAATCTATCGCCCAGCGGTTTCATATAACCAAATTTTTTATTCAGGGCTTTGCCCAGCCCGACAATCAGGCTGGTTTTGCCGGCGTTGGGAGTGGTTGAGGCAATAATTAGCTTATCCATGGGTATCACCTTTCTCAATTAGAAACTAGAACGCGAACGTCTACGGCTTTGGTCCCCTGACCCTGCTCGTACACCATCAAGGGATTGATCTCAATATCGGTAATGCTCTGGCTTTGTTGAATCAGGGTGGCCAGTTTTACCAGCGTATCGGTAATGCTGGGAATATCTTTACGGGCTTCTCCCCGCACGCCCAGCAGCAGCGGGTAAGATTTGATCTCTTTGATCATATCCAGAATTTCGTTGCGGTTCAGGGGCGCGGCGCGGAAGGCTACGTCTTTCATCACTTCCACGTAGATACCGCCCAGGCCAAACATCACAATGGGGCCAAAGGCGCCGTCTTTGCGAGCGCCCAAAATCACCTCGGTGCCTTGCTGCACCATTTCCGATACTTCGATGCCTTGGATGACGGCGTTGGGGTCGTAGGCCCGGCTGTTTTGCATAATGGCTTGGTAAGCGTCCATCGCTTCTTCTTTGTTCAGCAGGTCCAGGGCCACACCGCCGGCATCGCTTTTATGGAGGATGTCGCGGGACACCACTTTCATCACCACCGGATAGCCAATCTCTTCGGCAAAGTTCACGGCTTCTTCGATGTTGCGGGCAATGCAGCTTTGGGGCATGGGCAGGCCGGCCACCCGCATCAGTTCCTGAGCCTCATCGGCCAGCAGAAAAGAGCGGCCATCGTTAAGCGCGCCGTGGGCAATGGCCTCAATGGCGGCGATGTCCATTTCCACCGTGTCCACTTCCGGGGAGTAATCGCGCAAATAGTGGCGGTAGCGGTAGGCCGCGCCCAGGCAGGAGACCGCTTCGTACACATCGCCAAACACGGGCACGCGCTCTTTGCGCAGGGTGGTGATGCTGGTTTCAATCACCTCGCCGCCCAAAATGGAGAAGAGCATGGGCTTGTTGGCTTCCTGGTATTTCTGGTAGTTGGTTTTGATCATCGCCGAGAGACTTTCGGCATCAAAGACCGCGGTTTCGCAGTAGAGGGCGATTACGGCATCGATGGCGCTGTTCTCGGCCCCCGCGCCCAGCGCTTTGTCGTAGTCGGGGGCAACCGCGCCGCCGGTGATGTCGACCGGGTTTTTGGTAGAGCCGTAATCGGGCGTTACCGGCGAGAAAATCTCTTTGAGATTATGCTGGTCGTCGTATAGCTTGACATCATACTTTTCGCAGGCATCGGTAGCCATCACGCCCACGCCGCCGCCGTTGGTCACGATCACCGTGTTTTCCCCGGCGGGGATGGGGCTGTCGGCCATGAATTTGGCCCAGTTGAAGGCGTCGTCCAGGCTTTCGGCCCGTAGCACGCCGCACTGGCGCATAATGGCGTCAAAAATATCGTCGGCGCCGGCCAGTGAGCCGGTGTGCGAGGCCGCGGCCACGGCGCCTCGTTTGGAGCGGCCCGATTTGATGACCACCACCGGTTTCTCCTGGGTAGCCATTTTGAGCGCTTTGATGAATTTCTCGCCCTGCTTGACGCCTTCGATGTACATCAAGATCACTTTGGTGTTGTCATCGTAGGTGAGGTATTGCAGCAAATCGGCCTCGTCCACATCGGCTTTGTTGCCCACCGAAATAATTGCGGAGAGCCCGATATTTTCGGTGGCCGTCCGTCCGATCATAGCAATGCCCAGCGCGCCGCTTTGGGTGATGATGGCCACGTTGCCGGGCTTGATGTCGCCGGCGCTAAAGGTGGCGTCCATGGATACGGCGGCGGAATAGATGCCAAAGATATTGGGGCCGAGCACGCTCATGCCGTGTTCGCGGGCAAATTCTACAATTTGTTTTTCTTCTTCGGTATTGCCTACTTCTGAAAAGCCGGAGGTAATGACCGACAAGTATTTGACCCCTTTGCCCGCGCAGCTTTTAACCGCGTCGAAGACATATTTTGAAGGGATGGAAATAGTGACCAGGTCTACCTCATCATCAATTTCGTCCATGCTTTTATACATGGGTAAATCGAGCACTTCCCCGCCTTTGGGGTTGATGGGATACACGTTTCCCTGGTATCCACTCTGAAGGATGTTTCTGACTATGGTATAGCCTATTTTGTTGGGAGTGGAAGATGCGCCAATCACGGCTACACTTCGGGGTTCGAAAAGATGTTTGATTTTGGGGTTATTGCTCATTGTCTGTTCCTCTAAACGCCATCTTCAAGTAATACACGCCGTCATCAATCTTCTTCTCCAGATCAAAGCCTGCCGTTTCAAACAGATGGAGCATATGTCGATTCTCCTGCAACACTTCGGCGGTAAAGCCCAGCAGCCCCTGCCGCTGGGCCAGGTAGGTCATATACGATACCAGTTCCCGGCCAATGCCCAGCCCCTGGTAATCGTCTCTAACGGCAAAGGCGGCTTCGGCGGTGTGGGATTGTTCGTGAATACCGTATTGGCCCACGCCCACAATAGTTTCTTTCTCGTTTTCTTGCAGGATGGCCAGGATCACCATATCGGTGGTGTAATCTATCACGGTAAATTCTTGCAGGCGTTCGTGGGGCATGCTTTTGAACACCGACATAAAGCGTCGATAAAGGCTTTTGTCTGAGAGGGCATAGAAGAATTCTTTGAGGCGTGGTTCATCACTAATTTTAACCGGCCTGAAAAAGACTTCTACCCCGCCTTTGGTGGTGCGGTAGGTTTCCACCTCGGTGGGGTATTCGCCTCGTTTGCCGGGAATAAAGGCTTGATCGCGGTAGATGAGATTTTGCCGTTTGGCTTCCTGAATTAGCCGGGGCCTGAATTTGGGGTGCGCGATGGCGATCAGTTCCATGGCGCGTTCCCGGATGTTTTTGCCGTGCAGGTAGGCGGTGCCGTATTCGGTGACTATGTAATGAATATCGCCCCGGTTCAGGGTTACGCCGGCGCCTTCTTTGAGAAAAGGTGATATTCTGGAAACTTTGTCATCGTCGGCGGTGGAGGGCAGGGTGAGAATTGTTTTACCGCCGGGCGCCAGCACCGCGCCGCGCATAAAATCGGCCTGGCCGCCGATGCCACTGTAAAACACGTTACCAATCGACTCGGCGGATGCCTGGCCGGTCAGGTCCACTTCCAGGGCGCTGTTGATGGCGGTCATATTATGTTCGCGGGCAATCAGCAGGGGATCGTTGGTGTAATCTACCCGGTGGAATTTAATGCCGGGGTTGTCATCGAGAAATTCATACGTTTCCTGCGTACCCATGCAAAAGGTGGCAATGGTTTGCCCCCGGTTGGTGGTTTTGCGGGTATTGTCTACCACGCCGGCCCTGATCAGGTCAACCAGCCCTTCCGAAAGCAGCTCGGTGTGAACGCCCAGGTGTTTTTTATCGTAAAGGTTGGCCATAATGGCGTTGGGGATGCTGCCGTAACCAACCTGGATGGTATCGCCATCCTGGATCAGCCGGGACACATGTTTGCCGATTTGCTGGGCCACCTCATTATCCGTCTGGCCTCTAAACTCCAGAATCGGTTCGTCGTGGGCAATGGCAAAGTCTACATCTTTAATGTGGATGTAGCTATCGCCGTGGGTGCGGGGCATATTGGCGTTGATCTGCACAATCACCAGATCGGCCATTTCCACGGCGGCTTTGGTAATATCCACGCTGATGCCCAAACTCAGGTAGCCGTGGGCATCTGGCAGCGAGGTTTGGATCAGGGCCACATCCACCGGCACCAGGCCGCGATAAAACAGATTGGGGATTTGAGAGAGAAAGATGGGGGTGTAATCGGCCAGCCCTTCGTTGACCGCGCCGCGGGTGCTGTCGCCCACAAAAAAGGAGTTGTAGCGGAAGTTGTCTTTAAATTTGGCGTCGGTGTAGGGGGCTACCCCCAGGCTCCACACGTGGAATACCTCGGTATCAAAAAAGGCCGAGGGATGGGATTCGATATAGTTGATGAGCGCCTGAACCAGATATTGGGGTTCGCCGCAGGCGGTGCTGATAAAGAGGCGGTCGCCCCGGCGAATATTTTTGAAAATCCGGTTTTCGGGCGCAAATTTGTCGGGATATGCTTTTTTTAGCTCATCCAGAAATTGTCGATTCATGATATCCTTGCCTCCGGCAGCCATGCCGGTTGCTCAATTATGAACTATACTCCAGAAGCCACAACAATTTTAGTGATACATGTCACAAAAAAGATAGACAGATGACACTAATTAGTTTTGCTGCCAAACAAACTCACATGACTTCATAAAATTTGGGGAACAAGTTGGCCGAAGTAAGAATTTTGATTGATGTATTGATTATAATCCGATTACGCTTTGCCGTCCAGTACAGCCCGAACCTGCCGGGTGAGGGTGGTGGCATTAAAAGGTTTTTGCAAAAAAACAACGCCCGATTCCAGCACGCCGTGGTGAGCCACCACATTTTCCGTGTACCCGGACATATACAATACTTTTAAGTGAGGCAGTTCGGCGTGGAGTTGCTCGGCTAATTGCTTGCCGCTGAAGCCGGGCATAACCACATCGGTGAGCAGTAGATGGATGGTACCGCTGTAGGAGTCGACGTGCTGCAGGGCTTCGGTGGGGTGCGCGGCTTCCAGCAGCGTGTAGCCCTGGGCTTGCAGAATCTGTTTGGCCAGGTCGCGGACATTGGCATCGTCTTCTACCAGCAAGATGGTTTCGCTGCCGCGCGGCAGTTCGATTTCTTGCGGCGCAGCCGCAACCGGTAGTTGAACAGATTCTTTGGCGTGGGGCAGATAGATTCTAAAGGTAGAACCTTGCTCCGGTTCGCTGTAAACCCAGATATTGCCCTGACTTTGCTTGACGATGCCGAACACGGTAGCCAGCCCCAAGCCACTGCCCTGGCCTACTTCTTTGGTGGTGAAAAAGGGTTCAAAAATTCGGACCTGGATTTCTTTCGACATGCCGGCCCCAGTATCGCTGATGGCCAGTAAAACGTGTTCGCCCGGTTGTGCTCCCAGATGCCGGGCCACGTAATCCTCATCCAGCACCACGTTGTGGGTCTCAATGGTCAATTTTCCGCCCTGCGGCATGGCATCGCGGGCATTGATGGCCATATTCAGGATCACCTGCTCAAATTGGGTGGGGTCTATTTTTACCGGCCAAATATCGGACCCCAGCAGCAATTTCAACTCAATATCTTCGCCAATAACCCGCTGCAAAATGGTTCCCATACTGGTAACAACCGTGTTGAGGTTTAAGACCCGGGGTTCAATAATTTGTTTGCGGCTGTAAGCCAGCAGTTGGCTTACTAAATCGGCGGCCCGCTGCCCGGCGTTCAAAATATTGCCTACCAGCTCTTGTTTGGAGTCATCGGGCGGCAGCCGGAATTTTAACAACTCGGCAAAACCGTTGATGGCGGTGAGCAGATTGTTGAAATCGTGCGCAATCCCGCCGGTCAGTTGGCCCACGGCCTCCATGCGTTGCGAGCGGCGGTACTGCTCTTCTAACTGGAGTTCTCTGGTAATATCCCGTTGCAGGCTGACATAATTTACAATATTACCGGCTTCATCCCGCACCGGGCCAATAATGGTTTCTTCGGTGTAAATACTGCCATCCTTCTTTTTGTTTTTTAGGCGGCCATGCCATACCCGGCCGGCCTTGAGCGTATCCCACAATTCTTTAAAGAACTCCGGCAGGTGTTCTCCGCTGCTGAGCATATTGGGGTTGTTGCCGATGGCCTCTTCTCGCGTATAGCCGGTTACGCGTTCAAAGGCGGGGTTCACGTAAAGAATGATGCCCTCCGTATCGGTGATGATGACGCTTTCGGCGCTTTGCTCGATCACGGCGCTCAACTGGCGGCGCTCTTTATCTAACTGCGCCCGGTCCAGCACGCCCGATACCTGGTCGGCCACACTCTGGATCAGGTTGATTTCTTCGGCGGAAAAGGTATGGGGTACGATGGTTCCCAAATTCAGGGTGCCGGCTACCTCCCCGCCAATGGTCAGGGGCACAATGAGCATGCTCGCCGTGCCCAACTGTTTGAGCGCCTGTTGAGACTGAGCCAGCCGGGCATCGTTCCGGGCATCCTCAATCACCAGGATCGATTTTTCGGCCAGCAGGGCGTCGGCCACGGCATTGCCGGCAGCAGGAATGGCATGCCCCAGCGTTGAAATTGAGGCGTTTTCCAAATATTCGGCCACCACCACTTTGGCGGTTTTCTCTTTGTTGGGTAAAAAGGCCAGGGCTTGCGGCACATCAAACGCCCGGGCCAGTTCTTTACAGGTGATTTCCAGGATCGATTCGGCATCGGTGGTGGTGGCCGAAGCGGCAATGATGCGGTTCAGCAGCGTCAATTCCCGGTTGCGGCGGCGGATTTCCGCTTCGGCCTGTTTGCGGTGGGTAATATCCCGAATGATCGCCTGAATAAAACATTCGTCGCCCAAATCTATCCGGGTCAGGCCCACTTCACAATCAACCGTGCTGCCATCCAACCGGCAATACTGCCATTCAAAAACAAAGGGTGGACCCTCTAAAACAGCCTGCACGTATTGCTGAACCGCTTTCTCAGAAGCACGGCCGTCGGGCTGCGCCGGGGGCGAAAGATCCAGGGGCGTTTGGCCGATGATCTGTTCTCGCGTGCCGCCAAAAAGTTCCAGGCCGCTCTGATTGCAATCAACAATCGAAACTGTTTGATCGCCGGCAACCTTGAGCAGAATAATGGCTTCGCTGGCCGATTCAAACAGGGTGCGGTATTTGGTTTCGCTCTGGCGCAATGCTCTTTCGGCGCGTTTGCGTTCGCCCAGTTCTTGCAGGGTAGCTTCGTAGAGCCGCTTGTTTTCCAGAACCAGGCTTTGTTTTTCGAGCACTTCCTTGATCTTGGCCTGGACTTCATCCATATTAAGCGGTTTGATAAAATAATGGGCCGCGCCGTTAGATACGGCCTGGATGGCATTCTCCAAATCGGCATAGCCTGTGATCAGCAGAACTTCCAGCGGAGGATGGTGTTTTTTTAGCTGGGCAATTAACGCCGTGCCGCGCATATCAGACAGGCCAATATTAATGAGCGCAATGTTAAAAAACTGCTCTTGGGCCAACGCCAAAGCCTCCTGGCCGGTGCCAACCAGGGTCAGCCGGTAAGATTTTTCTTTCAGGATCAACCGGAGCGTTTGTTGGATGTTGGGGTCGTTTTCTACAATTAGAATATCGGGACGGGACGACATAAAAATCCGATCTCCTCTACGCGGTTCCGCAGCAAGTTGTTTTTTTCAAAGACTCGGCGTAGGGTACGAGTTTTCTTTCTGCCTGTGGCAAAGGCGGCTATACCATAATAGTATGTTGATTTTCCCTTGTTTGCCAAATGAGCCGGGCTGTAATATAAATGTTCAGGTTTACCAAATACAGAAGTTGCTTGATTTCAAATCCTCAGTTTATGGCCGGCACGTTTGAAAGTTGCCTTCCATAATTGGGCCATTTGGCCTATCCCATAGGGCTAAACTCCTACAGGCAAATGTTAAATTATGTGCTATAATTAGTTAGAAAGTCTTAGAATGTGTGACAAAGGAAACAGACAACGTGAGTACTCATCAAATTCGTATTTTGTCCATAGAAGATGATCCGGAGATGAGAGGATTGCTCCAACTAATTTTGGAGCGCAAGGGGTATCATGTAATTGGGGTCAAACGAGGAGAATTGGGGCTGGAAATGCTCAAAAGCCTCAACCCCGATGTCCTCTTGCTTGATCTCATGCTGCCGGATATTGATGGTTGGGAAATTTACCGGCAGATGAAAGCCGACGAAGATTTGGCCCAGGTGTCGGTGATTGTGATCTCGGCCCGGGATGAAAAACGGGATGCCTCGGAGGGACGCCACGTTACCGGACGTGACCGGTATCTTAAAAAACCATTCGAGATTGATGACCTGGTGAACGCCGTTGTTGAGGTGACTGAGAAAAGCCCGGTTGGTTAAGTTTTTAACCCTGTTATCACCAATGAACGCCCTCAGATAAAAAGAGGGCGTTTTTTGTTGTACAGGTCACTATTTTTGAATTCGCCAGGAATATGGATACGAAAAACAAAAAATTTAGCGTTCCTTCGCGTAACTTCGCGGACCCTCTGGTTTTTTAGCACCCGCGGGCAGCCATAAATTGGGCTGCACCTTTAGCCAATCGATAGCCGGTTGTTAGCTAACGGATAGGTAATTTACAGGCCGGCGTGATACCATAAAGACACGTTTAACCAAACACGGAGGAATATCCTATGAACATCACGCATCGACAACTGGCCGGCCAGGTTTACCTGGTAGAGATCAACGAGCCGCTGAACATCACCCACGCCGGCAGCTTTAGCCGCTGCCTGGTGCAGTTGGCGGGCCAGGGCGTCAAACGGGTGGTCGTCAACCTGGCCAACGTGCCCTTCATCGACGGGCCGGGCCTCAAGGTCTTAGTGACCGGCTACAAACTCTTTGGTCGGAACAACTTTCGGCTGGTGGGGCTGCAAACCCAACCCAAACTGGTGCTGGAATTGACCGGCTTTGAGCAATTCTTTGAAGTAACGCAGCTTGATAAGCTGGAAGAACAAATCACCGCCTTCGATACGCTGCCGGGCTACTTTTTAACCATCGAACCCCGTAGTATGGCCCTGGTAGATATGGCCGCCTGATTATTGCCATATCCTTTCTATCTGCATAAAATCAAGAAAATTCATCATTGGATAAACACATGGCTTCCTCATTAGAAGGCCAAACCCTTGGCAAATATCAAATACTGGAACCCCTGGGGCGGGGCGGCATGGCGCGCGTATACCGCGCCTACCACCCCCAACTGGACCGCTACGCCGCCATTAAAGTGCTGCGCTCCGATCTGGTGGAGGACGAGGAATTTTTGGCCCGCTTTCGGCAGGAAGCCAAAGCCATTGCCGCCCTGCGTCACCCCAACATTGTCCAGGTATACGATTTTGATATAGACGACGAATTTTACTACATTGTGCTGGAACTGCTGGAAGGCGACAGCCTCAAAGTACGGCTGGCCGATTACGCCGCGCGAGACGAACGCATGCCCTGGGGTGAAATGGTGCGCATTTTGCTCGATGTGCTGGACGGCCTGGCCTACGCCCACAACGAAGGCATGATCCACCGCGACGTCAAACCGGCCAACATTTTGCTCAGCCGGCGCGGCCAGGCGGTGATTGGCGATTTTGGCATTGCCCAAATTGTGGGCGGCACCCGCCACACCGCCACCGGGGCAATGATGGGTACGCTCAATTACATGGCGCCCGAACAGGGCCTGGAAAACAAGTGCGACGCCCGCAGCGACATCTACTCGCTGGGCATTGTCTTTTACGAGATGCTCACCCGCCATACCCCGTTTGAGGCCGATACGCCCCTGGCCATTTTGATGAAACACCTTAACGATCCGCTGCCGCTGCCCCGCCGCCTTGACTCCACAATACCGGAACCCTTTGAGCGGGTAGTGTTGAAAGCGCTCTCCAAAGAGCCGGGCGACCGCTACCAGAGCGCCGAAGCTATGGCCCGCGCCCTGGTGGAAGCCGTTGATGACGCCTGGATTGACCTGCCCGACCGGGTTTCACTGCCGATGTCATTCAAAACCACCGAATCGTTGGAGGAATCGGTAGCCGTCTTCTCCGGTACGGCCCGCGAGCAAATATCCGACTCTGACTTTGCCGTGGACGATACCGACGCCAACCTGAGCGAGCGCCTGGAAGCGGAAATTGCCAGGCAACAACAAGGAGAGGGGTCCTTTAAAGAAATATGGAACGCCGCGTTGGATATTGGCCGGGTGGCCATGGGCGAGGCCGCGAGAGAACTGCGCAAAGCCGCCGACGAAGAGCGCCGCAAAGCCCGCGAGCGGCGGGCGCGCCGTGAGGCCGAGGAACCGGATTCCGAAGATGACAGCGGCGAACTGGATTGGGGCCGCCGGATTGAAGAAAAGTTGGACAAGTTGGAAGCAAAAAAAAATGCCTTCAAAAGCAAGCGCGAGCGTAAACAGGCTAAACGCGCCGGGCGGACAGCCAAACGTGCGGCCCAAAAAGCCCGTCGGGGCGAACCGTGCCAGCCCGGTGGCTGCTGCGGCGGCGTGGCTCAATCCATTTTTGGCGGCATCAGCCTGATCATTGTGGCCAACATCCTGGCCTTGTGGGGGGCGGGATTCTCCGATAATTGGACTATTTTTGAGATCGGCTGGCCCATTGAATTGCTGCTGGTCAGTATGGCGTTATGTATGGTGATGATAAGTTCAGGCTCCATCTGGCTCCTGATCCCGGCAGGGATTTTGTTTGGCAACGGCGTGTTATTTGCCTACTGTTCTGTCACCAACAATTGGGAGCAGTGGGCGTTTTTATGGCCGCTGGAGCCGCTGTTGATCATTGTAACGGTTTGGTTTACTATTCTTGTTGGCAATCGGGGTAATTTTTCCTGCCGGCTGGCCCGCTTTTTGGGGCTGCTTTTCTGGCTGGTCGCGGCGGGAATGATTGTGATCATGCTCATTACCATCTGGCCCTGGTTTTATGGCAACGCTATCGACTTTTATAATTTTAGCCTTGATACCTGGAATAATATGGGTGCCCAGTAGCTTGGACGGAGTCTTATAATAATTTACGCTGCCCCGCAAGAGGCCCGAATCACCAGTTCGGTAGGCATCACAATATGGCGAGATGGTTCTAGGCCATTTTTCAGCAGGTCGATGAGGGTTTCTACCACCTGAGCGCCCACGCGCAAAATTGGCTGGCGGATGGTGGTCAGGGGCGGGTCGGTGGTGGCCGAGGTGTGCAGATCATCAAACCCTACCACCGCCACATCATGGGGAACCGACAGCTTGGCCTGCCGCAGCGCGCGCAGCGCGCCGTAAGCCATGGTATCCGAGGCCACAAATACGGCATCCGGCTTGTGCGGCAGTAATTTCTGCATAGAAATGTAGCCGCCCGTTTCCGTAAAATCGCTTTCAACCATCAAATTTTCCTCAATCTCTCGTCCCCGGCTTTGAAAAGCATCCAAATATCCCTGCCGCCGGTCCAGCCCGGCAGTGGTATTGAGCGGCCCGGTAATGGTGGCAATGCGCCGGTAGCCCAGTTGAATCAAATGGCTGGCGGCGGTGTAAGCCCCGGCAATATTATCGACATTGACAAAACTGACCCTGCCAGAGTCTTCGGGCCGGCCAATCATTACAAAGGGAACCTGATACTCCACCATCTGGTCAATCAAGGCGTCGTTTCGGTGGGCGGCCTGGATGATCACGCCGTCAAACAATTGGGTTCGCAAAATTCTGGGGTAAAGTTTTTTTTCTTCTTCAAGGGTCTGTAATAAAAACAGGGACAGCGTATAATCGTGGGCATTGCAGGCCTGGGTTACGCCCTGCAACAGGCGGGGAATGTAAGGGTCGGTAAAAAGCGCCTGCACCGCCCGGGGCACCACCAGCCCAATGATGCCGGTTCGGTGTCCGGCCAGCAGCCGGGCCGCCGGGTCGGGGTGGTAACCGGTCTGGCTGACCACGTTTAAAACACGTTCCCGAACCTCGGGTTTGACACTGGGCTGGTTATTGATCACCCGGGAAACAGTGGAGCGGGAAACGCCTGATAATTTGGCAATCTGCTCTAATGTTAGTTTAGTCATTGCTCAAGGTTTTATTGCCAATTGAGTGTACCTTCTCAAGAATCTAAGGCAGAGTTGGTTGAGCTTGTCGAAACCAACGGCCTTCGACAGGCTCAGACCTCGTTCCTCTTCCCCAAAATGTTGAGAAGATACAATTGAGTGGGAATATATTCCATTATAGAACATAACCGGGAATTGTCCAGCGCGTTTTTTCTGGGGTACCTTTGATTGTCCTTCTCTATCATGTTATAATCCTACGTTGACCGAAGATTTGCGCCGGTAAATTCGCAGCGTCAACGGAGTAACCATATAATGCACGTCATCCACGCCCACTGGCACGTCCCGGCCATGCCGTCCGATGATCCGGGCTTGCTGATCTGGGCTGAAAATTCTGAAGCGAATATTTCTCAGAAAAAGGGGCGGCGCAGCAAAGCCGCCCAACCTCACCCTTTCTGCACCGACCCGGAATTGACCAAACTGCTGTTGAAGAAAATAGTTCCTACCCCGGCTCGGCAGCAGGTCAACTGGATTACGCTCCACCTGCCCACCCTCAAGCTGGATGATCGCGCTGCGCCGCAGCCTTCACCCTCATTAATTCACGATTGGGAACTTAACGGCGATTCCCCCGCCCTGAATCCCTGGCTGGTGGCCGGGGTCTGGCTGGCGCCCAGGGAGGCGTTTACCATCTTAACCCGGCTCCCCGCGCCTGATGATTTGCCGTCCAACATGGCTTTGGGAACTGAGCTTCGTTACTGGCAGCAGGCGGCCAATCTGGTGCTGGAAACCCTGGCCCAGCAAAAATTTCTGCCGGTACTGGGCCAACCCGATCCCGACCGAGCCGCCTTTGACGCCCGCTGGATGCCGGTACTCGACGGCCCGCACGACGGCCCGCGTATGGCCCGGCTGCTCGACGCGATGCCGCCGCTGTGCCGCGCTGAAGTCCAGGTGCAGGAATCGCCCCCCTCCCCCCGGCAGGTGCTGGACAGTTTTTTGAATACCATGACCGACGCGATGGCCCGGCAGTGGGGCCAATCCAATGCGCCCACCTTTTGGGATCAACAGGACATCGGCCAAAAGTGGTTGGGCGCTTTGTTTACCTACAATCCGCAGATTTCCGGCGCGGTTTCGCAATTGAAGCACCTGCACCAGAATCACCAGGCCTGGCTGCGCAACCTGTACGTGGCCGGCGACAAAACATTTCGCGTGGCCTTTCGGCTGGAAGCGCCGGCCCAACAGGTACAGGAGGATAACGAAAAAAACTGGAAACTCCACTACCTCTTGCAAGCGCGGGATGACCCCAGCCTGCTGGTGCCGGCCCAACAGGTGTGGAAAACCAAAGGCAATGCGCTGAACGCGCTGGACCGCCGTTTTGACCAGCCCCAGGAAAAGCTGCTGGCCGGGCTGGGTTACGCCGCCCGTCTCTTTGAGCCGCTCAAAGGCGGCCTCAAAACCGCCGCGCCCACCGCGCTGTCGTTGTCCAGCCGGGAAGCGTTTGATTTTTTGCGCGAGAGCGCGCCGCTGCTGGAATCGAGCGGTTTTGGCGTGCTGGTGCCGCCCTGGTGGAACAAACCCGGCACCCGGCTGGGCGTGCGCCTCAAAATGAAATCGGCCAAGGGTCCCGGCGCCGACGCCATCCCCAAAAGCAAAATGGGCTTTGATAACCTCATTCGCTACCAGTGGGAACTTTCGCTGGGCGATACCACCCTCACCCGCGAGGAGTTTGATGCCCTGGTGGCGCTCAAAGCGCCGCTGGTGCAAATTCGAGGCCAGTGGGTTCAACTGGACCCCGACCAGATCGAGGCCGCCATCCAATTCTGGGAAAAACAAAACCTGGAAGATGAAGTGGATATGCACGATGCCCTGCGCATGGGCCTGGGCGCAACCGACGAAGTCAACGGCCTGCCGGTAGAAGGCGTGGAGTTTGAAGGCTGGTTCAAAGAGTGGATGGATCGCTTCACCGGCGGCGAGAAATTAGAAGAACTGCCCCAGCCTGAAACGCTGCACGGCCAACTGCGCCCCTATCAAATCTACGGCTACTCCTGGCTCGATTTTTTCCGGCGCTGGCAGTTGGGCGCCTGCCTGGCCGACGATATGGGCCTGGGCAAAACCTTGCAGGCCATTGCTATGCTGCTGCGCGAAAAAGAAGACAACGGCGCGCTGCCCGGCCCGGTGCTGCTCATTTGCCCCACCTCGGTGGTAACTAACTGGGACCACGAGATCAAACGCTTTGCGCCCGGCTTGACCACGCTGGTTCACCAGGGCGGCGACCGCCTGCGCCACGCGGATTTTATCGAACAAGCCAAAACCACGGATATGGTACTCACCAGTTACGCCCTGATCCGGCGCGATGCCGAAACGCTGCAACAGATCGATTGGTTTGGCGTCATCCTGGATGAAGCGCAAAACATTAAAAACCCCGATGCCAAACAGACCCGCGCCATCCGGGCGCTGCCGGCCAACTTCCGGCTGGCGCTCACCGGCACGCCTGTTGAGAACCGGCTGTCGGAGTTGTGGTCGATCATGCATTTTCTCAACCCCGGCTACTTAGGCTCGCGGCGCGGCTTCCGGCAGAATTTCAGCAAGCCCATCGAGCGGTACGGCGACGAAGAGGCTACCCAACGGCTGCGTACCATGGTTTCGCCCTTTATTTTACGCCGGGTCAAAACCGACCCCACCGTCATTCAGGATTTGCCGGAAAAGCAGGAAATGAAGGTTTACTGCAACCTCAGCGAAGAGCAGGCCACGCTCTACGAAAGCGTAGTGCAGGAGGCCATGACCGACGTGGCCGAGGCCGACGGCATCCAGCGCAAGGGCCTGGTGTTGAGCATGCTGATGAAACTAAAGCAAATTTGCAACCACCCCGCCCAATTTCTGCACCAGGTTGGCGACGGCGGGCCGCTGGATGTGGCGGTGGAAACCAAACGCAGCGGCAAACTGGACCGCCTGACCGGCATGCTGGAAGAGGCCGTCTCGGTGGGCGACCGGGTTTTGATCTTCAGCCAATTCTCGGAAATGGGCGAATTTCTCAAACAGCATTTGCAGGAACGGCTGGGCGTACCCGCCCTCTTTTTGCACGGCGGTGTGCCGGCCAAAAAACGCGGGGTGATGATCGAGCGCTTTCAGGAAGACCCCCACGGCCCGCCCATTTTTGTGCTGTCGCTCAAGGCGGGCGGCACCGGCCTGAACCTGACGCGGGCCAATCACGTGTTTCATTTTGATCGCTGGTGGAACCCGGCGGTAGAAGATCAGGCCACCGACCGGGCGTTTCGCATCGGCCAAAAGCGCAACGTGCAGGTGCATAAATTTGTCTGCGCCGGCACCATGGAGGAGATGATCGACGAAATGATCGAAAGCAAAAAAGCCCTGGCCCAGAGCGTAGTTGGCAGCGGCGAGAACTGGCTCACCGAGCTGTCTACCGACGAACTGCGTGATCTGGTGACGCTGCGGCGGGAGGTGGTTGCATGAGCCGGTATGATTATTACAGATATTTTCCGCCCAGCAAACCCCGTGAAACCGATCAGGGCATCAAGGCCAAAAGCAAACGCGGCCAATTTACCAAAAATTGGTGGGCCAATCGCTGGATCAAAAGCCTGGAAAATTTGATGGATGCCGGACGCCTGCGCCGGGGCAAACGCTACGCCCGCCAGGGACAGGTCCTTTCCATCGAAGAAAAAAAAGGCGGCATCCGGGCCAAAGTGCAGGGATCGCGCCGCGCGCCCTACAAGGTTTCGCTAAAATTGGACCATTTTACCGACAAACAATGGAACAAAATTATTGACGCGCTGGCCGATCAAGCCATTTTTACCGCCCAACTGCTGGCCGGCGAAATGCCCGAAGATATTGAAGATGCCTTTCGGGCCGCCGGCGTCAGCCTGTTTCCCGAAACTGAAGTGGAACTGGTGACCGAATGCAGTTGTCCCGATTGGGCCAATCCCTGCAAACACGTGGCCTCGGTGCATTACATTTTGGGTGAGCAATTTGATGAAGACCCCTTCATGCTGTTCCGCCTGCGGGGCCGCACCCAGGAACAGATTATGGACGCCCTCAGCGCTCGCCGCGCCGAGGAAGCCGGGCCGGAAGAAGCCGTAGAAGCCGAATCTGTGATCCCGCTGGAAGAACAGCTAGACCACTTTTGGGAGATGCAGCAGCCGTTGGCCACCTTCAAAACCCACATCAAAGCGCCGGTCACCGACACTCCCATCCTCAAACGCCTGGGGCAGCCCACGTTTTTAAATGTTGATCTGATCAAGTTGCTCGGCCCGGTTTATCAAACCATCACCCGCGCCGCCATCAACACCGCCTATGGCAGCGAGTCCGACAACGGCAGTGAGCCGGAGCAAGAGGATGATTAGGGATTGGGAGTTGGGGGAGGGGTAATACCGTTCAAATAAGAACATCCAGCATGTCATTTTGAGGCCGTAGGCCGGAGAATCTCCCCGACAATTGGCATGTATGGGCCGATAGCCTGGAGATTCTTCACTCACTACGTTCGTTCAGAATGACATAATCGTTATTTATTTAATTCACCATTAAAAACTCGGAGTTCCAATTTTATGAGCTACTATGGTTACCAACCCGAAACCCGCCCCACCCAACTGGCCGACATTCTCTACCAGCGGACCGTGGACCAGTTGAAAGACCTGACCCCCTTCTGCGATGCCTGCCGGGGTGCAACCCGCAAAGATGATCTGGTGCGCTGTATTCATAAAACCATGCTCACTCCGGAGTCGCTGCGGAAAATGTGGCAGCGGCTGGATGATCTTTCTAAAAAAGCCGTGGCGGCCGCCTACCATAACGACGGCGAGTTTGACGCCGACGCTTTTGTGGCCCAATACGGCAAACTGCCCGAACGCAAGCAAAAAAGCCGCTGGATGTCCTGGCTGGCCGAGCCGATTTTGCTGGACCTCTTCATTTACAACGGCTACCTGCCCGCGGATATGATGCCCCTGCTGGGCGACCTGGTGCCGCCGCCGGACCGGTTTCAGTTACATGGTGCTGAGTCTGTCCCTGCGGAGTTCAAATTTGCGGATGGCGCCGCCGTTCCCTTAACCCACGCCGAAACCGAACGAGCCGGGCTGCATGATCTGGCGGCCTACCTGCGGCTGGTAGACGAAGGACAGATCAAAATTACGGCCACTTCCGGGCGGGCCACCACCGCCAGCCTGAAAAAAATCACCAACAGTTTGCTGGAGGGCGACTTTTTTCCGCTGCCCGAAAAAATAAAAGCCGCCGACGTGATCCGGCCCTTTGGCCTGGACGTTTTTGCCCAGGACTCCGGCCTGGTGAAAAAAGCGCGGGGCCGCAACGAACTGCAATTAACCGACCTGGGCCGCGACTATTACCAGACTCGCAACCCGGAAATTCTGCTGGACGCATTTGAGACCTGGACGCAGGAAGGTTCGTTTGATGAATTGAGCCGCACCGCGGTCAAAGGCCAGAACTCGCGCAGCACCCGGCTGACCGAACCCGCTTCGCGGCGAGAGGCCATCATCGAAGCGCTCTCGTGGTGCCCGGTGGACGAGTGGATTTCTATTGCCGATTTTTACCGGGCCATCAAAATTTGGCATTTTGATTTTGACGTAGAAAAAACCTCGTTCAGCAATCTCTACGTGGGCCATAAAGATTACGGCGAGCTGTACGGCGGCTCTTATTGGCTGGCCGTCAAAGGATTGATCATCAACATCGTGATTTGGGAATATCTGGCCACCCTCGGCGCGGTTGATCTGGCCTACGCGCCCCCGGAAGAGATAACCCTGAATATTCAAGATTATTACGGCTACATCGAATATTTGAGCCTGTACGATGGGCTGACCTATTTCCGCATCAACAACCTGGGCGCTTTTTTGCTGGGCCAGGCCGGCGAATATATTCCTTCGGTGGCCCTGGATCGTGCCCTGTTTGTTATTTCGCCCGATTTGCAGGTAACGCTGTTGGACCCGGACGAAATAACGCCCAACGACCAGAGCTTGTTGGAACAGGTGGCCGTACCGGAAAAAGAGGGTTACTACCGGCTGGATACCGTCAAAATACTCACCGCCGTGGAAAACGGCACCGACCTGGACTTTTTGGCCGATTTTTTACAGCAGCGCCACAGCGGGCCGCTGCCGGATGAATTTCAAGCGTGGCTGGACGAAGTTCGCCGCAAAAGCCGGGCCTTCAAAATTACCGGCCAGGCCCTGATCATCAGCGCCGACACGCCGGAATTGCTGGAACTGGTCCAATCCGATCCTGTTTTGCAGAAATATTGTTCGGTTATCGGGCGGACAAGATTTGTTATCCCGGCCAGCCGGGAAAAAGCGTTTCGGAAACGGCTCAAAAAATTGGAATATGTGTTACAATCGTAACTATGGGCACATCGTCTGGTGCTTCTTCGGCCCAACCGAATAACCCCCTGCTCACCACCAAACTCTATATTCCTCCGCCCCGCCAAAACCTGGTTCCCCGCCCCCGCCTGGCCCGGCAGCTTGACCGCGCCTTCTCCTGCCCCCTCACCTTGATCTCCGCGCCGCCGGGCTTTGGCAAAACCACGCTCTTGAGCGAGTGGGCAAGTCAGCGAATCAGCGAATCAGCGAGCGGACGGCCCGTTGCCTGGCTCTCGCTGGATGAAGGCGACAACACCCCCGCGCAATTTCTGGCCTATCTCATCGCGGCGCTGCAAACCGCTGCGCCTGAAATCGGGCACACGCTTTTGGTTGATCTGCAAAAAAGCGATGCTCTTTCCCTGGAAAATGAGGCCGGCTGTGCGGCGATAATCAACCAACTTGGCAATGAAATTGCCAAACTGCCGGATGATGTGGTGCTGGTGCTGGACGATTACCACGTGATCGCCGCCCCAGCCATTCATCACGCTATCACCTGTTTGCTCGACCGCCTGCCGCCGTCATTGCATCTGATCATTGCCGGCCGCATCGAACCGTCGCTGCCGCTGCCCCGTTTGCGGGTGCGGCACCAGCTCATCGAACTGGATACCGCCGACCTGCGCTTTACGCCCGATGAAGCTGTGACTTTTCTGAAGCGGGCCATGGGGCTTGAGCTTTCGGCGCAGGCGGTGGCCGCGCTGGAAACCCGCACCGAAGGCTGGATTGCCGGGCTGCAAATGGCCGCGCTGTCGATGCAGAATTGCGAGGATATCCCCGGTTTTATTGCCGCCTTCCGGGGCAGCCACCGGTACGTGTTTGATTACCTGGCCGACGAAGTGCTGCATCGCCAGCCGGAGGGAGTGCAAAAATTTTTGCGGCAAACGTCCATCCTCAATCGCCTGACTGCCCCCCTTTGCGATGCGTTGGTAGACAACGATCCGGGCAGCGCGCAGCGAGTTCTGGAGCAACTGGAACAGGCCAATTTGTTTATTGTGCCGCTAGACGATGAGCGGCGCTGGTATCGCTACCATCATTTATTTGCCGATTTTTTGCGCGATCAATTGCAACGGCAGGTGGGCGTAGCCGGCGTGGCCGGTTTGCATCGCCGGGCCGCGGCCTGGTACGAGCAAAACGATCTGCCCGCCGAGGCCGTGGGGCACGCCCTGATTACCGCCGATGTGGAACGCGCTGTGCGGCTGGTGGAACAGGGCGGCAAAAACATGCTGCGGCAAAGCGAATTGTCAACCCTGTTAAAATGGCTGCAAGCCCTGCCCGCCGAAGTAGCGCGTGCCCGCGCCCGGTTATCGTTATTTCACGGCTGGGCGCTGGTCTTTACCGGCCAACTGGAGGCCGCGGAAACATGGCTGCAAACGTCCGATCTCACTCTCCCGGTCCCCGGCGAGCTTACCGCCCTGCAAGGTAGCCTTGCTTTTTTTAAGCGCGATTTTGCCGGGGCGATTGATCTGTTTCGCCGGGCTTTTGCCGAACTGCCGGAGGAAAATCTGTTTCTGCGCGGAGCGGTGGCCCTCAGCATGGCCACGGCGTGCAATTTGCAGGGCGATGTTGCAGGCGCCGGCTGGGCCTTTGAGCAGGGCGCCGCCATCAGCCGGGCCAACGGCAATAGTTATTTGGCGGTGATGGCCCTGTGTAATCTGGCCTCATTGCACCTGTCGCAAGCGCACCTGCATCGAGCAGCCCAACTCTACCGGCAGGCGTTGCAGTGGGCCGATGAGCAGGCGGCTCAGGGCGAAATCCGCCCGGCCAACACCGGTCGAGCCAATGTGGGCCTGGGAGAAATCTTCTACCAGTGGAATGATCTGGCTGCGGCGGGCCAATACCTGAAAGAAGCCATTGCCTGGGGGCGTCGGCACGGCGATACCATTACGCTGATGCAGGGGTATCTTACACTGGCCCAGGTTGAACAGGCGCAGGGCGAGGTGAAGGCCGCGTTTACAGCCGTAACCGAAGCCGAAAAATACGCCCAGGCCAACAACCTGCCCAGTTGGGGCATCCGGCTGGCCGCGTACCGGGTTCGGCTGTGGCTGGCGCAGGATCAAATTGAGCCAGCGGCCCGCTGGCTGGAAAAAGATTGGCTGGAGTTGGGACGCAATGGGGCTGATGATTCTGCCGGTTATCCCGATGAATTACGCCGGGTAGAAGACATGACACGGGCCAGGTTATGGATCGCTCAGGCCCGGCCCGAAAAGGCCCTGGAATTGCTGGCAAAACTGCTGGAAATTGTAGATGAACCCGCCCGCGCCGGCTGCGCGCTGGAAATCCGGGTGCTGCAAGCCGTGGCGCTCCAGGCCGGGGGCAAAACCAGCGAGGCGGAGTCGGTGCTGGCGCAGGCCATTCTGCAAGCCGAACCGGAAAATTATCGCCGCCTTTTTTTGGATGCCGGTCTCTCTCTGATTGAGCTACTGCGCCGGCCCGCTGTGCGTGATATTGCGCCGGATTACGTTGGTGCGCTGCTGGTGGCATTTAAGCAAGCGCAATCCGCTCCGGCGGCCTCTGAAACCGATTTGATCGACCCGTTAAGTGAGCGGGAGTTGGAATTGCTGGCGCTCATTGCCAACGGCTTATCCAACCGCCAAATTGCCGATGAACTGGTGCTGACCGTGGGTACGGTCAAATGGCATCTGAGTAATATCTATAGCAAATTGGGCGTGAGCAGCCGCACCCAGGCCGTGGCCCGCGCCCGAGACTTGCAATTGTTATAAAGGAGGATTTGTCATGCGGAAACATCGTCAACATCGCCGGGGTGGCGGAGGCTGTTTGTGGGCCTTTTTGTTGCTGCCGTTAGTTTATTACGGCCTCTATTTTCTTAAGCGCGATCCGCTGCCCTTGCAACCCGAAGTGATCGCCCATCGCGGCGGGCCGGCTACCGCGCCGGAAAATACGCGGGCCGCCTTTCGAAACGCCATCGAGCTGGGTGTAGACCGGCTGGAATTGGATGTGCATATGACCAAAGGCGGCGGGCTGGTGGTAATTCACGATGAAACCATAGACCGCACCACCAACGGCACGGGCCGGGTAGCCGATATGACCCTGGCCGACCTGCGCGCGCTGGATGCCGGCAGCGGCGAAAAAATCCCCACCTTCAAAGAGGTGATTGATCTGGCTCAAAAGGCGGGCGTGGCCCTGCTGCCCGAAATCAAATCGTCTCACCTTTATCCCGACATCGAAGAAAAAGTGTTGCAAACCCTGGCCAAAGCCGATTACGGCGAGTACACCATCATTCAATCCTTTGATCCGCAGTCCATCGAAAAACTGCGCGCGCTCAACCCCCAGGCGAATCTGTGCCAGTTATACGGCCAGGGCGTTTTAAGTGTATCAGGACCGCAGCCCGGCCACGCCGACCGGGTGTGCCTGATGGCCGAGATGGTGGTACTCAACCCCTGGCTGATCAAAAAAAATCACCAGGAAGGCCGGCAGGTGTTTGTCTGGTTTGGGGCCATTGAACACCCGCTGGTGATGCGATTTATCCTGGCGCTGGGCGCGGACGGCCTGATTGTTGACGATCCCGCCGCCCTGCTCCAAATTTTGGGCCGGTAGTTTCATCCTGACGATTGAAATCGCTGCTCAAGTTTGGTGGAGATCACTCGCCCGCCAATAATCACCACAATGGCGATGGGAATAATGATGGCCCATTGCTGCCAGGTCAATTCCAATCCGTGCGATCCCACCAGCGTGAGCAAGGCTAATCCCGGCAAGCGGCCCAGCACGTTAGCTGCAAAAAAAAGCAGGGCCGAAATCCGGCTCAATCCGGCAATATAATTGGTGAAATTACTGGGAATAATGGGAAACCAGTAGAGTGTGAGAAAAAAGAAAAACCCCTGTTTTTGAATAACGTGGTTCCACCGTTCAAGAATGTTGTCCGGGACCACCCGGTCAACCAGGGGTTTTCCCCCGCTGCGGGCAATGATAAAAGCGATCTGGCTGGCTCCAACCACCGCTATGAAATTGAGGCCCAGCCCGCCCCAAAATCCATACAAATAGCCGCCGGCCACCAGAATAGCGTGGGCCGGTACCACAACGGTGAGAACCTGCACCACCAAAATAAATATGTATATCAGCGGCCCCCACAGCCCCAGCGGTTCCAGATAAGCCACCACGGCGTCTCTGTTTCTGATCACTGCTACCAGCGCGATGAGATGGTCGCGCCCCAGCCACAAGGCGGCTGCAAGAATCAACACCAGGCCGCCCCAGCCAAGCCATTTCAGGAACCGGCCTGATCTAATCCAGCTTTTCAATAACCGTCGGCTCCTCGTCGGCTATTTCTGCCGGGGTAAAATCCTGGGTAAGAAATCTTTCAAAGGCACGCAGCGAGGCTTTGATAACGGCTTCTCCCAGGGGAACCATTTTGATGTCTATGAAGATATTCTCCTCTGGGATTTCATCATCCAGCCGCTGCAATTCTTCCCTAAAAATGTGGAGCAGGTCATCTTCGTGTTCCCTCAAAAATATCGCCAGATCGCGCCGCACCAATTCAAAGGCGGCTTTGCGCGTGGCTCGTCCAATCATAATAATATTCCTTTCTCTGGCTGCAACATGGCTTTCAACGAAACGGTATGTCCGGGAGCGATGACCCGGGTTTGAACATCGGCGGCCATTTTGGCGGCAAAAAGGCTAAAGACGTGGGGCGGCCGGGTGAGCATATCCGGCATGAGCCAGCCCAGGCCAAACGGAAAATAGGTGCCCCAATGAATAGGAATGGCCAGCCGGGGGCGCAGCAGTTGCAGGGCTTGGGCGGCCCGGTAGGGATTCATATGGCCGTTTCCCAGGGTTGGCCCCCATCCCCAAACCGGCAACAGCGCAACATCCAAGGTATCGGTCAGATTAGCCATATCAGAAAAAATATCGGTATCGCCGGGAAAATAGACATTGTGCTGCCCGTCAATGACAAACCCTACGCAGTCAACCGGCGAACCAACTCCTAAACGGGCATTGTTGTGTTCGGCGTAGGTGGCGGTAATAGACAGCGGCCCTATTGACGTGGTTTCGTCAACAGCCATTTCTTTTATGTTATCAAATCCTTGCTTATTCAGCAAGGGAGCCAGGCCAGAAGGAACAATCAGCGGGGTTTTTCTATCTAAAAGTTTGAGCGAGGGCAAATGCAAATGATCCCAATGGACGTGAGAGATAAGCACGGCGTCGATGTTTTTATGCCAGGCGGGATCAATGGTGATCTTTCGACGCCGTAAATGCCAGACCCAGTTGCGCAAAATGGGGTCTGTCAGCAGGCGCATACCGTCTATTTCCAGCAATACGGTGGCATGGCCGATATAGGTCATCTGAAGTGTCATATCGTTACAACTGTCGGAGAACTTAGCGATAAAATGTAGCTCAAGTTGATGGACAGGTAGAAAGCTGATGGATGAGTCGGACCTTTGGGCCGCCGGACTCCGGCGGCCCAATATCAACCAGGCTAAAACGTTAAAAAAATTTCAGGTTACGTTGGGTGCTGCCGCCGGCGGAACCATGCGTTCGATTGTTTCATGGTACACGGTTGCGCCGTTTCGTTCCAGGGCGGCCACCGCTTTGTCTACCCACTGCAACTCTACATACATAATAATGGCCGAGCTGCCCTCTTGCAGGGTGCTTTCTACATCTTTGATCAACCGATCTGAAACACCGTAATCGGCCAGGTTCGCGGTGACGCGTCCGGTGGCGGCGCCTGCGGTAGCGCCGATGATGGCCCCCACCGGTCCGCCAACCAGGCCAACGAGGCCGCCGGTGATCGCGCCAAAAACGGTGCCTTTGCGTTTATCTACATCGCCAACATCATTTACTTTTACTTCGCCTTCTTTTGGTTTTACAATAATGGCAGCATCTTCCAAACGCAGCACATCTTGTTTGTGTAAATCTTTTACTTTCTCATAAACAAGGTCAGCAGCTTCTTCATCATTTTCAAACGAAGCAACAATTAATTCTATAGCCATTCCAAATTCCTTTCTACAGGCGCTACAAATTTGGTTATAATGAATATTTTGTTCTTGTCAAAATCTGGCAAACTACCATTTGCCGTCATCGTGCAGGAACAGATTTAATAGACCGGAAATAATGCTGATGATCAACGCGGCAAAGAAAGTGTTCCAGAATCCATCAATGGTCAGCATATTGGGTAAAAGCCAACTGGTGAGGGATAACATCAGGGCGTTGATGATCAGCGTAAATAGACCCAGGGTTAAAATGATCAGGGGACAGGTAAAAAACATAACAATGGGCCGAATGATCGCATTGACCAATCCAAAAACCGCTGCTACTACCAGCAGATTCACCCAAAAATTGCCGTGGATTTGAAATCCGGGCATCAGCCAGGCGGTAACAGCAATGGCGATGGCCAAAAATAACCATCTAATGAATAGATAGCGCATCCAAGCTCTCCTTTCATTTTATTTGATTTTCCGTATACCGGCACTCCAAGCCTGCTTCTCTATGATACACAATTTTAAAATAGTTGCCTATTAGACAAATGACCCATTCTTTATTAGGACATTTGGCCCAATCAAAAACCCTTCGATTATCCGATGTGTTACACAGCTTTTTGGCATAAAATAGAAGTAGCGTGTTAATTCCCTGCAAATTCATAAAATTATACACAAAAAAGGAGCAAAATCACATGGACGAATTAGTTAAACAAGTTGCTGCCCGAACCAGTCTTTCTGAAGAGGCTTCCCAGGAGGCAGTGGAAGCGGTTCTTGCCGTTTTAAAAGAAAAGTTGCCGGCTCCGCTGGCCGGTCAGATTGATGGGTTGCTCGATGGCTCCAAATCGCTGGATGATTTGGGCGATTTGACCCAGGGCCTGGGGGGATTGTTTGGAGGCTAAACGGGCGCGGCAAGCCTGATGATGTCAATAAATAATGGGGAAAATTCATTGTAGCTTTCAATACGGAGGATAACATTATGCAAGCATTTTTTGATCAAATTTGGCAGACCGTGGGCGGTTTTGTGCCAAATTTAATCGGCGCGATTCTTGTTCTGTTTCTGGGCTGGCTGATCGCCTTGATCGTATCGGCGGCCGTACGGGCTATTTTCAACCGGACCACCTTTGACGACCGGATTGCCAAGTCTTTAGGACTGGGCAAAGATGATCCTGAGTTCAAAATTGAACCCGTCATCTCCAAAACGGTGTTCTGGATCATTATGCTCTTTGTCTTTGTGGCGGTGTTCCAGATTTTAGGGCTGACCATCATTACCCAACCCCTAAATGCGCTGTTGAGCACGCTGGTGGCCTATGGCTCTAATATTCTTGCTGCTGCGGCGCTGGTGTTGGTGGCCTGGGTGGTGGCCACGTTGGTCAGATTTGTTTTGACCAGGGTGCTGAGCGCAACCAAGCTGGATGATAAGTGGAGCGATCAGGCCGGGCTGGTTGAAGAAGGCAGCGCCCCGCTCAGCAAAATGCTGGCCGATGCCATTTACTGGTTCATCTGGCTGCTCTTCCTGCCGGCCATTCTTGGCGCTTTGGAGATGGAGGGCCTGTTACAGCCGATCCAAAATATGGTTAGTACGGTAACAGAGTACCTGCCCCAAGTATTTGCCGCCGGTTTCATTATTTTGATTGGCTGGATTATTGCCCGCATTGTGCGGAAAATTGTCACCAATTTTGCCGCCGCCGCCGGTCTGGATAACCTGGGCGAGCGCGTGGGCTTCAAAAGTGAAGGCGATCAGAAACTGTCCGATATCTTGGGGCTGCTGGTCTACATCATCATCCTGATCCCGGCCATTATTTCCGGCCTGAGCGCCCTGCAAATTGAAGCCATTTCCGGCCCCGCTACGCAGATGATGGCTTCCGTACTGCTGGTTTTGCCCTCTATTTTCTGGGCGGCTCTGATTTTGGTGATCGTTTACATCGTCGCCAAGATCGTGTCTGATCTGGTGACGGCGCTGCTCTCCGGCGTGGGATTTGATCGGGTTCTCTCTATGATTGGCCTGAACGTGGAGCAAAAAGAAGGGCAATGGACCCCCTCGCAGATTTTGGGCTACCTGGTGCTGGTGGGCCTCATGCTGCTGGCCGTCATCGAAGCTGCCAATGTGATCGGCTTTACGGCTGTATCGGTGGCCGTGGGCGCATTCCTGGCCTTTGCTATTCAGGTGTTGGTAGCTCTGATTATTTTGTGGCTCGGCCTGTTCCTGGCTAATCTGGCCTACAAGGTGGTTCTCAACACCGCCGGGGCCAATGCCAAACTGCTGGCCTCGCTGGCGCGGGTGGCGATTGTGGTGTTTGTCGCCGCAATGGCCCTGTACCAGGTTGGCATTGCCGAAGATATTGTGAACCTGACCTTTGGCCTGATCCTGGGCGCCATCGCGGTGGCCGCGGCCCTGGCCTTTGGTTTAGGCGCGCGTGAAACCGCAGGCCGCGAAGTCGAAGGTTGGATCAAAGAACTTCGCTCCGGCGACGAAGAATAAATCTGGCGTTCTGTAGGGACAAATAGCCATTCATCTCTACGAATTTGAAACAATCAAAAAAAGCGGGCGTGATCTTTCCACGCCCGCTTTGGTTTTAAAATCCCCCTCCCCGTGGGAGGGGTTAGGGGAGGGCTATTGCCAGAAGCGGCGCCGCCGGTCCAGCCGCAATCCGGCGGCTTCGGCCATTTGCATGGCTTGTTGATATTCTGTCGTTCCTAATGGGCGGTTGATCTCCACGTATTTTTCCGCCGACACCTTCCAGGCCGGGTGGTATTGGGCCATCACATTCACATAGGTGTCGGGCGCAACCGATTCGGCCAGAAAGTTAAAAATCTGTTCTGACTCTTCCAGAAGTTCTGGCATCACCAGGTGGCGGACCAGCACGCCGCGTTTAGCCAGACCACGCTCATCAAACATCAGCGATCCGACCTGCCGGTGCATTTCCCGGATCACCTGCCGCGCCGTATGGCCGTAGTCTTTGGCCTTGAGGTAGCGCAGCGAGGCCTCCGCCGTGAAAAATTTAAAATCGGGCATGTAAATATCAACTACGCCATCCAGCAGTCGCAAACTCTCCAGCGAGTCGTAGGCCGAGGTGTTGTAAACCAGCGGCAGCCGCAGGCCGGCCTCCACGGCAATCACCAACCCCTCTAAAAGCTGCGGCACCACGTGCTCCGGCGTGACAAAATTGATGTTATGACAGCCGGCCTCTTGCAGTTCCAGCATCATAGCCGCCAACTCGGTGGGCGCGACCTCCTGGCCGGAATACATCTGGCTGATGTCGTGATTCTGGCAGAAAACGCAGCGTAAATTGCACATATTAAAAAAAATGGTGCCGCTGCCCCGCCGCCCCCGCAGGCAATCTTCTTCGCCCATGTGGGCAAAATAGCTGCACACCTGCGCGTACCGGCCCGTTTTACAAACGGCGGTTTCACCGGCCCGCCGGTCCACGCGGCAATCGCGGGGGCACACCCGGCACTCGGCCAGGCCCGCTATCGCAGCCTCGGCCCGGCGCAGAAGTTCGCCGCTGCGGTGAAGAGCCAAATAGGCCGGTTCAAAATCTGCGGCAGTAATGGTGTGGAAATTATTTTTCATACAAAATACCTCGATAGAAAGTATACCTTTCCCGGCAGCGCGGGTCAACACATTGCCCCCGGCCAAGTTGACGAAATACCTCTAATCTGTTACGCTGATTTTAGCCGGTTACTTGCTAACG
>CAZTFF010000054.1:0-21129 GCA_964612485.1 uncultured Caldilineaceae bacterium
TTTAGATCATAACCAGATTATCCCGATGGACCACCGTGTAACCGTAATCAAATCCCAATATCTCATTGATCTGCTCTGAGTGTTTGCCCCGGATGGCGCGCAGATCTTCTGATTTATAGTTGGCAATCCCCCGGCCAATCTCTTGCCCATTTGGGTTGAAGACCCGGATCGTAGCGCCCCGCCGAAACTCGCCGGAAACATCGGTTACGCCCACAGCCAGCAGGCTTTTGCCCCGCTCGATGAGCGCCTCGGCGGCTCCCCAATCTATTTTGATCTCTCCACGAGGAGCTTCGGCCAGAATCCAGCGTTTTCGCCCTTCCACATGGCTGATTTGGGTGGGAAAGCGCGTGCCCAACGATTCGCCCCGCACCACTCGCAAAATGGAGTCCGGCACGCTGCCGGGCGCAATAATCACTTCTGTGCCGGAGCGGGTCGCCAGTTCTGCGGCGGCAATTTTGGTGACCATCCCGCCGGTGCCCACCTCGCCTTTGCTGGCTCCTGCCGCGGCCCGGATGGCATCGTCAATTTCGGCCACTTCCCGAATGAGTTGGGCATTGGCATCGTGGCGGGGGTCGGTGGTAAAAAGGCCCTGCTGGTCGGTCAAAATGATGAGCAAATCGGCATCAATCAGGTTTGCCACCAGGGCGGAAAGGTTGTCGTTATCACCAAATTTTAACACCTTGATTTCTTCAACGGCAACCACATCGTTCTCATTAACAATGGGCAAAACGTTTTGTTTTAACAAGAGTGACAGGGTGTTGCGCGCATTGAGGTAACGGGTGCGGTTGGTTAAATCGGCCCGGGTGAGCAGTGCCTGGGCTACCATAATATCGTAAAGGGAAAAAATTTGCTGGTACAGCGTCAACAAATGGCCCTGGCCCACCGCCGCCAGCATTTGTTTGTGGGGAATATCTTTTTTTTGCGACAGCGCGCGAACATCTAGCAACTCGCGCCCGGCAAAAATTGCGCCGGACGAAACCAGAATAATCTCATGCCCTTGAGATTTGAGGTCGTTGATCTGGCGCGCAATATCGATGAGCCGGGGCCGGTGGATGCGGTGGGTGCCAGCGCGGAGTACATTGGTCCCAACTTTAATAACAATTCTCATTTTTGGTCGGCTTGCGTTCCGGTTATGGTATGGTTCAATTTTTGTATCTTCTCAATATTTAGGGGAACGAGGTCTGAGCCTGTCGAAGACCGTTGGTTTCGACAAGCTCAACCAACTCTGCCCCAGTTTATTGAGAAGGTACCAATTTTTTTGAAAATGGGACATTTAGCGGGATACCAGGCTGTTCCGCAGCATGGTATAAGCCGGGCGGGGGGTACGATAAGGATTAAGAATAGCATACCAACGCATAGGTTCCGCCGCAGAATACCAGGGCACGGTACTGAAATCAAGATTAAAGAGGAAAACTGCCTCTACAAACGGCCACTGCTTGGCCTGGGCGTAGGCCCGGCTTAGATACTCTGCCTGCTGCTGCTCGGTTACGCCCAAATCGGCATGCTCGCCCAGGTCCCATTCGGTGTGCAGCACCCAGCCCACTTCGGTGATCCAAATGGGGGTGTTTCCATCGTTATTCGCTGCCATAACAGCGTGCTGTTCTTTGGCCCGCAAAAATGATAGACCGTCGGGGTGGACGGTATCGGGGCTTTGCCCGTAACCATAGGGGTGGCTGCCCAGCGCGTCAAAATAGCCGCGCGCGCCGGCATCGTACATTCCCTGCAAATAGTCCAGGTCGCCATAGGCGGTGTCGGAGCCGTCGCCGGTGGTGGCCAATCCGCCGCTCACAACCACGGCGTCGGGATCAACTTTTTTGATGGCGGTGTAGGCGGCCTTAAGCATCTCGGTGTAGGCCGCCGGATCGGGTTCCAGGTAGCCCCATTCGTAGTTGAGATTGGGTTCGTTCCATATCTCGTAAGCGGCCACTTTTCCTTTGTACCGGGTTGCCAGCGCGGTCAAAAAATTGGCAAAATAATCCATATCAACCGGCGGATGGGTTAAGGTGCTGTCCGGCGGCCTGGCCCATTCCGGCGTGCCATGCACCCGCATCAGGATTTTTATATTTTGATCGCCCAAGGCCGTGACCACGTTATCGGGGTCAATCCAGCGATATTGGCCCTGTTCCGGTTCGATGGTGGCCCAGTTGGCGTAGCCCTTGGCCCAGGTAAAGCCCATATCGTTGACCAGGTAAGCCAGGCCAAGGTCGGCCATATTGACGCCGGCGGCCAGTTCAAGCCCCGTTCTGTCAGAAACCGGCGCGATCTGAACCTCCTGGGGTGTAACCGGGCGAAACGTGGCTTGCGGATTGATCGTCAAAAAATCGTCCCAGGCGGTTTCGGTGGTGATGCGGCTGGGTTGCCCCCCTTCTACGGAAAGGGCATAGACATCGTGATTGCCATTTTTCCAGGCCGTAAAAGTAAGCCACTGCCCGTCTGCCGACCAGTAGAGCGAGCCGATCCAGGTATCACTTTGGTAGAGTTGTTTGATGGTATCGATGTCTGGCCCGATCATATAAATCCCGGCCCTGTTTTGCTCGTCCCAACCCACAAACGCCAGGCGCTGGCTGTCGGGCGCCCAGGCAGGCGCAGTGCCTTGCAGGGGATGAGGCGTAACCAGTTGCTCGTCGGTGCCGTCGGGCCGGATGCGGTAGATTTCTTCCATCCCGTTCCGAATGGCGGCAAAGGCGATATATTTTCCGTCGTTCGACCACACCGGCAGGCGTTCCATGCCTTCGTTAAAGGTTAATTGCAGCGCGGTGTCTTCCTTTATGTTTTGCACAAAAATTTCCGGGTCCCCGTCTCGTTCAGAAATAAAGGCCACACTCTGCCCGCCGGGCGACCAGGTGGGGTTGTAATCCCAGGCTGGGTTGTTAGTAAGTTTGCTGGGCCGCTTCTCCGCGTTGGGCTGGGTGGTATCCAGCAGCCAGATATCACTGTTGCCATGGCGATGGCTGGTAAACGCCAGGGTTTGGCCGTCGGGCGACCAGACGGGTTCCCAATCGGCGGCGGGGTGCGTGGTCAGTCGATGCCTTGCTCCCGATGAATCCAACGCAAAAATGTCGCCCGCGCCGCTGCGGTCGGAGGCGAAGGCGAACAGATACTTTGTATTTTCCACAGGCGCGTAACACGTGGAAAGACCCAGCAAAACCACCAGAAGAACGGCAGCAAAGCCGGCCACAGTTGTCAATGTAAATATTTTAGGCATAGCGCCTAAGTATAGCACCGGAGTGCGGTAGGGGCAACCAGCGCCTTCTGTCTATGAATCAACTACGTAAAAATGCGTAGAGCCGGTGTATTTTTTGCGTACAAAAAATTCAATTAAAAGTAGTTTTTTTCTTTATAGAAGTCCACTTTTTTTACCACTGCGTGTTAAAAAAAAACGTGATACGATAGAGAAGTTCAAGCAGAAAAGGTATGATTCGAGTTACTAGATGCCGTCCATAGCCAACAATATAGCCGAACAAGACAACTTGCTGCGCGTGATTGATACGAGTTTAGAAGAGATAACCGGCTCCATGCGGGCCGTTTTATGCTGGAGTACGCTGCTGCTCTCGGAAAAGGTGCAGGACTCAATTTTGATGGATCTGGAAATCATTGTGTCGGAGGCAGCGCAGGTGAACGAAATTATCAGAGGTTTGAAGCATTTGGAAGAGAAAGAAGGCCAAAAATGAAAGAACAACTTGTCGTTTTCGAACTAAACCGGGAGTCGTACGGGGTAAATGTGACGCAGGTGCAAAGCATTATCCCCATGCAAGAGATTGTGACTGTGCCCAATGCGCCCGCTTTTATTGAAGGCGTGGTTAATTTACGGGGCGCTATTGTGCCGGTGGTAGACCTGCGAACCCGCTTTGGTCTGGCCCGGCCCGCCGAGGTTGACGCCGAAAGCAATGGCAAAGCCGGCAAACGCAAGCAGGTTATTGTGGTCATCGAGTTGAATGAACTGATGGTGGGACTGATTGTGGACAAAGTGACCGAGGTGACCCGCATTGCCGAAGAAGACATTGAGCCGCCCTCCCCGCTGCTGGCCAGTGTGGATACGGCCTATTTGCGCGGAATCGGTAAGTTCAAAAAAGAAAAAGAAGAGGATGAAGGTCAGGCGAAAGACGAGGATGGCAAATTAGTCATTTTGCTCGATTTGAACCGCGTTTTTTCATTGGATGAGCAGCAGGCGCTGGTACAGACAGCGTAATCTGAATAATATAAACTTTAATGGGAGAAAAGGGCTTCAAATTATGGACACAAATTATCTGATCTTTGGCGGCGGTGTGGTAGCTGGGTGGCTACTGATCATGTCGGCTATATTTTTTATTTACCGGCAGGGAATTGCTATCCGGCTGTCGGTGATTGTGTTGGGCTGCGTGACGTTGGGAGCGGCTTTATCGTTTGTATTGGGCAATGAAGGCATTACCGTGGCCCGAACAGGTGTCGCCCTGCTGATTGTAACGCCGATCATTGTGGCGCTTTTTTTGATGTTGATCCGGCAAGTCGTTAATCCCATCAAACAGATGGCTGCTGTGGCTGCCGGTATTGCCGAAGGCGATTTGGACCAGACGATTACGGTCAAAAATAAGGATGAGATCGGCGAGATGGCCGCGTCGTCAACTCAAATGATCGCTTACCTGCAAACGATGGCCGATGCCGCCACCCGCCTGGCCGAAGGCGATGTCTCAGCCGAAATCACCTTACAATCTGATAAAGATGTGTTGGGCCAGGCCTTTAACCGGATGATCGCCTACCAGCAGCAAATGGCCGAGGCTGCCGCGCGATTGGCGCAGGGTGATGTGGCCGTGGAAATCAGCCCCCATTCTGAGCAGGATGCGCTGGGCCACGCCTTCAGCCAAATGATCGATTACCAGCAGGCCATGGCTGATGCGGCCATCCATCTGGCGCAGGGAGACGTCACTGTCGAAGTTCAAGCTCAATCGGAGCGGGATATTTTGGGCAGCGCCTTCAGCCGGATGGTGTTTTACCAGCAGCAAATGGCTGAAAGCGCCGGCCAACTGGCTCAGGGCGATGTCAGCGTGGCGGTCAATCCCCAATCGGATCAGGATGTCTTGGGCAATGCGTTTGCCCAGATGATCACCTACCAGCAGACAATGGCCGAAGCCGCCCGGCAACTGGCCCAGGGTGATGTCAGCGTGAATATTGAACCGCACTCAGAAAAGGATGTGCTGGGGCACACCTTCCGGCAGATGGTTGCCTACCAGCAGAAAATGGTTGAAGCTGCCGATTGCCTGGCCGAAGGCGACCTGACCGCCGGTGTCAGGCCCCAATCCAATTTGGATGCCCTGGGCAATGCCTTCTGGCGGATGAACAACAATCTGAGTACGTTGATCGGCCAGGTGCAGCAGAGCGCGGCGCAGGTGGCTGCCGCCAGCCGGCAGTTGAACGCGTCGGCGGAACAGGCCGGGCAGGCGGGGCAGCAGGTCTCGTCGTCTATTCAGCAAATTGCCGACGGCGCCAACCAGCAAACCGAATCAACCACCGAAGCAACCAAAAACGTAGAGCAGATGTCGCGCGCCGCTGCCGGCATTGCCCGGGGCGCGCAGGAGCAGGCCGGCGGGGTGCAGCGAACCTCGGATTTGATTGATGAAATGGACAAAATTGTGGAGCAGGTTGGCCAGGCCACGCAAACGGTGACCGGGGCCACCACCAAAGTGACCCAAACTGCCCGGCAGGGCGTAACCACCGTCGAACAATCCAGTCGGGGCATGGACACCATCCGCACGCGCACCACCGAAGCTGTGGAAAAAGTCAAAGAGATGGAAAGCCGCTCCAAAGAAATTGGCCGCATTGTGGACACCATCGACGAAATTGCCGATAAAACCGATATGCTGGCCCTTAACGCCGCCGTAGAAGCCGCCCGCGCCGGGGAACATGGCCGGGGCTTTGCCGTGGTGGCCGATCAGGTTCGCAAATTGTCGGAAGATTCCAAGAGTGCTACCGCCGATATTGACCAGCTCATCGAGCGGGTGCAGCAAACCGTGGCTGAAGCCATCGCCGCGATGACAACCACCGCTACCGAAGTGGACAACGGCAGCCAACTGGCCGCCAACACCTCTGAGGCACTGTTGGAAATATTGCAGGCCGCAGAAGAAGCCGGCGTTCTGACCGAAAAAATTGTGGACGCGGTGGCCGGACTGAAAGAAAAAAGTGGCGGCGTGGTATCGGCCATGGAAATGGTGAGCACAGTGGTAGAAGAAAACACCGCCTCGGCGGAGCAAATGGCCTCGAACACCCAGCAGGTGACCGAAGCCATGGAAGGCGTGGCCGGCGTGGCCGAAGAAAACAGCGCCTCGGTAGAAGAGGTCAGTTCCTCAGCTGAAGAAATGTCGGCCCAAATTGAAGAAGTGGTGGCCTCGGCGGAAGAATTGGCCGCGCTGGCCGATGAGATGCGCCATACGGCCGACCGATTTCAGGTGAGCGGTCACAATCAGCCTGATCGCCAGTTCGAAGTTGAAGCTGTTGGCGAGGCGGCAGCGCGCCAACAGCCTGCGGCCCAAAATGGCCAATAATTACAAACAGAGAACAAAGCATTTCAGTTAGAGGTGAAAAGTGAATTCAGCGGTTTTTCAAGATAGTTTGATTATGATGGGACTGCTTGTTCTGGCGGCCATTGTGGTATTAATCGGGGTCAGATTTTTGGCCGGGCGCGGTATTATTCTGAAACTGGGGTTTGTGGCGTTGATCGCTATTGTGATTGATGTAGAACTTGGGTTTATTTTGGGCCAGTTGGGTCTGACCCTGGTCAACACATTGATCCTCTTTGGCGTGGGTATCGCCACCACCATTATGGTGCTTTATGTTATGTTTCGGGTGACGGTAGCGCCTATCCAGATTCTTATTGCCGTGGCCCAAAAAATTGCCCAGGGCGATTTGCGGGAAACGGTGAATTTCGAAAGTAATGATGAGGTCGGGCAACTGGCCGACGTCATCCGCGAAACGATTGCCTACCAGCGAGAAATGGCCGACGTGGCCGAAAAAATGGCCGGGGGTGATCTATCGGCCACTATTTCCCCCAAAACTTCTCACGACGTGTTGGGCAACGCCTTTACCCGGATGTATACCTATCACCAGCACATGGCTCAGGCCGCCGACACGCTGGCCCAGGGCAATCTGACCCTGGAGATCACGCCCCAATCGGAGCAGGATGTATTAGGCAATGCTTTTAGCCGAATGATTGCCAATTTGAGAACCTTTATCGATCTGGTCCAGCAAAGCGCGCTGCAAGTGGCCAACGCCAGCGGACAGTTGAACACCTCGTCGGAGCAGGCGGGGCAGGCCAGCCAGCAGGTCAGCACCTCTATCCAGCAGATTGCGAACGGCACCAACCAGCAAACCGAGGCCGCGACCGAGGCGACCCGGAACGCCGAACAGATGGCGCGGGGCGCGGACGGAATCGCGCGCGGCGCGCAAGAACAGGCTGAAGGGGTGCAAAAAACATCAGATTTGATCAATGAGATGGATAACTTGGTGGAACAGGTGGGCCAGGTAGCCCATCAAGTGGACGACGCCAATAATCGGGTTACGGAGGCCGCCAGAGTCGGGGTCAAGGCCGTGGAACAAACCGGAAAAGGCATGGAGAATATTCGGGTTCGGACCGGGGAAGCGACCGAGAAGGTTCAGGAAATGGGCAAACGTTCGCGGGAGATAGGCCGCATTTTGGAAACCATTGATGAAATTGCCGATAAAACCGATATGCTGGCCCTGAACGCCGCGGTAGAAGCGGCGCGCGCCGGTGAGTACGGGCGTGGGTTTGCGGTAGTGGCCGACCAGGTGCGAAAACTATCAGAGGATTCCAAGAATGCCACCCGAGACATCGATAAACTTATTGAAGGGGTGCAGCAAGCCGTGAGCGAAGCTATTGCTGCCATGGAAAATGTAACCATCGATGTAAATACTGGCGCTGACCTGACCCAAGACACCGACCAGACCTTACAACAAATTTTGCAAACCGCCGAAGAAGCGGTGTCGATGGCAGCCAAGATCAACAATGCCGCCCAGGCATTGAAAGAAAAAAGCGGCGGCGTTGTGTTGGCTGTAGAAACCGTCAGCACGGTGGTGGAAGAAAACACCGCCTCGGCAGAACAGATGGCCGCCAACAGTCAGGAAGTTCTGCACGCTATGGAAGGTGTGGCCAGTGTTGCCGAAGAAAACAGCGCTTCCGCAGAAGAAGTCAGCGCCTCGGCGGAAGAGATGTCGGCCCAAATTGAAGAAGTGGTAGTCGCAACAGAAGAATTAACAGCATTAGCCGACCAACTCCGCTCAGCGACCAGACAATTTCAGGTGGCTGAAGAAATTTAGATTGAGAGAATAATTTTTTGAATATGGAGGGATAGAAAGGTTGGGTTCGCATGCTTAGTTGGTTCAACAATCTCAAAATAAGAGGTAAGCTCATTGTAGCTTTTCTGGGCGTAGTGAGTCTGACAGTAATTGTGAGCCTTGTCTCATTACTAAGCCAGAACAACGCTCAAAATACGGTTACCCAACTGCTCAAAAGAGATGTGCGTATTGCGGAACTGAGTTTGCAGAGTAAAAACGCCATGCTTGAAGCCCGCAGACGGGAGAAGGACTATCTGTTACGGTATAAAGAGCTGGGCTTTGAAGAGGCCCGAACGGAATATGTCACCCAGGTTCAAAATCAGATCGACGTGATTCGGCAAAATATCATTGAGATCAAGCCTTTGGAAATTCACAACGAACAACTTCAAACACTTGAAGAGATGGAAAATTTTGTTGATAACTACGAAAACACTTTCCTGGCAATGGTAGAACTGATTGAGAAGCGGGGCTATGTTGACACCGGTCTGGAAGGTCAATTCAGAGCCAAGGTTCACGAGATTGAGGCAGTGGTTGAGGCTAAATCGCTGGACCAACTAACCATAGATATGTTAACTATGCGACGCCGGGAAAAAGATTATCTGCTTCGAGGCGATCAGAAATATGTTGACCTGCTGCACGAGACGGTGGCCCAATTTAAAACCCATGTAGGCCAAACCGATTTGTCTCAAGCGGAACAACTTAATTTGCTGACCTTAGGTGAAGAGTACCAATCTCTATTTGACCAGTTGGTTACCACCGATACGCAAATTGCTGCCAGTAAAACAGCCTATCGCAATGCCGTTCATCAACTAGAACCTCCCTTGGACAAATTTTACCAGACAGCTAAACAAGATCAGGATAATGCCGCCGCCATTCTGCAGCGTACGCTCCAGTTTGCGCTCTGGACGGTGCTGGGAATCAGTCTGGTGGCGGTGTTAGTCGGAATCGTCATTGCCTTTTTATTATCACGCAGTATGGCTAAAACGGTTAACGTAGTCGCTCGCGCGGCAGAAGAGATTGCCGCGGGCAATTTGAACCAATCCATCGAAATAAAGAGCAAAGACGAGTTTGGCAGTATGGCGGCTTCGTTTCAACGTATGATCTCAAATCTGCGAGAGTTAATCGGTCAGGTCCAGCAGGGTGCTGATCAAGTAGCCGGCGCCAGCCAGCAACTAAACACCTCCACCGAACAGGCCGGCACGGCCAGCCAACAAGTAGCTTCAATTAGCCAGCAGGTGGCTGAGGGCACCAACCAGCAAACCCAAACTGTCACGGAGACTACAGGCAATGTGGATCAGATTGCCCGCGCCGCAGAGGGCGTCGCCCGAGGCTCGCAAGAACAAGCGCAAGGCGTACAAACCACCTCGGAATTAATTAACGAAATGGCCGATATTGTGGAAAATGTGGCCGGTATTGTACAGGACGCTGTTGAAAAAGTGCAGGAGATGGGGTCCGTTTCTAAAGAGATTGGCCGGATTGTTGGAACCATTGACGAAATTGCTGACAAGACTGATATGCTGGCCCTGAATGCGGCGGTAGAGGCCGCGCGGGCCGGCGAACATGGCCGGGGTTTTGCCGTAGTGGCCGATCAGGTTCGCAAACTTTCAGAAGATTCTAAAGGCGCTACCCGCGATATTACCGATTTGATTGAACGGGTTCAGTCGACTGTAGATCAGGCAATTAACGCTATGGCTGGAACAGGTGCCCGAAACAGTAGTGGCATTAGCCGCGCGATGGCAGAACTAAAAGAGAAAAGTAATGGCGTGGTAGCAGCAATAGAATCGGTGAGTACGGTAGTTGAAGAGAACACGGCCATTGCGGAAGAAATGGCGGCCAATGCCAAGGAAGTAACAGCCTCAATGGAAGGAATCGCCGGTATTGCCGAAGAAAATAGCGCTGCAACCGAAGAAGTTAGTTCCTCAGCTGAAGAAATGTCGGCTCAAATTGAAGAGGTAGTGGCCTCGGCGGAAGAACTGGCCGCATTGGCCGAACAATTACGGGAAGCAACCACGCAATTCAGATTAGAGGATGAAGACGTAGAAACAAATCACGATCCGGACACAAACGGTTCGTAAGGAGGCACAAGCTATGCCCAGGAAAAAGACAAAAAATGGCCCGCTCACCTTTGATATTACGCCCGACGAGCTGGAAATATTTCTGGAAGGCGTGAATGATTGTCTGGATACCATGGAAACCGGCATCCTGCATCTGGAGCAAAAACACGATAAAGAAACGCTGAATGCCGTGTTTCGCTCGGCGCATACCCTCAAGGCCGTAGTGGGTACGGTGGGGCATCATCAAATGGCGGATCTGACCCACACGGTGGAAACTTTGTTTGATGAGATGCGCGAGGGCCGCCTGTCACCCACCCAAACTATTATCGATCAACTTTTGATTGTGGTCGACACGCTTAAATCGCTGCGGGATGAAATTGTAACCGGAGATCCCAGCGGAATCGACGTAGCTGCCATCATCGACCAGCTGCGGGCCTTACAAACCGAGGCGCAAGCGCCGGTAGTCACCCATAATGTAACCGCCGCACCCCACCAACTCACGCCCGAACAGTTTGCCCAGGTGGAAGCATCCTTAGAAGCGGGGCAAACGGTGCTGGAGATCGAAGTCAAGGCCTCGCCCGCTTCGACTGCTCCGGCGGCCCGGCTTTATCAAGTGGCCATTGCGCTGATGGACGAAGGTGAAATTCTGGTCCAGGAGCCGGCGCTGGACGCGATTGAGGAGGGAGACGAACAGGTCTGGCTGGTACTGCTCACGTCATCGTCGGTGCCGGAACTTGAGGTCCTGCTGGCGGAAATTGATGAGTTGGCCGGCTTCACGGTATCGCCCTACGAGATGATAAAAAGTCGGGGGAGCGAACTCCAGGAGGCATCGGGCGGCCAGCACTCGGAACATATGCTGGACAAAACGGTGCGCATCAGCATTGAACGGCTGGACAGCCTGATGAACCTGGTGGGCGAGTTGGTGACCAACCGGACGCGATTTTTGCAAATTGAAGATATGCTCCGCGCCCAATACGGCAAAGATGGCACGGTGGGCGCTCTGAGCGAGTTGGTGCCCCACTTCAGCCACGTGGTAGACCAGTTGCAGGAAGAAGTGATGCGGGCGAGGATGCTGCCCATTGCCTCGTTGTTCAATAAATTTCCGCGCCTGGTGCGCGATACGGCGCGGGCCGGCGGCAAGCAGGTTGATCTGGTGATTGAAGGCGAAGCCACCGAGTTGGACCGGGCCGTCATCGAACTCATCAGCGATCCGCTCATTCACCTGCTGCGCAACGCGATTGACCACGGGATCGAACCGCCCGAGGCCCGCGAAGCAGCGGGGAAGCCGGTGGCCGGCACGGTGCGCGTCACCGCCGCCTCGGTTGAAGGGCAGATTGTGGTGATGGTGTCTGACGATGGCCGGGGGCTGGACCCGGAACGTATCCGCCGGGCGGCGCGGCAGCACAAACTGTTATCGCCCGAAGAAATCGCGCAATTAACCGAAGAAGAGGTCATCGACCTGATTTTTCTGCCCAACCTGTCCACCGCTGCGGAAGTGACCGAGATGTCGGGGCGTGGCGTGGGGCTGGATGTGGTTCGCACCAACATCGAACGGCTGAGTGGCTCGGTAGTGGTTTCCGGCGAGCCGGGGCAGGGCACCACCTTCCGGCTGACGCTGCCGCTGACCCTGGCACTGGTGCAAACCATGCTGGTCAGCGTTCACCAAACCCTGTACGCCGTGCCGGTAACCAGCATCAACGGCGCGATGTACGTGGCCGAGGCCGGCGTCAACACGGTAAGAGGCAAACCGGTGATGGATTGGCAGGGCTCCACCCTGCCGCTGATCGATTTGCGAGAAATATTTGCCCATCCCCGGTTGGGCAACGGCCCGTCTAACGGGGTCAAGCCCAGTATTGTGCTGGTGAGTTGGGGCAAACATCGCGTCGGTTTAATTGCCGACCGGATCATCGGGCAGCAAGAAATCGTGGTGAAATCGCTCAGCCCGTTCATTGGCCCAACACCGGGGCTGTCGGGCGCCACCATTTTAGGCGACGGGCGTATCGCCTTGATTGTTGATGTGTCGGGATTGGTCAATACGGCGTTACGCGCGCAAAGAGAAGCAGCCAAATAAAGCCCTATCCAAATTAGGAGGCGTATGACTACTAAAAATAATCAAATGCTCTGGTTAAAAATCATCAGCACAACCGCACCGCAAGGATTACTGCACGCGGCGATGCGCCATACGGCTTCCAGCCTGGGCGATATGGTCAACCACGCTTTTTCTTTAAAGAATCTCAAGGTTGAAACGCTGCCGCTTAGCCAGTTGGGCATGGCGGCGGAAAACCCTGAAACAGAAACGGTGGGTGTATACCTGCTGATGGGCGATGACCTGCCCGGCGAAGCCATTCTCATTCTCTCCCTGGCCGATGCCATGTATCTGGCCGACTGGCTATTAGAAGAACGCCCCGGAACGACCACCCATCTGGGCGAGTTGGAATGTTCCGCGCTGGCCGAAGCCGGGAACCAGGTTCTTTCTTCATTTCTCAATGCTCTGGCCGAGTTTACCGGCACGCCGTTACGGTTATCCCCCCCGGCCCTGATGGTGGATATGCTGGCCACAGTTTTTGAAGCGGTGGCGATGTCGGCGGGCGCAACGAGCGATGAATTGTTGATCATCAAATCAGAATTGGTGAATATAGAGAGCGATCTTTCGCTGCAATTCTGGGTGTTGCCTAACCCCGATAAACAGCCGGTTCAGGCGTTGTAGAGAAAGCGAGCGAGAATAGTGGCTCAATACCATTCTGTTCCCATTGCCGAGATCGTGACCAGTACCGACCCCGAGGACGTGCTGGCTGTTTATGGCGTGGGGTCGTGTGTGGTGGTTTGCTTGTACGATCCATTGGCGCGGGTGGGTGGTGTTTTACACGCCCTGCTGCCGGGTAAAAATGGAAAACAGGAGGGCGCGGGCAAACCTACCAAATTTGTTGATCAGGGTGTTCCCCTGCTGGTTGATGCCCTGGCCGCCTTGGGCGCGCAAAAACAGCGGCTTTATGCCTATTTGTGCGGCGGAGCGCAGGTCATCAAAGTAAACAATCTGGATAAGATGTTAAATATCGGTGAGCGAAATGTGGCCGCAGCCCAAAAAACTTTACAGGGGATGGGCCTTAAAATCAAGGGCCAGGCCACGGGTGGAAAAGCCGGCTCAACTGTTAAACTTTATATGGTAAACGGCCAGGTTACCGTTAAAACGTTGGGACAGGCGGAAAGGCCCTTAAACGGGGTCAATTTTTATAAACATTTAAATTAGTTTCCGATTACAGGATTAGAAATTAAACAACTTCCGCATTTTAGGAGATTGGGAGATTGACGTAAGCATACGCGGCGAAATCTCTAATCTCCACTCTCTAATATCCTGAAGAATTGGGAAAGTAATTAATTCTCATTCCACAACACAAAACGTTTTGTAGAAGCAGTTAGTAATTCAAGCAGTTTGGAGGAATTATGGATATGTCTAAACGAATAATGGTAGTTGATGATGCCCAATTTATGCGGATGCGCGTTTCCAAATTATTGGCCAAACACGGCTACGACGTAGTTGAGGCTGAAGATGGCGAAGTCGCCGTTCAAACGTACCAATCGGCCCGCCCCGACGCAGTGCTGATGGATATCACCATGCCTCGTAAAGACGGCCTCTCGGCGCTGAAGGAGATTTGCCAGTTGGATACCCGGGCTAAAGTCATTATGTTGACCGCCCTGGGGCAGCAAAGCATGGTTTTGGAGGCAATGAAGGCCGGAGCCAAAGATTTTTTAGTGAAGCCCTACGATCCTGACCGGGTGATAAAAACGCTGGACAGAGTGTTAAATTAGCCTCATGAACGCGCCTATTCGAGTCGTCATCGTTGATGACTCAGCTTTTATCCGTTATACGGTAACCAAATATCTGCAAGAAGACGCCCAAATTGAAGTGGTGGGCAACGCCCGCGACGGCCTGGATGCGCTGGCGCAAATCCCCAAACTCAAGCCCGATGTGGTGGTGCTTGATGTGGAAATGCCCCGCATGGACGGCCTGACCGCGCTGAAACGCATCATGGTTGAATGCCCCACGCCGGTGGTGATGTTGAGCGCCCTCACCCGGCAGGGCGCGCGAACCACCATCCAGGCCCTGATGCGGGGCGCGCTCGATTTTGTACCCAAGCCCGACGCCAAAGTGGATATACGCTCCGTCATCGAAGAATTAACTGCCAAAATAAAGGCGGCGGCCGGCATTCAAACCAAAACGATCAAAGTTCCGGTCACCGGCGGGGTAAAAGCGCCGCTGGTCAAACGAGGCCCGCGCCCCTTGCAGAAAGAAGATACGGTGGTGGTCATCGGCACCTCTACCGGGGGACCGCGCGCCTTGCAAAAAATATTGTCTGACCTGCCGGCAGATTTAGAAGCAGGTTTTTTGATTGTGCAGCACATGCCGCCCGGCTTTACCCGCTCTTTGGCCCAGCGCCTGAACCAGGTATCGCCCCTGGTTATTCAAGAAGCGGCGGATGGCGACCGGCTGGCTCGCGGGATGGCGCTGGTCGCGCCCGGCGATTATCATCTTCAGTTCAGACGCGCGAAGCAACTAATGCTCCACCAGGGGCCGCGCCGCCAGCACGTGCGCCCGGCAGTCGATGTCACCATGGAGTCGGCGGTGGAATATTACGGGGCGCGGGTGATAGGGGTGATCTTGACCGGCATGGGCACCGACGGCACCGATGGCGCGGTTCGGATTAAGGCCGCCGGCGGCAGAATCATTGCCGAACACGAATCGACCAGCGTGGTGTATGGCATGCCGGCCAGCGTGATACGGGCCGGGCTGGTGGATCGGGTGGTGCCGTTGAACAAAATAGCCTCAACAATTGTGGAGTTAATCAACCATGGATGAGTTAGAGTACAACTATATCAAACATCAGATCCGCCAGATCATCGGCGTTGACCTGAACAGCTACAAAGCGCCCCAAATGCAGCGCCGTTTGAAAGCCTACCTGGCCCGCACCCAGCAGCCCAACTGGCCCAAATTTTTTCGCTGGCTGCGGTCTGATCCCACGGCTTTGAATAAATTCAAAGATTATCTGACCATCAATGTCTCTTCTTTCTTTCGTGATTCGGAGAAGTACAAATTTTTACAACAGGCTGTTCTGCCGGAATTACTAAAAAAACATACCACCTTGCGCGTGTGGAGCGCCGGCTGCTCGCGGGGGCAGGAAGCCTATTCGCTGGCCATGCTGCTAACCAACGCCTCAAACGGCACCTACAGCCATCGCATTCTGGCAACCGATATTGACGGCTCGGCGCTTGAGTGGGCAAAAAGAGGTGGCCCTTACACCGCCGACGATGTGGCCGGCCTCTCGCCCCACTTCCGGGCCAATTTTCTTGAGGTGCGGCACCATGAGTATTGGGTTAAAGACGACATCCGGCAAAAAGTAACCTTCCGCCGGCAAAATTTACTGGAGGATACCGTCGCCGGCAAGTTTGATCTGATCGTGTGCCGGAATGTGGTCATTTATTTTCAACCCGAAGCCAAAACCAAACTTTATCATCATTTTTACAACGCGCTCAAACCGGGGGGAATTCTATTTGTTGGCGGTACCGAAATTGTGCCCAAAGCCAGCGAGATGGGGTTTGAAAACCTACACGTTTCTTTTTACCGCCGCCAGCCATCAATAAACCGTCTCAAAAACAGAAACGGCGCTGCCGTCCGGTGATTGATGTTGCCCCTCACCAAATGCCCTTAAAAGCAGGTTTTTGCAAAGTTTTATGAACAACAAACGCATCACCTTCCCAACAGGCGAAAAAAATCGTGAGCCGGTTATTCGAGATACGCACATACCGGTCCGCGAGGTGCTGCGTCATCTGGCTGCCGGATTGAGTTTTGAAAAAACCCTGCAAGCGCTGCCGGGCCTGGAGTTGGACGATATTCAAGCCGTGCTGGAATACAGCGCCGCCCTGTATTCCAGGGGGGGCCTGTCGCCGCAACAAAACGATTCTCCTGTGCCCCCCGCTTCTTTCAGCCAATGTATTGAACCGAAAGCGGCGATGGGCAATCTTGACCCTAAAAAGGTGCTGGTGGTTGATGATGTTGACGCCAACCGGCTGCTGATCAAATCGATTCTGAAAAACAGCAATTTTGACCTGATAATGGCGGTGGACGGGGAAGAAGGGCTGGCCAAAGCGCGTGAGGAACGACCGTTTTTGATCATCAGCGATATTCAAATGCCCCGGCTGACAGGGCTGGAATTTCTCAGTCGTCTGAAATCGGACCCCGTTCTGAAGTATGCCGGCGTCATCTTTGTCACCGCGCATCGCCGGGATACCCAGCAGGTGAGCCACGGCCTGGGGCTGGGCGCGGACGATTACATCACCATGCCTTTTAAACGCGAAGAATTCCTGGCCCGCGTGGGAGCCGTGGTCCGGGTCAAATGGGCCGAAGCCGAGGCCCGGCGTCAGGCTCAGGTGGTGGCCCAGCGTAATAAAGGGCTGGAACTGGTCAACGAATTGGCCCTGGCCGTCAATTCATCGCTGGATTTACAAGAGATTTTTGCCTCGGCGCTGCAAAAGCTTTCCCAACTGCTGGAGGCCGATGCGGTTTCACTGCTTCTCTTCAACGAGGAAACCAAAGAATGGGTTATCGATGTATCGGCGGCCACCGGCGAGGGAATTTCAACCACGGCAGCCGCCGGCGTGGCCCGGCTTTCCCCGGCAGTGATCCAAGCGGCGATCCCCGCCGTCATCACCGATACGCTGGCCGAATTCCATACCCATCTCAATATCAACCAGCCCCCCACGCCCGATGCCGTTCATTGCGTGCCTATGGTGAGCAAAGCGCAGGCGGTGGGCGCCATCGCCATCATCAACAAACATGGCCCAAATTTTGAAGAAAGCGAGCAGGTGCTGCTGAATTCTGCCGCCGGTATTATTGCGGTGGCGCTGGAAAACGCCCACCTGCTGCAACAGGCCCAAACCCAGGTTGATGATCTGATTGTGCTGAACGAAATTGGCCGCGCGTTGACCTCTACCCTGAACCTGGAACAGATTTTGCAGCAAACCGCCCGCTTGCTCCGGCAATCGCTTCAAGTGGAGGCGGCGTCGGTATGGCTGCTGGATGAAGAAAGCCGGGAGTTGGCGCTCACGGCCAGTTCCGGCGTTGGCGCCGACGGTATTGCCGGTTTTCGGCTGCCGGTGGAAAAAGGTATATCCGGCTATGTGGTGCGAAGCGGAGACTCTTACATTGCGGATGACCTGCTGGAAGAGCAACAGCACTTTCGCGGGGTGGGAGATCAAATTAATTACCGGCCCCGCTCGATGTTGTGCGTGCCGCTGCGGGTCAAAGACAAAATTATTGGGGTGATGGTGGGCCTGCACAGCAGTCCGGGGTGGTTCAATTCGGATCACCAGCGTCTCTTTTCTTCCGCCGGGAGTTCGGTGGGGATTGCCATTGAAAACGCGCGGCTTTTTAATGAGGTTCAAGATTTTAGCCTGCACCTGGAACAGATGGTGGCCGCGCGCACCAAAGAATTGGCCGAAGAGAAAGAAAAAACAGACGCTATCCTGGCCGGTATGGCCGATGGCCTGCTGGTGCTGGACGGCGACAAACGGGTGCTGACCGCCAATGCCGTAGCCGAAGCGATGCTCAATATCCGATCTGTTGATTTAACCACCCAGTCGATCCATCCCCGGCAAATGGAAGGGGCGTTGTGGACCTGCATTGACCGCCTGGCCGATGGCATTGAATCAAACCCCAGCGCGCCGGTGGACGTGCCCGACCCGCAAACCGAAACCACGCTCTCGATTCAGGCGCATGCGGCTGGCGTGCGAGACGAAGATGAACAGGTTATCGGCACCGTCATCGTGCTGCGGGATATTACGGCCATCACCGAAGTGGAACGAATGAAAGCTCAATTTATGGCCGGCGTTACCCACGAGCTAAAAACCCCGCTCTCGGTGATCAAACTTCACGCCAAAAACCTGCTCGCCTACCACCATCGCCTGCCGGAGCAAAAACGGGAGCAGCTTCTGAACGCTATTCAAAAACAGGTGCAATCACTGGAAAAATTAATTGAGAATATTCTGGAATTATCCCGCCTGGATGCCGGCGTCATCCACTTTGATTATCAGGAAGTAGATTTGAACGGACTCATCCTCCGGATAGTCGATGAATTTCAATTTCTGGCGCAGGAAAAACAGGTGGACTTGCACTGGTTCCCGCCCCAAACGCCCCTTCTAATATCCGGCGATCCGCCTCAAATAGAACGGGTGCTTCGCAATCTGGTGGACAACGCCCTAAAATACACATCGTCCGGCGGCTCGGTTGAGGTGCGGTGCGAGGCGGCGCGGCAGAACGATCAGAATATTGTTCAAATTCAAGTCAGCGATACGGGCCAGGGCATTGCCCCGGCAGGCCAGGCAAAAATATTTGATCGATTTTACCGTGTCGATGCCTCCCACACCATTCCCGGTACGGGCCTGGGATTGTCCATTGTCAAAGAAATTGTTGAGGCACACGGCGGCACCATTCACCTAGAAAGTGTGCCCGGCGCGGGGAGCACGTTTACCGTCACCCTGCCGGGTGAAATAACGGAAACAGACCAGCATCTAACATAACCCAATTTTAGGAGGTTCCCTATGGAAACCATTGTTTTAATTGTTGACGATAATCCCGATCTGATCGATGGCGTAAAACTGACCCTGGAAATGGAAGGGTTTCAGGTTTTAGCGGCGGAAAATGGCCGGGAGGCCCTGGAAATCTTAAACCGGATTACGCCCGATCTAATTCTGGCCGATATTATGATGCCGGAAATGGATGGTTACGAACTCTACGAGCAAGTTCATCAAGATGAACGGTGGACTCACGTGCCCTTTATTTTTGTCACGGCCAAAACTGAAAAAGCCGATATTCAACGCGGCAAAGAATTGGGCGTGGATGATTACATCACCAAACCCTTTGATCCCGACGATTTGATCGCCGCCATCCGGGGCCGGCTCAAACGGGTAGCCGAATTGACCGGCCAGGCCGAACAGAGGCGAGAATCGCAACAAGGTTTTTGGGCGCGGCGGCTGGTATCGGTGCCGGTGCCGCTGCTTGTTCTGGCCGTCATTGGCGCGATCATCCTGTTGATTGGCGTGCCGCTGCTACTGCTTCGCCAGCCGGTGGTGCGAGAGGTGGTCTCGTTGAGTCCGCTGGCCGCGCCTACCGCCACCCCTGTTCCGCCGCCCACCCAACCGGCCAATTTGGATCATGAACCTCGGGCTGATATTGGGGAGATGATCAAAATTCCGGCGGGCGAATTTACCATGGGCGGCGACGATCCCAACGCCTTGCCGTCCCGGCGGGTAGCGGTAGACTCGTTTGAAATTGATAAATACGAAGTCACTATAGGCCAGTATAAACAATTTGTGGACAATGCCGGCCATCCCGCGCCCTGGGGGAGTTACCCGGCGGATCAAGCCGATTACGCCGTCACCGGCGTCTCCTGGGAAGATGCCGCCGCCTATTGCCAATGGGCCGGCAAACGGCTGCCCACCGAAGCGGAGTGGGAAAAAGCGGCCCGGGGCACCGAAGGCCGGCGCTATCCCTGGGGCCATGAGTGGCGCGAGGGCGTGGCCAATACCAAAGAAACCGGTTTTGGGGGGGTGATGCCGGTTGGCCGCTATCCCCAGGGGGCCAGCCCTTACGGCGTTGAAGATATGGCCGGTAATGTGTGGGAATGGGTAGAAGACTGGTCCAACAGCAATCAAGAAACCAAAGTGATGAAAGGCGGCGCATGGAATGCCCTGAACCAGTGGGCGCAAAACTACGCCCGTAACTGGAACCGGCCCGGCAATACCCTGGACAATTTAGGGTTCCGGTGCGCTCGATAAGACTTGGGAATGAGAATTAACTTCCCCAATTCGTCGAGATAGTAGAGATTGGAGATTGGGAGATTTTTAACCTGAAATCTCTAATCTCCAATCTCTACTTTTCTAAATGCGGAAGTTGTTTAATTTCTGATCCTTAAGGTTTCGTAATGTTTTGTAATAAATTGTAACCTTTGGCCTTCCTGCTCATGTTAACAATCCGTAACAATTCTTAACAAACCGTTTGGCTCGTTAAGGTGTCTCCTGTGTTAAGATAGAAGGGAGTTAATAACCAAGATTAGCGATTTCTGGAGACCCACATGCTGACCACTCGCGTACTCATTCTTGAAGGACCAAACGGACAATCTTTTTTCTTTAAAGAAACGTTATTAGGCGAAGGACTGGCCGAGCAGGTTGACTTGACCAGCCGCGCCGACCAGGCCATTGATCTAATCCATTCGGCTGAACCTTACGATCTGATTGTCATCAACCTGGTTGAAGCCTGGGAGCAGGGAATGAGATTGGGCCTGTGGCTCAGCCAGCAAGCCCTGCCAACGGCTACGGTTCTCATTATTTCCTCGGAACTGGATCGACCCATTCCCGCTATTGGCGCGTCGATGGTGTTGTCTGAGCCGGTATCTTTACGAGAATTTGCCGATTGCGTGCGGGCTGTGCTGGACCCTACCATTGACGAAACAAACCCCGTCTATATTCAGAAAAAGTCAAGTTCCCATTTAATGGGGCTGCCCAGTTGGTCGGGAGAACCCCTCCATCAGGAATATGCAGGGTCCTGGTCTCCGTTTTCTTCATCCTTTTTATCTTGACCACCTATCCGGTTTTGGGATAAGATCATGCAACTATTTCGACGCAGCATTTTTATCATACTCACGCTTATAATAACTGCACTGGTGCCGGTGCTGGCGACGGATAACGTGGCCCAGGCCGCATC
>CAZTFF010000054.1:21229-35063 GCA_964612485.1 uncultured Caldilineaceae bacterium
CTGCGGCCAAAATATTGGCCGAAGTCAAAAACCTTAATTTGACGTCGGTCTGCTCGGATGATCCAGAGGTTCAACGGCGCTGGCTTATCACAAACCCCAACAGTTTCGATGTGGAAGTCACCTGGGTGGTTTACGGCACATCGCAAAAAGGCCAGGTAACTGCCCCGCCCGGCGTTTCTTATTTTTTCACCCAAACTGTCAGCGGCCCCAACACCACCCTCATCAAATGGAAAAATGAAGCCGGCAGAACCAAACAGAAAGTAAAAGCCTCCGGCGGTGAAAAATGCGAGCCTGCCCCACCCCCCATTGTAGAACCGCCCATCGATCCCCCGCTCAGCGATCAAACCTGCCGCTTGTACGGCGTACACGATCAGGGCGCCAGGGACTCTGAATTGTTTTTTGTCGATCTGCAAAGCATGGAATTTCAGCCGCTTGGCCCCAAATACAAAAACTATGATATCGAAGGTATGGACGTCCATCCCACCACCGGCGAGTTGTACGCTGTAGGCGGCGATACCCTGGCCGACGGCGGCCCGGTTTACCAAATCAATCCCCAAACCGGCGAACTGACCGAATTGGGCCAGACCGGCTTTGGCGACCAACTCGGCGCATCCTTCCGCCCCGGCGATAACAGCTTTTGGATAGTTGTGGAAAAAGAAAAAGATGAAGGCAACGGTGTCCATCTGGTGACGGTTGATGTGGCTGATGTAGCCCAAAACGCCATCCGGGTTTCGCTGGATGAAGCGGTTGAAGCCATTGCCTGGAATTACAACGGCAGCAGACTCTACGCGGCGGCTGATTACTACCTGTACGAAGTTGATCTCCAAACCGGCGCGCTCCAGCAGCTTTGCATCGAAAACAAACAGGGCAAAGCCTTCCCCGGCAAGGTGGAAGGGCTGGAATTTCGGCCCGATGGCGTATTGATGGGCAGCATTCACAAAGGCAACGGCCTGAATCTCTTTACCTTTGATCTGGACACCTGTTCCGTGGTCGATACGAATGTGTATAATGTGGCTTACAACGATGTCGAGTCGTTCACCTTTGATACCGCTACCTGCGCTCCCGCCGACAGCGACCAAGACGGCCTGCCCGATTTTGTTGAAGGTGACACCGATGTGGATGAAGATGGGCAATCTAATAAAAATGATACCGACAGCGATGGAGACGGTATCTCTGACACCCAAGAAGCCGGCGATAATCCTGGCCAACCGCTCGATACCGACGGCGACGGGGCGCCCGATTTTGTAGACACCGACAGCGACAACGACGGCCAATCTGATCAAAATGAAGGCGCCGGTGATATTGATGGCGATGGCACGCCCAACTACCTGGATAACAACGACACCGACGGCCCTCTGGCCGATGCCGACGGCGATGGCCTGAGCAACACCGAGGAAGCCAACCTGGGCACCGATCCCTATCAGGAAGACAGCGACGGCGACGGCCTGACCGACGGCGCTGAAGTTGCCGCCGGCACCCAGCCCACCAACCCCGATTCCGATGGCGATGGCCTGACCGACGGCTGGGAACGCAGCAACGGCACCAACCCCAACCAGGCCGACAGCGACGGCGACGGCCTGCCGGATGGTTGGGAAGCCGAAAACGGCCTCGACCCCAACGTAAATGATGCCGGCAGCGATCTTGATGGCGACGGCCTGACCAATGGCCAGGAATACCGGAACGGCACTGATCCCAACAATGCCGATACAGATGGTGATGGCCTGACCGACGGCACCGAAATCAGGCAGGTAAATAATCCCGCCGACAGCGACGGCGACGGCATCATCAATGCCCTGGATACCGACTCCGATAATGATGGGGTGGCCGACGGCCAGGAAAGCGCTAACGATGCCGACGGCGACGGTATACCCAATTACCTGGACAGCGACTCAGACGGCGACGGCATTTTGGACAGCCAGGAATGGAGCAGCGGCAATAGTGATCCGCTGGCCGGCTGCCGGGCCAACCATCCCATCTGCTTCAACAACGATGCCGACGGCGACGGTATCCCCAACTACCTTGATCCCGATTCGGACGGTGACGGCCTGGCCGACGTCGACGAATGGACCGACGACACCGACGGCGACGGCACCCCCGACTATCACGACACCGACTCCGACAATGACGGCCTGCTCGACAGCCAGGAAGGAGATGGCGACAGCGACGGCGACGGCACCCCCAACTTCCAGGACTCGGACGACACCTCATCCCCCCATACACCCGACTCCGCCAACCATGGCGACGTCTTCCTGCCCATTATTTTCGGCCCCTAACCCCATACTCATTTCGAGATGGTTCACAATTTATAATTTTTGGGAAACTCTATTGGCGCAACTCGCGGGTGGCAGCCTCATCAACAAACCAATGCAGGCTGCCGTGCGAAGGGTGAACCTGCTGCGCGGGGAACTGGCCGGTTCCATTGATAATGGCAGCAAGGGCCTCGGCTTTTTCAGCGCCGGTTGCCATAAATACTACCTGGCGAGCCTGGTTAAGAACCGGCAGCGTCAAAGTGATCCGTTCCGGCGGCGGTTTGGGAGAATCAACCACAGCGGCAACCCACGCCTTTTTTTCAAGCAACAAAGGGTGATCGGGAAACAGCGAGGCGGTGTGGCCGTCGTGGCCCATACCCAGTAAGATGAGATCAAAACGGGGGGGATTGTTTTCCGGCGGGCCAAACAGGTGCGCCAGTTTGTTTTGATACGCGGCCGCCGCAGCCGCAGGGGCCAGAGTATCATCGATGGGATAGATTTGGGTAGTAGGAATATTGACGTAATCAAACAGTGCTTCGCGGGCCAACCGGTAGTTGCTGTCTGGGTGGGTTAAGGGAACGCAGCGCTCATCGGCCCAAAAGACATGCCATTTCGACCAGTCAATTTTATCGCGCAGGGGTTCTGTTACCAGCGGTGGGCTGAGTAATGTGGGTAACGATCCCCCGGATAGCGCCACCGTAAACCGGTTTCGCGCTGAAACAGCTTGCGCGGACAAAAAGGTTACGTGTTCGGCAGCCGCCTGACCCAATTGTTCGGCGCTGGAGAAAATGTGAAAGTTTGCATTCATCTGGCGTTACTCGCTAGCATTATTTTGGCTGCATCCATACAACCATTTTCGGCCATCGGCCTGGATAAATTCGTGCGAGTTGCCGGGGCCCCAGGTGCCGGATTCGTAAAAGGCCAGTACCGGCGCATTTTTGCTTTTCCATCCTTGCAAGATGGGGTCCACCAGGCTCCAGGCCAACTCAATTTCATCGCTGCGCGTAAACAGCGAGGCATCGCCGTGGAGCGCGTCGAGGATAAGTCGCTCGTAAGCATCGGGCAAGGTGTCTTTGCCAAAATCCTGTTCGTACAAAAAGGTCATATCCGCCGGTTGGGTGCGCATGCCGGCCCCGGGGATTTTGGTTTCAAAGCGCAGGTTCATTCCCTCGTTGGGTTGGATGCACAGCCCCAGAACGTTGGGCGGTAACTGCTGCTCCGGCTTCAGGGGAAACATGAGGTGAGGCACGTGGCGAAACTGGATGGAAATTTCGGTCACTTTGTCGCCCAATGCTTTGCCGGAGCGAAGATAAAACGGCACGTTGCGCCAGCGCCAGTTATCCACAAACAGTTTGAGCACGGCAAAAGTAGGGGTTTCGGTGCCTTCCGCCACGCCCGCTTCGTCACGATAGTTGCGATATTGGCCCCGCACCGTATACTTGTCCACCTCTTCGGCCTTGATGGGGCGAACCGCTTTGAGCACTTTTACTTTTTCGTCGCGCAGCGCCACATCGTTAAATTCGGCGGGGGGTTCCATCGCGGTGAGGGTGAGCAGTTGCAGCAAGTGGTTTTGAAACATATCGCGCATTACGCCGGCGGTATCGTAATAACCGGCCCGGCTGCCCAATTTGACCGACTCGGCCACCGTAATTTGCACGTGATCGATGTAATTGCGATTCCAGAGGGGTTCAAAAATAGCGTTGGCAAAACGGAATACCAACAGGTTCTGAACGGTTTCTTTGCCCAGGTAATGGTCGATGCGGTAAACTTGATGTTCCTCAAACACATTGTGAAGTTGCTTGTTCAGTTCCTGAGCCAAAGGCAGATCATGCCCAAAGGGTTTTTCGATGATGATGCGCCGCCAACTGTTTTCGCTCTGCCGGGCCAAACCGGCTTTTCCCAGTTGTTTCACAATCACGGGGTAAAGGGCAGGGGGCGTGGCCAGATAGAACAGATAATTGCACTGGATCCCGCGTTCCTCATTGATGCGTTTTAGAATGTCGATAAGCCCCTGGTAGGTTTGGGGATCATCATAATCGCCGCGATGGTAGAAGATGTTATCGGCAAATTTGGGCCATTTTTCGCAAAAATCATCGGGTTTAATGCGTCCATACTCCTCAATGCCATTTTCGATACGCTCCCGAAAAGCCTCATCCGTTAAATCGCTGCGGGCAGCGCCCACCACGGCAAAATGTTCCGGGGACAGCCCTTCGCACGTCAGGCTGAATAGAGCGGGCAGTAATTTTCGGCGGGTTAGATCGCCTGAAGCGCCAAATATCACCACCACGCTGGGGTCCGGCACTTTACGGAGGGTGTCTTTAACGGCTTCCGTGCCGGAGCGCGGAGCTGTTTCAGTTGTCATGATGCTCTCCTTTGCGCGTTTTAGATTTGGTTTCAACAATTTATTAACAAATTGGCCGGCTAAATTTTTACGCCTGACAGACATCTTACCTGGAGCGGAGATGAAAACCAATATCAGTTCGAAATAATTGGGCAGAGAATCATTCTAGCATGGATAGCGGAAAAGATAAAACGGGGTTGCTATCCGGTAAATGTTGATCCAAAAGCTATCGATTTTTACGGCGGGTAAGAACAAAATCAGGCCGAAATCAGCCAACGTTGCGAGTCGCAAGCTTTATCGGGGTATGCTATAATCATGCTGATCGAAGGCACCAGCGCCGATCGCCAGTTACGCCGCTATAAAGAAACCGGCCAGATGGAGGCAGTGGTTGATATGCTGGCCCAAGAGACAATTTCAGGATGCTAATTCAACCCAAAAAAATTACCCAATACCTTGACATCTTTTTAGACACTTTTTTTCATTTGCCTACTTTATTAACCATGGCCTTTATTGCGACCGCTATCCTGTGGCACATTAGCGATGCCGGTTTACACCTGGCCCCGCAGCATATCCGTTTAAATACCAACCACGGCAATATCACCTTTAGTTGGGCCAACGGGTGCTGCGATCTGGATTGGTGAGTGGCATAAACAAAAAAGCACGGCTCACAAGAAGCCGTGCTTTTTTCAGCAAACGCCCCGCTGAACCGTGTGCCATCCAATAGTCTTTGAACCTGTCAACCGACAGGTGGGGACCTGGATAGAAGGTGTTGCCTTGCCTTGTCGCAGGCTACCGCATCCCCTCTAAAACAACAGTCCCCTATCAAAGAAATGTTGGCTCAAGACGCATGGAGCATCACGCGAACAGCAGGGTAATAATAGTTTAACACAAATTCCGATTTCCGGCAAGAAAGCAAGAATCGGTAATTTACGATCCTCTTTCCTCAATCGGCGTCCAGGTTAATCCTTTGGGGCCAACGTATTCGGCGCGAGGCCGGATGAGCCGGTTGTCTTTGTATTGCGACATAATATGGACTGTCCAGCCGGCCACCCGGCTGATGGCAAACATCGGCGTGAACATGTCAGACTCCAGCCCCAGCATGCACAGCATCGGTGCCGAATAATAATCAACATTGGGATAAAGATTACGGTCTTTGAAGAAAGGATGTTCTGTGGCCACTGACTCAAGTTTAGCGGCAATCGAATACCATTTGCACAGATCAGATTGAGCGGCCAATTCTTCTACCCGCTTCCGCAGGTGGGGCGCGCGCGGATCGAGCGTTTTGTAAACCCGGTGTCCAATGCCCATAATGCGCTTTTTGCTTTCCAACGCCCCTTCAAACCAGGGTTCAACATTTTCATCGTTGCCAATTTCCTGGAATTGGTTCATAGCTTTTTGAACCGCGCCGCCATGGGCATGACCACTCAACGTGCTGATCCCACTGACCACCGAGGAATACATTCCCGCCCAGGTTGCAGCGGTAACCCGGCAAGAGAAGGTTGAAGCATTGAAGCCGTGTTCGGCCAGCAATACCAGGTAAAGGTCCAGACCTTTTTCAGCTTCGGGCGTGGCTTCTTCACCGTTGAGCATCCATAAGAAATTGGCGGCGTGGCTCAAGTCGTCGCGGGGCGGGATGGGATCCAGCCCTTTGCGTTGGCGGGCAAACGCGGCCATAATGGTAGGCATCTTGGCCAAAATATCATCGGCCTTGAGTTGATTGACTTCCTCATCAAAAACTATCGGCTCCGGATCGTACAGGCCAATTTGCGATACCCCGGTGCGGCACACCGACATGGGGCGGGCGCTGCGGGGCATTGTTTTGATCAGATTGAGGTGATCCGCATTTAAAGCACGACGGCTAACCAATCGTTCGTGTAATTCATTGAGTTCTGATTGATTGGGAAGTTTGCCGTACCACAGCAAATACACAATTTCTTCATAGGTTGCATGCGGTGCCAATTCGTCAATATGATAGCCCCGGTAAATCAAATCTCCTTTTTCACCATCAATAAATGATATGTCTTGTTGGGCAACAACTACGCCCTCCAACCCAGCTTTAAAGTCAGCCATTCGTGAAATCTCCTTTGTGATTTATATTTTTTTGTATAATGGAATTATATCCTAGCGAAGAGAAAACAACCCGCTTCATAATATTATACAGTTTTACGACGCGCAGGCAAGCGAATTTCTTGCGAGTTTATCGCGGGGGATGGACGGACAAATATTGCATCAACAGGTCGGCCATACGGCCGGCATCGTGCCCAATAATATCGTAAGAAAACCATTGGGGATCGCTGGTGCCGGCCAGGAAAATGGCCGCCCCTTTTACATAATCATCCTGTTGCAGGTTTTGATCGTACCAGATAAGTTGGTCCATATACACGCCCGGCGGATCATCTCGTAAGCCATTGGCCGTCCACATCTCTACAAAATCTTGCCAGCCGGTGGCGTCTGCGGGGCCGGGCCGGGGGTTGATCAACCCGTCTACGCCGCATTCGGTGATGAGAATGGGGATATGGCCGTAGCCCATGGGGGTTAAATGGTAGCGGTGCGCTTTGCGGTAGCGCAGGGTGAGCCAGCCTTCATCGCCCTGGTCGGGATCGCCTTCGGGCTGTAAAGCGCCGGCGCGATACTGCATCACCGGGGCCGAGTATTCGTGCAGGCCCAGGTAGCCGTTGTATTGGCGGATGGCATCGAGCGCCGGTTCAAACGCCGACCAGAGTTCCAGCGGGGGGTGGCCGGCGGCAAAATTGCCTACCACCGAGCGGATACCGTTTTCGGCCAGAATCCGGGTTCGTTCGGCTTCAAAGTCGGCCAGGCGTTTCATTTTGTCGGGCGTGTCGGCCACCGGCTCGTTGTAGGCTTCCCAGGCGTCAAAAACTTCCATGCGGGCCGGGTCGGCGGCGATGGGCAGAATTTTGTTGACGTAATCCTGCACCAACGGTTGGGGATCGGCATCAAGATTTTGTTGTTCCAGAACGATGCGCCCGACCATCAGGGTGTTGGGGGATGTTTCTTTGAGTCCTTTGATAAAGCTGGCGTCAATTTCGAGGGTTTTGACCAGGGCCGGTTGGCCAATGGCTACCAGTTCCAGAAGCGTGGGATCGTACTGGGTTACAAACAGGCCCAATTTGCTGGGCGGTCCCGGCGGGTAGGGGGTGGGCGTAGGGGTCGGTGTGGGCGTATCTGTGGGCGTGGGTTGGCCGTCGGGCATCGGGGTGGAGGAGGCCGTTGCCGTGGGCCGGATCGGCGTGGCCGTGGGCGGAACCGGCGATGCCGTGAGCGTTGGCGCGGAGGTTGTTGTGGGGGGCGTGGTAAATGTTGGCCGCACGACCGGCGTTTGGGTTGGAATGGAGGTTGATACCCGCGCGGCAGGTGTTTGTCTAAAATTGGTCAGGCGGCAGGCTTGTAGAAATGCCAGCAGTCCGGCAAAGCCGGCGCCTTTTAAAAAATCTCTTCTATCCATAGGGCCTCAAATTTTGAAGATCCATTTGCGAGAAGAAATCTTACCACCGGGTGTTGGTAGATCAAAATTTTCAGATTCGTCCTGGTCAGGGGCATCTTCTTCGTGGGAGTAAACAGGGCAGCCGTGGTGTTTAAACGGGCATGTATCGCAGTGAAGGCCGGGGCGGGCCATCACCTCGCCCCGGGCCAGAGCCTGAACCGGCTCACGGAGATCGCTGAGGTTGCGCCGGTATTCTTCCTCGCTGAGTTCAATGCTGATTTGGTGATCGGATTGCAGCCACATTTCCTGAAGCCGCACCGGGCGTCTTAAGGGGTAGGTGGCGGCAACCAGGGCATGGTAGATCGTCATCGCGTGGTCGGTTTGCAGCGTTTCCGCCGATGGTAAAGGCCCGGATGCGGTTCGAAACAAAATTGCCAAAATGCCGCCATCGGAAGTTCTGTCCAGCCGGTCCAGCGTACCTTGCAACAATAACAACACCCCGCCAATAGAAATTCTAAGCTGGATGGACTCATTGGCCGCCATCATCCGGGGCCAATCTTGTTCTAATCGGTGGTAATAGTGCCGGATCATTGTACGCGCCGGCGGATCGCCACCGGCCTGTTGCAAACAGCCGGCCAGAGAAATTCGGGCCGGCCCGCCCCCTTTGTGCAGGTATTGGATGGCCTCGCGCACCCGTTCATCCAGTTGGGCCTGGGGATTGCTGCTGGAATGCCCGCTTTTTTGTTTCAAAAAATGATAATGCAGCGGGCATTGGGCCAGCACGCTTACTTCGGTTGGGGTAAGAGGAATCGGCTGTTTGATCATGATCTAAAATTAGCACAAATGAGCTACTTCGTCAAAAAAAAAGATGGCCGTCACCTTAAAGACGGCCACCAAATGGGGGGCATTTACTCTTCAATTACAATGCGGTTGATCTCATCGCCTACTTCAATGGCGCGGACCACGTCCATGCCTTCTTCCACCCGGCCAAAGACGCTGTATTGGCCATCGAGAAAGGGGGTGGGGGCCAGCGTGATATAAAACTGGCTGCCGCTTGATTCTCGGTTGGGGTTAACCTGATCCGGCAGCCGGGCCATCGCCAGCGCGCCCTCAACGTGGGTTAGCTCGAACTCGCCCGGAACCGTGTATCCAGGCCCGCCATTGCCCTCACCCAGCGGATCGCCGCCCTGAATTACAAACCCCGGTTCAACCCGGTGGAAGGTCAAGCCGTTGTAAAAGCCTGCTTTGCTGAGAAAGATAAAGTTGTTGACATGCTCCGGCGCTGCGACCGCATCCAGATAGACCACAATATCGCCTTTCTCGGTCTGGATGGTGGCCCGGTAGGTCTGGCCGGCATGGATGGTCATTTCCGGTCTGGCCTGGTAAAAGTTGGCCCGCTGCGTTGGCGGAAGTGCGGCCACGTCACCCTGGCCTGAATTATCCGCTGCCGGTGTGGGCGGCTGGGGAGTTGGGGTGCTGCCGCACGCTGTAAGTAAAATAAAAACTGTTGCCAGCGCCAAAAAGATGGTCAGAATGCTTCTTTTTTTCATAGTAACCCGGTTCCTAACTCTCGGTAATGATAACCTCGTTGATGGTATCCCCATTAACCAGGGAGGTCACTACATCCTGCCCGCCGGTCACTTTACCAAAAACGGTGTGCCGGCCATCCAGATGGGGCTGGGGCGCGTGGCAGATGAAAAATTGAGAGCCGTTAGTGTTGGGGCCGGCATTGGCCATGCTCAGGCTGCCGGTTTCATGCTTGTGGGGATTCCCCATGGTTTCATCTTTAAAGCGATAGCCGGGGCCGCCGCGGCCATCGCCGTTGGGGCAGCCGCCTTGCGACATAAAGCCTGAAATCACGCGGTGAAAGGTCAGGCCATCGTAAAATTTATCTTGCGCCAAAAAGACAAAGTTATTGACCGTTTTGGGCGCGTCGGCGGCAAACAGGTCAAGTTCAATATCACCTTTGCCGGTTTTCATAGTAACTTGATATTTTTTGGACGGGTCAATGACCATGTCTGGATAACTGTTGTATTGTTTTGCCACAATTTTCTCCTTAAAATCAGATTATTGAGATTGTAACTGCTGTTCGATATTTTGAATAAAAACGTTCCAACTTTCCAGATCTGTTTCCGGGGCTGCGTCCCGCGCCTGCCGGGCGTAATCCAGGGCATCGGGCCAGCGTTGTAACTGCTGGTAGAGTACAGCGATGTTTTTCAAACTATCATAATTGTCGGGTGACTGTTCCAGCACCCGTTTATTTTCCAAAATCGCCTCTTCCAGACGCCCCTGTTGGGCGTAAATGTAAGCCAGGGCGCTGTGAGCTTCGATATCCTGCGGTCTCTTCTGAACGATGGCTTGATACAGGGGTAATGCTTGATCAAACGCTTCCAAAGCCAGATAGGCGTTGGCCAGTTCTCTGACGGTTCTTTCCGAGTCGTCACCCAATCTTCGGCACTGCTCCAGATAGTTGACGGCCTGTTCCGGTTGGCCGGCCAGGCCGTACGCCCGCCCGATAGCGCACTGCAATTTGGCCTGGCTGCTTCGTGCTCTATCCCGGCCACCCTGCCCTATGGCGGGATCATTGGCCATGTCCGCTCGCTCTTGCGAAACCTGCTGCATGGCGGCCACAATGTCGTCCAGCCGGCCGGCGGAGATATAAAAATTCAGGCGCTGGTCCAAGAACTGGTCGGTAAAGAGGCCCACGCCATCTTCTCGCACCAACAATTCCATGGCCTGGGTATGGGCTTCTAACGCTTTGTCAACGTTGCCCATGGCGGCATACGTATCGCCCAGCAAAATCCATGTGGGGGGATAGACGGGATCGATCTCAATCGATTTTTCCAGCCGTTCTACCGCCGCTTCATAATTTTGCATAATATAGTGGGTTTGCGCCCATAAATTATGGTAAATTACGTTGGAGGGAGCCAGGATAGTGGCCTTTTCAAAATAGTCCAGGGCCTTTTCAAAGCTTTCCCGGTTAAAAACCTGGCCTACGGTAAAGTAGTAGCGCCCCATATTGCCGGTGTTATCCGGGTTGTAGGGGTTGATGCGGCGAGCTTCCAGGGCAATATCTTCCCCGCGCTGCCAGGCGCCGGCGCGGACATCGGCGGCCAGATTATTGTCTTGGGCCATCAATTGGTAATCCAGCGCCAGCATCAGGTAGTAGAAATCCTCATCGCTGTCAATGGAGCGGGCTTTATCGTGCAGGGCTATGGCCTGTTCCCATTGGCGGGCGCCCCTGTACCGGTCGCCCTCTTTGAGGTAAATATCGGCCCGTACCACATCGATATTTTTGAACCAGATCAGGGCTACGGCAGCCAGGATGAGCGGCGGATAGAGCCACCAGTTTTCAGAGCGCCAGAATGTCAGCCGTTTCATGTATTGCCAGGATAACATCAAGGCCAGGAGGCTCATCAGCAAAAACAAAAACATGTAAAAAAGTACCAGGCCGTTGGCCAGCACATTGGCCGCTCTGATGACATCGGCCACGCTGGTGACGGTGATCTGCTGGCCGAATTGGGTGCGGTGGGCCAGATAATAGATCAGAAAGTATCCCAGCGAGGTCATACTGTACAGTAAGATTGCCCGGCCCCAGTTGACGGCATTAGACCAATGTTCACGCCGGATCGCTAAATCTGAGAGCATTATAGCCAGGCCCAGCAGCCAGGTGATGGTGTACATCCACAGCAAGCTCATGCTGTCCGTATCGGACAGCACGAATTCAAAGGCCGGGGTGATAAAATCAAAGGTGATGATGATGAGGATGATGGCCATGGCCAGGCCCAGGCTGCCCACCCAGGTATCCAGGCTTTCGGGTTGGCCTATTGGTGAAGTTGGGGCGGAGGGTGCCGCTGCGGGTTTCCCGGCATTGCCGCGCCGCGCCCGGCGGCGAGAGCGGCGTATTCTGCGGTTCTGAGACTCAGGTTCTTCGGGCGGCGGACTTTGAACGGTTTCTGTTTCTGATGATTCGGCGGCGAGGGCAGCCGCGTTGTTTGCCGGCTGTTCAGCCGTAAGCCGGTTCATTCGGGCCAGCGCCACCATCAAGCCGGCGTAAACCCAAAAATAAACATACGTGGCCGCGATTGAGAAAACGAAGTGGACTTCGATGAAGTGGCCCACAATCGCGCCCAGCAAGCCAATGAGCAGGAGCGGGTGGTTGGAGAAAACTACACTTTCATCATCTTCTTTTTGATGGATGAGGCCTTGCCAAACCAGATGAACGATCACGCCCGCCAGCAGGCCAAAAGGAAGCCCCAGGGAAACAAACGTATACCGGTCTTCTACGGTATCGGCCAGGTATGGAATGATCGCGCCCAACAGGCCAAAGAGAACCAGCAAAATCATCAAACGGCGTCGAGAAGCTTGATCCGGCGCCCAGCCCAACCAGCGGATGGCGTAGTAAAAGAGGCTGATCATCAGGAAATAAAAGGCCAGGAATCCGAGAATGCCCGTAATCACCAGGCTGTCCATGGTTTCGTTGTGGGAGCGGTCGGCGGAGCTGCCGCGTTGTTCCACGTGGGCCAGATCGGGCGGATAGACATAGGCAAAGGCATTGAACATAGATTCCGGCCCGTAGCCAATGAGCGGGCGGATCATATTGAAGGGGTCCTGGCCCGTTACTTCACCACCGGGAATGCCCAGCGGTTCGTGGGGGAGAACCAGTTTGGTGGCCGCGTCCCAGATGAGGATACGAACCCGGCCGGTACTTTCGGTGGTGATAACTCTGGACAGGCGATTTACGTAAGGAACTTCACGGATTGGATCCAGGTAGGGGTCCAGCGGGGTACCGCGAATATTCAAGGCAACTACAAAAATGATAGCTAAAATGGCTAACGAAAACCAACTGAGCCACAGCCAGCGCCAGCCCTTTTCCGCCGCTGCCATAAAGGTGTACATTCCCATAAAGCCCAACAGCCCGCCAATGGCTGCGGCCAACAGCGGCAGGCCCTCAACCACCACCACGCTGTCCAGACCAAAGCCTACAATGAAACCGGCGGCACCGCCGATCAATCCGGCAATACCTAGCGCTACAGGAAATGAAAGGCCAAAAAAAATCTCTTTTGCCGATAATCTCGTTGAGTCAGAATTCATGTGGCGCAGGATGAGCAGAAACAATAATCCCATCACAAAACCGGCCGCTAAAAGCCCCAGCATGGGGCCGCGACTCTGGCTGAAGACAATGAGGATGATCTGTACCGCCAGCGTAAAGATATAAACCGCCGCCAGAATGGTATGGCCCCAGGAAGCGGTTTCTTCTTTGATGATGGCCGTCATCGATTCGATCAGCCGGGTCAGGGTCAGGGGAACGATCATAATCATATAAGAAGCGACGAAGATGGCGTTGCCCATATTGGAAGCTACCCGCGAGGTCACATCGCCGGCCCAGGGTAGAGGATCAAGCCCATATTTTTGCACGATACCGTATAGTCCCACCGGCACGCTGGCAATGATAATGGTGGTCACCAGCCGGTCCACCTGCTCGCGGGTTCGCAAATTTCCGGCCAGCAGGGCGAAGACAACGATGTAAGATAGAAAGGAGTAGGTTCCCTGCATGCGCTGGTACGAGCCCCACAGGCTGACTTTGGGCGAGATCGAAAAAATAGTGGCGATGATATAAACCACCACTAACAGCAGGGTGGGTAAAAAGAGAGGGATTTTGAGCCAGGATCGAAAGCGGTCAACAGGGTAGGCGGATGAATCCTCCGTTTCTGTCCCCTGCTCGATCATTTTGATGATCCAGGCCACGATCATCACGGCCACCAGCGAGCGCAGCAGGGTGATCTTATCCGGCTCAAA
>CAZTFF010000055.1:0-34925 GCA_964612485.1 uncultured Caldilineaceae bacterium
AAGCCAAAGGCCAGAAACGTGGGCCAATTGTAAATATGCTGCCGGGTGCCGTTGTCGCGCAGGTAAAACACGCCCTCGCCGCTGCCTTTGAGTAACGTGCCGGGGTCGTAAACTACGGCTGTCGTTTCCTCCTCCGGGGCCGCCCCGCTGCCGGTTTGGGCGGTGGCGGTGGGTTCGAGCGTTGGGGTAGGAACAGGGGTTGCGGTGGCGGCGTCCGTCGCCGTGGGCGTGGCGGTGACTACAACCACTGCCGGTTCGGCTTGACTACAAGCCGCCAGCACGCCTACAAATACCATTACTATCATCATAAAACTAATCTTTGCCAAGTTCATTTGAGAGCCTCCTGTTTAAAATTGATTTTTTTTACGATTAGCTAATCGTTGTTTGGACGATGCTCTCACTATAAACTTTTTTCCACCAAAGTTCTGGACACAATTTTCGTCAAAATCTGACCACTCCCCTACGCCCGATGGGTGGTTAAAACGGCAGCCATCCGTCACCCATCCTTTTTGAAAAATTTTAATAAAACAGGTAACAAAAACACTTGCCAAAGCCGATCAAGTATGATAAACTAGGCAACAATACAAGATATTGTGTAAGACAAACGTTCTGCAACAATATATAGGAGTTAGTTCGATGATGAAGTTGGGCAAAAGCAGCAAAGTAGAAGTCAGGCTCCATTCACAAGAACGCGAATGGCTGCAAAGTTTGGGGAATGGCAGCATTCTCGATGGGGTGCGCAGCCTCATCGAACAAGCCAAGGAAAAACACCTGGAAAAACAAGTTATGAAAGACGGCTATCGCCGAAAATCCAAATGGAGTAGTTGAGGGAAATAGAGGAAATCACTCTAACCGCAGCCGGTAGCCGTAGCCCCACACGGTTTCGATCCAATCTTTGCCCACGCGTTCCCGCACCCGGCTGACCATTTTGTCTACCTGATAATCATAAATCGCGCCGCTATCGGCCTCGGGCCAGACGGCGGCGATAATTTCGTCTTTGCTCACCGCCTCGCCGGTCCGCAGGTAAAGATAATTCAACAGATCAAACTGCTTCAGGGAAAGGCGCGGCGAAAGTTTTTCGCCCTGCACCCAGACTTCGCGGGTGCCGGGGTCAACCCGCAGCGGGGCATCCTGCGCGGCCACGCCGGTATAGGTTTGGGTCACGGCTGTATCCACAAAAGCAAAAATGGCCTCGCCAATGCGGATTTCCGCGCCATCGCCCAAGGGCGCTTCGCCGCTCAACGGCGCGTTATTCAGTAACGTGCCGTTTTTGCTGCCCAAATCCTTCACCCAATGCACCTGATCCCGCCGGATGATCTGGGCGTGGCGGCGGCTGGCAAAATCGCTGTCAATCACCACCTGGCAGCTCGGCGCGCGCCCCAGGGTGATAACGTCTTGAGCCAGCGGAATCTCCTCGCCGATCCGCCCCGGCATACCGCTTCTGATCACCAATTTCGCCGCGTCGTCCATCATATCGAAAACCCTGGTTGTATGGTATAATTTATCTGAATTTTAGAAAACTGGAGAGTAGAGATTGGGGAATTTTTAGATTAAAATCTCCAATCTCCACTCCCTGACACAAGCCAACACTTACTATGATACACAACCTAATCCTGATAGACAAGCCGTGACCGCAAAGAATTTATTGGGGCAAACCTTAGGTCCCTATACCATCGAAAGTATTCTGGGCAGTGGTGGGATGGCGGTGGTTTACCGGGCCGCCAGCCCCCACGGCGAAAGTATCGCCCTGAAAGTTCTCTTTCCCCCGCCCGGCACCGAAACCGAAATTCTGACCCGCTTTGAGCGCGAAGCCCGTACCGCCGCCCGGCTGAATCACCCGGCCATTGTGCGCGTGATCGATGTGGGCCAGGCCGAGGGCCACCCCTACCTGGCTATGACCCTGGTTGAAGGCGAAACGCTTACCGCCCGGCTGGCCCGGTTGGGCTATTTTGATGAACCCGCCGCTACCGACATCGCCTGGCAAATTGCCGACGCGCTCTACTACGCCCACCGGCAGGGCGTGGTGCATCGAGATGTCAAACCCTCCAACATCCTGCTCACCGCCGATAACCAGGCCCACCTCACCGATTTTGGCGTAGCCCAGGCGCTGGATGATACCGCGCTGACCCGCACCGGCCACACCGTTGGCACGCCCGCTTACATGGCCCCGGAACAAGCCACCGCCGAAGATGACGTTGATGGCCGGGCCGATCTCTACAGCCTGGGCGTGGTACTCTACCAGATGGTCACGGGACGGGTGCCGTTTGAGGGCAGCACGCCCCAAATTTTGCACGCCCACGTTTATGATTCCCCACCGCCGCCGTCGAGCCTGGCCCACGTCTCGCCGGAGCTGGAGGCGGTGATACTTAAGGCGATGGCCAAAGATGTATCGGAGCGATTTCAGAGTGGCGCAATTATGGCCAAGGCCCTGGCCCAACTGGACGACCAGACCAGCCTGAAGGTGCCGGCTGCGCCTGTTTCCACCGAAACCCGGTCAAAACCATCCCGGTCTCAATTCATCGGCGCGCTCGCGCTTTTGCTCCTGGCTATCGCCGTGATCGCAGGGGGCTGGCTGATGGCCCGTTCTTCCGCTCCCCAACCCACGCCGGAAGCGAACGCCGGCCAATCTGTAAACACGCCTGCCGCGCTCGCGCCCACCCAAACACCCCCCCCCACACCCGTTCGGGGCACCGCCACACCCATCCCCCTGCCCTTTTCTGAGGGCGCGCTGCTGCAAGGGTCGGGCGAGGGCGTTTTTCGGATGCACGCCGATGGCGTCTTGCAGCACGTGTATGATTGGCCTACGTTTCAGGAATTTCAATTTGATACCGATGAAATAACCGTCGCAGCCGATTCGGCGCTGGCCGATTTGCCGATCGAAGAACTCACCCGGCTGCTCCAGGCCCCGGACCAATCATTGGATTGGGTGATCGATGGCCAACGCTGGCGCCTCGGGCGCTGGCAGCCGGTGCTGGCCGAAAGCGGTTATTTGCAACTGCCGCCCTCTAAAACCGACCCGATGCTGCTGGCCGATCTGCCCCTGGCGGTAGAGGCCAATGATCTGCCCGACGGCACATTGATCAAAATTGGCGATAATCTTTACCGGCTGTTTGCCGGTAGCACCCTGCGTCGTTTTGCCACGCCGGAACTGGCCCGGGAGTACGGCTATTTCCTGAGCGATTTCATCGACATCCCCGATGAAGTCAGCCATTTGTATGCCGGCGGTCCGCCGCTGACCCCGCTGCTACAGGCCGAAGGCGACAGCGACATCTACCAGATCACCAACGGCCAGCGTCGCCTAATGCCGCCCAAAGGCGACGACCTGTGGGCCTTGGGCTACGCGCTGGAAGACATCAGCCTGGTGCCGCCTGATTTTTTAGACAATTTTCCCGTAGCCGCCACCGCCGCCGAAACGGCCACCGCTACCCCCTCGCCCACCCCGGCGGCGGTTCCGCCCGGTCCCATCGCCACGCCGTGCCCGCAGCATATGGACGGGGCGCTGGCGGCGCTCAATGAAATGGAGTTAGATGAAGCCCTGGGGTGTCCCCGTACGGAGTCAGTCACTACGCCCGCCGCGTGGCAGCCCTTTGAAAACGGTTTGATGTTGTGGCGGGCCGATTCGAACCTGATCTACGGCGTTGGCCCCAACGAAGCCTGGTTCATTACCGGCGACCGTTGGGTGGAAGGGGATGATCCGTACGATCCCTCGATCATCGCGCCCGATGGTTACTACCAGCCTGTCCGGGGCTTTGGCCTCGTCTGGCGACAGCGCCCCGGCGTGCGGGCGGCCCTGGGCTGGGCGCTGGCCGAAGAATCCGGTTTTACGGCCGTTATTCAAGAATTTACCGACGGCCAGGTCTGGCATGACCCCAATACCGACCGTTTTATGATCTTGTACGACAGCAACGCTTATCAGATCACCCAAAACGGCGAAATCATCAACCGGAGTTCGCCTCCATAAATTGTTGTCACCCGACCCACCCCGTGCTATACTTTCTGTCACTATTTTATGGGGGATTGAACGATGTGCGGACGATACACGCTCAAGGTCGATAAAAAACAACTGGCCGAAACTTTTACAGATTTTGAATTTCCCGCCGAAATGCCGCAGCGCTACAACATTGCGCCTACCCAGCCGGTGGCGGTGGTAGCCAACAATGGCGAAAATAAGGTGGATTTTTTTGTCTGGGGTCTCATTCCATCGTGGGCTAAAGACCCGGCCATTGGCAGCCGAATGATCAACGCCCGCTCCGAAACCCTGGCCGAAAAACCCTCCTTTAAAGCAGCTTACAAACGCCGCCGCTGCCTGGTTTTGGCCGACGGCTTTTACGAATGGAAAAAAGAACCGGGCAGCAAAACCAAAACCCCGATGTACCTCCAACTGGAATCGCAGCAGCCCTTTGCCTTTGCCGGCCTGTGGGAAAGCTGGCACAATGGCGACGGCTCTCACATTCTCTCCTGCACCATTATCACCACCAGCCCCAACCAGTTGGTCGCGCCCATTCACAACCGCATGCCTGTCATCCTGCCGCCCGCGGCCTATGCCGATTGGCTCGACCCGGCGGAACGTGACCCTGCCGGGTTACAATCGCTGCTCCAACCCTATCCCGCCGAAGCAATGACGGCCCATCCTGTTTCGCGTGCCGTCAATAATCCCCGCAATGATACGCCGGAATGCATCACTCCCCTCAAAGGATTATTTGATTAATTATGAATAAAAACTATTGCTTTTATGGCCGGTTGATTCTGCCGGCTGTTATTTTTTTGGCTGCCTTGATGGCCATCATTCCGCAATCGGGGGCAGCTCAGGAAATCGGCGTGAACCACGCCGGTTTCGCCGCCAGAAATCCGCCCGCCGAACCGCCGGCAGAGCCGCCCTTTATTTTGCCGTTTGCCGAACCGCCCGGTCCGGATACGTGGCTGCTGGGGCAATCGTATGGCAATACTACCGGCGCGTACCGCCAGCGCAATATTTTTTACGCCGCCGGGCAGGGCCTCCACTTTGGCCTGGACTTCAGCGCGCCCTGCGGCACCGAAATTGTGGCCATTGGCGACGGCATCGTCAGCGAAGTGGATGGGCCGCACGGCTCCCCACCGCACAATCTGATGATCGACCATCCCAACGGTTACAGTTCTTTTTACGGCCACCTGTTGGAAACACCCGATCTTACGCCCGGCCAGATGGTCAAACAAGGAGAGGTTGTTGCCCTCTCCGGCGACTCCTTTGGCACCTGCCGTTCCGCGCCGCACCTGCACCTGGAAATTCGCAACAATTACCATTGGCACGCCTACAACCCGGTTCCGCTGATTGACGCCGATTGGGACAGCCTGGCCCTCATCGGCAGCTTCAGCCGGGGCTTTGAGCGAGACCTCACCCAGCCGCGCCGCTGGCAAACCATTTACGATCAACCTGATGTAACCTTTGGCGGCCCCCTGCTCAATGAGTACGCCCAACCCTGGCCGCCCGACGACCGGGGGCGCTAATGAACCGACGTTTGAGCATCCGCCTCTATTTTATACTGACTATTATGACAGTGTTGACGGCTGCCTGTGCAAACGCTCCTGCCGCAACCGAATCACCTACACCATCGGCCTCAACGTCTGAAACTGCCGCGCCTGCGCCAACAGCAACGCCGGTTCCAACAAACACATCCTCGCCCACGCTTACGCCAACCGCCACAGGGACGCCCGCCCCTACATCGACCTCATCGCCCACACTTTCTCCTTCACCCACACCCACACCAACGCCAACTCCCTTCCTGCGCCAATTGACCCGCAACGGCTGCTGTGTCCAGCCTTTTTTCTCACCGGATAACGAACAGGTATTATTTATCGACAAACCGGCTGACAGCGCGCCAGTTGGCATTTACGGCGTTGATTTTGATGATCCACAACCCACGCCGGTTTTAGTGAGCGAGTTGATTGGATTCCGCAACCCCGACCGCAGTATTGTGGCCGCGCCGGAGGGTAACTTGATCCGCTTTACCCGCGAAACCACCGGCGAAAGCTGGACGGTGGACACCGGCGGCAACTTCCCCCGTTTCTCACCCGACTCTGAGCAAATTATCTGGACCGCCTCCGACCAGGAAGGCCCCTACGACCGGCGGCAAACCGACATCTGGCTGGCCAATCTGGACGGCAGCCAGGCCGAATTACGGTTGTCGTTATACGGCGGCGGCTTTGCCGGCTGGTTCCCCGACGGCAAACGGGTGCTGCTGATTGGGCGGGATGATCCGGCGGAAGAAAAGGTTACGATGTTTGTCTACGACCTAAACACGGGCGCGCGCACCGAACTGTACCGGCAAAAACGGCTGCGCAGGGTCGAGATTTCACCGCAAGTAGGCTGGATTGTTTTTTATATTACCTTTGCCGATACCCCGGAGGAGAACGGTATCTGGCTTTCCAGCCCGGATGGCACCGAGCTGCGGCAACTAGACGTGCCCGGTTTTGGCGCGTATCGCTGGCGCGATGCTGAGACGCTGCTGTACATCCCCCTCCGTTCTTCTGCCGATGAAAGCATGCGGCTTTGGAGCATCAACGCAGCCACCGGGAAAAGTATGCCCCTCACCGATCCGGCATCGCTTCAATTTTCCATTGCCAACGGTGATTGGACGGTTTCACCCGATGGCCGCCACGTTGTTTTTGTCAACAGCGTTGATCAGAATATTTGGGCCATTACCCTGCCCTGAGATTTCAAGAATAGATGATGGGGTCGTGTCCTAATTGAGTGCGGGTAATTCAAACCAACCTTCAGTAGCAGAAATCAGCCAAAAAAGTCTCCTCAAAAGCCATATTTGGCTGACCAGACCGGAAAACGGCCTGTGTCTCAAGCACGGTTTTGAAGTGGCGGTAGGAGCCGGGAGGCCCCCGCCGACCATAAGGGGGGCGGCAGGTAACTGCTCTCCTACCCGGCGTGGCCGACCCCAAGTGCGGCGCTTTTCAAAGTGTGTCGTCTTGCGTGGGTGAAGTGATTTTGGTAGAATGGTTCGGAGCGGGCGGCACATGCCGAGTTGTTGGGCAGTTTTATATATTTGAAGTCTGAACTCTTTAGAGAACCTACTTTGTTACCCACTTTTTCAGCTTGGGGGGCGTCAAGCGGCAATTAGATGCTGGCACCTCATTGAAGCGTGTCAGATTATTGAGTTCACCAACGGAATAGTTATTAGTCATGTCAACCAACACTGTCCCCGCCAAATTACGCCAGCATATTTCTCTGATTTTACTCGTTGCCCTTTATGCTGCGATCAGTTTCTTATTCAGTATGAACATCCCCCTGAGCAAAGCTCCCGATGAATATGTCCATTTTTTATATACCCGCTTTCTGATCGACAACCAGCGCCCCCCCATCAATCTTGCAGAGCAGCAGTTGGCCGGCTACAAATCCGACCAGCCGCCCCTGTATCACGCCCTGGTGGGTGTGGTCACGGCCCCAATTGATATATCAGAACCGCCCCGCTTTAAATTCAGTTGGAAGCCGCTGTCGCGCCAGTTGATAGACATCGTTCTGCCCCGCGCCCTGCTCATTCACACCGAGGATGAAACCTGGCCGTTGAAAGACGTGTTTTTGGCCTGGTTTGTCGGGCGGTGGGTTTCTATACTGCTGAGCAGCAGTACGGTGATTATCACCTATCTTATTTCGTTAGAAATTTTTCCCGGACAGCGATGGCTGGCCTTAGCCTGCGCCGCAACGCTGGCCTTTATTCCCCGGTTCATATTTACCGGTTCGGTACTTAGCGATGATAATCTTATTGGGTTGCTCATGGCTTTGTTTCTGTATCTGGTTATCCGTTTATTTAAACATGGCCGGCCCTCATTGGTAGATTTTTCTCTAATTGGCATTTTGACCGGGTTGGCCCTGAGCACCAAATATACCGTACTGCTGGTTCCTTTTGAGTTTTTACTTATAACTTTGTGGCTGGCCAAAAGATTTGGCTGGATCTGGAACGTGGTCCTGACCCGTTTGGCAGTATTTGGCGTTACATTAGCAATTGTTGCCAGTTTTTGGTATGGCTTTTTAATTTGGAATTTCAACCAGATTGATGAACATGGCCTAATTCAGGGAATCCTCATCCCCATTATGGCCGGCGGAAATGATGTTCAGGAAAGTGTGGAAGTTCTGGGAACCTTAAGCGGTGGCAACAGCACCAGCGAGACACTTTTGAGTTTTTCCGAAGGAAATTTTTGGGAGTGGCTGCGATTTATGTTTACCCAATTTTGGGATGTGCCGATCTATGGTGTGCCGCAGCCCTATCCGCTCAATCTTGTCCTTGGCGTAGCATTGTTATTTAGTATTGTTGCTGCAATAGGTTGGGGAATCCGTTGGTACAGAAACGAACCGTCGCAGCGATTGTGGTTGGGCGTGCTGTCGCTTCATATCGCTGCGTTTTTACCAATTCCCTTGTTGCGCTACATATTTTTTGGCCGGATTCACGATACGGCTCAGGCCAGGCATTTATTATTCCCGGCAGCCTCGGCTCTGGCAATTTTACTGGTCGCCGGAACGGTGGCCGTGATCGCCGAGCGATGGCAAAAATGGGCTGGTTTTTTCATAGGCATGCTGGCTTTTTGTCTTACGTTGGGACATCTCTATTATTATAGTGTTGGTTTCCCACCCCCCTTACCCGTTCGCACCGACCCTTCCCTGGCTGCTGAACCGGACATACCGTTATCCGTGGAATTTACCGATGGTTTGGTGCTGCGGGGGTACGATTGGCGTCTCACGGATGCGCCGGTTCTTGAACTCAATTTATATTGGTACGTTGACGCACTGCCGGACGTTGATTATCGCACCGAGATCACCCTGCAAGACTCAAACAATCTGCCCCAATTGTATTGGCTCAACCACCCCGCCAATGGACGTTTCCCCACGCGAGCGTGGGATGTAGGCGACTCGGTGCGGGATACGCTGAAGATTCCTCTGGCCGGAGTGTCGCCGGGTGAGTATGAAGTGACTCTAAGATTGCTTGATGGGGAAGATGCCTCCTTGCAATCTTCGCAGGGCGCAACGGTTTCGTTATTTAAGTTCACGCTTGATCGATCATATTCGACAAATGAACCCTTGCTGTGGCAAAATGGACAACCGGCTGAGAAACCTGTTTATCGATACCGGGCAACAATTCCTTTAACGGGTTTCCACGATCAAGTAGTCAGCCTGGTAGATTCTGCGGGTCAAAGCCATTTGCCGCTGGAGCGCAGCAAAAATTTGCACCTGTTTATGGTCGATCATACCTGGCCGTCAGGTAAATATCAGGTGCAGGTCGATGGGCAACCGGCGGAATTACAATTACGCGTTGAAAATTTTGACTGGAATTTTACACCTCCTGAACTAGATCACCCGGTCAATGTTGACTTTAATAACGAAATTCGCTTATTAGGGTACGATTTACCTGTTGGACGAGTTAAACCCGGAGAAGGTATTCCATTAGTGCTTTACTGGCAGAGTTTAGGCCGGATTAAAAATAATTACATCATATTTGACCGTTTGCTGGATAGCCAGCAGCAGCCCTGGGGCGGCTACGACCGGATTCCCAAGGAGACATATCCGACCAATTTTTGGGTTCCGGGTGAAGTTGTTTCTGATGGATTTGCCGTTCCCGTTGACGCCAACGCGCCCGATGGGATTTACAATATTGTGATCGGCCTGTATGATGAGACTGATCCCGCCGCCACGTCATTGCCGTTGTTTCGGGAGGGCCAACCGTTGGAGAGTACCAGCGTTCGGATTGGCCCCATAAAAGTGGGCGGGCCTCCCGCCGATGTTGTTCTGCCGTCTGCTGCGCCTCAGGTTCCCATGGCGGTTGATCTGGGCAATCCGCCGGTCATCCGGTTGTTGGGGTATGATTGGGTTCTAGAATCTAACACCTTACACCTCACGCTTTATTGGGAAAGTCTGGCCCCAACCCCGATTGATTGGTCAATTTTTGCGCACATCAGAAATCAGGCCAATGAAACGATTGCTCAAAAAGATTCGATGGCCGGTAGCGGGCGATATCCAAGCTCACTGTGGGATGTAAATGAGAAACTTGCCGATACAATAACCATCGAATTGCCCTCTGCCGTGCCCACCGGCGAATACAAACTTACTGTGGGTCTGTATGATCTTAATACCGGCGCCCGGTTGCCCGTTGCCGGTTCAATTGATAATAGTGTGATATTGCACGAATTTACAATCGACTAAAGGTTAACTATGTCTTCACAAAGCAGATATTCGGTCGTTATCCCCGTCTACAAAAGCGCCAACATCGTGGGCGATACCATCGACCAAACCGTGACCTTCTTCGAAAAACACAACCTGGCTTACGAACTAATCCTCATCAACGACGGCAGCCCCGATCAAAGTTGGGACGTTTTGCGGGAAAAGGCCGGAGCCAACCCTCATCTTATCGCCATTAATTTTTTGCGCAATTACGGCCAGCATACCGCTGTTTTTTGCGGCTTGCAGCACAGCAGCGGCGATTATGTCATCACCATAGACGACGATCTGCAAAACCCGCCGGAAGAAATCATCCATCTCATCGAAAAAGCTAAAGCAGGACACGACCTTGTTTTTGGGCAATTCCGCGCCAAACAGCACGCCGGCTACCGCCGCCTGGGCACCCGAATTATCGGGGCTATCAATACGCGCATTTTCCACAAACCTGACGATTTGTCCCTTACTAATTTCAGGATGATCCGGCGGGATGTGGTGGACCGGATGTGCCAATACCGCACCGGCTACCCCTATATTCCCGGCCTGGCCTTGATGTTCTCGGCCAACGCCGCCAATGTACTGGTAGAACATCGCCTCCGCCCGGTGGGTAAAAGCAACTATAACCTGTTAAAAATTGCCGAACTGGTCATGCGCATCCTGTTCAATTACTCGTCTTACCCCTTGCGCGTGGTGAGTTTTATCGGCGGAATTATTGCTGTTTTAAGTTTTCTGTTGGGGATATATTTTTTGGTCAAGGCCCTGTTTGTAGGAACCACTGTGCCCGGCTGGGCGTCGGTGGTGGTGCTGCTGGCTTTTTTCAACGGTATCACCATTCTCATTTTGAGCATGCTGGGCGAGTACACCATCCGTCTGCTCAACCAAACCAGCCAGGCCCAGAGCTATTATATCAAAGAAGTCGTCCGGTCCAATGAGTGAGCATTTTTTTATTGTGGGCGCGCAGCGCTCCGGCACCACCTATCTCTATCACATTTTAGCCGAGCATCCGAATATTGAAATGGCCCGCCCCGTCAAACCTGAGCCAAAGTTCTTTTATTGGGATCACCTGTTTGCGCGGGGAGTAAACTACTATCTGGAGAATTTTTTTTCAGATAGGGTAGATATTTCTCTACGTGGCGAGAAAAGCACCAGCTATTTTGAATCTGAAAAAGCGGCCCAACGCATTGCCCGTACATTTCCCCAGGCAAAAATTTTGATCATCTTGCGCCAGCCGATTGAACGCGCCGTGTCCAATTACTGGTTCAGCGTCAACAGTGGGTTTGAAACTTTGCCGATGGAGGAAGCATTTCTACGCGAAGAAGAACGGCGGCTGGATTACAACCCGCAAGAAATATCCGTTTCTCCCTTTGCCTATCTGCAACGGGGCCGGTATATTGATTATTTGTTGATGTATGAAACCTATTTCTCGCGCAAAAATATTAAGGTCATATTGTACGAGCAGTTGGTCGGTTCCGAAACCCTGGTGTATGATCTATACAAATTTTTAGGAGTGTCTGCTTATCAGCCTGTTGCGCTTCATACACGCGTGAATCAAGGGAACAAGCCGGACATAGCGCTGCCGGCTGAGTTGCGGCACTATTTGCTTGATTATTTTGCCGATCCCAACGCCCGTTTAGCCGAACATCTTGATATATCGTTGTCTGAATGGAAATAAGAAAATTTAAAAGGGGAGAGTAGATAATCCAATGATAAAATACCCCATCCGTTTCAATGTGCCCGGCGTGATCGGCAGTGAAGAACGCTACATGCTTCAATCCATGGTTGCCGGCCAGATTTCGGGCGACGGCCAATTTACGCAGAAATGCCACATGCTGCTTGAGCATGAACTGCACGTTCCCCAGGTGCTTTTAACCTCCTCTTGTACCCACGCCCTCGAAATGACGGCCCTGCTTCTAAATATTGAGCCGGGCGATGAAGTCATCATCCCTTCCTTCACCTTTGTTTCAACCGTCAATGCCTTTGTCTTGCGCGGCGCGCGTCCGGTGTTTGTTGACATCCGGCCCGACACCCTGAATCTTGATGAAAATCAACTGGAACGCCTGATCACCCCCCGCACCAAAGCCGTGGTGCTGGTGCATTACGCCGGCGTCGGCTGCGAGATGGATACAATTTTAAATCTTGCCCGCCGCCACAACATCGCTGTGGTTGAGGACAACGCCCACGGCCTGTTTGCCAAATACAAAGGCCAATATCTGGGCACGTTTGGCGCGTTTGCCACCCAAAGTTTTCACGAAACCAAAAATTTCACCTGCGGCGAAGGCGGCGCGTTGCTGATCAACGATCCGGCGTACATTGAACGCGCCGAAATTATCCGCGAGAAAGGCACCAACCGCAGCCGCTTCTTCCGGGGACAGGTGGATAAATACACCTGGGTCGATATCGGTTCCAGCTATCTTCTTTCGGATATTCTGGCGGCCTATCTGTACGCCCAATTACAGGTCTGGCCCGATATTCAAGCCAAACGAGAGCGCGTCTGGCATTATTATCACACTCATCTGCAAGATTGGGCGCACAAAAATAATGTTCGGCAACCGGTTGTTCCCGATCATTGCGAGCAATCGTGGCATATGTATTACCTGCTGTTGCCGTCTTTGGAACAACGGCAGAATTTTATCACCCAACTCCGCTCGCAGGGCATCAACAGCGTTTTTCACTACCTGCCTTTGCACCTATCGGACATGGGGCGGCGGTTTGGCGGCCAGCCGGGCGATTGTCCCATCACCGAGAATCTGAGCGATCGTCTGGTACGGCTGCCGTTTTACAATGATCTAACCGAAGCGGATCAAGCCTATATCGTGCGGGTGATTACCGATTTAGCGCTCTAGGCCTCGTGCGGAGTCATTATTGTTTGATTAGCCAGACAATCCGGTCGTACGACACTGCGTAATGTACCAACGTGACCAGCGCCATCACCCAACCCAGAACAATCTGCTGGGCCTCGAACAGCGCCCACACCGCAAAACCAAACAGGGCCAGTTCCAGCAGAAGGCGAACCAGACCAGGCATCGGAACCGGCGCGCCGCCCGACCGGCTGCGGTCGCCGGGCACGGCAAAGGTTCCCCATAACCCGGCGGCCACCAGGGGTAAACCAACAGCCAGGGCCAGGCGCAGCCAGCCTGCGTGCTGAGTCCAGCCCCAGGTGGCAATGGCTGCCAGTGCGCCTACTTCCAGAACAAATCGAACCCCCAGATTGAGTGGATGTTGGCTCATATTGACCTCCCGTCGTAGTTTTGGATTATGAGGTCGTATCCGGCACCGGCTCACTCTCCGGCGAAACAGGCGGCGGCGTTGACTCCATAGGTGGCGGCAAGGCCGGCCGTTCCGGCTGGCGAAGCGTAAGATACATAGCCCCCAATCCCACCAGCATAACCAGCGCGGCCACAAGCCCGCCCACAAACGGGATCACGCGCACAATTTCATAAATCAGCACGCCCAACACCAACGCGGCTGCATTTAACCAGCTTGAGCTTAACGCCCCTGTAAAACGGCTCAAAATCAGCCGGCCAACCAAATAGGCGATGACCACTTTGGTCACGGTGAAGAAAATAAAGGTAAAGACCACCGTCAGCCAGGCCACGCTGATGCCGCCAATGGTCAGAATATCGCCGCGAAGCTGGCCGAAGGTGAGCAGCCCCAGCAACAGGGCAATGACAATCAGGATGAGCATAACTACCGCCAATGCAATCGGGACGATGATCGTAATCAGGCAGCCCCATCCGGCGCTGGGTAGCGGTTTTTCCTGGGCCGTGCCGCTCACCTGCTGGACCATCACCGGCCACAGCCACACCAGCAGCCCGCCTACAATTAACAAAGTGATAAATTCGCCCAGACGCGCCCGCAAAACACTCCAGGCGAACGCAGCTACCGAGTCGCCTACATCAACCTGGGCGCTGCTGATGGCGATATTTTCCTGGCCGCCAATGCTGGCGGTATCGCCCAGGCGGTATCCCGGCGCAACCACCGGCACCGAGCCGGGAAAGTTGGGCATAAAGACCGGGCGCTGGCCGGCTTCGCTCACTTCGGCGGAAACGTCGCCGTCAACCGCGCCGTTGAGTTCCAACGCGGCGCTGCCGGTGGAAACATCGCCGGCAATATCACCGTTTAACAGTAGCTGATAACCGCCGCCGTACACGCTGCGATTCACCACGCTGTCCGGTTCGGTTTCCAGGCTGAAACCGCCAAAATAGAGATTACGGCCAATTTCGGCAGTGCGGCCCACCACCAGCGAGTAGCCGCTGGCGTACAAACTGCCGTCAATCTGGCCGTTCATCTCCAGGGTTTGGCCCGACATAAAAACGCTGCCTTCAACCTGCCCGTTGATAACAACTTCCTGCCCGGAAGCAAACAAATCACCCCGAATGGTGCCGTCCACTTCGATGCGCTGGCCGTTGGCAAAGAGATCATCGTCAATCACCTCATCGGTCTCGATAATCACCCGTTCGCCCCCCCGGAAATCGGCGGCCCGGGCCGAACTTATGAAGCCAAAAATCAGCAATCCCAATAAGGTGATCGATACCAGGGCGATGTGCCCCCAACGTTTGTTTCTTAAACTCATTTTGCCCTCCTGCTGTTAGTTTGATTGGATACCCTGAGTATAGGCGCGCACTTGTCAGAAAGCAAACATTTTAACAATATCTGGTACCTTCTCAATAATCTGGGGCAAAGTTGGTTGAGCTTGTCGAAACCAACGGACTTCGACAGGCTCAGACCTCGTCCCCCGAAATATTGAGAAGATCCAATATCTGATGCCCGCGCGTATTCATCAGATCAATAGTTGCCAAAAGTTCGAAAGTTGTTAAAGTTCAGATATACGGAATGATCGGTAAAGGATAAATCGAATGAATCGTCAAACCGGAATAGTTTTGTTGTCCATCGTTCTGGGGTTGTGCTTGCTCTGTTTATTTCTGGCCCTGGGCTTTTATGCGTCTTTGGGCGGATGGTCGGGAATCCAGAAATTTGTCAGCCGCTCGCAAGCGTTGCAGGCTGAAATTGATGAGATGGGCACGCGCCCGCCGGAAGTAGAGCAGGTAGAGGCCGCCTTCCCGGCCCATGTGGGCGATTACACGCTAGAAGGTGAAATCGAGCGTATTTATGAGTCTTATGTTGATAATTACGCTTATCAAGCTATCTACATCGGCTCTAAGGGGTCGGTTGAATTAACGCTGGTGCGCCATCCCCATACCGCCGAGGCGGAAACCTACGTCAACCTGAGAAAAAATTGGGTGGACATCAACGTGCGCGCCACCCAAACCACAATTGATCTTCCCGGCAAACAGTTGGTCATTTATGATGGCGTGGGTCAAGCGGGCCGAATCTGGAACAGCGGAGCCTGGGTCCTCGAAATCCAGGCCAAAACGCAGGCCGCGCGCGATGATTTTTTTGCCGCCTTGCCTTATCGGTAGAGTATATTAATCAAATATTCATCTCCGCCTGGGATGAGACATCGGGAACCAAATTTTCCGTTACATCGTCTTATACCCAGAAACCGCTCAAATAACCCACTTTAGCTCAAGGAGATGAAAAATGTTACCCTTCAATAATCGTTTCAATAAACAAATTTGGTTCGTCTTACTGTTGGTGATGCTGTTGGTTCCGGCCTGTGGCTTTACGCTGACCGGAGAGAATGCCTTAAAACAGCCTGTAGCGGAAAAACCGGCAGAGGAAGCCGCCGCAGAACCGGTTGATCCGGCGGCGAGCCGGATGGAGGATGAAGACAGCGCCGTTGTCGGGGCCACCGCCCCGGAGGGGGTTGAAGCTCCCGCTGCTGCCGGGGATGGTGCTATGGTGGTAGAGAAAGAGGTTGAGGCTTTGGCCGCCCCACCCACCGCCACACCGCCTCCGATGGCTACCGCCATGCCGGCAGAAGCCCCGGCAGTTGAAGAAAAAAGTGAAATGGATCGTAGTGAATCAGAGGCAATGGCCGTGCAAACCGAACCGCTCCGGGCCGGCGAAGTGGACGATAACATCAATTGGGACGATTACCTGCTTTATCGCCGCAATTACGCCGGCCCGCGCGTGCATGATCGGGATGTGAGCGAGCGGTACATTGTGGAGGTACAGGACGGCCAGGGAAATCCGGTTCTCGACGCCCAGGTTCGCATCCTGACCACCGGTGGCCAGCAGCGAGAAGAAATCTACACCGTGCGCACCTATGCCAACGGCCAGGCGCTGTTCCATCCCCTGGCGTTGCAGGCTCCCACGGCGCAATCTGATCGTTTTGTAGTGGAAGTGGAGAAGGGCAACCTGCGGCAACAGTTCACGTTGACCCGGTTCGATGCCCAGTCCTCTTCCACTTTTACCGAGCGTTGGACGGTGACGCTGGACTCTTACCGGCCCGCCAACGCCCTCAATCTGGATGTGTTATTTTTGATCGATGCTACCGGCAGTATGGCCGATGAAATTGCCAAAATCCAGAGCACCATCTTCGACGTCTCGGCTCAAATAGATGCCTTGCCCGGCCAGCCGGAGGTACGGTACGGAATGGTCACTTACCGGGATCGAAATGATAGTTTTGTGACCAACGTGTACGATTTTACGCCCGATGTGCGCGATTTTTCCAAAAATCTGAGTACCGTCTGGGCCGATGGCGGCGGCGATTACCCGGAATCGCTGAACGAAGGGCTGCACGATGCCGTGAACCGGGTAGAATGGCGCAGCGCTGATACCGTCAAACTCATCTTCCTGGTAGCCGATGCGCCGCCCCATCTGGACTACGCTCAAGATTATGATTACGCCGTGGAAATGGAAAACGCAGCCCGGCGCGGCATCAAAATTTTCCCCATCGCCAGCAGCGGCCTGGACGACCAGGGCGAGTACATCTTCCGCCAATTGGCCCAATACACTATGGGGCGCTTCATCTTTCTCACCTACGAAGGCCCCACCAACGGCGGCGCGCCCGGCGATGTGACCACCCATCACGTTGATGAAAATGATTATTCGGTAGAAAATTTGGATGACCTGTTGGTGCGCCTGGTAGAGGAAGAATTATCCTACCAAAATCAACAATTGGCGCAGCAGGTCAGGTAGAAAAAATTAAACGACACAGGTTCTAATAACCTGCCGGACACAAGGGCGCAAAGATCATGCAAACTTTCCAGGTTTGAACCTTTGCGCCCTTGCGCTTACGGGAATAAAATATATTGGTCGGGATGGCCTTGAAAATGTCAGATAAATACTTTAATCCAACCCAACATTTGCTGCTTCTGTTTCTGCTGTTGGCAACGGCGTGCCAATCCCAACCAACGACTCCACCGGTTCAAGAGTCAATGGTTCAGGTTCCTGCCGGCTGGTTTCTGATGGGACAGAATGAAGGTCCGCGCTCAAATCAACCTCAACGACGCGTTTACCTGGATGCGTTCACCATCGATAAAACCGAAGTGACAAAGGAAGCGTTTGGTAGCTTTGTTGACGCAAATGGGTACCAGGCGTCGGGCTGGCATGAGGAAGATGTTGAAAACCAGGCCGATGAGCCGGTGGTGGGAGTACTCTGGCGCGATGCAGACGCCTATTGCCGTTGGGCCGGGAAGCGCCTGCCTACCGAAGCGGAATGGGAGAAGACCGCCAGGGACACAGATGGCCGCCGCTATCCGTGGGGAAATCAATGGAGGCCGGACCGTGCCAATATCGCCGAGAGCGGTCACGGCGACGTTATTGCCGTTGGCAGCTACCCGACGGGGGCGAGTCCTTATGGCGCGCTTGATATGGCGGGCAATGCCGCCGAATGGGTGGCCGATTATTTTGCTTTTGGCTATTACCACCACGCGCCGGCACACAATCCGCCGGGGCCGGACCGGGTGATGGACCACGTATTACGGGGCGGGTCGTGGGCGTCACCGAGGGAACACGCCCAAACCTATTTCAGAGATTCATCCCACTCAGCCAGACCGAATGTGCGGGTAGGGTTTCGATGCGCCAGGTCAGTGGCGGAGTATTAAGGGCGTGATCCTACTAATCCAACAGCCGCACCTCAACCGTAGCGCCTGCCGGAATGTGAGTAACCTCTTCCGGCACCACCACCAGACAATTGGCCCACACCAGCGAGGACAAAATCCCCGACCCCTGTACCTGTACCCCGCTGCCCCGGGTGGTAACGCCATACCCCTCCGCTTCTTTGTGTAAAAAGGCCCGCATATAATGCCGGCGTCCGCTGTTGGTGATGTCTTCATGCAGCGTGGCTTGCAGGGTGATGGGGGCCCACGATAATTGCCCGCCGAGTTTTAAGATCGCCGGTCGGGCAAATACCTCAAACGCGATCATCGCCGCTACGGGATTCCCCGGCAGGCCAATGAGGGGGACAGCCTGCTGATTCCCTCGCAGGATACCAAAGGCCAGGGGTTTGCCCGGCTTGATGGCTACCTGCCAGAATTGCATTTTTCCCTCAACCGCCAGCACGTTTTTGACCACATCAAAATCCCCTACCGACACACCCGCCGAGGTCAAAAATAGATCAACGTTTTGATCCAAACCATCCCGAATTTTTGTGGTCAAATCTTCAACTGTATCATAAGCGATGCCCAGCCGTACCGCCTCGCCGCCATATTTTTCTACCAGGGCGGCCAGGGTGTACTCGTTAGAGTTGCGGATCTGGCCGGGGCCGATAGGCTCGTCAATGGCCACCAACTCGTTGCCGGTGGATAAAATTGCCACTCGAGGACGCGCGTAAACCGGAACGGTTGCCTGCCCTATCGCTGCCAAAATCCCCACATCCTGGGGCCGCAACCGGTGCCCGGCCTGCAAAACCATCTGGCCGGCCTGAATATCCTCGCCCGCCGGGCGCACATTATCTCTCACAGCAACAGGTTTATAAATCAAAACCGCATCATCATCCGGCTGCTGGGCAGGGGATTGGTATTCGCTGGTTTCTTCAAAAGGAACAACCGCATCAGCCCCGGCAGGCATTGGCGCGCCGGTCATAATGCGGGCCGTTTGGCCGGAAGCAATCGTTGTTGAGGCCGTGCCCCCAGCAGGAATATTGTCAACAATAGCTAATTGAATTGGATTTTGAGAAGTAGCCGTTTGAATATCGGCAGTTACCACCGCGTAACCATCCATCGCCGAGTTAGCAAACGGGGGCACATTGATGTCAGACGTGACCGGTTCGGCCAGAGTCCGGTACAGGCTTTGCGATAGCGGAATTAATTCTGTTCTAACCGGCGAGATACGCTTAAGGATTGTGTTGAGCGCGTCTTCAACTGAAATCAGCGACGGGTTTTGACTCATCGAAGGTTCACCTCAGCAACTTTTTCTCGATTTTACATGATGAGGCCGGCATCGACAAGTCTGTAGCTGTTTTGAGCGATTTCAGCGTATGAAAAGGCGATCATGCCGATAGCGATAATCATCAGCTATAGAGAGCCTTGAAAAAGTGGACTTGCATAGATTGTGAGTAAAGACACTCGTTGTACATTTCACTACCTGACACGAAAGTTAACCGAGGTTAATTTGCCAAATTGGACAAAGTGGAGGTGTGGGACAGTTATTTAATTCTCATTCCTTAATAGATACTATACGTGAAACCGGCCCGGAATGGCAAACTCAGATTGATGAGTTAGAAAATGCAGCCACAATATCCCTATTGATAGTGGTAGCCTGGCAACTGGCCCGTAAGTTGGCGGTCAGATTGGTTGAAGAAATTCTGGCGAAGATAGCACAAGTAAAAACAGAGTGGGACTACTGTCCAAGATGCGGCAAACGCATAAGAAGCAAGGGATTTAAGCCGCGCCGGATAAAAAGCATCATCGGGGAGATCAAATGGGAACGTCGGCTGGGACGTTGCACGAATAAGTGCGCTCTTGGGCAAGTGGCCCCGTTGGATAAAGAATTGGGGTTAAGGACAAATCAAAAAAGTGACGGCGGTTTGCAACGGGTAGCCTGTTTGCTTGCCATTTTTGTGCCCTATGGATCGGCAGCGATGTTATTGAAACAACTGACCGGCATTGAGGTCAGTAGTCAGGCCATTTGGGGCTGGGTGCAGTCAGTGGGACAACGGATGATGAAAACTCTGGAAGCGGAATTGGAGAGCCTGGCTGTAGGGCAGTTGCCGGAAGCAGAAACAATGAGCGCCGAAATAGCGGCTCAAACCCTGCTGATGGGCGCCGACGGGGTCATGGTTCCCTTCCGTCCCCAGGCCAAAACAGCCGAGGGAAAAACAAAATGGCGGGAAGGGGCGCGTAAAAGACTTGGGGGACTATATTAGCAAACCATCGAAATTGATAGTCGCCCGCTAAATCTTCGCTGGTTTTGTACAAAAAACATAGACATCGCTGTCAAAAATTGTCGGAACAGCGGCTTTTCCACAACGAAACCGGGCGATAGTTTTCGTTTCGGCCATCGCTTCCCGCCGGAGTTCAGCAATTCGAACCGACCAGACGGCCCAAACGAAGATCATAGCCACGAAAATTATTGACCGCTGCTCGACTACTCGACAGAAATACCCCTCCCCCAAGTCTTTTATGCGCCCTAGTCTGTCCTTTCAAATGAGCAAACTTCCGGGCGATGATCTCTTCTTTGGTCTGGTAGTCTTTACCGTTATTCTCGGCAGCCACGAGCAAATCTCCTGATGGTAACTGTACTGCCTCGATTTTACCAGCCTGAATCGCTTGTGTCAACACTTTTTGAGACAGGCCATAGTGTCGGGCCGCCTGATCAAAGGGGATATAGGTGGGTATATGGGGTTGTGAGGACATATGAGACCTCCTGGCTACTCATCACCTATCGTCCTCAAGTAAATCATAAAATCCTGCCGAAACCCGACAGGATTTTACAGGAAAAGGGCCGGCAAAGTGAGCCAATGGGTTGTCACCGATTAGGTTTAAAAAAAGTCCTACCAGGGCCTCCCCTGGTGGGACTATCTCGATTACGGTTGCGGGTCGGCCTGGCGGATCGCCCGTTTGGTAATTTCCAACACCGACGCCATCATCATCTTAAATCCAGTAAGATGAGCCGTCAGGGACTCGAACCCTGGACCCACTGCTTAAAAGGCAGTTGCTCTACCGACTGAGCTAACGGCTCATGTAAACTCAAGGAAAGATGGTAGCACAGCCTGTAAATATTGTCAATAGAGCAGATATTTTTTTAAGGTTAGCGTTGACACGCTGTACCAGAGATGATATAATTTTTTAACATAACATAGGGTATCACACTTAAACCGGCCGATTTCTCACCCTCCAAGGAGTATTTTTATGCCCGATATCAACCGTTACCCCGGTGCTGCCCAAAACTTTATCGACGCGTATGCCAACACAAACTACCTGCGCCCTCTCAAAGGCGCGGATATGGATTTGTATTATGTAAATCGCGGCTTTCACTCAGAATTAAAATCCCTGATGGGAGAACTGGAAGCCGGCGCGCGGACCTTGCCCCCCAACAACACCAAATTTCTGTTTGTGGGTCACACCGGCTGCGGAAAAAGCACCGAACTGTTCCGGCTGGCCACGCTCATCGAAAACGGCACCGGCCGCCAGGAGTTTCTACGCCAAAGTTTTCTGCCCATTCAATACTCGGTCAGCGAGGTGGTGGGCCTGTACAATATTGAATTTGTTGATATTGCCCTGTCGATCATTTTGGGCATTTACAAAGAGATGGAACGGCTGGGCTACATGGTTGACGACTCCCCCGCCCGCCGCGTTTACGATTGGCTCTACCAATCCAACCCCACCGCCGCCACCGATATGACGATGTCCGACTCGGGGCTTGATTTTGAACTGGGGCTGGGCAGCCTCATTCGTCTGATTGATGTGCGGCTGAAGAGCGAAGGGGAAGTCCGCGAGAGTATTCGCGCCCGCATTCGCAAATATGTGCCGGAACTCATCAACCTCATCAATCAAGTGATTTACGAGGTGTCCAGCATCACCGGCAAACACATCCTGCTCATCATTGATGATCTGGATAAAATCCAACCGCTCGATGCCGCGCTCAACATTTTTCGGGAACACGTCAAAAGCCTGGCTTCTTTTGATTGCTTTGCCATTTACACCGCTCCCATTTCACTCTTGTACGATGCCGCCTCCAAACATATCGGGCAATTCCTGGAAGTTCACTATATGCCCATGTTCCGGGTCCACATGAAAGACGGTTCGCCCGAACCGCCCGAAGCGCCCGATGTCAGCACCCTGCGCGAGATCATCTACCGCCGGGTTCACGCCGATTTGTTTGAAGACGAAGTCATCGATACCGCCATTCAAATGACCGGCGGCATTCTGCGCGAATTGATCCGCGTGATCCGGGGGTGCAGCGTCTACTGCGAGGAGTACGGCATCAGCAAAATTACCCATAACGTGCTCCAATTTCAAAGGAACAAGCTCAAAAGCGAGTATTACCGCATGCTGGAACACGATGATTACAAATGGCTGCGCCGGGTGAAACAAACCAAAAGCCGGGCCGACGTCAATATGCGCCACCTGGAATCACTGTGCGTGCTCTATTATCCCAACGGCAAAGGTTGGTTCGATGTTCATCCGGTGGTCACCGAATTGTTGGAAGAATGGGAAGCTGAACACAAGGAACGCAAGGTCGTAACCGATACACCGCTAGGGACGTTAGGCAAATTAACATGATTGCGCCAGAAGTTGATGAATTCGCATCGCGCTTTCCCGATGAAATAAGAATGCTGCTGGCCATGCTGCGCATGAGCACCATGGGCGGGTTGGCCGTGGCCGAATGTGATGATTTGAGCCTGCGGGCGCGCTTGATTGATTATTTTCGCCGGCGTCTGGAGGCCGAAGGCATTTATGTCTTTAATTTTGAAGTCAGCTCCAAAGACACCAATCTGGTCCGCAGCCTGACCGAGCTAACCGATCACTCTCGCTTCAAAAACCTGGAACTCACCGGCAAATACAAATCGATTGCTATTTTTGTTTACGGCGTAGAAAAATTTAACGATGAGCAGCGGGACCGTTTTATCCGGCTGCTCAATTTTTTGCGCGATAGGCTGACCATGGTGGCCCAGCCGGTGGTGATCTGGGGCAATACCTCGTTTGTTACCCAACTGGCCCGCAATGCCCCCGATTTCTGGAACTGGAAAGGCCAGTTTTTCAGTTTTACCGGCATGGGGTCCGAAGTTTCGCCCGGCCAGGAAAACGACGAATCAACCGATCCCCACAATATTTTGCCGCCCATCCGCCGCTACCTGCGCCGGATTATTGAAGACCCCGACTACGCCATCTGGAAAGACCTCTACCTGCCGTTAAAAGCCAAACGCGCTACCGAAACCGTCAGCCCTTTCCCGCCCCGCCACACCCTCACCTTTGACGAGTTGAAACAACTGGCCCCCATGTTTCCCCACGCCGAACCCTACCCGGCCAATCAAACCATCTTTAAGCGGGGAGAATACGGCGATAAATGTTACGTGATTGTCAGCGGGGAAGTGGAGGTGTCTGTGCCCGATGCGCTGGGCAACGAGATGGTGGTCACCCGTCTGGGCAAAGGCGATTTTTTTGGCGAGATCGCGCTGATCAAAAATGTGCCCCGCACCGCCACCGTCCGCACGGTGCAGCCCTGTAAATTTGTCACGCTCACGCGGGGATCGCTCAACCTGATCAATCAAAAAGCGCCGGGCGTGTTGGATATCCTCACCGAAATTGCCCAGCGCCGCCTGCAAGCCCGCAGCCAGGACCCCCAGGAAATGGTTTCACCGCTGCGCCGCTTTGCCCTGGAAGGTTCCAGCCTCACCTCAGAAATGCCGATTGACGTACGAGATTTGATCGCCAACGATTACCGCGCCGTTATTTTGGGCGATGCCGGCGCCGGCAAAACCACAGTGCTGCGCCGTTTCATGCTGGATGCCGCCGAACAAGCCGATCATCTTATGGCCCACTCCCAGGAACCCATCACCCTGCCCCTTTTTGTCAAACTCAACGCCCTGACCCCCGGCAAAACCATCGAGAACCTGATCTTGAATATGTTTCGCAGTTACGAAATTTACGAGTTTGAAACGGAGGCCGATGTTGAGGCGCTGTTAACCGGGCAGGACTCCAGATATGAAAGAATTCAGTCGATCACGTTTTTGATGGATGGGCTGAACGAAATGCCGTTCCAGCACAATACACGGCCTGAACTAAACTACTTTATCCGCAAATACGGCCATTACCAATTCATTTTATCGTGCCGAATGCAGGATTACACGGCCTTGCAAGGCTTCCGCACCGCCATGCTGCAACGGCTGGCCGGCGAAGATATTGAAGCCTTTTTGGTGAATTATCTCCGCGCCGAACAGGGCCGGCAGGTGGCCAAAGAAATCTACAGCGACACCCAACTGGAAGACCTGGCTCAAACGCCGCTGGCCCTTTACATGTTTGCCCAAATTGCCAAAAACAGCGACGAAGCCTTGCCCAAAAATAGGGGCGTTCTTTTTGAAGTGTTCACCGACAACTTGCTGGAACGCACCGACAGCGAATGGTGGAAAATTTTTGGTCGCTCCAAATCGCAAGTGCCGTTGGGGTTACGCAAAGAGGTGCTGTCCCGGCTGGGCGCCGCCATGCAAGAAGAAGAGGTGTGGGCTTTCCCCCGCACCCGCTGGATGGAGATGATTGCCGAACAAACCTCGCTATTTCGAGAGAGAGCGCCGCTGGGCGAACGGGTTGAAGTGCAATACATTACCGCTGAAGATGTCCACGAAGAAATCAAACACAGCGGACTGATCCGCCACCCCGATGACCGGGTCTGGATAGAGTTTGCCCACCAGACCTATCAAGAATTTTTTGCCGCCCTGGCTTTGCGCGACCAAAAACAGGATGTCGAACCCTATGTCAATACCGCCGAGGCCCGGCGGCGCTGGCAGGGAACCATCATTTTGCTGTACGGCATTGCCCACGATAAAGCCGCCCTGTACTCCAAAATATTGGGCCGCAACAACGATTACGCCCGCACCTGGCTGGCCGCCCACTGCCTGGCCAATTCCGGCGAAAATATAACCCAGGCCCTGCAAAACCTGGAACGCCGCCTGCCGCTGGACCAACACTTCTCGCTGCTCTTCAGCGTGGGGCTGGCCTGCCGCGATTTGGGCCGCTACCCCGAAGCGCTCTCTTACCTGGATATGGCCAGCCAGGAGAACCCCGGTTCCGCCGAAATTCAATACGAGCTTGGCTCCCTTTACCGCCAGGTAAACCAGTATGAACGGGCCATTGTTCACCTGGAAGAAGCCATTGGGCTGCGCTCTGATTTTGTCGATGCCTATAACCAGTTGGGGATCACTTACCACGATCAAGGTAAATATGTGGAAGCCCTGACCGTATTCAAAGCCACCACCCAACTTGAACCGGCCAATGCCCACCATTTTTACAACCTGGGCACCATCCAAAAAATCTTGCGGGATTACGGCCAGGCCCGCGAATCGTTCCGCGCGGCCATCAAACTCAAACCCGATTATTCTGAAGCCCGCACCCAACTGGCGATCTTAGAAAAAGCCCTGTCTACCGGCGTGGTCCGCGTGCTGGAAAACATTCCCATCCTCAGCAAAATGACGCTGGAACAAAGCGTGCTGCTGGCCAACCGCATCAAAGTAAGAGAATTTGGAGCCGGACAAATTGTGTTCCATATGGGCGAAATGGGCGATACCTTCTTTGTGATCGAAGTGGGCGAAGTAGAGGTTTTGGCCCCGGAAATGGGCAACCACCAATCGGTGGGCGTAATCAACCGGCTGGGGCCGGGCGATTTCTTTGGCGAAATCGCGCTGCTCCGCGCCGTGCCGCGCACCGCCACCATTCGCACCGTGACCAACACCCGCCTGCTGGCTATCAGCCGGGAAGATTTTGATCTGGTGGTCAAAAAATATCCCTCCATTGCTCACGGCCTGGCCGAAACTTCCGGCCTGCGGCTCCTGCACGACCGGCAAATTGGCCGCCGGGCCGCTTTGGATCATTATTATGATCCCGGCTACATCGCCGAACTTACCCACCAGGACGAAGTGACCGTGGTAATGGGCGATATTCACGGCTCAACCTATTTAACCAACTCCATTGGGCCGGAACTGATGGTGGCCTTTCTGGATGAATATCTTTTAACGATGTCGCAAATTATTGTGCAGGCCGGCGGCGCGATGGATAAAAGCCTGGGCGATAGCGTGATGGGCGTATTTGGCAGCGCGCCCGGCCAAAACAACGAAGCCGAACAAATCAAAGCCACCAAATCGGCGTTGATGGCCTCGCTGAACATGCGCGAAGCGTATCGAACCCTGCGCGATAAATGGAAGCGGGAAAGCCACGAATTTGCCAATACCGGCATGGGCATCGGTATCAGCACGGGGAATGTAAAAACCGGTACGGTTGGCTCGGAGGCCACCATGGTTGGCCCGGCGGTCAATATGTCGAGCAAATTAAGTAAAATGGCCATCAAAGGGCGCACCGAAAGCGAAGTTTACATCGACGGCCACACCCGGGAATTAATTGGCAACTCCTTTTCTTCCGAACAGTTAGACCTGGAATATACCAAGAAAAAAGTGGGGGTGGAACTGGAAGCCTACCGGGTTATCCAGCACCATCCCGAAAAAAGCCCCTAAAACAGCACCAGATACCGGGCGGTGTGGTGACAATAATTTTGATAGGTCTGGCCGTAAGTTTTTCGTAGAAACTTTTCTTCCTGCAAAATCTGGTAATGCAGTCCCCCCGTCACCAACAGCGCAAAGAACAAAAAGACCCACGTTCCGCTCAGTAAAAATGTTCCCCAAAAATAGAGGCCGACAAAAACAAAAATCGGGTTCCGCGAGAGAGAAAATATCCCGGCAGTCACCAAATCTCCGGGCGATTGTTTGTCGATGCCGATGCGCCAGGAGTCGCCAAACGAGGCCAGGGCCAGTATAAAAATAGAAAAACCGGCAATGATCAAAATCATCCCCCCGATCTTTGCCGGGAACGAATCGATCAAACGAACATAAAAAACCGAGGGGAAAATTTGTCCCTGCAACGGCAGCGTATGCCGCACAATTTCAGCCATCCAGATTACCAGCCCGATAAAAAAAGCTATTTCCATAACTCGTTGGACGCCCTGTTTATTGGCCCCCAGCACAAAAGCTCGAACGCCCTTTCGCCAATAAAGATAGAGACTCCGGCCTATAAACACCAGCAGAAAAAAGAGCAGGGCCGCAAGCTGAAATCCAGCAAAGAAATCAATCATCATCACAATCTCCCAGAAATTTATCATTCAACCATCTGTGATTTGTAGAACAACAGTCGCAGACCGTTTAACGACACTAACACCGTTCCTCCCTCGTGGCCTAATACGGCCAGCGGCAGGGACAGCCCCGTGGTAAAAATGGCCGCCACCATAATCACGATCATCGCCAATGCAAAAACCAGGTTTGTTACCAGGGTGCGGCGCGTCTGGCGGCTCAAGCCGATCACGTAGGCGATATTCCGCAGGTCGTCGGCCATCAACACCACATCGGCGGTTTCCAGGGCTACGTCGGTGCCGGCAGCGCCCATAGCCATACCAATGGTGGCCCCGGCCAGCGCGGGCGCATCGTTCACCCCGTCACCCACCATGGCCACCGAATCGTAAGTTTCGCGCAGTTCCTTAACAATGCGTACTTTGTCTTCCGGCAGCAGATCGGCAAAATATTCATCAACCCCCACCTGCGCGGCAATAGCCTGGGCGGTACGCTCGTTATCGCCCGTCAGCATTACCACTTTTTCCACGCCCAATGATCTCAACTCGCCGACCACCGCCGCGGCATCCTCACGCAGCCGGTCGGCAAAAGCCACCACGCCCAAAATATGGGTCGATGACTCATCATCCAGCATCTGGGCCACCACCACCGAGGTTTTGCCCTCGGATTGTAACCGTTTGACTGTTTCTGTAGCAGTATCCACATTGCGGGCCTGATGCTCGGCAAAATAGCGCAAATTACCAATGCGCACCTTCAAACCATCGACCCTCGCCTGCACGCCCCTGCCCGTTGACGCCTGAAACGCCAGCGCCTCCGACAAGTCCAAACCCTGTTCCTGGGCCGCGTCTACCGTAGCTTTGGCCAGAGGATGCTCTGATTTGAACTCCACCGCCGCGGCCAGGGCCAGCAAATCATCTTGATCGCCGGGCCACAACGCGGGATCGGCCAGCACTTCCACATCAGTTACGCGAGGTTCGCCCACGGTGAGCGTGCCGGTTTTATCAAAAGCCACTACTTTGAGCGCCGCCGCCTGTTCCACATACACGCCGCCCTTAAACAACACGCCTTTTCTGGCGCCCACAGCAATCGCCGACAGCACCGACGCCGGAGTGCTGATGATGAGCGCGCAGGGCGATGCCGCCACCATCACCGTGATGGCCCGGTAGAAAGCAGTATTAAACGGTTCGGCCAGGAAAAATACCGGCACCACGGCCACCAGAATAGTAAAAATAATGACGCCCACCGCGTAATACTGTTCGGCTGTATCCAGAAATCGCTGGGTGCGCGCTTTTTCGCTCTGCGCTTCTTCAACCATTTTGATGAGTTTGGCCAGGGTTGAATCCTGGGGCCGCTTGGTGACACGCACTTCCAGGCTGCCGTTTTTGTTGATGGTGCCGGCCAGCACGGAGTCGCCCACGCCCTTAGCCACCGGCATCGACTCGCCGGTGATGGGCGATTGGTCGAGCGAACTGTCGCCCTCCACCACCTCGCCGTCCAGCGGCAGGCGGTCGCCGGGCCGAACCACAAACCGATCTCCCACCACTACTTTTTCTAACGGCAGCGTGACCAACCGGCTGCCCCGCCGCACCAACGCCTGTTCCGGGCGTAATTTCATCAACGAGCGGATGGCATTGCGGGTGCGGTCCAGCGCGTAATCCTGCAACACATTGGACAGCGAAAAAAGAAACAACAGCATCGCTCCCTCAAACGGCGCGCCTACCACTGCCGCGCCCAGGGCGGCCAGGATCATCAACAGATCGATGTCAATCGTGCGTTCCCGCAGCGATTCCAGGCTGGCTTTTACACCAAACGTTCCGCCGGTCACATAGGCGATCACATACAAAACCGTGGAAACAACCGGTGCTGCGCCGGCCCACTCAGCCAGCCAGGCTGTCATCATCGCCACAAAGGTGACGAGGGTAAAGATGATTTCCAAATTTTGCGCTTTGAACCACTGCCAGCCCCGCCGTAACGGGAGAGAAGGTATTACCACGGGCGGCGCTTCCGCCTCAGACGGCGAAATCCGCGCGCCAAACTGCTGCACTTGCCGGATCAGTTGGTCGGGCGACGTCAGGTGATTATCATACTTGATGCTCAGGACGCCACCCTTGTAGCTGGCGGCGGCGCGCTGCACGCCCGGTATTTGGCTGACTTTGCCCTCTAAATTCATGGCGCACGATTCGCAAGAACGTCCCCCTCGCGGCCCCAGCCGTATGGTGCAGGTTTCGATCCGGTTTCTAAATTCAGGAGACAATTGGTGGGCAATCTGGCTGACTTTTTCCGGCGACATCCGGCATGGATCGTATTCAACCGCCATCTCCTGCCGGTCAAAATCCACATCCACGCCCACAATGCCCGGCGAATTCCCGGCCACAGACGCAATCATCTCCAAACAGTTTTCTTCATCCTGATTGAGAACTTCAGGTTGGTGAGTGACGCCGTTTTCTTGCATGCTATCATTCATAGGGTTGATTTTTCCTCCGTACAAATATATCGACAGCATACCAAACCAACTCCATGTTAGTCAACGCAAATTTGGAGAGTTAGGGCAGCCTAAGAGCAGATAATCAAACAGAGTCCGCTAAGATGCGCGAAGGAACGCCAAGAAAAAATTTAAAAACTTCACGTACCTTCGCGCGACTTCGCGGACTCAAGTTACGCCGATTTTTTGGGCAATCTCGCGGGAAATGGCTATAGTCTGGCCGTTGACCTCAAGCGTAAAAGGGCCGTCAAACGGGGCAATCTCCGCCACGGTGACGATGGTGTCTGGCACCAGATTGACTTGCCGCAAATAGGCCAATTCCTGGGGATGCCAGTCGCTCACCTGGCAAATGGTGACGGTTTGGCCGGCGGGCACATCGGCCAGCGCGAAACAATCGGGCGATGTGACCCGGCCATCTTTACCGGGAATGGGGTGGCCGTGGGGGTCTACTTCGGGGTAATCGAGCATCACTTCCAACCGGTCGGCCAGCCGGTTAGAGATGGCGTGTTCCATTTCGCACGCCTCTTCATGCACTTCATCCAGTTCATAGCCGGCCATATTCACCAGAAAGGTTTCCAGCAGCCGGTGCTTGCGCAGCACATTAATGGCAATCGGTTCGCCCTTTTCGGTGAGGGTGGCGCCCTCACGCCATTGATAATTGAGGTAGCCCTGTTTGGCCAATCGTTTGAGTTGTTCCGAGACGCTGGGCTGGCTCACTTTGAGCAACGTGGCAATGTCTTTGGTTGAGGCTCGCGGCGTTTCACGGGTGAGCCGGTAAACCGTGATTAAATACATTTCAGTAGATTCGGTGTGCATGGTATTTTCCAAGGCAAATTACACAGAGTTTCACGGAGAACGCGCAGAGATACGCAGAGAATCCTAACCTTATTTTACCCCATCCGCACCATTGGCACGAATCAAAAAAGTGGGGGATGTGTTACGCGCATCCCCACTCTTCAACAGATTCCAATAGATTATCCGGCCACGAGCCGCCAGACCTGAGCCACCACAAAAGTAACGGCAAACCCCATCACCAGCGGCAGCAGTGCTGACACGATGGTCCACCTTTTACTGCCGGTTTCTTTGAAGATGGTGTAGATGGTGGTGCTGCACGGGTTGTGGATGAGGCTGAACAACATCAGGTTGACGGCCGTAAGCAGCGTCCAGCCGCCGGCATCGAAGATCGCCATCAACCCGGTGTCGGAGTCGAGTTCAAACATCACGCCTGCTCCCGCGCCCAGATCATTTACGCCGGAAGCAACCAGTACGGTCAACATCAGGATGGTGGGAATAACGATCTCGTTGGCGGGAATGGCTACAATATAGGCTACCAGAATAACGCCGTTGAGGCCGATCAACAGGCCCAGAGGATTCAGGAAATCAATCAGATGTTCGGCAATATTGGTGCCGCCAACGGTGATATTGGCAATCAACCAGATCGCTGCGCCGGCGGGTAGGGCAAAGACAATGGCCCGCCACAACACAAAGATGGTACGATCAATCAACGAGGTGTAGACCGTTTGCCAGAGGCGGGGCGGTCGATAGGGCGGCAATTCCAGGCTAAAGGTTGAGGCCTCGCCGCGCAGCCAGGTGCGAGACAGCATCCACGACACCACGAAGGTAAGCAGCACGCCCAGCAAGGCAATCCCCACCACCGCCAGCGCCGAGACCAATCCGGCCAGGTACGCCGGCACCAGCGCGCCAATAAAGAGTGTGGCAATGAGAATTTGCGTGGGCCAGCGGCCGTTGCACAGGGCAAAGTTATTGGTGATGATGGCGATCAACCGCTCGCGGGGGCTGTCGATCACGCGGGTGGCGATCACCCCGGCGGCGTTACAGCCAAAGCCCATGGTCATGCTCAGGGCCTGTTTGCCGTGCGCGCCCGACCGTTTAAAGAGGCGGTCCAGGTTGAAGGCCACACGGGGCAGATAGCCAAAGTCTTCCAGCAGGGTAAACAGGGGGAAGAAGATAGCCATCGGCGGCAGCATCACGCTGATGACCCAGGCGGTGGCCAGATACATCCCGTCGATCAACAGGCCATCGAGCCACCAGGGCATACTAATAGCAGCGGCTCCTTCTTTAAGCATCGGATGGAGCGTATCCAGCAAAATCCAGGCCAAAAATTGCGAAGGATAGTTGGCCCCCTCAATGGTTAGCCAGAACACTATCATCAACAGCAAGATCATCAACGGAAAACCGAACACGCGGCTGGTTACAGCCCGGTCTATCAGACGGTCCAGATCAAACCGGGGTGGCTTATCGGGCCGGGTTACGGCGCGGTCGGCAATTTGGGCGGCATCGGTGTAAATAGCTTCCATCAGATGTTCATGGAAGTTGCCGCCAATCTGCCAGCGTAGATTTTCGGCGGTGGAGAGAATTTGATTCAGGGTGGGTTGTTTGACGGTATTCATCAGGCGGCCTCCAAGGTTAAAACCAGGTTTGATTCTTCGGATTGATCGGCCCCACGGCCCAAATCGCCAAGCTCGCCTTTACGCAGGGCATCGGCAATGCGTGGATCGCCGTCTAACAGCCGCAAGGCCACCCACCGGGCGTTAGGTAGATCGGGATAAACGGTTTGAATTTGCGTCACTAACTGCGACACTGCCTGTTTGAGTTCAGCCGGTTCATTTTTGATCCGGTGGGGTTGGCAGACGGTTTGGCCGGTGGCTACCTCGTTGATGGCTTGCAGCAGTTCGGGCAGGCCCTCGCCGTAGCGGGCGGACGTCGGCACCACCGGCACGCCCAAATCACGCGCCAGGCGGCGTTGGTCCACCTCGATGTTGTGGCGACGGGCCTCATCGATCAAGTTCAGGCAGATCACGGCCCGGTCGGTGATCTCCAGCACTTGCAGGGCCAGGTTCAGGTTGCGTTCCAGCCGGGTGGCATCCACCACCACCACGGTTACATCGGGCTGGCCGAAAAGAATGAAATCGCGGGCAATTTCCTCATCCACGCTGGTAGACAGCAGGGAGTAGGTGCCGGGCAGATCAACAAGTTTGTAACGATAATCGGCATACACAAAGCCGCCTTCGGCCCGGCCCACGGTTTTGCCCGGCCAGTTGCCGGTGTGCTGGCGCAAGCCGGTGAGGGCATTGAACACGGTGCTTTTACCGGTATTGGGGTTGCCGGCCAGCGCGATCACAAAATCAGAGTTTTCCATATTGACGCCCAGCTTGCGCAGGTTGGCCGCGTTATGCACGGGGCAGGTTTCGCAGGCTGTGGCGGACGGTTGCGGTGAATTATTGTTTGACATCAGGCTACCTCCTCGACAGGCATTCTTTCAGTTGTAAGGTTTCCATTACGCGCAAGGTTGGGATCACGCGAAATATTGATCATATCGGCCTGCTCTTTGCGCAGCGCGATCAGGGTGCCGCGCACGCGATAGGCCATCGGGTCGCCGCTGGGGCTGCCTAAATCGACTTCGATTTGCGTGCCGGGTAAAATGCCCAGGTCCAGAAAGCGGCGGCGCTCCAAACCGCGACAGGCCGGGGAAATTCCGGTGATGGTGGCTTTTTCGCCCAATTTGAGAGTGCTCAACGGTTCGGCGCAGCATTCTTCCACGGTGGGTTCCTCCGGCAGCGGCACGACGGCGATGTTAGCGGCCACAATCGGGGCGAGTACGTGTTCGTCGCCGCCGGCCCAGAAGCGCACCCGTTGGGCCGTACTTTCCAGCAAGCGAACCTGCTGCCCCGGATGCAGCCCTTCGGCCACCAGTTGGGCGTAAACTGCTTCAGGTTCGTCCTCCAAATGCACAATGCGGCCTTGCCTGTGAGACTCCAGCGTGGTAAGCGGCTGGCGCTCCGGCTGAACCAGTTCTCCGCCGGAAGCCGGAATGGGATCGCCGTGAGGATCGTAAGCAGGATTGCCCAACTGCGCGGCCAGCGCATCCACTTCCGCCGGAGTCAGTGAATGCTCTTGCATTTCAGCCTGACCGTGCCACTCGGCTTCAGCATAGCCGGTTTCGTCGGCCAGATACCGTTCCCATAAACGATGCGCCCGCAGGATGTGCAGGGCGTAATCGCGCCCCTGCACGGTGAGATGGATCTCAGGCCCTTTCATTTCAATCAATTCGTGGGCCTGCATATCGGCCAGCAGGTCGGCGGCCTGATCTACGGATATATGCAGATCGCCAGCCACGCTTTGAACGGTAGCCGGGCGGTTGTGCCGTTCAAATTTATGCAAATGCTTGAGGGCATCCTCTCGCAAAATCCGGCGGGTGAGCTGCTTGGCGCGCTGCCAGCGCCAGAAATAGCCGCGTTCCGGCCAGAAAAGCCACCAGCCGACCGCACCGGCCAATACAGCAATCACAAGATAAAATAATGGATCATTCATAATGTATCTCCATTTTTTCAAGGTGTGTTATTTAAAGCTAAAATAAAAATTAGTCTAGGCTAAATTTATCAAATATATTATAATACCTTTTTATTTAATGTCAAGAAGTTTTTTTATATTTTTTTATTATAAAGAGAGGTTCAGGTCAAGAAGGGGAACGGCTTCAAAAATTAAACAACCTGATCGCCGTGGCGATTGTATCCGCCCGACTTTCTGTGTCTAACTTATGGCGAATAGCTTTCAAATAATTGGTAATGGTACGTGCTGAGACGCCCATAAGATCAGCGATTTGCTTGTTAGACCTTCCTGCTACCACATAGCCCAAAATTTGGATTTCCGTTTCAGTTAACGACGATTTGATGCGCGTTTTGGCGTGTTCTTGAAAACTCTCCAGGAGGAGCAGACCCTGATTTTCCTGCACGTAAGTTTGCACAATGAACGCAAAAAAATCGGCGGAAGCTTCCAGCCCGGCAACCAACATCTCCTCTTCAAGATGAATCAGGCACAGGTTTCGTATAGCTTTATTCATTTGAGCCAGAAAGATAGAGGTAGCGCGAGCCTGATTGAGAATATGGCCCAGATGGGTGGGGGTCTGATGTTTGCTATCTTGCAAGAAGGCGTAAAACGCGTCGGCCAGTGCCTGGGTCAAGTCTCGCAGCGCTTGTTCGCTGGTTTCAATATTCCGACACTCAAGAGCTGCCTTCCATAGCTGGAGCATTAATTCATGGCGATACGGTTTGAGGTGTTGACCAACTTTACGATACTGCTTTTGGTTCACGGAGTACTTTCACTGCTTTTAGTTGCAA
>CAZTFF010000056.1:0-34792 GCA_964612485.1 uncultured Caldilineaceae bacterium
TACAAGAATTTCCGGTCATATTTATCCTTTTGGTTGCGGCTTTGTCCGCGTTAGGAGGCACCATGCGAATTTTTCAAATGCAGCGCGTCAGCGCGATTGCCCTGGTAATTTTTTTGACCATCCATATGATTGTGGTACATTATCCTCCGTTCCACATCGATTTTAGCCGCATTATCGAGCGCATGGCCAATCCCGTCTGGAAAGCCATCGACATTGCTTTTCTATTTTTTGTGTTGATGCACGCCATTACGGGCATGTACATGGTCATCACCGATTTGGAAAGATTTGCGGCCTACAAACGCCTGCTGATCGGCCTGTCCATTCTGGTTGGCGTTGTGGCGTTTATCTACGGCACGCAGACCATTCTGGCGTTCCAACCGCCGGTGTAATTCAATAACTGTTCTATTCATAAATTTTCAAGAGGGATTTTCTATGAGCGTCACTGATTTGAGCATTGTGGCCCTGCCGCGCACCACCATCGGCAAGAAGGTCATTATGGCCCTGTCCGGCGCAATCTGGATTGGGTATTTGATCATGCACATGTACGGCAACCTGAAAATTTTTGGCGGCCAGGAACATTTTAATGCGTACGCCGCCGGGCTGCGCACTCTGGGCGCGCCGGTATTTGGCTATGCCCATTTGCTGTGGGTCGCCCGGATCGTGTTGATCGTTTCGTTTCTGCCCCATATTTGGGCCGGCATTGTTCTGTACCTGCGCAAACGAAAAAGCCGGGGCGCGGGCTACAGCCAACACAAAAAATTGCGGGGCAATTCGGCCACATTGACCATGGTTTTTGGCGGCATTGCCATTGGGCTGTTTGTGATCTATCACCTGATGCACTTCACCTTTGGCGTGGCCGGTATCCACCCCAATTTTGAAGCCCACGATGCCTACCACAACGTCATCATCGGCTTCAGTTCCTACGCCTATATTCCCTCGATCATTTATTTGATTGGCCTGGTGGCGGTGGGATTCCATCTCTACCACGGCGCGTGGAGTTTGTTCCAAACACTGGGGCTGAACCACAAATCATACGAGCCTGCCATCCGGGGCCTGGCTGTTTTACTGGCCCTGGTGATTCCCGTTGGTTTTGCGCTTGTACCGCTGGCCGTGATGATCGGCCTCATCAGTTAAAGGGGAAAAACAATGCCAACTATAAAAACAGGAACCGTCACCCTGAAGGCCGGCCTGCCCGACGGCTCCATTCAGGATCAGTGGGATAAACATCGCTTTGAGATGAAACTGGTGAACCCGGCCAACAAACGAAAATTCAATATCATCGTGGTCGGCTCCGGCCTGGCCGGGGCCTCGGCCTCGGCCACCATGGCCGAGTTGGGCTACAATATCGATTGCTTCTGCTACCAAGACAGCCCCCGCCGGGCGCACAGCGTGGCCGCCCAGGGCGGCATCAACGCGGCCAAAAACTATCAAAATGATGGCGACAGCATCTTCCGCCTCTTTTACGATACCGTCAAGGGCGGCGACTATCGCTCCCGCGAGTCGAACGTGTACCGGCTGGCCCAGATCAGCAACAACATCATCGACCAGTGCGTGGCCCAGGGAGTGCCCTTTGCCCGCGAGTACGGCGGCGTGCTCGATAATCGTTCTTTTGGCGGCGCGCAGGTATCGCGCACCTTCTACGCCCGGGGGCAAACGGGCCAGCAGTTGCTGCTGGGCGCGTACCAGGCGCTATCGCGCCAAATTGGGGCGGGCAAGGTAAAAATGCACACCCGCACCGAAATGCTCGATCTGGTGGTCATCAATGGGCGGGCGCGGGGCATTGTTACCCGCGATATGGTCACGGGTGAAATTCGGGCGCGCGTGGCCGATGCGGTAGTACTGGCGACCGGCGGTTACGGCAATGTGTTTTACCTCTCCACCAACGCCAAGGGCTGCAATACCACCGCCATCTGGCGGGCGTACAAACGGGGCGCGCTGTTTGCCAACCCCTGTTTCACCCAAATTCACCCCACCTGCATCCCGCCGACCGGCGAACATCAATCAAAATTAACGTTGATGAGCGAGTCGCTGCGCAACGACGGCCGCATCTGGGTGCCTCGCCACAAAGACGAAACCCGGCCTCCTAACGATATCCCCGAAACCGAGCGCAACTACTATTTGGAAGAAAAATATCCCAGTTTTGGCAACCTGGTTCCGCGCGATGTGGCCTCGCGCAACGCCAAAACTGTGGTCGATGCGGGCTACGGCGTGGGCGAGCAAAAGAACGGCGTGTACCTGGATTTTGCCGAGGCCATTGGCCGGTTGGGGAAAGAGGTGGTCAAAGACCGGTACGGCAACCTGTTTGACATGTACCAGAGCATCACCGGCGAAAACCCCTACGAAGTGCCGATGCGCATCTATCCGGCCTCCCACTACACGATGGGCGGGTTGTGGGTAGATTACAACCTGCAAAGCACCATCCCCGGCCTGTTTGTGATTGGCGAGGCCAACTTCTCGGACCACGGGGCCAACCGGCTGGGGGCCAGCGCCCTGATGCAAGGGTTGGCCGATGGCTATTTTGTGGTGCCCTACACCATGGGCAATTACCTGGCCCAGGCCGAGCCGGATGAGGTTGACACCACCCATCCCGCCTTTCAGGAAACCATCGCCGGGGTCAACGCCCACGTCAGCCGCCTGCTGAGCATCGACGGCCAGCGCGCGCCCGACTCTTTTCACCGGGAATTGGGCCAAGTAGTTTGGGATTACTGCGGCATGGAGCGCACCGAAGACGGGCTTAAAAAAGCTTTGGAACGCATCCCCGAAATCCGGGCCGAGTTCTGGGACAATGTCAAAGTGCCGGGCGAAAACAACGATCTGAACCAGAGCCTGGAAATGGCCGGGCGCATTGGCGATTTTATGGAACTGGCCGAGCTGATGTGCCTGGACGCCCTGCATCGCACCGAATCGTGCGGCGGACATTTTCGGGTCGAGAGTCAAACCGAAGAAGGCGAGGCGCTGCGGGACGACGAAAACTTTTCTTACGTGGCGGCCTGGCAGCACGACGGCGACGGCAAACCGCCACTGCTCAACAAAGAACCGCTCGAGTTTGAGCATGTGGCCTTAACCCAGCGCAGTTACAAGTAGGGGGCGCAAACATTATGAACCTGACCTTAAAAATATGGCGGCAGAAAAACTCTCAAACACCGGGACAACTGGTCACTTACCCGCTGGAAGGCGTCAGCCCCGACTCCTCCTTTTTGGAGATGCTGGACCTGCTGAACGAAAAACTGACTTTGCAGGGCGAAGAGCCGGTTGCGTTTGACCACGACTGCCGCGAAGGAATCTGCGGCACGTGCAGTTTGATGATCAACGGCGTGGCTCACGGCCAGGACCGGGAAGACGTGAAGGCCATTACCGCCTGCCAGCTCCATATGCGCCACTTCCACGATGGCGAAACCATTACCATTGAACCGTGGCGGGCCGAAGCCTTCCCGGTGCTCAAAGACCTGATCGTGGACCGCAGCGCGTTTGACCGCATTATCCAGGCCGGCGGGTTTATCTCGGTGGGAACCGGCAGCGCGCCCGACGCCAACGCTATCCCGATCTCCAAAGACAAAGCGGATGTGTCGATGGATGCGGCGGCCTGTATTGGCTGCGGCGCGTGCGTGGCCGCCTGCCCCAATGCCTCGGCCATGCTGTTTACGGCAGCCAAAGTGTCTCATCTGGGCCACCTGCCCCAGGGCCAGACCGAACGATACCAGCGCGTGGTTGACATGGTCAATCAAATGGACGAAGAAGGCTTTGGCGGCTGCACCAACATCGGCGAGTGCGAGGCGGTCTGCCCCAAAGAGATCAGCCTGGATTTCATCGCCCGGATGAATGGAGATTTGATCAAGGCGACGCTGTTGGGGGTCAGGAGGAAGAAGTAGCTACCGCCGCAGCACCCCCCAGCGCAGGCTCTCGGTGATGGATTGAATTTGATCGTGAATGCGCCACACCACCAATGGCAGCCGCTCCGAAGCAATACCCAGCCGAAGTTGAGCGACAATTTCTAACAGTTCCGCGCGAGTGCTCCGGGTGGTTTCTACGGCCAGTGCATAGCTTTTTTGATAGTGATAGATGGTGAGCACGTTTGAGTCGATAACTTCTTTTAGATGATCGGCGGCAGATTTAAGTTGAGGCGCAACTCCGGCGCACACGGTCCCGGCGTCGACCAGCCTCTCTTGTACCTGGCCTTCAAATACTTCGGGGCTGATGGTCAGGGGATGTTCCGCGGGTTGGGGAGTGAACTCCTGCTCTTTGTCAAGCATTACGCCAAAGCCGCCTTCCAGCCCGCTGATAGAAGCCATGGCTTTGCGCAAAGCCGCATCCGCTTCTCGCAGGCCGCGCCGGGCTTCGGCAATGGTGTAGGAGGTGACGCCCGATTTTTTGGGCCGGGCCGGTTCCGATTCCGGCTGTTCCGAAAGCGACAACATTTGGCTGAGATATTCGGCCTGATCCGCGCAATACCGTAACACGCCGGCCTGGCTCTGGAGTAAATTTTTCAGATAACCGCTCACCGGCTCCGGCAGCGAGGCGGCAGCATCGGATAGGGTAAACACAAAATCGGTTTGGCTCAAGTCGTCTTCGGCCAGGTAAACGCCGCTTAATTTACCCCGGCTCACTTTGAGCCTCTCATCAACCACCAACTCGCCGTTCAGGCCCAGGCGGTATACGGGTGAGCCGGTGGGGACATCGGTTTCGATTTTGAGAGGCGCATCGCCCCGGCAAGCGGACAGCAATCCATTTTTGAACTCTATGGTGATTGTTCCATCCGAAGCCGCGGCCTTAGGCATGGTTCTTTCCCACACCGCCTGCCGGAGTTCCCCAAATTTGGCCCGCACCGAGCCGTCGCTGCGAATAGGAGCCAACTCGGCCCAAAGCGGCGCCCGGCTCACGTCCACCGGATCGTAGTCGATACGGATGGGACGTTGCAGGACGATGAGAACAGTTTTTCTACTCCGTTTGGCTCCAAAATCCATTTTAGCGACCGGTATAGTTGACATATCAAACGAACGAAGCGGCGGCAAATCGACCCCATCTTCTGCAGGATCATAAACCGGGACGTGCCAGCCGGCCTGGCGCAGCAGGTGCGGATAGCCGGTGACGGTGTCGCCTTGCTCCTCTTCCAGAAAAGCCAGCGCGTCTTTTTCCAACGGCGTTTCACCTCTGGCCCAGGTCTCAGGAAAAGCCACATCACTGACGGTGGCGTACTCGGTACCGTAAGCCGCGTTGAGGGCTTCAATACCCTCGTAGTGCTTGCGCAGCCAGATGGGCCACTTGACCTGGGTGAGTTTTGTATCCAGCATGGGGGAGGGCGCGGTTTCAGGGATTTCGTCCAACCGGAGCGCAATCACCGGGCCATCGGGCCATTGGTAGCGCCCCAGGGTTGTTGCCAGAACTTTAAACCAGCCCTGCACGGCGGGCATCAACCGCTCATCCTGCGCCGCGCCCACCGGCAGCCATGGGGGCAGGCCATCGGCCAAAAGACCACTTTTCACCAGGTAGGGGCCGGGGTTGAGAACCCCGTACAGGCCAAATCGGCAGCACAACGCCAACACTTCAACCAAATCGCGGCGAGACAGCGTGGTGCCGTCCAGATCAACCGTACCCTGCTTGAATTCGTGAAACCCCCAGGGAATATTAAGCGAAACGGCTCCAACGCCCAGCTGCTGCAAACGGGTGAGCATGAATTCCCATCGGGCGCGGGGAATTCGGAAATAATCAAATTCAGCCGCAAAAAGGGGGCCGGTGTGAGTTTCAAAGAAGGTAGGCATAGATTTATCCTCTCCCTGAATGTTTTGACCTACTTACTTATACGAAGCTAAAGCTATTTTGATGCATGGGTTTTGCCCGACATTTTCAGTTCTGCCAACCACTCAAGCGTTACAACCTCCAGGCCGGCAATAATCACATCGGCGTGGCTGAAATCCAGGTTTTGGGTGATGTGGCTGGGTACGGCCACGACCGTCATCCCGGCGGCTTTGGCCGATTTGACGCCGGTGAGCGAGTCTTCAAATACCAGGCAATCTTGTGGCGAAACACCCAGTTGTTGGGCGGCAAACAGGTACACATCCGGCGCGGGTTTGTTGTGGGTTACGTCATCACTGCTGGCAATGGCCTGGAAATAGGGCAGCAGATAAAAAGTAGACATCCAGCGCTCGATCCAGGCCCGGTCGGAGGCTGAAGCGACCGCGAGGGGATAGCCGGCCCGGTGCAAGGCCGGCAGCAGTTGTTTCACGCCGGGAGCCAGCTCTACTTTTTGGTAGGTGATCCGCCATAATTCCCGCAATCGTTTCCACAGATCATCCGGGGTGAGGCTGTTGCCATGCTGTTGGGCAAGTTCACTCAAAAGCGTGTGGTAACCGGCCATGCTGCCGGCCACCAGCGCGGCCCACTGCTGCGCGTCGAACACAACATCTAATTCTTCATACAACATCCGACAGGCCTGGATATCGGGAGTTTCGGTATCAACCAGCGTGCCGTCGTGATCAAAAATAATCGCGGCAAAGGGAGGGAATGTTGTCACAATCTATTCTCCGGTTTGAAGGATGATCGCGCCGGCAGGGTCAGGTTCACGGTTGTGCCCTCGCCGGGGGCGCTATCAATATTGAGTTTGGCGCTTAATAAAGAGACACGTTTTTTCATATTGGACAGGCCATGATGGCCGTGTTTGATTTTAGAAGGCGGCACAAAGCCAATGCCGTCGTCTTTAACTTTTAAAGTAATGAGGCCGTTTTCACGGATCAGACTCAAATCGATTTTGCGGCCCTTGCTGTGGCGGACCACATTAGCCAGTGCTTCGTGAGCAATATGAAATACGTGGCTGGCCTGGGCTTCGCTAAGATGGCTGTTGATGTCGGGATCAATTTTTGATTCTATGGTAAAGATGGTATTGATTTGCAGTTCTTTAAGCAGGCCGCGCATGCGGGCATACAGCCCTTTATCCTTGAGCGCCTGCGGCCACAGGTCAAAGATGTAGTTACGCACATCGGTGATCACGCCGGCCAGGCTTTTGAGGCTGAGATCGATCTGCTGGCGGGCGTCGTCGTTGGTGGGCGAAATGGCGGCTTTGGCGCTATCCAGAGAGAGGCCCACGCCGTAGATGGATTGAATAATGCCGTCGTGCAAATCACGGGCAAAGCGTTCTTGCTCTTCCAAAATCGCCAGACGTTGGGTATGTTCGTATAACCGGGCGTTCTCAATGGCAATGGCCGCGTGGTAGGCCAGCATTTCGATGAGTTGCCGGTCGGCTTCCACAAAATCGGTGCCGTCTGTTTTATCGGCCAGGTAGAGCGCGCCGATCAACGCGCCTTTGGACGAAAAAATAGGCACGCCCAGCAGGGTTTTCATCTCAGGATGGTGGTTGGGAAAGCCCGCGGCTTTGGGGTGGCGGTCAATATCATTCACAATGATCGACCGGCCTTCGTCTAAAAGCATGCCCAGCAGCCCCCGGCCAACCGGCAGCGGGCCAATCTGGCTGTAATCTTTGGTATTGATGCCGGAAACAATGAAGTTTGAAAAATTGCCCTGGCTGTCGCGGACGCCCAACGCGGCGAATTTTGTTTTGACCAGCCCCTGGGCCGATTCTGCGATTTTATGCAGCACCTGTTCCAGGGAAAGCTCGGAGTTGATGGCCCGCGCCGCTTCGTTCAAGGCGGTTAACTCATTGATCAGGCGCTCGCGTTCTTTTTCATCCTGTTTGCGCCGGGTGATGTCGCGCAGAACCACGGTAAAAATTTGATCGCCGTTCACTTCGAGTTTGGAAATCGAAGCTTCAGCCGGAAAAATTTCTCCATTTTTACGACGCCCGGCAATTTCTTGCCGTTCCCCCATCATCCGCACACTATCTTTAGAGGCGGCAAAGCGAGAAATATGTTGGTGATGAGCTGCCACCGATTTTTCCGGCAGCAACATATCCAACGGTTCGCCAATCGCCTCATCGGCGGAATAGCCGAAGATTTTTTCCGCACCCTTATTGTAAATGATGATCTTTTGCATACTGTTTATAGAAATGATAGCCTCGTTGGCAATATCAACAATACTGGCGATACGTAATTGGTCATCACGCAGGGCGTCTTTGGTACCGGTGCGCTGGTTCGACAAATTCTTTTGGCTTTCTAAAGCACGCACCTGTTTCCGCAAAGCCGTTATTTCTTCTATTAATTCTTGCTTTGTTTTTTTTGTGTCCGTGATTTTATCCCCCCTTATCTTCAAAAGATTTGCACCTGTGCAATAGCCACACCGGGAAGGGAGGATGATGGGGGAAATACCCCTCACGCCCCCGCCCCTTCGGGGAATTCTTCGATCTATTGCACAGGTCGAAAGATTTTGACAATAAAGAGTATAGCATATTTGATAATTGCATAAAAGTCGGACGATACGTTGAGAATTGAGGCCCCTGATTTTCATCACGAATTTGTATCATCTCAATATTTCGGGGTAATAACGTCTGAGCCTGTCGAAGACCGTTGGTTTCGACAGGCTCAACCAACTCTGGCCCAGATTATTGAGAAGGTACACGAATTTCTCAGCAAACTTTTATGGCAGGCCGTCATTTTGACACCGCCGGCTGCCGGATTTTCAGCCTCAGTGGATCCAATTTTTGAGTTGCCTTCGGAAATTTACCCCCCTCAATCTCCCCTCACGAGGGGGGAAGTTAAGTCCTCCCTCTTGTGAGGGGGAGTTAGAGGGGGTAAATTTGGATCTACTGAGCCTCTCATGATTTTTTCTTGCACGTAAGGGTGATGTGGGGTACAATCTCCCTTTGGGTAAAGAATCGATATAATTTTGTTGTTCAAATATTAATTTCTTAAACTGGGAGACAACCGTAGTGCGAATTATGGTAGTAGACGACCATGAAGTGGTTCGTCTGGGGTTAAACAACTTATTATCGCGACAGCCGGGCTGGGAAGTGGTGGCCGAGGCCGGAACCGTGAGCGAAGCGGTTCAACTGGCTCAAGAATATGAGCCGGATGTGGTGGTGATGGACATCCGATTAAATGACGGCAGCGGTATTGATGCCTGTTACGAGATTGTTAAGAAACAGCCTAACACCAAGGTAATTATGCTCACCTCGTTTGCTGAAGATGATCTTCTGTTTAATGCGATTTCCGCCGGCGCGGTGGGGTATGTTTTGAAACAGGTGGGCAACGATGATCTGGTGCGGGCCATCGCGACCATTGCCCGGGGAGAAGCTTTATTAGATCCGACCGTCACCGGGCGCGTGCTGGCCAAACTACGAGATACCACTCATTCTGAGGCCTTTGCCGGCTTATCGGACCAGGAGCTAAAAGTGCTTTCTTTGATCACTCAGGGGAAAACCAATAAAGAAATCGCGGCCAACCTTTACCTGGGCGAAGGCACGGTCCGCAATTATGTGAGCAATATTTTGGGTAAATTGGGCTTATCCAACCGGGCCGAGGCAACCGCGTACGCGGTCAGGCACAATTTAGACGACTACCTGAAATCGCTGGATTAGTTGCCGGCTGCTAAAGAACACGTCACCCTTCGATACACTTCACTCCGTTCCATTACTCAAGATGCCTGTTCCTTACCGTAAAAATTATCTTGAAGAATGAAAGTTTATGGGTGAGCTATACAAAAGTATTTTTAACCGCTCTATTGAGCGGTTTTTTTATGCAACCCCCGTAGTCTTCAAGAAACCGCCAAAATGTATCACCCGCACGAAAATATGACTATTGTCGGTAGAGAAGATGACATCTGTCACTATGAGTTTAGCGTATTTCCGTTTATCCTTGAAGCTAAGGATTTTTTAGCTTCTCCTCTTGTATTTGATTTCCCTTACCCCACTTTCATCTGGAGCAAGTTATTAAATTTTAGAGTCAGTTTATATCATACTGGAGGCCCCTGGCCATGGAGTTCAAGGCGTTGCATGTGCATGCCCTGACCGAAGAAGTTGCGGCAAATCTAGAATCTGCGCTTGCCGATTTAACAGGGATTGAGCAGATCAAAATCACGCTCGAAACCCAGGAATTGCACATTGTCTTTGATGAAAACCAGCTTCGATTCCAGACCCTGGCCCAAAAGATGGCCCAGGCCGGCTGCTCTTTGCGAGATATTGACGCAGCGCTCCTGCTATAATTATTGATGATCCACAAACAAAAAGGCGGTCATTAGCTGACCGCCTTTTTTAGTAAAAAATAAGTTCAAAAATTACTGTTTTTCTTCTTTGTTCAAGCTGATCTGGCCGGGTGTTTTTACGACGCCTTTCTCAAGTTGCGCAAACCCAAACAGTAACAGCATAATCACTAACAGAACGAAAAATAGAATATCCATATATAATCAACTCCCTCTATCGAGTAGATGTGTGATATGTTCTTAAAGGAAGCGTAACTTTTCTAAACCGCCTCCACAAGCCTCCATTATAGCACTTCCCGGAAAAAGCACAAACAATAAGGTTGGCAATGAAATGCCCTATCGACCGTTGGGAGGCTTGCCGGCTCCATCCCCCTGCCGTGACGTTTCTAAAGACACATCACGAATATCAAATGTAGCCAGGGTCGGTTGGCGAGGTATGACCAGTTCAACCGTTGTGCCCTGGTAGGGTACAGACTGCACGTATACATTTCCGCCAAACAGCATCGCGCGTTCTTGCAGCCCCATCATGCCAAAACTCCCCTGGCTGGCAAAATCGGTTAACGATTCCGGCACCTCAAAGCCCTGGCCATTATCGCGGATAGATAGTTTGACTTCTCTGGACGTGAATTGGGCCATCACATCGACCCGGCTGGCCTGCGCGTGTTTCTTTACATTGTTCAGGGTTTCCTGCAAGATACGATAAATTGCAACCTCCATGTCAGCCGGCAGGCCCTCCACTTCGCCTTCAACATCCAAATTCACTTCAATGTTACCGCTTTGAGCCAATTGATTAACCTGGTACTGCATGGCCGCAATCAACCCTAAATCTTCCAAGGTGAGGGGGCGTAAATCCCGGCTGAATTGGCGCACGCTGGCAATAGCGCCGGTTACCATGGTCCGCAATTCGCTCAATCGGGATCGTCCCTCCGCGGGGTCTTCCAGGGTCTCTTTGATCAATTCAATCCGCTGGCCCATGGCAATCAGTGATTGGATGGTATCATCATGCAGTTCCCGGGCAATACGTTTACGTTCTTCTTCCTGGGTACGGGTAATATCGGCCACATAGTGACGCACCCCAGCCCGATATTTGCGGATCTGGCCAACCATATCATTAAACGCCATCCCCAGTTCTCGAATTTCTTTGATGCGGCTCAATTTTACCTGCGCGTCATAATCACCCGCCGCAACCTGCCGGGTTTGAACAACCAGATTTTGGATCGGGTCTGTTACGCGTCGCACCCCCACCGAGACGATACCGGCCACCAGCACCAGGCCCACAATCACCACAATAGCCACCGGCCGCAGCGCAATTTGAGCGGGTTCAATCACCTGGCTCCAGGGTTCGCCAATTACCAGCCCCCAGCCGCTGACCGGCACAATGGCGTAACCCTCTACCCTGGTTTCTCCGGCTTCCTCGGTGGTAAGCGCGCCTTGCGACTCGCCTGCTTGTAGAAGTTGAACAGCCTGCCGCCCGCTGAAATCGGTTCCGATCAAATAATCAACGGGGTGGTAAATAATCTGTCCACTGTTATCTACCAGGTAAGCGTCGCCTTCATCACCCACTTTAAGTTTCTGTATCTCCCGGCCCAGGCTCTGGAAGCCTACATAAAACCGGCCGGCAATCACCCCGGCAAATTCATCATTCAGATCAAAAACAGGAACAGCCAAAACAATAACATTCTGATTAGTGCCCGGTTCTTCAATAACGTTGGAAAAAACAAAAGTACGCAGCGCCCGAACCTGCTCAAAGTAGGGTTCTTTAGAGAAATTCTGGCCAACCAGGTCGGGGCGGCGGGGTTTTGCCACACTGACCACGCCGTTGGCATCTAAAATAATCACGCCGCCGTCCCAATTGGTAAAATCAATAAGCAGATCGCTGCCGCGCTCAAGGGTCGCTTCTTGCAGGGTCGGTTCGCCGGAGCGCATTTCGGGCTGCCGGGCCAGCACGCTTAAGCCGCGGATCAGGCCTTCCATTCGGCCTGACAAACGTCCGGCTCCCACCACCACCAATTCCTGGTCGCGGCTCTGGGCCAACGATTGGGATACCTGTTGAAAGGCCAGGAAAACAACGCCAACGGTCAGCGCGGTCATCAACAAAAGCAAAACCAGGATCAAGCCCAACGCCTGCGCTCGAAGTTGGGTTATCCACCCGAAAGCTGTATTCAATAATCGATCCTTCACGGATGTCGAGCCATTCTTTTTGGATGATTGGGTCATGGCGCTGCCTCTACTGCGGCGGCCTGGCTGCGCTGTTGCGCCTGGTCAAGCGCTTGTTGGGGCGCGGCCAGATTGTAAAAAGAGTCTTTTACGGCATTCCAAAACGCCTCTTCGCTGGCGGGAAAGAGGTCCAGTCGATAAGGCCGGGCGGCTTCCAGTTGTTTAAAAAATGGAGCCAGGGTTAAATTTTCAGTATATTCCGGTGATTCGGTTAGCCAGGTCCGGGCCGGATAGTGCCCCACCCGGCGCGCCATAGGGACCACATACCGGTCGCTGGAGGCCCATTTGATAAACTCAAAGGCAACATCCTGATCAATAGATCCCCTGGGAATGAAAAAACCGCTGCTGCCCAATACAGAGGCCGAACTTTCTCCGGCGGGAGTCACCGGCAATTCGGCCACGCCGAGCGGAAAATCCGGGTTGTTTGACTGGATGAGGTGAATATCATGCGGCTCGCCAAAATACATAGAAATTCGGCCTTCCAGAAATCCCTGCCGGGCTTCTTCATAATCGCGCGGGCGGCTGGTAGGCAACGGCGCATACCCGGCCTGTACCAGTTCATTCATAAAGTTAAGCACATCCGCATTGGTTTGAGAATTGAGCGCCGGAACATAGCCCTTTTCCGGGTCATTGACCACCACATCCCCGCCGGCGGCGGATAACCAGGCGTACACATACCAGGGATCGGTGGTTAAACCGATGCCGTACCGGCCTTCTTCGGGATGGGTCAATCGGGCTGCGGCTTCACTCAAGGCGGATAACCCATACTCGTCTTCGGGATAGGGCAGGTTGGCCTGGTCAAAATGGCCGCGGTTGTAAAGTAACACCACCGTATATACATCAATGGGCACGCCATACCGCACATTTCGCCAGGTTACTTCGTTGAGCGCCGCCGGCAAAAATTGCGAGGTGATTTCGGGGTCTGTTTCTTGCCATTCGATCCATTCACGCTCCAGCGGCTCGGCCAATCCCAATCCTGCCGCCGTATAGACGTGCCCCTGCACTACGTTGGGCGGCAGTTCATCTTTGGAGACATGCACCATTCGCTGGAGAATGCCTTCTCGCACAAAAGAATATATCTCTACATCAACCTGGGGATAGGCTTGCTCAAAATCGCTGGCTATCTCCTCGAAAAACGTGTTGTTGCGGGTAAAATCCAAATCAACCCATACTTCTAATGTTACCGGGTTATCGGGAATATCGGGGTTGATCGGCGGGAGGTCATCGGCAACTTGATTGTCTGGATCGGCGGGGGGAGCGGGGGTGGCATTGTCTGAAAACTGGCTGCACGCCGTTAATGCAAAAGTTATGAGTACGATGGTAAAAATTCTGGCTATCACTGTTCTGTTGTTATCCAACCCCGGCGAACCGCCACCATCACCGCTTCTGTGCGGGTATTGACCCCCAGTTTGGAGAAAATATTAGAAAGATGGGCTTGCACGGTTCTATCGCTGATAAAGAGTTCATTGCCGATCTTTTTATTGCTCATCCCCTGCCCGACCAGGCGCAAAATATCCAATTCCCGTTCGGTCAGGCCGCTGTATTGATCGTGAGTCTGGTTTGCCATATCGGGCAAAGATTTGCCGCCGGTAAATTGGGCCACCACTTTCCCGGCCACCGTGGGAGCCAGAGCCGATTGCCCGGCGTATACCGTACGGATGGCGCGGACCAATTCATCAATTTCAGACGTTTTCAAAAGATAGCCGTTCGCGCCGGCCTGTAACAGGGCAAACACATATTCATCATCATCGTGCGCGGTTAAAACCAGGACCCGGATATCGGGATTGTCTTCCTTGATCCGTTTGGTGGCTTCAATGCCCGATAGTTTGGGCATGCGGACATCCATCACGACCACATCCGGCTCGAGTTCCTGGGTTAAACGTACGGCCTCTTCGCCGTCTACCGCTTCGCCAACAATATGCAAATCGGGCTGGCGCTCCAACAATTCGCGGGTGCCGGAGCGGACCACGGCATGATCATCGGCCAGCAGCAATCTAATTCTATCTGTTTGTGCTTCTTGAGGTGTTTCACTCATACCAATTTGTCCTTAAAATATACGTTATAGAAGAGGTAGAACGATCACAGGCTGTCGTTGGGTACGTACAGCTTATTCCCTATAACGTTGGATATTTTTCCTCAGGGGTTCATTATACCATTTTTCGCCAGGTGTGACCAAAGTAGCGCCGGCGAAAATTTACCGATAAAACAGCCTCAGTGGATCCAATTTTTGAGTTGCCTTCGGATCTTTCCCCCCCTCAATCCCCTCGTGAGGGGGGATTGAGGGGGGGAAATTTGGATCTACTGAGCCTTCATCTTCTTTTCAGCTTGGCAGGATAAATTACCTGTTGTATCATATGGTGTAAGCAAATATAATTTTGCAAAAAAGCTTTGCGAAAATCAATCAAACAACGGGCCGGCAACTATGTCTACCTCCGATAAACCTAAACTTCGTAATATCAATATCCAGCAAATCACCTACCAGGGCGAGCCGGTTTTTCTTATGCAGGATGGTTTGAAATTAACCGAATCCGCCATTTTATTACCCCAACTGCTGGGGCCTCTGGCGCTGCTGTGCGATGGGCACCATACGCTGCCTGAAATCAAGGCCGCTCTGGAAATAAGATATGGGCTTCGCCTGCCGCAGGATGTGGTAGAGAATCTGATCCAACAATTTGACCAGGCCCTCTTGCTGGAAAACGAAACCTTTTACCGGGCCAAACAGGCCGCCCTCGACGAATATCACGCCGCCCCGCACCGTGAACCGGCATTGGCCGGGCCTTCTTATCCAGATGATCCCAACGAACTGCGCCGCATGCTGCAAAACTACCTGAGTCAGGCCAACGGCGTGCCGTTAGCGCCCGCCAACAGCACCGGCATTATCAGCCCTCACATCGACTACCAGCGCGGCGGCGAAACCTATGCCCGCGTCTGGGCCGGCGCAGCCGAAGCCGTACGGCAGGCGGAACTGGTGATTATTTTTGGCACCGATCACAACGGCGGCCTGGGCACCATTACCCTGACCCAACAAAATTACGCCACCCCCCTGGGCGTAATGCCCACAGACCGGGAGCTGGTGAACCGGCTGGCCGAGGCCCTGGGGCCTGAATATGTGTTTGAAGAAGAACTCCACCATCGGGGGGAACACTCCATTGAATTAGCTATGGTCTGGCTGCAATACCTGCGCGGCGATACGCCATGCCCTGTTTTACCGGTTTTGTGCGGCAGTTTTCACCATTTTATGACCGGGCAGGCAGACATCAAGGCAGAAAAGAACTACAAAACCTTTGTTGACATCTTACGGCAAGAAATGAAACGCCGCCGAACAGTTGTGGTTGCCGCCGGTGATCTGGCTCACCTGGGGCCGGTTTTTGATACCAACCCGCTCACTTCTCAAACCCACCACCAGATGAAACTTGATGACGATGCCCTGATGAACACGCTTTGCGGGGGAAACGCTCAGACCTTCCTGGATTTTATGAAAGGCGAGCAATACAAACGCAATGTCTGCGGCCTCTCCTCATTTTACTTCACGTTAGATATTTTAGAACAGAGCCGGGGCCAAACCCTGGCCTATGAACGCTGCCCGGCTGACAATAATAACACCTCCTACGTTTCTGTGTGCGGTATTGTGCTCCATCCTCCCAACGAAATATAGCCGGCCCGCCAAGCGATGTCTCAAGACCGAACCCTCATTTTCTGCAAACCCTACCGCGTGTTAAGCAGCTTTACCGACCCCGAAGGCCGCCCCACCGTGGGCGATTATGTTGACGTACCGGATGTGTACGCCGCCGGCCGGCTGGATTATGACAGCGAGGGGTTACTGCTGCTCACCTCCAACGGCAAATTGGCCCACCGGATAACCCATCCCCGCCATAAACTCAAAAAAGTGTACCTGGCCCAGGTTGAAAACATCCCCTCCACCGAGGCGTTGAATCAACTCCGGCAGGGCGTTATCATCAAAGACAAACGCACCCGCCCGGCAGCGGTGAAACGACTCAACCGGGAACCGGACCTCTTTCCCCGCGCGGTTCCCATCCGCTACCGTAAAAATGTTCCTGCCGCCTGGCTAAAAATCACGCTGCAAGAAGGCCGAAAACGCCAGGTCCGCCGGATGACGGCCGCCGTCGGCCACCCCACCCTGCGCCTGGTGCGCGTTGCCATTGGCCCGCTGACCTTGGGCGATCTTCAGCCCGGCCAATGGCGGGATCTAACGCCTGCGGAACAGCAAGCGCTGTGGAAAAGTTTCAAATAAGCCACCCCCAATTTTTGGGGGTTTTGCCCCCCCAGTTTTACTTCTCCTGAGACCCTGTTTTTTGCGGCTAATATTATTGCTTCAGCCATGCTTTAATAGGTACATCACACTTCCTCCAAACAAGGGTCGTTTTCAATATCCACACAGGAGCAAAATTGTTATGAACGGATGGGTACATCTCATTATTATCTGGCTTACGCTTGACGCCTTGATCATAGCCGGCATCTGGTATGGCATTACTGTCGTCAAAACTCGCCATCCCCAATGGTGGAAGCAAGTTATCGTAGACGACGAGCCGGACTCTTACCAATAGGCTATTGGTACTAACCAATTATTGAGTGATCTTGTCCCTCAAACTATCGGCCTGACAAACCCTCCTATTCAGGGCTTACACGCAACCCATTTCAGCGTTATGATAGATGCAACAACCAAGGGTGAGTGTTTGACCTGTGCCACGCCATAACCCGTTCTTCACACCGATCAGCAAAGCAATCTTCCTGACATTTTTGATTATTCTCACAACCCCAACCTCAATCCACGCCAATTTCCATCAGCCGCCAGACCCGACCCGCGCCGCTCCGGGTCAAACACTCACCACCCCACAAGATTTCCCCTCTTTTTTTATTTTGTTGACCCACCCCGACGCAACGCTGCTTTCCGAAATAAAAAACCGTATCGAGACCGGCGGAGGCCGGATCAGCCATACCTTTCCCCGGCAGGCGCTCATTGCCCGCGGTGACGATATACTCCAGAAAGAACTGGCGCAACTCCCCCATGTGGCAGCGATTACCACCGACTTCCTCGACCTGGCAGCCGTTGACATCTACGGGGCTGATGCCCGAAACTATGCCCGTGTCTGGAACAGCCTGATCCAGCCCGATACTCAAGATAGCGCCCTCATCACCGCCCAACACCCCGACGAACCTCACCAAGACGCCCTAATAGCGCCCGATATCCCCGGCAGCAACCGGTTGAATGCCGCCGCTACCGGCGTAACCCCCGGCTATTACCAGACCAGCGAGTATATGGCCGGCTCGGTGGCCGTGGGTATTGTGCTGCTTGAAAGTAACGGGGAAAAGGATGCCTCCACCGAAAACTGGACCACGGATGAAAAGCAACACGTCTTCAGCAAAATTGTCAACGCGCTCAATTGGTGGGCCGAGATGGAACCCCGCGCCAATCTGAGTTTTGTTTACGACGATCATTTCACCCACCCCCTGCCTACCACCGTGGAGCCGATCACCCGGCCTTACTACGACCAGCGCTACTGGATCAAAGATGCCATGACCAAATTAGGCTATAGCGCCTCCTCCTATTTCACCCAGGTACGAGATTATAACAACAGCCTGCGCCAAATCTACCAAACCGATTGGGCCTTCACCATCTTTGTGGTTGACAGTTCCGCCGACAGCGATAACCGCTTCAGCGACAGCTTCTTTGCCTATGCGTATCTTGGCGGCCCCTTTATGGTGATGACGTACGGCAACAACGGCTACGGACCCGGCCATATGGACGCCGTGGCCGCTCACGAGATCGGCCATATCTTCCTGGCCCTGGATCAATACTACACCGCGTTTCAAACCTGTACCCGGCGCAGCGGCTATCTTTACGTGGAAAATCAAAACAGCCAGTACGGAAGCTGCAACTCCAATGAACCCAGCATTATGCGAGGGCAAATATCTCCCTACCGGGCATACGCCATTGATCCATACGCCGCCGGACAAATTGGCTGGCGCGACAGCGACGGAGATGATATTCTTGATCCTTTAGACACCACCCTGCCCGTAACCCTCAACACCGTTCAGCAAGACACCGATACTGTCTTTATCAGTGGCTCGGCCCAAATAATACCCTACCCTTCGCCCAGCCGAACCAGCGTCACCATCAACACCCTCACCCACGTGCAATATCGCTTGAACGAAGGGCCGTGGCAGCCTGCTACTCCCACGGACGGCAAGTTTGATTCCACAATCGAAACATTCCAATTCAGCGCCACCTTATCCGCAGGATTATACCGGCTGGATGTGGCCGCTTTTGACTCGGCAGGGAATGTAACAGACGAGATGACAACCGAATGGCTCTTAATGGCCGATCCGCTGGAAGACAGCCTGGATACCCAACTATTTCCGCCGGCTCCGCCATTGGTGAGCGGCCAACCAATTTCGGTTGATGGCCTGGCCACCCACTTAGGCAGCGGAACCATTGCCAAGGTGGAATACCGGCTCAACAACAGCCCCTGGAACAACGCCGCAGCCCAAGACGGCGCTTTCGACAGCCGCAGCGAAGCCTTCCAGGTTACGCTCACAACCCTGCCGCCCGGCGCTCACTCCCTTGAGGTCTTCGCCACCGACAGCGAAGGCAATACCGAAACCAACATCGTCTCCCTGCCGCTGCAAATATCCGAAGCGCAGCAAACGCAGATTTTCCTCCCGCTGGTCACCAGATAACAGCCGCTGCAAGATACCTCCAGCCGGCCATCACTTTTGAGAAAATCATCGATTACATTATAATCATAGGTTGAAAATCCCGGCACAAGACGGGGAAATTGGATGGCCCAACCAAAAACCGTTGACCCGAAAGATGCGTATATCTTAATTGTTGAAGACAACTTGCAAAACCTGCTGCTCATATCCCGATTGTTAGACCGGTTGGGCGTACAAGCCTACGCGTGGAAATCTTCCGGCGGGGAGATTATCGAAGTAGCGCAAACCATGCCCCGGGTAGATTTAGTGTTATTGGATCTCAATTTGCCGCTGGAAGACGGATACGAAGTGCTGGCCAAACTGCAAAAAGACCCCTACTTTGCCGGAACCCGGATTGTGGCCGTAACCGGCAACTCCGACCCGGTAACGATGGAACAGGCAAAAGCCGCCGGATTTGATGGGTTTTTAGGCAAACCCATTGCCGTAAGCAGATTTCCGCAGCAAATTACCGACATCTTGCAAGGAAAACCGGTTTGGGATTTGGGCCATTAATTCATGCCTTCTCAATAATAGGGGGCAGAGTTGGTTGAGCCTGTCGAAACCAACGGTCTTCGACAGGCTCAGACCTCGTTCCCCCAAAATATTGAGAAGATACATCAATTCAAGAAACAAGGAGACCAAGATGGTACCTAATATTGGACAATTTGCACCTGATTTTACTCTTGAAAGCCATCTGGGAGACAAAATTCGATTAAGCCAGTATCGGGGAGACAAACACGTTGTGATCGCTTTCTTCCCCCTGGCCTGGACTCCTGTCTGAACCAGCCAAATCCCCTCGTATCAGGCCGCCCTGGACCGATTCGAGCGGGTACAGACCCAGGTTCTGGGTCTTAGTGTTGACAGCGTGCCCTGCCTCAAAGCCTGGGCCGAAAGCATGGAAGGCATCACCTATCCTCTGCTCAGCGATTTTTACCCGCACGGTGATGTCGCCGCAAAATACGGTGTACTACGCGAAGACGGCGCCGCCGAACGGGCTATTTTTGTGATAGACAAACGAGGCATCATCCGCTACGTGGATATTCATGATATTGACGATCAACCTGATAACGAAGTGCTGTTCCGCCTGCTGGATCAGATTGAACCCAATCCCATTGAACCCGCACCGTCACCGGACGGCCAAGACGCTGAAACCAACGCCGAACCGGACGCCGACGTAGTGCTCTACTGCACCCCTTGGTGCCCCGCCTGCCGCAAAGCGCGCGCATATTTGAATGAACATCAAATTGATTTTGTGGAAATCGATATTACGCGAGACCGGGCCGCGGCTCAACGTATCCGCAACTGGACCGGCGGCTACGAAACCACCCCCACGCTTAGAATAAAAGGGGAGGTCATTATCAATTTCGACCGGGACAAAGTGGCGGCGGCGCTGGATTTAGATTAAATAAAATTTTGCGCCTTAATATAAACAGAGTAGAATGATAGATGCTCTGGTACTATTTGGGGCTGGTCTGATAGCCCGCTGCCTGGTAAAATCTAAAAAGGCTGGATTGTTTCCGGCCAAATTAAAGAAAAAGCAAACTGCTGTTTATCTGTGAAAAAACAATGACAGAACCGTCGAAAAAAGAAACCATACGTAATACAACTTTACATACGCTGGCCCGCCACGTGGGGCTGACCCCGCAGGAGATCGCTCAATTACGGTTATCTGATCTCCATCTGGCCGGGAAAAGCCCCAATCTCCGCTTTACGCCCCCAAACAGCGACGAACCTAAAACGGTTGAACTGGATTTGGACGCCCACCGCGCCCTGGTTGGCTGGCTGGTTGCCCGACCTGACTCAACCAGCGATTTCCTGTTTCCGGGCGAAGGGGCTGAACCCCTGGCCGGGGAAAAAATCCAGCAATTGATTGAGCTGGTTGACCAACCGACGGAAACTACACCGGATAAAGGAGAACCCTCGGCAGCAGACCGCCCCGCCAAATCCGGCGCGACAGCAGGCCCGCCGGGCCGAAATCGACCACCGCAATCTGCACCGGAAATGGGCACGCCTCCGCCGGGAATGACTCCGTTGGGCGCGCCATTTTCGCCGCCACCCACCGCCCCAGAATCTGATAAACCGGCCGGCCAGCCCTTCCCTGCTTCTACAGCCAAACCACCGCCCCGCCCCCCCGAACCGGTACAGCCTCCGCCAACGCCATCCAAACCGGAATCGGCAACGCCGCAAAAAACGGCTGCGCCGGAACCATCCCCGGCCAACGTCAAAAGTCAGCCGGAACAAGCCCCAGGCGCACCTAAACCGGATGCTGCCGGCCAAAGGAGCCACCCCCACGCGATCCATAAACCGGCCAAAAAATCGGGGATTTTTTCACGCGCAGCAATTATCGCCACCATTATTGTTGTTCTGTTGTTATGCGCCGGGTGTATTACGGGGGTTTGGTTTGTGGCGCAAAGCGAACCCGGCAGCCAGCTGCTGGCTCGTCTGGGAATTGCCGGCACCAGCGAACCGTTAGACGACGCCGGGATTATGGCCTCTTTGACGCCGCCCACCAACACCCCCCAACCGCCAACGCCAACCTTACCGCCAACATCAACCCCCACCCCGCCCAACACCGATACGCCTGCCCCTACCGACACCGCTACCCCGGTTCCAACCGACACGCCGGCTGCGGCCACCGACACGCCGGTTCCGCCCGAAACCCCCACCGACACCCCCACGCCTGATACACCCACACCCGAAACGCCGGTCGGTACGCCGACGCCGGAAAATACGCCCACCCCAGCTATGAAATACAACGCGCCTGTTTTAATGGAGCCGCCGGATGGCGTAAATTTCATCCAGGGCAACATTATTGTGCTCAGATGGCAACCTGTGGGTGAACTGGCCCCCGACGAACAATACGCGGTTCGGCTGATGTATCAGTTCGAAAATCAGACTACCTATCAAGGCACCAACCTGCGAGAAACCGAATGGGAAATTCCGCCCTCACTCTACGGCCAGGTTGACGGCCCGGAAAACCTGTACGAATGGTTTGTGGTGGTAGAACGCTTAAATGATGACGGCTCCGGCACCGCCATCAGCCCCGAAAGCGAACACCGGACGTTCACCTGGAAGTAGCAGTTTTCAAGCATCGACACAATACCTCAGCCGGCAACGTTGCTATGCGCTTTGCCGGCTGATTTTTTATTTGCAATTCCACTTGATTTTCAATGGAGCAATCGTATAATATCCCGTGAATTTTTTTTAATTATCCCTTTTCAAGAGAGGTGATTTTTTGGCAGAAATAACATTGATGGACACCTGGCCGGTTACGGACAATTCGCAAAAAAATGACCCAGAAAACTGGTACGTAGAACCCTTTACCAAAAGAAAGGGATGCCAAACCCCCGGCCAGTGTGATGATGATTGCGATTGCGGCTGCCCTTACACGGTTACAGACGTAGAAAAACTCCCCCTCATTGAAACCATCGCCCGGATATTCCCCAACGAATGGCTGGCCTTCATCATCACGCCTGAAGAAGACGACGATTACGAACCCACGCACGGCAAACTCATTGCCCACAGTCCCAACCCGGACGAGGTATACGATGCGGTGAACACCGTATTGTGGAATCAGCGTGTTTACGTGTTCTTTAACGGCCATTTTGAAGCGCTCCAGGCCAGTTACGGAGAACGATGGGAGCAAACCAACACCACCCCGCCGCAAGAGGTGATTTCCCAGCAACCCCTTCCCGCAGCCCGCCCTATGCCGGAAAATCTGATCGCTTTAATCTACAGCGCGATTGATGCGCTGCATGATTCCGCCACCATTCATGAAGCCATCCGCCGGTTACGGCTGGCCCGGGTGCAAGCTGTCACCAGCAACCAGGAACTAATCGCTGTATTAGACCACGCTTTGGACAAAATAGAAACGCCCACTCCCCAGATTGATGACGTGATCTGGTATCTGGAAGATGCGTTGGCAGAAACAAACACCCTCTAAACATACCTTCTCAATAAACTGGGGCAGCGTTGGTTGAGCTTGTCGAAACCAACGGTCTTCGACAGGTGCAGACCTTGTTCTCACCCCCAAAAAAACACCACCAGCGCATTATTAACTTAATCCTTTAAGATTAAATTTTTGTTGACGTCAAAATACAGGGGTTTTCTAACATCAAAAAATATGATATACTAAGCACTGTAGTGATGTTCCCTTAATTATTCCATATCCAATCAACACGTTTCACCCCTTGTCAAAATAACAACCCAATGTAACGCTTTCAAACAGGGTCAAAAAAGAGGTTCCACCACTCGAACATCTTACTGTTTCATGTTTTCATTTGCTTAACAATTCGCGGAGGATTTACAACAACAATCCAACTCATCCGACGCTGCGCCCAATCTGACGTAACCGTTTCATAGGCCGAAATCTGTCTTGGGGGGAAAGACAAGCGGTACAACTGAACATACCAGGAAGCGGCCTTGGTTTCTTCTTACTCAATACGGGTCTATAATGGAATTAGTACACTACAACTAAATAACGCCTGACCGGTTAAACTCTTTTAGATTTAACAGAAATCACCAATCCGTTATATCTTCTCAATAATAGGGTGCTGAGTTGGTTGAAACCAACGGTCTTCGACAGGTTCAGACCTCGTTCCCCCGAAATATAGAGAAGAAACAATCCGTTTTGATTTCGGTTAGCCAGGTCAGGCAACAACTTTTTCAACGATGAAAAGGAGCATGACCATGAGTAACTACTGTCAGATACAATGGCTGGGCAGCACCACCTACGAGAGCATCCTGCGGCTGCAAAGAAAATTGGTCGTTCAGCGGACGGCTGATGAAATCCCCGATACATTATTATTGTCGGAACATCCTTCCACCTATTCCTTCGGCATTGACGCGCATCGAGAACATTTATTGCTAGATGAGCAGGAATTAGCTCAACATAATATTGCATGCCACACTGTAGACCGGAGTGGGTCGGTGGTCCACCACTGCCCCGGCCAGTTAGTTGTCTATCCCATTTTGAAGTTAACCAAAAGCTGCTACAATTACCATACTTATATCGAAATGCTGGAAAATGTCATTCTCCGCACGCTGGCTTCCTTCCAGGTGCGCGGGCTGCGCCAGCCAGGGCAGCGGGGAATTTGGGTATTCTCCGGCAGTTATGATGAAATGGGATATCAAGAATCTATGGCTAAAATAGGATCGGTTGAGGTAAAAGTCAACCGGGATAGTATTACCAGCCATAACTTTTGGATCAACATTGCGCCCGATTTACACTATTTTGACCTGATTGTGCCCAGCGGCGTCCAGGCAGGGGCCATCACCTCCTTACGCCGGGTGCTGAACAAACCGATTGAAATTAACGATGCTATCCGGCCCGTGATCCAATCCTTCTGCAATGTTTTCCAAACCGATCCCATCACCGTAGAAAAAATAAGCCTGCTCAACCATCAACCGGCCCGGAGAGAACCCGTAACTATATGACCAATTTTATCAACCCTGACAGTATTCCTGTAGAAAAACCCTTACCCCAACGAAAACCCGAATGGCTGAAAGTTCGGATACCGGCCGGAGAAGGCTACAGCCGGCTGAAAAAATTAATGGAATCCAAAAGCCTGCACACCGTCTGCGAAGAAGCAATGTGCCCCAACATTGGCGAATGCTGGCATCGCGGCACCGCCACCTTTTTGTTGATGGGGGATATTTGTACCCGGTCGTGCGGTTTTTGCCATATAAAAACGGGCCGCCCGCAAACGCTTGATGAAGACGAACCGCGCCGCGTGGCCGAAAGTGTGGCCGCGATGAATCTGAACCACTGCGTGCTAACCTCGGTGAACCGGGACGAACTGCCCAACGGCGGCGCGCACATTTTTGCCAACACCATCCGGGAAATTCGCCGCCAATTGCCGGGCTGCACCGTTGAAGTGCTCATCCCCGATTTTAAGGGAGACCGGGCCGCCTTACAAGAGGTCATGGACGCCCGCCCCGAAATATTAAACCACAATACCGAAACCGTTCCCCGGCTGTACCGCACCGTACGCCCGCAGGCCAATTACCAGCGCAGCCTCAACGTGCTGGCCTGGGCCAAAGAAATGGACCCCGGCACCCGCAGCAAAACCGGTATTATGGTAGGGCTGGGCGAAAGCAAAGCGGAAGTTTTGGCCGTGATGGAAGACCTCCGCCAATACAATGTTGACATTTTAACCGTCGGCCAATACCTGCGCCCCTCACCGCTGCATTTGCCCATCCATCGCTACGTGCATCCTGATGAATTCCAGGAGTTCCACGATATGGGCATGGAAATGGGCTTTCAATGGGTTGAAAGCGCCCCCCTGGTGCGCAGCAGTTACCACGCCGAAGGACAGGCCGAAGCCCTGGCGGTGCCGGCCCGGCAATAGCCTACCCGCGCCCCACCTCAAAACCGGACGCATTCATCAGCTGGGTAAATTTATCCAGGCCCACCTCGGCAGGAATATCCCACACTTTGTCCTGCCCGTCAAACCGGCGTCCGGGAATTTGTTTGATGGCCGCCAGCATATCCTGGAACGAGCTGCCGCTCACCACCATCGGAATTCCGCCCACCCGGACGCGAATCCGGTCGCCCTTGGCGCTTTTGGCTGATGGTAATGGCGTTGCCGGCGCAGCCGAAGACGACTCTTCTTCCCAAACTGAATCGTCGTCCCCAAAATCTGTTGGCGGCGCTTCAGTTTCATCATCCCACCAATCAGGGGGTTCGGGCGGGGGCGGCAGTTGCTCATCATCCAGCCAATCAGGCGGCTCAAAGGGAAGCGTGGTATCATCTCCACCGGCAAAGTTGGGCGGCTCAAAGGGCGGGGGATCGCCGCTACCGGCCAACGGAGGCGGCTCCATGTCGGAAACCGGGGTTTGGGGGACATCGCCCGCGCCTTCCAGATCATAACCGGCGGCCTGGATCATTCCCTGGATCACGCCCACATCGCCGGAAATTTCCCATACTTTGGCCTCGCCATCAAACCGGCGCTCCGGCAGGCTCTTGACCACCGCCAGCATCTCCTGAAAACTGCCGCCCACCACCGCCATCGACTGTCCGCCAATCCGCACCCGAATCCGGTCCCGGCCTTTGGCAGCCGCCGCCGGAGCGCTCCCGCCGCCTGCCGCTTCAGCCACAGCTTTGCCCCCTTCCAACGTAAATCCGGTGATCTCCAACTGGTTTTGAATGTCGTCGGCTGAGCCGGGAAGCTGCCACACTTTAAACTGGCTCACAAAGCGGCGGCCATTGATCTGTTTGACCGCGGCCAGCATCGCTTGGAAATCGCCGCCAACTACGCTATACTCTTTACCCTCAATATGAACGCGGATACGATCTTTGTAACTCATCTTGAAACCCTTTCGTGCAAAAGATTCAATGATTGGTTTAATTGCCGTACAAAACGAAGCAAAGCCACTGTTAGAAATGATGGCGGTTGAAACACCCCAAACGCATCTACAGGCCCGTTTTCACCGAGGGCATCTGGCCGGTCACGCGATAGTTCTGGCCGAAGTGATTCCGGGCAAGGTACAAACGGCTGCCGCCACCCAGCACCTGATCGACCGGTACCGGGTTGATTTGATGATGAGCTGCGGCTCGGCGGGCGCGCTGGCGCCCCACATTCAGATGGGCGATGTGATTTTGGCCGATGAGATCACCCTGCACGATTTTGGCTTGCAGACGCGCGCAGGGTTTCATCCCCTGGGTTTTTACGATCATGATCATCCTGACGGGTTACACTACCACCGGACTTTAAAGGCTGATCCTGCCCTGCTGACCGCTGCCCAACAGGCTGCCAACACCGTGGTTTGGCCCAAACATACCCCCCAGATCAAAATCGGCTGCCTGGCCAGCGGGGATCAGGTTATTGCCGATGCGGCCACAAAGCAGTGGCTCTACGACACCTTTCAGGCGCTGGCTGTAGAGATGGAATCGGGCGCGATGGCTTTCGTTGCCCACCTCAACAATGTCCCCTGGCTGGCGGTCCGTTCCATCAGCGACCAGGCCAACTCGATACCGGATTCGAACCTGTTAGATTTTATCACGTATAGTGATGAAAAACCCAATCCTCTTACTCGGCTGCAAAAAAAAGGGCGTACAGCCGCAAAACTCATCCAAAAACCGGCCCGGATAACGTCTATGGTAAAACTCAGGCAGGCCATTCAGCAGGCTGCGGCCAATGCGGCCGCCGTAACCACGGCCATCATAGCGCAACTTGAGTAAATTTTCAATTTGATGGTTGAGCGGTATCTTCTCAATATTTCGGGGGAACGAGGTCTGAGCCTGTCGAAGACCGTTGGTTTCGACAAGCTCAATCAACTCTGCCCCAGATTATTGAGAAGGTACGTTGTGCATATGAAAAACGCTCTGGTACCATCGTATCAGAGCGTTGTAAGCTCAACGTTTGAAAATCAATCCCACAAGATATATTTGCCCCACACTTTTCTGGCCTCCGTACTGCTCAACGCGGCAATCGCCAGATACCGGGGGCGTTTGGGTTGGGCGCGAAGTTTCATATGAGCCTCATCGGGCGTACGGCTGCCCTTGCGGCCGTTACATTTCTGGCAGGCGGTTACTACATTTTCCCAGGTGGTTTTGCCTCCGCGAGAGCGGGGGATAATGTGATCTACCGTTAGTTCTTTGCGGGGCGGCATGACGCCGCAATACTGGCAGGTATAATTATCGCGGCTCAGGATGCCGCGCCGGGTAACGGGTAGAGAAATTCGGCGGGGGATTTTGACAAAATACACCAAACGAATCACCAGCGGCACCGGCAGGCTGAAACTTTCCGAACGGAGTTTGGCTTCAGCGGCTTCCACCAGTTCAGCCTTTTCTTTCAGCAACAGGATGACCGCCCGCTTAACCGAAACCACGTTCAGCGGTTCGTAAGATGCATTGAGTACCAGTACGTCTCCCACCAGAGTAGCCTCCTTTGATTGCTCAAGTGGAAGGCTTTGCTCACCAACGTAAGAACAAAGCTGATCCAGGTTGTGCTTTCATGCACGAAACCTGATCGGCTAACATTATAACAAAGACGAGTCTGACGGTCAAATGATTTTCCTTAAATTATTGACCCTAGATGTAGTACCACTTTGAAGTTTAGCCTACATCTAGTAGGATTACGCTTTTGTCAAAAGAAGCAAAGCCTTGTATAGTTTGTAGTAAAATATTCCAATTTAAATGGAGAATTAATATGACCACGCCTGTTCAGGCCACAGACGCCAGCTTTGATGCCGAAGTTCTGAAGTGCGATATTCCGGTGATTGTTGATTTTTGGGCCGAGTGGTGCGGCCCGTGCAAAGCGATGGCTCCCTATCTGGAAGAAATTGCCGCCGACTACGCGGACCGGTTAAAGGTGGTAAAGGTAGATGTGGACAACAACCCTAATTTTGCCACCCAATATTCGGTGCTGAGTTTACCGACCCTGATGGTGTTTAAATTCGGCCAGCCGGTAGAACGCCTGACCGGCAGCCAGACCAAAAAAGCGATCCTGGATAAAGTGACGCCTTATCTGGATGCGTAAGAAAAGTGAGGAGTGACGAGTAAGGAGTGAGCCATCATCCTCACTTCTCACTCGTCATTCAAGCGCATTGGAGATATATCCTAATTTCAATACCGTTCAAATAAGAACACCAAGCATGTCATTCTGAGGCCGTAGGCCGAAGAATCTCCCCGTTAATTGGCATAAATGGGCCGATAGCCTGGAGATTCTTCACTCGCTACGCTCGTTCAGAATGACATGATCGTTATTTGAATAGTATTATCCTAATTTTTGAGCAGAATCGGCAAGTATGTTTTGTACGGGCCAGCGGCAAGGCTGACCTCATCGATAAAAATATTGGCGTTGGTACCGTTGTAACTGAAATTCACCCCGATCTCCCCGCTATAAACGCCGGTTGCGGGCCAATCCACGGTCAGATGCTGCCAATTGGCGGTCGCGGCCAGGGTTTGGGTTTGAATCCGGCTCAAATCCACCGCCTGCATCGACAGGCCGCCTGGATCACCCAACAATTCAACCGTAAACGGCGCATCCGCTTTATACCAGAAGGAGAGCAGCGGATTTTGCATGCCGGTCACCACGCAGGTTTGAGAAATTTGCACCGTCTGAGAGATGAGCAGGCTGCCACTGCCGGTGTGGGTTGCCGCGCCGGATATTCCGGCTGCCGCGCCACCTGGGGATGGCGCGCCGTCACTGACTTGCCAATGAGAGAGGTCTGTTTCAAGATCATTGTTTTGCAGCCCCTGGCCGGTCCCGTCGGGTCGGAACGTAAAATCAAATTCCCCAATATCGTTGGCCGGTACGGACACCGTAGCCGTGGGCGGAGCAACCAAGCCGTTGGAATCGGCGGCCACAATATCAAACGTGCCCGGCCCCGTCACCAGCACGTAGTGCCCGTTTGAACTGACGGTGGTAGTTGGATGGCCCACCACGCTGAGGGAAACGCCGTTCAAGCCAACCCCGGCGTGGTCCATCACCCGGCCCACCACGGCATTGCCGGTAAAAGCGGTAGTTTCGTCCCATTGGCCCGGCAGTTCGATGCTGCCGTTGGTTTGCCAGGTCCGCGCCCGGATGTCGTAGGTGTGGCCAGCCTCGCCGGTAAACGAACCGGCCGTAAGCTGGCTGATTTTGGATTGTAACGTTATCCAATCGCCGCCGGCCTGATCTCGATATTGAACTTCGTGCCCCCGCAAAGCCCAACCGGCAGCCACAGACCCCACCCAACTCAAATTCACCGTGGTGCCGGCGGTATTGACGGTCAATACCGTTTCGGGACCGTCGGCCACATAGTCCAGCCGGGAATCTTCAAAATAAACCATATTCAAATCCGTATGGTTGTAAGAGTCATTTTCAGGGGCCTGTACTTTGGCAAAAACGGTCATTGTGCCGGTTTCAGCCGTGGCCACGGCCTCCAGGCCCACCCAGGCTTTGTCATCAGCATTGGTATTGCTCCAAACCACGTTGGGGCTGGTGGGGTCGGTGCCGCCGTAGGGATCAACACCCACTTGTTTGACCATCACGCCGTTGGTATCGGGAAAGCCCGGCCCGCGCCAGTAGGTGGTCATTTTGATGAAAAACTTGTACGCTTGCCCCGGCGTCAGCCCGCTCACCTGCTGGTAAACGCCGCCCTCGAAATCGTACGAGGACCACAGCACCTGGGCGGCATCGCCTTCGATGTGGTAATCCAACCCGCCAAAGGTGCTGCCAAATTGGGCCGAACTCATCCAGTGCAGTTTGGGCGCATTTTCGCTGCTGCGGTAGGTATTGGCATCGATATAAAAATGGGACCAGCCGGTAGCGATCTTTTCAGTTTGACCGTTCCAGGTGCGGCTGGAAATATCTGAAAATGGATTGTTGAAACCACCATTGGTGAAGGAACCGGCGGCCATCAGGTTTAGGGGGAACAGCAGCATTGCCGCCAGAAGGCCGGATAGGATAGAAACAATAAGTTGGGGATACTTCATAAAACAGAAACTTCCTTTCCTCGTAGAATTCAACCCTCCTTCAACTTAACTTATTTAAAACCCACACACCTGAATCTTACGGGAAGCCATCCGGCAAAACAATGGGACATCTATCCTTTTGAGCATAGTTAATTTGTCCCATAAAAAAACCGCCGGGCGTTCCGGCGGTTTTTTGTTCTCAACCGATCCATTACAAGGTAACGGCTGTAGAGGTTGAGGCTGTTTTCACTTCCTCCACAGTTACCTCCCGGTCTAACTCGCCAGAGAGGTAAATGCCTTCGGATATCAACATAGAATTTAAGGCGATCTCGGCGGTGGGCAGCAGCTCAACCCGGCCTTGCAGCGCCGCAATCCAGTGATGTTGGGGGCTGTCATAAGCATCGCCGTATTCCCGAACATGGTGCCAGCGAAAATCAAATTGATCAAGATCGGCGGTGCTGTCGAGGTCCAGATCGCCCAGGCTTTGAAAGAATCCAAACGGTTCCAAACGAACGCCGGCCTTGCTGCCCAACACATAAGACCCTTCAAAACGATTCATATGGATGGCCCACGCCTCGATAATATCCAGAGTTATATTATCCCGGCAGCGCACAAAGCCCAGGCCCAATTCTTCCACATCATACCCGCTCTTTTCCCGCCGAATTGGGTCCATTTCTGTTTCCTGATAGGTTTTTCCCGAAATCCGGGTCACAGCCGGATTATCCAGCAGATAAAGGATATTGGCGATGTGATAAACGCCCATATCATACAGCGCGCCGCCGCTGGCGTTTCGTCGCTGGACAAAGGGCGGGCTGCCGTATCCATCCACATAAGGGCGGCCCCGCCGGCGATAGCCGGTTGAACGAGCGTGGTAGGGTTTACCCAGATATCCCTGCTCGATGAGAAGTTTGGCGGCGCGGGTTTCTTTGAAAAAGAGGGTGTTGAGCTGGATAGAGAGTTTTCGCTCCACTTTCCGCGCGGTTTGCAGCATGGCCTCGGCATCGCAATAGGCGCCGGCCATTGGTTTTTCACAATAAACGTGCTTGCCGGCCTGCAACGCCGCCACCGTAACGGGCCGGTGCAAATTGTTGTGCAGGCAAACATCCACCGCCTCAATATCATCGCGCGCCAAAAGCTGCCGGAAGTCGGTATAAAGATGAGGAATATCGTACACCTGGGCAACGCGCCGGGCTTCGGCCTCATCTACATCGGCAACAGCGACAATTTCGGCGCCGTTGATTTTTTGATAATTTTTCAGATGAACTTTGCCGATCTGCCCCACGCCAATCACGCCAATGCGAACTTTTTCGGTTCTATTTTGTCCCATCACGATGCCTCCACAACCCGCTTGATCAAGGCGATGGTTTTTTGGGCCGCCGCCATTTCGTTGCCGTCTTGGGGCACGCTTTCCACGCCCCAACTGCCGTTGTAGCCCGCATCCAGCAACAGGTTTATCACGGCGGGAATATCCACCGAGGGGTCGTTGCCTTGCGCGTCAAAAGAAAACGTTTTGATATGCACATAGGCGGCGTAGGGCACGCACATCCGCCAGCCCGCTTGCTGCCTGCCGTCGGCCCAATTATTGGTATCAAACAGCAGGCCCAGCTCCTCAACCGCCTCCAGAATTTTGATCACATTTTCGGGAACGCACGATGCGCCCCAGTGATTTTCCATAATCAGTTCGATGCCTTTGGCCCGGCAGCGCGCCGTCAAATCCTCAAATCCCGCCACAATGATGTCGAAAACATCCTCCGCCATTTCTTCCGGGCCGCCAGAGTCGATGCGGAGCTGCTTGGCTCCCAACCGCTCGGCCACCGCCAGCCACTTGTAGGCCCGGGCGCGGTTGGCCCGGCGCGCCTCCGGCGTTGGCTCATAGATATGGGCGCCATCCACGGCAAGGCAGCCAAAGGGCAAATCAACTTCAGCAGCAGCCTGTTTGATCTGATCCAGGTAATCAAGCTCCTCCGACGAGAGACGGATGCTTTCCGGGTCAACGCCAGGCTGAATATCGGCGTCGCCGGCCTTGAGCGGGGCCAGATGAGAGTTCCACGGATCAAGCTGAGTCGCGCCTAATGTTTTGCAGTCGATGATATATTGAAAAATATCTTGTTTCCCATCGGCCAACAATCGATGAAAGCTATACGAACATATTCCGATTTCCATATTATTCTCCTCGGACATTACCATCAAGAACATTGCTGCCCGGCTGTGTTTCAACGACGAATATTATTTTTCTAATCTCTTTAAACAAAAGACAGGACTGTCGCCGCTGCACTATCGCCGGACGATGTCAAACAAGAGCTGAAGTGAGCGCTACATCACCAAAATCGGCTCATTTGCCGGCACAGCCACCAGATCATATTCCATCGCCCCGGTGACGATCACCGGTACCATCTGGCCGACCGGCAGTTCCTTTTCTACTACTACAAACCCATCGATGTCCGGCGCATCCCGATAACTGCGGGCCAGAGTCAGCCCCTGCTCCGGGTCAACGCCATCCACCAGCACATCCAGTTTTTGGCCCACGATCTGCTGGTTACGTTTGAGTGAAATGGGCTGCTGAAAGGCCATTAATCGTTCCCAACGATCCTGCTGAATTTCGGGGGCAATCTGATTTGGCAGGTCGAAGGCCGGTGTACCCGGCTCCGGCGAGAAGGTAAAGGCTCCGGCCCGATCAAATTTCACGGCGTCCATAAAATCGAGCAAGCCTTGAAACTCGGCTTCGGTTTCGCCGGGATAGCCCACGATGAAAGTAGTGCGCAACACCGCTTGAGGCAGTGCCTGCCGGTAATTCTCGATCCATCGCAGCAATTTATCGACATTGTGCGGGCGGCGCATCCGCTTGAGGGTATCGGGGTGGCCGTGCTGCAAGGGTATATCGAGATAGGGAATAATTTGGGGGTGGCGCGCCATGACCTCGATCAATTTATTGCTGGCGTGGCCGGGGTAGGCGTACATCAACCGAATCCATTTAATCTTTGGGACGGCATCAACCATCTGCTCCAGCAGCGACGGCAGTCCATCCTGCTCGCCCCAATCGCGGCCATAGGCGGTGGTATCCTGGGCAATCACGATGATCTCCTGCACCCCGGCGGCCGCCAGCCGCCGCGCCTCGACCAGAATGTGCTCGCGGGGACGGCTGCGGTTGAGGCCCTTAAAACTGGGGATGGTACAGAAGGCGCACGGCGCCGAGCAGCCATCGCTGATTTTCAGGTAGGCACTGGCCCGGCCCGTTTCTACCTGCTGTCGATTGAGAGCAACGGTTTCCAGGGAAACGTCGCCGGTTTCGGGCAGGTGATAGAGGGGGTGGGGGCGCTTGTTGGCCCGCATTTTTTGGATGAAGGGTACGATGTCGGCCCAGGCGCGGGTGCCGATGAGGCCATCGATGCCCCGCACCTGGTCGGTGATTTCGCGGCCAAAGCGTTGGGCCATACAGCCGGCGGCAATGAGCAGTTGGTTGTTGCGTTTTTGGCCGGCCAGGTTTTGCAGCGTTTCGATTGATTCGTCTTTGGCTGCCTGCAAGAAGCCGCAGGTGTTGACGATCAGCACATCGGCCTGAGCGGGGTCAACCGTGCTGCGGTAGTTGGCTTGCAGCAGCATTTCGGCGATGCCTTCGCTATCGTACGTATTTTTGGGGCAGCCCAGGGTCAACAAAAAAAAGGTTGGTTTGGTTTGGTTACGTTGTTTTTTGGCCATACTCACTTCAAAAAGAAAACCGGGCATAGCCCGGTTGTTGAGATAGAGTAGTTATACCACAAAGTTAGATTTTTATCAATGCTGTTCTTTTGGCCAATCCCCACCGAACTAAAACCCATTTCGGCCATTAATCTGTTCTGAGACCAGTTGAGCCAGTTGCAGGGCGTACAGCCCATCCCGTCCCGGAACCTGGCAAGATTCATTACGCCTGACACAATCAACAAAATGCTGGAGTTCCAGTAGCAGCGGCTCGACCATAGGCACGTGGATGCACTCTATCACACTTTCCTGCCGGTATTTGCCGGCCTGATCGTCCACATATTGGGGAAAGGTGCGGCGATGCAGCATAACGGTTTTGCCCAACAGATCAGCTTCAATATACGTGCCGTCGGCAACCACTGCAATGGAACGCACCTTTTGCTCGGTAACGCGAGAAGCCATGAGTGTGGCGATGGGGCCATCTTTGAAGGAGAGGCTGGCCACGGCATGATCGGTGGTATTGGTGGAAAGAGAGCGTCCCCAGGCGGTCAGGCCGTCGAAGTCACTGCCCAACAAATCGGCTACTAAATCCAGGTCGTGGATCATGAGATCGCGGATGACGTCTACGTCCGTATTGCTGGCATCAAAAGAGCTGAGCCGCTGGATATTCACGGCGACCAGTTGTTTGCCTTCTACCACATTTTT
>CAZTFF010000057.1:0-32619 GCA_964612485.1 uncultured Caldilineaceae bacterium
GTAACAAATGAGGCAAATAACACTGTTATATGATGCCAATAACACCGTTGTTTGATGCCAATAACACTGTCATATGATGCCAATAACACTGTTATTTGGTGTAAATAACACTGTTATTCAAAATAGATAACAGTGTTATCCGATGAAAATTACAGAGAACAGGAGATCGAAATGGAAAGCAGTGAAACAGTCTCTGTGGCCGTGATTGGATGTGGGTATTGGGGTAAAAATCTGGTGCGTAATTTTGATCAACTTGGCGCGCTGAGGATGGTGTGTGATCCCACCCCGGCGGGTCAGGCGTTAGCTGTGGAGACGGCGCCTGAAGTGGATGTGATCGACCGTATTGAGGAAGCTTTTTCTACAAATATCGAGGGCATTGTCATTGCCACCCCGGCTGAAACGCATTACCAATTAGCCAGCCAGGCGCTGAACGCCGGGAAGGATGTTTTTGTGGAGAAACCCTTGGCCCTCACCTATGAACAGGGCGCCGAATTAGTTGACATGGCCGCCAAACAGAATCGCATCCTGATGGTGGGACACGTGCTGGAATATCACCCGGCGGTAGTACGCTTATTTGAGCTGGTCCAGAGCGGGGAATTGGGGCAAATTCGCTACATCTATTCTAATCGATTGAGCCTGGGCAAAATCCGCCGTGAAGAAAATATCTTATGGAGCTTTGCCCCGCACGACATTGCGGTCATTTTACGGCTGATGGGCAGTCTCCCCTTTCAGGTTGTCGCCTGCGGCGGCAGTTACATCCAGCCCAATATTGCGGATGTAACGGTAACAAATCTTCTGTTTGATAATGGTGTCCGGGCGCACATTTATGTTTCCTGGCTGCACCCTTTCAAAGAGCAGCGCCTGGTGGTGATCGGTTCCAAAAAAATGGCCAGTTTTGATGACGTTAGTAAAAAGATAGTGCTGTATGATCAACGGGTTGAATTGAACGAGGGCCAGCCGATTCCGGTCAAAGGCAAGGGCGATGAAGTTGAATTTGATGCCGCCGAACCCTTGAGAGCAGAGTGTCAGGCTTTCTTGGAGGCGATCACCACCCGCCAGCCGCCGGTAACCGACGGGCATAGTGGGCTGCGTGTTTTGCGGGTATTGCAAGCTGCCCAACGTTCTCTGGTGATGAACGGGGAGCCGGTGACTTTACCCATAGAAACCTTTCATTTAGAGGGGAGCTGATCTTTGCGTATGAACCAGCAAGATTTCTATGTTCACCCCAGCGCCTACGTTGATGAGCCATGCAGCATCGGGAGCGGCACAAAGATATGGCACTTTTGCCATCTGATGAAAGACTGTCGAATTGGGCAGAACTGTAATTTAGGGCAGAATGTGTTTGTGGCCGGTGGGGTTGTTATTGGCAATAATGTCAAAATTCAAAATAATGTCTCGGTTTATACCGGCGTTGAATTAGAAGACGATGTTTTTTGCGGCCCCTCCTGCGTGTTTACCAACGTGGTTAATCCCCGTTCGCAAATTGTGCGGCACAGCCAATATGAGCGGACGCTGGTGCGGCGGGGCGCAACCCTTGGCGCCAATGCCACCCTTGTTTGCGGCGCGACGGTAGGGCGCTACGCTTTTATTGGGGCCGGCGCGGTGGTACGGGGTGATGTGCCGGATTACGCGTTGATGCTGGGCGTGCCGGCCATTCGCAAAGGTTGGATGAGCCGCCACGGTCACCGGCTGGTGGGCCGGGATGCCGAGGGTTTCTGGATTTGCCCTGAGAGTGGCTGGCGCTATCAGGAAGTAGCGCCGGATTTATTACGTTGCCTTGATTGGCCTGAAGACAACCCCTTACCTGCTCAATAATCTGGGGCAGAGTTGGTTGAACTTGTCGAAACCAACGGTCTTCGACAGGCTCAGGCCTCATTCTCCCGAAATATTGAGAAGGTACTAAAACTTTACATTTTTCGATTTTTTCATCCTTGCGTTAAATAGATTTTATGTCAAAATCTTGTTGTACTATTGATCTTTGTCACAGCAGCATTTGGGGTAATCTCCCCCAAAAGTTAGGGTTGTATTAAAGTGTTTATGTATTTATACTGAAATAAGCATGCAGCATCCACATCTAAGAGGATTGAACACCATTGAAACTGGTCAGTATTGTTGGGGCGCGCCCCCAGTTTATTAAAGCGGCTCCTTTTAGCCGAATTTGGCGGCAAACGCAGGCCGAAATAGTGATTCATACCGGCCAACATTACGACGAGGAAATGTCGGCGGTTTTTTTTAGAGAACTGGACATCCCTGAACCGGATTATAATCTTGAGGTGGGATCGGGCTCTCACGGCCGGCAGACCGGACAGATGCTGACCCGGATTGAAGAGGTATTACTCGAGGAACAGCCCGATGGGGTCTTGGTTTACGGTGATACCAACTCTACGCTGGCCGGAGCGTTGGCGGCTGTAAAACTGCAAATCCCTGTAGCCCATGTAGAGGCCGGGCTTCGTTCTTTTAATCGTGAAATGCCGGAAGAGCATAATCGAGTGCTGACAGACCATTGCGCCGACCTACTGTTTTGCCCCACGCAATCGGCGGTGAATTGGTTGGCTCAGGAAGGAATAACACAGGGCGTCCATTTGGTCGGAGATGTGATGTATGGTGCGGTGCTGTATAATGTTGGACTGGCCCAGGAGCGATCAACTATTTTGAATGAATTAGACCTGCATCCGCAGGATTTTTTACTGGCAACTCTTCATCGGCCCTACAATACGGATAATGTTCAACGTCTTGAGAATATCTTGGCGGCATTTTTAGAAATTGGTGAACCGATCATTTTCCCGGTTCATCCTCGAACTCGCCAACGTATTACTGCTTTGAACAGAGAATTTGACCGTTCGAATATCAGAATGATTGCGCCGGTCAGTTACCTGGATATGCTGGTGTTGGAACAAAACGCCCGTTTGATCTTGACCGACTCCGGCGGCGTGCAGAAAGAAGCCTATTTTATGGCAGTGCCCTGCATAACGCTGCGGCCCGAAACCGAGTGGGTAGAAACTGTGCAGTCCGGTTGGAATCTATTAGCCGATGCCGACCCCGAAAAAATTGTGAGTACGGCAACCGGGCATCTATGGCCATCTCAAGCTCCTCCGCCGGTGTTTGGAGATGGCTGGGCGGCAGAGAAAATTATCCAGCTATTGAGGCGTATTTAAATTAGGGGAAGATAATTGTGCTAAAGAATAAACGTATTGGCGTAGTTGTCCCTGCTTATAACGAAGAAAAGCTCATTGGTCGGGTGATTGAAACCATGCCGGATTTTGTCGATTGCATTTATGTGGTTGATGATTGCAGCCCTGATACCACATGTGATCGGGTGAATGAGTATCTTGAGCAGCCGGCCATGGCGGACCGTTTAGTTTTGATCCGTTTATCCGTCAATCAGGGGGTGGGAAAGGCGATTGTGACCGGCTATGAAAGGGCTGCTGCAGATGGTATGGATGTTGTGGCCGTGATGGCCGGCGATGCCCAGATGGATCCCGATGAATTGGAACAGGTGGTTGGGCCGGTAGTTGACAGCGAGGCAGATTATGTGAAAGGTAATCGACTTTTTACCGGTGAAGCCTGGCAAATGATTCCTAAATATCGCTATATTGGCAACGCATTTTTATCACTATTTACCAAAATTGCCTCGGGGTATTGGCAGGTAGCCGACTCCCAAACCGGCTACACAGCTATTTCACGGGAGGCACTTAAGATCATTCCCCTCGAACAATTGTATCCCCGGTATGGGTATCCCAATCATTTACTGGTCATGTTAAATGTGTATGGGCAGCGCGTGCGTGATGTGCCGGTAAGACCGGTTTACAACATTGGGGAGAAGTCGGGAATCAGATTGTGGAAGGTAATCCCCCGGGTGTCCTGGTTGTTATCCAGATTATTTTTATATCGGATGTTGCACAAGTATGTTATTAGAGACTTTCACCCGCTTGTGTTTTTTTACGCTCTGGGGGTAACGCTCTTTCCTGCAGGAATGCTTTTTGGATTTTATCTGTTGTACCGGCGAATTGTGGGCGGACCGATTGTTGCAACCAGTGCTTTGTTTGCGGTTTTTCTGGCTGTTATGGGATTGCAGTTTTTATTGTTTGCGATGTGGTTTGATATGGAATACAACAAAGACTTGCGATGAATTTGGACTTTACCCTGACCAAGTACGAGCAGTTATGCCGGACCATCCTTGATGCCGGTTATACCGTTTGGCCCATTGCCCGTTATCTGTCTGAGACTGACCATTCCGACCGAATTGTGCTGCTTCGTCATGATATTGACCGGTGCTTGGGCAATGCACTACAAATGGCCCGGCTGGAGTATGAACTGGGTGTACAGGCAACCTATTATGCTCGAATGACTGCGTCCGTATTTCAGCCAAAAATTTTAAGCGAAATAACAAACATGGGGCATGAGCTTGGCTATCATTACGAAACGCTTGCTAAAGCAAAAGGTGATCCGAACCGCGCCATTGCCATCTTTCAAAATGAGTTAAATAAATTTAAAGAAATTTGCCATGTGCAAACCATCAGTATGCATGGCGCGCCACTTTCTCGCTGGGACAACCGCGATTTGTGGCAGCATTATGATTTTTGTCGCTATGACCTCTTGGGCGAGGCTTATCTCTCCCTGGATTATACTCAGTTAGTGTATTTAACTGATACGGGACGTTCATGGGCAGGGAACCGTTACAATTTGCGAGACAAAGTCGACGAAGCTTCCGTTATAACAAACCTGAATAGTACTGACGATTTAATAACTGCCATTGCCAACCAGCAATTTTCCCACGTATGTATTTCAACCCATCCTGAGCGATGGTCTCAAAATATGGGCCAATGGTTGGTTAGTGCCACCTTGGATTTAGTCGCGAATCAAATTAAGGGTGGCCTTGCTTTGATCAGGAGAGTAACGTAACATTACAATAATGGACCTTACTAAATATTTGCCCTCAGTGTATCATACGCCGGAATGGCGAAAGGTGATTAAAAATACGTATGGATACCAATCTCATTACTTTGTTAAAAGTCGAGCTGATGAGATAGTGGGTTTAATGCCTCTTTTTGAAGTTCGCAGTTTCATTTCTGGTCGCCATCTAACCAGTATTCCATTTAGCCATCATGTTGATATATTTTATGAAACAGACAGGACTCTTCATGATTTTGTTGATGAGGCCCAAAAACTTGCCTGTCAAAACAACTGTGGTTACATAGAAATAAGAGGTAGTGCTCACGAGCTGAGAAATGTTGGGTTTCAGGTTTCAGAACACAATTGGATTTCAAAACTGGATTTGAGATTGCCTCAAGACAAGTTGTGGAATAATTTGCATGGTTCTACACGTCGAAATATAAAGAAGGCTGCAAAGCATAATCTAACCATTCATCATGGTACCAATAAAGTGGATTATGATATTTTTTATAAATTGGTACTGGAAACCCGTCGCTATCAGGGAGTTCCTGCTTACCCGGCCCAATTATTTGCTGAATTGCAACAAATGCCGCAGGCTGAATTGTACTTGGTATGTCAGAATGAGAAAATATTGGCCGGTATTGTGCTTCTTGGCTACGGCAAAAGTGTAGTGTATGGTTATGGGGCTTCAGTTAAGAACCCGGATATACTGCGCATGCGTCCCAATGATCTTCTGTTTTGGCACATGATTTGCGAAATGAAAACAAGAGGTTATGAAACATTTGATTTTGGCACAACTCCTATCAATAATAGTAATCTTTTGCGTTTTAAGGAAAATTGGGGTTGTCGAAGCGAAAAGATTGGGTATGCATACTGGCTGAACACAGCAGAGCACGTGCCTATATTTGAACGTAATAGCGTGAAAATGGAATTTGCTGGCGCAATAATCCGTCGGATGCCATTGTGGGTGGTAAGACTTATAAGTGATTTTTTAATTAAACAGCTGGGATAATTGGGTGGGTGTAAGATAGACTTCATGGAAAAGTATGAATCTTCTTCTTAAATCTCTGGCTCTATCAATTCAGCGGATAGCTAATGGGTACGATCCATTGGCTAAAGGAAATGATCTCCATTTTGCTAATTCAAATATATACCCTATCTTTATTGTTGGTGCACCGAGAACAGGCTCAACTTTGTTATATCAACTACTCATTGAGCACACACAACTAATTTTTATTTCAAACCTGATGGCATTATTGCCCAGAAAGATGATCCTTATTGCCTACCTGACTCATTATTGGATGCAACGGGTCGATGTTATGAGAGCAAATCACTACGGTTACATTCCCGGCCTGTTTAGCCCTAATGAGGCTGGTGCTATTATGCGAAAATGGTTTGAGCAATCCGTCGGTGAACAGGAAAAAAAATTCATTAGAAACAGTGTTATCCAGTTATCTAATACTTTTAACGTTCCCTTTATTAACAAAAATTTAATGAATAGTTTACGGCTCGATAATCTTTATAAAATTTTACCTGAAACTCGCTTCATCTTTATTCGACGTCATCCGATGTTTACAGCCCAATCTATTATACTGGCTCGCCGTAAAGGTTTAGGTGATGAACAGGCTTGGTTAGGCCCAAAACCTTTTGGATTTCAAGAAGTATTGGAACGAGATGTGCTTTATCAAGCAATTTGGCAAGTCAAAAAAGTTGAGGAGATTATTGAAACATTTCTGTATCGAGTTGAACCAATCTATTTGGAAATAACTTATGAGGTTTTATGTCAGGATTTGATTAACACTTTGAACCGGATAAGTGAGTATTTTGATCTTGAATATAAATCTGAACCTTTACTTGGACGGCTATTGGTGAGAGAGGAGATTCGACTCCCTCAAACAGAGTGGCAACAGTTAGAGTGGTATTACGCTATGCTTTATTCTGATATTAAGTAAGCACAATACAAATCATCGGGAATTTATTGATTCTGAAGGGTTCATTGCTTTGAAAATTTTGGTTGATATTACTCATCCTGCTCATGCTCACTTTTTTAAGAACGCAATTTGGAAATGGCAGGAGCGTGGTCACAACGTAATAATTACTGCCAGAGACAAAGATGTTGCTATAGAGTTGCTAAATTCATTTGGCTTTGATTACATCAATCTTGGTCCTGCCGGAAGTGGATTATGGGGAGTGTTATCAAAGGAACTCTTGAGGAGAGAGTGGAAAATCTATCGAATTGTGCGCCAATTCAAACCGAAAGTTATGGTGTCTATAGGTGGAGCGTTTATTGCCCGGGTGGGTAAACTGACTGGTACGCCTACCATTGCTTTTGCTGATACAGAACACGCCCGTTTATCACATCGAATTAGCTTTCCCTTTGTTAGTGCCATTTGTACTGGTGAAAGTTTCAAGCTGAATTTAGGTCTGCGGCAAGTGCGCTATGCTGGTTATCACGAGTTGGCCTATTTGCATCCCCATCATTTTGAAGCAGACCCGATCATATTGGCTGAATTTGGTATCTCATCTAAAGAGCCTTTCTTTTTACTACGGTTTGTATCTTGGAATGCTTATCATGATGTGGGGCAGAAGGGCTTTACTTTGGAACAAAAACGAAATGTGGTTCGAACATTAAGCCGGTACGGTCGTGTATTCATTACGGCGGAAGGAAATACCTTACCAATGGAGTTTGAGCCATATCGCATCACGGTCCCCCCCCATCAAATTCATCATCTGTTATCTTTTGCTCATCTATATTTGGGCGAGGGGGGAACGATGGCCTCAGAAGCAGCTGTGTTGGGTATACCTTGTGTTTATGTTAATACGCTGTCTTTAGGTTATCTTGAAGAACAGGCACAATATGGTTTATTATATCATTTGCCAAATGCGGATGAAGCGTTAGAGCGGGCTATAGATATGGTTACCAGGCCTAATATTCGTGCGGAGTGGCAGCACAAACGGCAACAATTATTGCGAAATAAGATTGACGTGACATCCTGGATGGTCGAGTTTGTTGAAACTTATTTTGAATCATGAAAAATTCATTGACATCGTTTGAAGTAGTGAGTTGTCTTTCATTGAAAGATTCGTTGGCCTACAATTATCTGCTGCCAATCGCCCGACATAAGTTCGTATCCCAACTTTGGCTCATTCGTCATCAAAAAAGTCAATTTGGAGAAATCCCAAAAGCAACTTATATCCTAACCCCCACGCGCTTCAAGCCGTGGCGTTTTATTCAAATGATTTGGGCCAGTTTATGGTTAGGTCGCAGAAAAGAAGTTCGGACTTTTGTTTCATTCAACCCCATCCCTTATGGGTTGTTTATGCTTCCTGCCGCGAAACTTTATAACAAACCACTTCATTTTGGTTTCATTGGGAGCGACTGGTATAAACATGTTAAGAGCAGGTGGGGCAAATGGTTGTTGCCGCTTCTTCGCCAAGCTGATTTTGTAACCGTCACTGGTGAGCCTATGCGCCGCGAAATGCTGGCGTATGACTTCAAGCCGGAGCAAGTCGTTGTTCTTCCCCATAGTGTCGATCTCTCCCGTTTTCAGGTGGCCGAACCGGATCAGGCTCGTTACGCCTGTGTATTTGTAGGTCAGCTAATTCATCGGAAGCGAGTTGATCTGATTTTACAGGCCTTTGCCGCCCTCAAAACAACTCATCTGGAAGCCAGACTGTGTATTGTTGGCGATGGTCCACGGGCAAGTGACCTTCAGGAATTGGCGGCTCAACTGGATATCACTCAGGCTGTTGATTTTGTCGGTGCGGTTACCGATGTTCAACGCTACTTGGCTGAAGCAAAGATTGTCGTGATTGCTTCGGATATGGAGGGCTTTCCCTTCGCCCTGATCGAAGGAATTTGTTGCGGCTTGGTGCCTGTTAGCACTCCGGTAGGCACAATTTCAGATTTGCTCAACGATGGCGAGAACGCGTGTCTTTTCCCTCAAAATGACGCCGCCGCGTTGACTGCCTGTCTGCAACGCCTGTTGGATGATCCCAAGTTCTACAATGATCTGCGGGCGAATGTTCTCAAATTGCGGCAGAGTTTTGCTTATGAGTCGGCTATGGCGGTTTGGGAACATTGGTGGAGTACACTGAAATCGTGAAACGCGATTTTCTTGATGAGAGATATCGACAAATCCAGGCTTATCTGTTCACGCAGGCAGGATTGATGCAGACCATAACTCGACAGTTCCGGCGCCTACAAACAGGCAACCTAGCCAGGGAAACCGCAACTGCCTTTGTGATGCGAACGGCCGGAATTTTTCTTTTATTTGCCTGGCTGGCGTTTCTGGCGCGATATGTGGGGGCGCAAACCTACGGCCAGTATATGTATGTATTTAACTGGTTAGAGATTCTGGCCCTGATCAGCCTATTTGGGTTGAATCGGGCCGCATTGCGGTTTGTGGCCGCGTATCGGAGTCAGGCTGATTGGGGGTTGTTGCAGGGCTTCATCCGGCGTACAAGGCAGGTTACATTACTGGCTTCAAGCCTGATGGCGGTCGTTACTGCCGGAGTTGTCTGGTTTTTGAAGGAACAATTGGAAACCGGATTGGTTCCGGTGTTTTGGATTGGGCTGATCTACCTGCCGTTGATGGCGCTGTTACAACTGACCAGCGCGCATTTACAGGGGTTGAAACGGGTGGCTCTCTCTTTAACCCCCAATCTTTTCCGGCCGCTCTTCCTAATTATTGGAGTGTTGGGATTGGTTAAATTTTTGGGATACCAGCCCGGTGCTATGGCGATTTTGGGGCTGGAAGCGGTAGTTGTTCTGCTCTTATTATTCACGACGCGGCAGTTTCTGTTAAACATTATCTCTTCATCAGGGCAGCCAAAAACATACCGCACCCGGGAGTGGTTGGTTGTAGCCGTGCCTATGCTGTTGATTTCACTGGTAAATATTGTGCAGTCCCGCACCGATATTATCATGCTGGGCATTTTTCAGGGTACTACTGCGGCTGGTTATTATACTTCGGCCAGCCGGGTTGCTGGATTTGTTCTCTTTGGATTGACCACGGTCAACCTCGTTATGGCTCCACTTATCTCTGAGTTATTCAGCCTGCAGCAACAGGCTGAATTGCAGCGTATCGTGACTAGGGTCGCGCAGGTTGTTTTTTTGTTCACGCTCCCGGTCGCATTGAGCATTATAGTTGGTGGTCGTTTTGCCCTCCAATTATTTGGCCCTGAGTTTGTTGTTGCTTATCCGGCCTTGGTCATTCTGACCATTGGACAATTCATTAATGCCCTGGCTGGTCCGGTTGGCTATTTGATGACTATGACCCGTCACCAAAATGAAGCCGCTATCATTTTGATAGCTAGCGCCGGGCTGAATATTGGACTAAACGCCTTCTTGATCCCTAACTACGGTTTGTTTGGCGCGGCCTTGGCAACAGTCGGTTCAATGTTCTTTTGGAATCTGGCTATGGTTGTCTTGACCCAAAAACGACTTGCGATAAACCCAACCGTGTTTCGAATAAAAAGAAAAACCAGCGTATGATGAAAAAACCAAACTTTTTTATTATCGGTGCTCCTAAATGTGGTACCACTGCCTTGAGTGAATATCTGCGCGAGCACCCCAATGTCTTCATGTCGAATCCCAAAGAACCTAATTTTTTAGCAGACGACTTAAATTTGAAGCCATACTATTTGGAAACCTGGGATGATTATCTGAAACTTTTTTCCAAAGCAACTGATAGTCACTTGGCAATTGGTGAGGCCTCAGTGTGGTACCTGTACTCTACCGTTGCTGTGAATAATATTTACAATTTAAACAAAGAATCAAAGCTGATCATAATGTTGCGTAAACCGGTAGACATGATTTACTCATATCATTCCCAAATGCTGCAGGCTTCTAGGGAAAATGAAACTGATTTCAGAGAAGCATGGCAATTGCAAACCATCCGCAAAAAAGGAGAATGCCTCCCCTTATCTTGTCGGGAACCGGCGGTATTATATTATGATCAGATCGCCCAATATAGTAGCCAGATAAAACGGGTCTTTAATACATTTTCGCGTGAGCAAGTCAAAATTATTCTGTTTGATGATTTTGTTGCATCTACGCAGCGGATTTATGAAGAGGCTCTTGCTTTTTTGGGAGTACGCTCGGATAATAGGCAAGAATTTCCGCGGGTCAATCCCAATCAGGTAACGCGGATCGTTTGGCTCGAACGGTTTCTTACTTCTCGCCCACCAATTTTGCTCGAGTTAGCCAGGAAACTCAGCAAGATTTCCAGACAGAATTTGGGAGGGATTACTCGTCCAATTAGGCGGCTCAATGTGAAAAATGCACCTCGACCTCCATTAGATCCAGTATTTCGGGCCGAGTTAGTTGAGTATTTTCGCGAGGATGTGGAAGAATTGTCTGAGTTGATCGATATAGATCTAAATATGTGGTTAGAAGTTGAATGACAACGTGCCAGGATTGAATTCAAACATTATCTTTTGGAATACTAACATTGGCAGTTGAATTTCTGGTGGAATTCAATGCTTTCATGAAGGATTTGGTATATTGAATCATTATTTGCGCAGACTATCTAGAAAAAGCTGGGGAAACAGGCAATTTCTATTTGTATTGGTGATTTCGTTACTTATTACCACATGGTCCATGCTCTCCTACTTGTGGGATCCCTATCAGGTAGTCAGAGATACTCAAAATTTCTACTGGATGGCTCGTGCTCAAGATCCGACATTATTCTCCACGGATTACCTTTATATTTCAGGGAATGCTCTCCTTGAAATTAATATTAGTGAGTTCCACTTCATTCTTCACCGGCGCAGCCCTGGGTACGGACTCCTTTTCTATTTAGCCAGTACTGTGCTTGATTTTGTATGGTTAACCAAGCTCTCAATTTGGTTGCTGGTGACATTGTGTACAATTTATCTGTTCAATATAGGCCGCTTTTTACGAGATAATCTAACCGGTGTTAGTCTCAGCCTTTTATTCATTTTTTTTATTCTGGCTTCACCACTTTCCATTTCTATTGTCAGCGGCTTGCAGCGAGCGTTTGCCCTTCCTCTTTTTATCGTGTTTTTGTATTATCTAATAAAACAGCAACACATCTGGTCGGCGGTATTAATTTTTATTAGCGCCCTTATTTATCTACCTAATTTTCCGCCAATGGTATTAACTTATGGATTGTCATTCATCATGTTTGACCGCCCCTTTAAGGTAACTTTATCCGTTAGTTGGGCGAGACTTATTCCCTTAGCTGTGGCATTGTTACTGTCGACTGTAGTTATTGTGTTGGCCTTAGCTGATCACCTTGGATTAGTTCCACCGAATCCCCCGCTGTTCTCCATGAGTGAAACGAGTATAGCTCTACCGGTCACTCAAAACCCAGCTTATCAAACCGGAGGAAGAACGCCTCTTTACATAGGTTTCCCCTTTTTAGGCCGGGCCGGGATATTTGATACCGGAGGCGATGTAGCTAATTTTTTGGTACTGTTGATTCTGGGCTTTTTGATTTACAAAACAATAGGGCGTGATTCCTTGCGCCGGATGCCCAAAGAGATCTGGTATCTGGTAGCAGCCGGTTTTATCATGTACCTTATTTCGCTGGCAGTTATTTTTGGGTTTAACTCTTTTGCCTTATACCTGCCGTCTCGTTACACGCGCACCACATTATTGTTGGCCGCGCTCTTTTTTGTAGGATTGAATTGGGTAGACTTTCTTCATACGTTCCCCCGGTGGCTGTGGCGAAACAGGCGGTTGATTATTTTCTTTCTGATTTCATTCGGCCTGGCGTTAGGCAGTGTGTACCTTTTCTCCTCTGACCGCCGCCTGTTGATCCCTACCTTTTGGTTTATTGGTTTGATTTTTAGCGGCGTGTTGGTTCCGTTGGGGGGTAGTGCGATATTTTGGCTGGTTCTGGGCCAATCTCCCCTAACCGGTGCAGCCAGATGGCTTACCTTGTTGGTGGTTGGCGGGCTGACGCTTTACCTGGGCACGATTTACATTGATGTGTTGGGGGTAAAAACCACCAATCCTCCCCCGGAAGAACGAGCTGTTTACCGTTTTGTGGCTTCGCTGCCCAAAGACACTGTACTCGCTGGCGATCCGGATTTAATGACCAATATTCCTCTTTTTTCCAAACGCAGCGTCTTGTTTAGAGAGTTGTTCCCCCGCCCTGATGCGCCTATTGCAGACTATTTCGATATCCAATACTCAGAATCATTACCGCCGGTACTCGACTTCTGTCAACGGTATCAAATTTCCTATCTTGTGTTGGATACCAGGGAATTTGAACAAGATTATCTGGTCCAAGGCAGATTTTTCTACCAACCCTGGAATGACGTCATTGTCAGCACGGTGGCCGGCCGTTCCAATTTTGCGCTGCTGCAAGTGCAACCAACTTTCACCAGCGGCCCCTATACTGTGATCAAATGTGATGCTGAAACGTTACTGGCCACCGGCCGCAATTGAATTCAACCGTGTGTGGTCTCGCTTTGGCCCCACCCTCCTCGTCCTGGCCGTCGCCCTCGGCTTCACATGGCTAATTCTCGCCGCCAACCACGGGTCTCCCATGGCCTTCATCCGCCTGGGAACCCGCTTCAGCCAGGGCGACCCCCACGGTACCACCGGCTACGACGGCCAGTTTGTGTACCAGATCGCCCTAAACCCGTTGGGAGCCGCGCCCTACATCGACATCCCGGCCTACCGCTACCAGCGCATTCTCTATCCCCTGGCCGGGCGATTGTTCAGCCTGGGCCAACCCGCCTTGCTTCCCTGGGTATTGATCGGCCTCAATATCATCGCCCTGGCCGCCGGTACTCACGTGATGGCCCTTTTGCTGGCCCGTTACCGGCTGAGCCGCTGGCACGCCCTGCCCGTGGGGCTGTTTGCCGGGCAGTTGGTCAGCTTGCGGCTGGCGGTAAACGAACCCTTCTCGCTGATGTTTGCCTTGCTGGCTATTTACACCTTTGAAAGCAAACGACCCCGTTGGGGAGCGTTATTTCTGGCCTTGAGCGTCCTGAGCAAAGAAACCGCCCTGCTTTTTGTGGCCGGTTATTTGCTGTACTATCTTTTCAAAAAACAGTGGCGTCTTTTCTGGCAGGTTGGCGCCATCAGCCTGATACCTTTTCTGCTGCTGCAACTGATTTTGTGGATCACCCTGGGCGAACCCGGTCTCCGTTCCGGCGGCGAGGGAGCCACCGCCTTCAATTTTATTCCATTTGGCAGCCTGTTGGCCTTTGGCCTGGATGACCCCCAAACCTTACTGGTAGTCTTGCTGATGTTGGGACCGTTGGTGATTCTACCGGTACTGGCTTTGATTGGGGCCTTGGTCCGATTTTTTCGATACCATGACCCGCTGCCCATCGCCATCATCCTGGCTTTGCACGTGCTGATGATGATAACCCTGCCCTTTTCAACCTACGCCGATCTACCCGGCGCTTTACGCCTGACCAGCGGGCTGGTGGTCTCGACCATAGCCTTTGCCGCGATCACCCGTTCCCGAAAAATTTTGAACTATTCCACTCTCTGGATCGCCTCATTGGTGTATCTCAAATTTTTTGTGTAAACTGTCAATCCTGTCTAAATTTTATTCTACCACGATAGCATTGCAGTGCTACGGGTTGAAACCAAATGCCCAACCTCACACCATCCAAAAAACTCTATCAAGACCTGCTCCTCCTGTTCCTGGCGGCGCTTCTCATCCGCTGGCTGGCCGCCCTGCCCCAGCAGCAGCCCAATTATATGGACGCCGCTTACTACTACGTGAATGCACTCAACCTGGTTGAGGGCCGAGGCTTTGTGGAGGATTTTATCTGGCTCTATCTGGACAACCCCGACTCGCCGCCCCGCCCCAGCCACCTCTACTGGATGCCGCTGACCTCCATCCTGGCCTGGCTGGGCATGCTGATCGGCGGCCCCACCTATCGCGCCGCCCAAATCCCCTTCATTATTCTTTCCGCGCTGCTGGTACCCCTCACTTATTTTATTGCCCATCTTCTGACCCGCCAACGCCGGCTGTGCTGGCTCGCCGGGCTGCTGGCCGTTTTCAGCGGCTTTTATGTCTGGACCTGGACCGCCATCGACACCTTTACCCCCTTCGCCCTCGCCGGCTCCCTGGCCCTGCTCGCCGCCTGGCCCGCCATCAATAAACAACCCTTATCCATTCACCATTCACAATTAATCCCCCCTGTCCTGTCAGGAATCTCCATCGCCCTGGCCCACCTCTCCCGCGCCGACGGCCCGCTCCTGCTCATCGCCATCATTTTGACCTATGTGCTGTATCTTATCTCCAACCCAATTCCCCTCTTACGGCTGATCCAACACACCATCCGTGTTACCGCCTTCTTCCTGCTCGGCTATCTCCTCATCATGACCCCCTGGTTTGTTCGCAACTGGCAGGCCGTTGGCACGCCGTTTCCCATCGCGGGTACGCAAACCATCTGGCTGGTCGATTATAATGAATTGTTCAGTTACGGTCGAGAGTTGTCAGCCCAAACATTTTTCGCCCAGGGCATCGACCAAATTCTGCAAGGCCGCTGGTGGGCCTTCACCACCAACCTGCAAACCGTTTTGGCTGTGTGGGGGATGATCTTTTTGCTGCCGCTCAGTTTGGGCGGGTTTTGGACGCTGCGCCGGCACCGGCTCGTTCAATTGGCCGGCGTTTACGCCCTCCTGTTATTCATTGCGATGACCCTGGTTTTCGCCTTCCCCGGCGCGCGGGGCGGACTGTTTCATTCCGGCGCGGCCCTGCTGCCGTTTATTTACGCCACCGCCGGCCTGGGCCTGGATCGCGGCATCGAATGGCTGGCCGCCCGGCGCCGGGCCTGGGATGCGCGTTTAGCCAAACGATTTTTTAGCATCGGGCTGGTGCTGCTGGCGATCCTGTTGAGCGGGTTCATCTACTACCAGCGCGTGCTCAAAAACAACGCCTGGAACAAAGCCGATCTCGCCTACGCCGCCGTGGCCGAATGGGTGTTGGATCAAGACCCCGCGGCCATCGTAATGATCAATAATCCGCCCGCTTACCGCTACCACGGCGGCGGCTTAAGCGTGGTGGTTCCTCATGAAGATGTCGAAACCACCTTGCAGGCCGCCCGCCGCTACCGGGTCGATTATCTGGTCCTTGGCCCCAACGACCCGACCCAGGCCGATGTTTACCGGCAGACCGTCAACCATCCTCATCTATCACTGGTTCACGCGGTGGGCGGTATCAAAATTTTTAAGATTGAGAGGTATCTTCTCAATAATCTGGAGCAGAGTTGGTTGAGCCTGTCGAAACCAACGGTCTTCGGCAGGCTCAGACCTCGTTCCCCCGAAACATTGAGAAGATACATTGAGAGAGGTTAAAATGTCCCCCCGCTTTACGGTTTACGCATTCCATTGGCAAACGTTGTTATTTTGGCTGGCTCTGGCCCTGCTGGCCGGCTCATTCTATTTGGCCGTTGCCGCCTTTGGCTTTGGCTACACCGGTTTCCCCCTGGACGATGCCTGGATCCACCAGACCTACGCCCGCAACCTGGCTGTCAGCGGCCAACTGGCCTTTGTGCCCGGCGTGCCCAGCGCCGGCTCTACCGCGCCCTTGTGGACGATTTTGTTGAGCCTGGGCTACGGCCTGGGCGTTCCTTTCCGCTGGTGGGCCTACGGGGCCGGTATCCTTCTGTTGGCCCTCACCGGCTGGACGGCGGCGCGGTTAGGCCGGCGACTTTTCCCTGAAAGTCGATCTGTGGGAATTTGGGCCGGCTTGTTCTGCGTGTTTGAATGGCACCTGGTCTGGGCCGCGGTCTCAGGCATGGAAACGCTGCTGTTCATCTGGCTGGCCCTCTTTCTGGTGGAGCGGTATCTGGCTGTGGCTGCATCGCAGAGGGAATCATCAAAAGGCGTGTATTTTGCAGGGTTGGGGTTATTGGGCGGCCTCCTCATCTTGACCCGGCCCGAAGGGCTGGGACTGGTGGGCCTCATCGGGCTGGATGTGGCCCGCCGCAGTTGGGCCTCATCGGCATTCAAAACGCTCCTTTGGCGATGGGGTTGGCTGACGCTGGGGATTCTGCTGCCGTTAGTGCCCTACATCTTATTTCACCTGCGCTTGACCGGCCAGCCTTTGCCCAGCACCTTTTACGCCAAGCAGGCTGAATACGGTATCATCCTGGAGTCGTTTCCGCTCTGGTGGCGCTTGTTCGGCGGGTTCGGCCCGCCCATCGAGTCGGTCCAGGGTGTCTTTCGGGTAATTTTCATTGGCCCGCAGGTGCTGCTGCTGCCGGGGCTGTTGTTTGCCGCCTGGCTCACCATCAGAGAACGTCGCACCGAGTTGGCCCTGCTGTGGCTGTGGTGGATCAGCTATTTGCTGCTGTACGCCGTGCTGCTGCCGGTGACGTACCAGCATGGGCGGTATCACATCCCGGCCATTCCCTGGGTGATCCTGCTGGGCGTGTGGGGAACGGCTCGTTTGCTGAGTTCGAAGCCCGGAGCCAGACAAAGCCGGCGGTTGGTTCGGGTGGGCGGGCGCGTCTTGGTGATTTCGCTGACGCTCCTGGTAGCGGCGTTCTTGCTGATCGGCGCGCAGGCTTATGGCCGCGACGTGCGCTTTATCGAAACGGAAATGGTCGCCACGGCCCGCTGGCTGAATGAGCACGTCGAGCCGGACGCTCTCATCGCGGCCCACGACATCGGCGCGATGGGTTATTTTACGCAGCGCCCGCTGGTCGATCTGGCCGGTCTGGTCACGCCCGAAGTGATCCCCATCATCCGCAACGAGCCGGAGCTGCTGGATTTTATGATCGCGCGCGAAGTGGATTATCTGGTAACATTCCCGTCCTGGTATCCCTATTTAAGCAAAAATCTCAGGTTTACGCCGCTGTTTTCTACCGGCTCCCCATGGACGGTGCAGGCCGGCGGGGATAATATGGTGGTCTACCGGCTGGTTCAATTATCGCAGCCGTAAATAATCAATTTCATTCTGAGGTCATTTCTGATATTAATTTGACATTTGAGAGGGTGTTGACTATCATACTTTGATAACAAAAACCTGTTAGAATGTGCTATAAGTAAGGATGTGGCCGGTTTTTGTCAAAAAAAGTAAAAATAGATGTATGGTTTGATATAGAGAGGGCGTGAGTATGTATTCTCACTGTGAGATTTTGTTTCCCCACTCTCGGGTGCGCGGTTTAAAAAAGCTAAAGGGAGATCAGTGGCAGGAATTAACCGAAAATGTGGCCCGCTTGCCCGAAACCCACGTGGATGCATTGGCATTTTCCCATATGATGATCAAGTTGTGCGACTGCCTGAATTGTGATCTGGGCAGTTACAAAGCCGCGCTGGGATGCTCGGCCTGTTCTCAACGCACGATCAATGCCTTGCGTGATACCGACCAGCAGCTTCTTAGGCGATTTGAAAAATCGCGCAAAGAAGTACAGGTCTACCTTGATGAAGTTGACGTGGACCACCAAAAGGCCGCGTAACCTTATGATGGGTTAAGGGGCGGACACCCTTTTGAAGGATGTCCGCTTTTTTGTTTCAGCAGTTATTTCAATAAAATTGTAGCTGAACAATAGAGGAGGGTTTTAGATGAGTCACATGAATATTTTAAAGAAAGCGTTTCAAATCACATGGCGTTACAGGGTTTTGTGGATTTTTGGCTTTTTCCTGGCCTTGTGTGGCGGCAGCGGCGGTGGCGGCGGCAATGCCAACTTTAATTTTCCCGGCGGCAGCGGTGGCGGTGATTTCGGATCGATGCCGTCTTCACCCGATATTGATCCCGGCCTGATCATCACCATCATCATTGCTTTAGTTTGTTTGGCGATATTGCTGGCCGTGGTAGGCGTGGTGATCCGGGCCGTTACCCGCACGGCGTTGATGGGCATGGTTGAGCAGGTTCAGCATGCAAATGCCGTAACCTTCGCCGATGGCTGGCAATTCGGCTGGTCGTCCAGAGCGTGGCGGGTTTTCCTGGTGGGGCTGATTATCGGCATTCCCCTGTTTATCATTTTTATGGGGATGATCCTGCTGGCTTTTTCGCCGCTGCTGCTCCTGATTGCAGATAACAACGCTTTAATGATTATTGGCATCATCCTCACCATTTTTGCCTTTCTGTTTGTGATGTTGATTATCATTTTGATTAGCGCGGTCATTATGCCGTTTCAAGAGTTTGTCTGGCGGCAAACCGCCTTGAACCAATCCGGCGTGCTTGCCAGCTTTGGCGAGGCGTTTGGGCTGGTCAAACGGCACTTGAAAGATGTGGCCATTATGTGGCTCCTCATGGTTGGGGTGGGGATTGCCTGGGGGTTTGTATCCTTGATAATTGTTTTACCGGTCTCGCTTATCCTGGCCGCGATTGTGGGCGGTATCCCGGCGGGATTGGTTTATCTCTTCAGCCAATCCTGGATCGGGGCGGCCATTGCCGGCGTTCCCCTGGCCTTGATCGTTTTGATTCTGGTGGGCAGTTTTGCCGGCGGGCTTTATCTGGTGTACCAATCCAGCGTGTGGACCTTGACCTATCTGGAAATCCGGGGCCGGGAAACGCAAGATGAGTCTGATGAAGATGCCCCGCCAACCGGTGATGGTTCTCCAGACGATGACGAACCAGGTGATAATGCTTCGACCGATGACGCTTCATCAACAGATGACGCTTCATCAGCAGAAGAGTCATCCGAATCTCCTGACGCCTCACCGGAATCGGTGCAATGATCCAGGCAACCGCCCCCGGCAAAGTGATTCTGTTTGGCGAACACGCCGTGGTCTATCATCGCCCGGCCATTGCTGTGCCGGTGACGGATGTTCAAGCCAGGGCTACGCTGCAACCGGCGGCGGCAGGTTCCGGCTTGCGGATTGTTGCGCCGGAGGTAGAAAAAGATTACCTGTTTGATGCCACGCGCCGGGATGATCCGCTGGCCGCCATTGTGCAGCTCACCTTGCAGGCCTTGGCGCAGCCAAAACCTCCCGATGCCGTTCTAGAAATTTCCTCAACCATTCCCCTGGGGCGGGGATTGGGCAGCGGCGCTGCCGTATCAACCGTCGTGGTCCGCGCGCTGGGCCAATTTTTCGGCCACGTGCTGCCCGCTGCTCAAGTTTCAAAGCTGGTTTTTGAAGTGGAAAAACTTCACCACGGCACGCCTTCGGGTATTGATAATACCGTGGTTTCCTTTGCCCAGCCGGTCTATTTTTTCAAACAAGAAAAAAGCCCCATTATTCGCCGGATGGCGGTGGCTGCGCCCTTTACCCTGGTCATTGGCGATACCGGGCAGGTGTCCCTTACCCGCCAGGCGGTGGGCGGGTTGCGCGAGCGCTGGCAGACCGATCCCCAGCGTTACGAAGGCTATTTTGATGAGATCGCCGTGCTGGTTGACCAGGCCCGCATGGCGATTGAAACGGGCGCTCTGCCGGCAGCCACGCTGGGCCGGTTGATGGACGAAAACCAGGAACTGCTGGAAACCCTGGGAGTCTCGTCGCCGGAGTTGGCGCGCCTGATTACAGCGGCGCGTGAGGCCGGCGCGCTGGGCGCTAAATTATCCGGGGCCGGAATGGGCGGTAATATGATCGCCCTGGTTTCGCCCGAATCAGCCTCGGATGTTGCCGCTGCCTTACGATCAGCCGGCGCAACCGGGGTGATTGTAACCCGGGTTGGGGCATAGGGCATCAACAAGATCAGGAAAGGCCGCCGGTCAGCAGGTCTTTTTGTTTGTATAACAGATTGATATATAATCCCCCCAGAATTTACTACGACAACTGATTTGTCATAAACCTGAGGTGACAACGTGTTCGATTTTGGATCCAAGATAAAAGACAGCCTGAGCCGGACCCGCAACTCTGTTTTTGGCCAGATAACCGGCTTGTTTGGCGGCGGGGCGATTGACGAAGAGTTATGGGACGATCTTGAAGCGCTGCTCATTCAGGCCGATGTTGGCGTGGAAACCACCACCACTTTGATCGAAACGGTTCGCAGCCGGGTAGAACGGGAAGGCGCAACAGACGCCGGCCAGGTTGAGTATATTTTGAAGGATGAGATGCGGCGGTTGTTGGAGGGTTACGCGGCCTCGCAAGTTGAGAAACAGCGCTTATTGACCATCGTTCTGGTGGTGGGCGTGAACGGCTCCGGGAAAACCACCAACATCGCCAAGCTGGCTCACCATTACCGGCAGCAAGGCAAAAGAGTTGTGCTGGCCGCCGCCGATACCTTTCGCGCCGCCGCCATCGACCAGCTCAAAATTTGGGGCGAACGAGCCGATTGCACGGTCGTCGCTCACCAGCCCAATGCCGATCCCGGCGCGGTGGTATTTGACGCCATCAAAAGCGCCCAGGCCCGCAAAGCGGAGATGGTGATCATTGATACCGCCGGACGCCTGCACACCAAATTTAATCTGATGAAAGAGCTGGAGAAACTCCGCGGCATTGCCCAAAAACAGGTTCACGCCGCGCCTCACGAAACGTTGCTGGTGCTGGATGCCACCACCGGCCAAAACGCGCTGTCTCAGGCGCGCCACTTTAAAGACACCGTCGATATTACCGGCGTGGTGCTGGCAAAGTTAGACGGAACAGCAAAAGGCGGCGTTGTTTTCTCCATCGGCAAAGAACTGGGCGTGCCGGTTCGCTTTGTGGGGGTCGGGGAAGGCATTGATGATCTCATCCCCTTTGAGCCGGCGGCTTTTGTGGAGGGATTGTTTGAAACGTAACTACGAGCGGCGCATCCCCACGACGATCATCTCGCCTTCCAGGATTTCCAGTTGGGTGATTTCCAGATCGATGAGGATGCCGGCCAACGTTTCGTTGACCGTTTCGGTGATGGATTGCAGCAACGGGTCGGGGAAATCAAACGGCCCCATTTGGGCTTCCAGCACTTCAACTACCAGGCCGCCATCGTCTACTACGGCGGTGGCTACAATGAGTGAGTTGAACGTGAAAAAACCAAACGCCCGCACCTTGCCGGTCATATAAATTCGACCGGCCGTAAACCAGATTTGCGGCTCGGTGATGGGAATCTGACCGGTTTCGGCCAACTCAATGGCCACCAGTGAGGTGATTTCTTCGTTGGTGACACGCAATTGAGACTCGTGGAGGCTGCTGGCCTCCTGAAGGGCCTGGTTGAAATTTTGTTTTAGGCGATCCATCGCTTCCCGGCTTACCGGAATAGTGCCTTCCGGCGGGCCAAACGCTTCGCTGCGATCATCACCACCTAACCCGCAGGCCAGGGTCGTGAGCAGAATCAGGATAAAAGCCAAAGGCTGGAACAAGCGCTGTCGAGACACAGAAATAAAGCTCCTTTTGTGGTACAATAACGGGCTAAAATTCAGAGAGAGGATTATAACATCCTTTATACAACATGACAACAGATTTAACCGATCAGGAATTGATAAAAATCCTTGAAGGATTATTATTTGTGGCCCCCGAACCGGTCACGGTGAACCATTTGGCTTCGGCCATTGAGTGTGAGGCCAGAGAGGTGGAGTCGGCGCTGGAACAGTTGAAAGAAATCAGCCAGGCGCGAGGCATCCGCTTGCAGCAGCACGGCAAAAAAGTGCAGTTGGTCAGCGCGCCGGACCTGGCCGATTATATTGAGCGATTTTTGGGGCTGTCGGTTTCCAGCAAACTGTCCCCGGCGGCGCTGGAAGCCTTGTCGATTGTGGCCTATCGCCAGCCGGTAACCCGCCCCGAAATCGAGGCCATTCGCGGTGTGAACAGCGATGGCGTGCTGCGCACCCTCTTGAACAAGGGCCTGGTGGAGGAAGTGGGCCGGCTGGATACGGTGGGGCATCCTACTTTATTTGGCACCACGTTTGAATTTTTGCGCTATTTTGGCCTGGAGAAGCTGGAAGATTTGCCGGAGCTGGACCTGCCCGATATGGAACCGGCGCGGGAAGAGGCAGAAACGTTATCTGTTGACAAGCGTGATGGATCAAAAGAGAGATTAGAGATTGAAGATTGAAGATTAGAGATTGGGCGCTTAATGCCAAATCTCCAATCTCCCTATCTCTAATCTCCAGTTTAGCCGGCCCCTAACAGGCTTCCGAAAATAATCATCTTACCGGTTCCGCTCGCTGCGGACAAAGAAGAACGTTCCCACGGCTAAAAATACCAGGAATAACCCGGTCATAATGAACATGTTGATCGAGGGAGAGGCCAGCACCACCTCGTCGTATCCCGGCTGCCCCCAGTAAAAAACGCCGCGCGTCAGATCCACCGCGTACCGCATGGGCGAAATCCGCGAAAGAATATCCAAATACCACGGCAAATTTTGAATGGGCGTAAAGACCCCCCCCAGAAAATATTGGGGCAGCATAATGAATGGGAATATCTGGTTGGCGGCTCGCTGGGTGCTGAGATTGGCCATGATGATAACTCCAAACGCGCCGCCAAAAAGACACGCCGGCACCGATACCACAATCAAAGACAGCAATTGCGCCGGCGAAATAGAAACGCCAATGAGCAGGCCGAATACCAGAATCGCTGCGCCCTGTACCAGCGCCACAAATGTTTCTCCCAAAATTTTGCCAAAAACAATAGAATAGCGGGAGATGGGCGAGACAAATATCTCCTGGCTGAAATCATTTTCCCGATCTTCAATCAGAGAAATGATGCCAATGGCGGTTGATTGAAACAGCGTTTGGGCAAAAATGCCGGTAAAAATAAAAGCCAGGTAACTGTAGGCCAGTTCTCCGCCCAAATTGGCCTCAAACGTGCCGCCCATAACGCCGATAAAGATCACCGGGAAAACCAGCGATGCCACCAGCCGCACGGGGTCGCGCAGCAGCTTCATCAAATCCCGGTAAGAGATCGCCATAATGGCATTCACATTGGTCATGCCGGCTGCTCCTCCACAATGGTGAGATAGACGTCTTCCAGAGACGGATCGTGAATTTTGATGGTGTTCAACGGCGTGTCGATGGATTTGAGCAGTTGGTGGACATTGTGCCCGTTCAAATCAACCCTGAACAGTGGGGTTTCGGTAAAAGTCAGCGCCATCCGGGATAACTCTGCCCGCAAATGGTCCCGGTCATCGGCATCAACCAGCAGGTAGGTTTCTATTAGATCTCGCTTGATTTGCCGGGGCGTACCATACGAGACAACTTTTCCCTGGTTGATAATGCAAATGGTATCGGCCTGTTCCGCTTCTTCCAGATAGTGAGTCGTAAGAAAAATCGTTGTATTTTGTTCGGCCCGTACTTTACGAATGTAGGCCCACAAATTGCGCCGGCTGGAGGGGTCCAGCCCCACGGTTGGCTCATCTAAAAACAGCACTTTGGGATGGTGGATGAGGCTGCGGATGATCTCCAGTTTGCGTTTCATGCCGCCGGAATAGGTTTTGATCGGTTTGAAAATATCGTCTGAAATGCCTAAGATCGAGGCTAACGACTCAACCTCCTCTCGGTAGGAGAGGGGCATCATAGAAAACGTGGGCCGAAACGGGTATAAGCCGTACAGAATGGCGTGGAAGCGCACATTTTCTTCTGCCGTTAAATTCATATCCAGGCTTGGTTTTTGAAAAATGATGCCGACGTTTTTGCGGACTGCGCCCGCTTGCCGGGCCACATCGTACCCCGCAATCAAGGCGGTGCCGGATGTTGGGGAGAGCGTGGTGGTCAAAATGGAAATGGTGGTAGTTTTGCCGGCGCCGTTAGGGCCAAGCAGGGCAAAAAGCTGGCCGGGCGTTACCGTAAAAGATATGCCATCCACCGCGTTGGTGGCGGCGTTTTTATAGCGCTTGGTTAGATCGTGTACTTCAATAATGGGTGTCATTTTGTACTGCCCCTGGGGAGAATCTTCACCTTATGAGTATAGCACGGCAGATTGATAGTACAAACTGGCCGGATACGGTCTATCGGCGGTAAAAAAAATCTTTTAAGGCTTGCTGTCCCTCCTTGAAGGTGTATAATAGTAGAGAGTTCTTATACATCGTTACCACAACATCTGGGTGTACACCATTTTGGATGATCACCGGAGATTTTAATGGTTTCCTTTTCTGATAGCATAACTCCCCACTCAAACAAAATCCCCGATATTTCTCCTGAATTACAGGCTGTCTTGCAGAATATTGTTGACGATGTGGTTAGAATGGTGGGCTGCGTGGGCGCCATGGTTGCTCCCTTGGAAGAAGGCAACTGTTTGCGCGTACGGGCTTATGCCGTGGATATTGAACAGGGGTTGGTGGATCACCTGGAAAAGACGCTGGGCGTGCATATGCTTGGCCCCAAATCCGTGGCTTATCTTGAGGATGAAAAATTCAAAGATAACCTCAGCGTGCGGGCGGTAAAGGGGAGGGACGGCCCGCCGGGCGTGATTGTTTCAGATAGCCTGTACGATCTGTTCCGGCCCATTGTAGATCGCTCTCTGTCTGATCTGGCGCAGCGGTTAACCGGCATCAAGCAGGTAATTGCCGTGCCGTTCTTTCTGGAAGACGAAGTGGTGGGCAATCTGTTTGTGGCGGCCCGGCAGGCGTTTTCTGACCGCGATATTGAATTTCTGGTCGCTTTTGGCCGTCAGGCGGCTACCGCTATCCAGAGCCAGAACCGGCTGATGGAAACGCAGGCCCTGGAACGGGTTATTTTTTCCCTGCAAACCCATATCACCAACGAAACCCAGGTGATGCAAACCATTGTTGATGCGGTGGTACACAGGCTGGGTTATGCCGGGGCCATGGTTGCGCCTCTGGAATCTGATAACACTTTACCGGTAAAAGCGTATGCCGTTGATATTGCGCCCGATTTCCTGGAGCAGTTGGAAGAAAAATTAGGTGTCAGCATGCTTGGCCCGCAATCTGTGGCCTATCTCGATGATGAGCAGTATCAAGAAAATCTGAGCGTGCGGGCGGTTAAGGGCGTAGATGGCCCGCCGGGGATTGTGGAGTCGGATAGCCTGTACGATTTATTCCGGCCCGTTGTCAATAAATCGCTGTCTGACCTGGCCCAGCAGTTAACCGGCATCAAAAAGGTGATCGCCCTGCCCTTTTTTATTGAAAGCGAAGTAGTCGGCAATCTGTTTGCGGCCTCCCGCCGGCCCGCTTTTTCCGGCCGGGAAAAGCAACTGCTTGTTACCTTTGGGCAGCAGGCCGCTGTGGGAATTCGCAATGCGCGGCTGTATCGCAAGGCAGAAGAGCGCCAGCAGATTGCCCAGATGTTTGGCAAAATGGCGTTTAGCGCGGCGGCCTATATTCATACGTTGCGAAACCACGTGGGGGTGGCGCTGAGTTTTCTGCAATTGGTCAACATGCTGCCCGATCTCCCCGAAGAACGGCGGGCCAGAGTGTTTGCTTCAACCGACGAAGTGATTTTGCATCTGAATGAAGCCGTGGCGGTGTTGGACAACTTGCATAAACCGTGGCGGCAGGCCGAAAATGTATCTACCAGCGTCAACGAGTGCCTGGCCCGCGCCCTGAGCAAAGTTTTTCCGGAAGCCGATTTTGGGCCGGGTCAAACCGATATCGACGGCAGTTCTTTGGTTGTGGTACATCGATTATTATCGCCGGATTTACCCCAACTTCACATCGTGCCCGATATGCTCACCGAAGCCTTTCGCGTGTTGATCAAAAATGCGGTTGAGGCCATAGAACGCAAAGAAGGCGGAGGCGATTTGTGGGTTGAAAGTTATCTCACCAAAGCCCGGGTCACAGAGATTTGTATTCGAGATAATGGGATTGGCATTAAAGCGGAAAATCTGCCTAAGATTTTTGAATTGGGCTGGTCTACCAAAGACGGCAAGGGAATGGGGTTTGGACTTTTTTGGACCAAAGATTATATTGAGGGCTTGGGCGGGCGCATAAACGTAGAAAGTGGCTGGCAGGAGGGCACAACCTTTACTATTCGTTTGCCCGCATCCGGGGGCAAGAAAACGTAACCGTTTTGTATCTTCCCAATATTTTGGAGGAACGAGGTCTGAGCCGGTCGAAGACCATTGGTTTCGACAAGCTCAACCAATTCTGCCCCAAATTATTGAGAACGTACATCGTTTTGATGGAAAACAAAAAGGTCCGCGCCAAGCGCGGGCCTTTTTTTCTGGCCGCTTCTATTCGGTGCTCTCGTTTTCTGTTTCGGCGGCAGCTTCTTCAACTTCAACTTCAGCCGCGCTTTCGACAATTTGCTCTTCTTCTTCAATGAGCGATTCGGCTTCGGCAATGGCATCTTCATCGGTGAATTCGGCAATTTCTACCGCGCTCAGCCGTTCTCGTTCTAAAATGCCGCCTTCGGGAACCACTTCTACCTTGATGGTGGTGCTGACATCAATCATCAATTTGATGGTTACTTCTTGCTCGCCCAACGCGCGGATGGGTTCGGGGAGCGCAACTTTGCGGCGATCAACTTCAATACCGGTTTTGGCTTCAATGGCTTCCTCAATATCCGTAGAGGTGACGGAACCGTACAACTTCCCGGTTTCACCGGCCCGGCGTTCAAACAAAAGTTCCAGGCCGGACAACTGGTTGGCCACTGCCTGGGCATCGGCGGTTTGTTGGGCGCGCTTCTTTTCAGCCACCCGGCGAATGGTTTCCGCTTGTTTTAACGCCCCCGGTGTGGCCGGCACAGCCATCTGCTGGGGGATCAGGTAATTACGGCCAAAGCCGTTGGCCACGTCTTTTACCTCGCCGGCGTAGCCCAGGTTATCAACATCTTGGGTTAATAAGACCTTCATTGATTTCTTTCTCCAGTTCCTAGATATTCAATCTCAGCGATTCGTTTTTTGCCACGTGAAGCAACCTTCACATCGGCGTATTTTTTAGTTGAATCGACCGAGCTTTTTTAATCAAGATTTCCAAATTTTCAAATGGTTCCAACTTCTTCAATGACCGGAACACACAAACCAACAGTATACTTTAAAGTTTTTAGTTTTCCAAATTTTATGTTTCGTATTCCGCATAGATGTGGCCAAACATAGAACCGGCTCGCTTTCGCGTAACGCCCAACCTGTGTTATAATCCCCCGGAAACCGTTGGCTTGAAAGGACATCATAATCTTATGCAAAATGCACTCACCTATGCTCAAGAACATCAAACTGATTTTCTAACCGATCTCCAAACTTTTTTGCGAATTCCCAGTATCAGCACATTCCCGGAGAATGCTGCCGATATGCAGCAGGCCGCGCAGTGGCTGGCCGATAAATTGGCCGGGATAGGATTGCAGAATGTGAGCGTTATGCCCACGGGGGGGCATCCGGTGGTGTATGCCGACTGGCTCGAAGCCGGGCCTGATGCGCCCACCCTGTTGATCTACGGCCATTACGATGTCCAGCCGGTAGACCCGCTGGAAGAGTGGTTAACGCCGCCGTTTGAACCCACCATCAAAGGGGGTGATCTCTTCTGCCGGGGTGCGACGGATGATAAAGGGCAGTTGTATATTCACGTGGCCGCGGTGGAAGCCTATTTGAAATCGAGCGGCAGGCTGCCCTTGAATGTGAAATTTATGCTTGAAGGGGAAGAGGAAGTGGGCAGCCTGAACCTGGAAGCTTTTATGCGGCAGCACCGGGAACTGCTTCAGGCCGATGCCGCGATCCTGTCCGATACCGCTATGCAAGACCCCCAAACGCCTATTTTGGTGGCCGGCGTTCGCGGTTTGGTCTACACCGAAATCCACCTGCGTGGCTCGCGGCGGGATTTACATTCCGGCGGCTATGGCGGTGTGGTAGAAAACCCACTCAATGCGATGGCCAACCTGCTGGCAGCGCTGCGTGATGAAAACGGCCGGATCACCATCCCCGGTTTTTATGATGATGTGGCCGAGGTTCCCCCCGAGGTGCGCGATGCGCTGCGTAATGGCCCGGTGAACGATGAGATAATTTTAGCCGAAACCGGCGCTCCTGTGCTGTGGGGCGAGCCGGAGTATACCGTAGCCGAGCGGCTGGGCGTGCGGCCCACGCTGGATGTTCACGGCATCAAAGGCGGTTACATTGATCCGGGCCAAAAAACCGTGATCCCGGCGGCGGCCACGGCCAAGGTCAGCATGCGCCTGGTTCCCAACCAACGTCCGGCGGAAATTTCCCGGCTCTTTACCGAGTACGTGCATCGCCTGGCCCCGCCCACGATGGACGTCAAGGTTGACATCTTGGCCGAGGCCGACAGCGCGGTGGTGGATTTTGACGCGCCCGCCATCCAGTCCGCGGTCAAGGCTTTTGAGCAGGGATTTGGCCACACGCCTCTTTTCTTGCGCGAAGGCGGCACCTTGCCGGTCATCAGCATGTTCCATCACATTCTTAATGCCCCCGCCGTGATGATGGGTTTCGGGTTGCCCGATGACAACCTTCACGCGCCCAACGAGAAATTCCATTTGCCCAATTTTTATCGGGGTATAGCGACGGTTATTCATTATTACGAGATTTTCGGCGGCAGTAAATAACGAATAATTTCTCCTCAGTCATAAAGCCGGATTTACCCAATGCCTAAATTAATTAAATTAGCCCGGAGTTCTGTGTTGCACTGGCTTATAATTTTTTTGTTGATTGGCTATCAGGTTATACGCCTGATATTTTTCATCAACACTTACGGCGGTATAGAGCATGATAGCGGTTGGTTTTTAGGCCTGGCTCGTTCTTTAGCTGAAACCGGCACTTATACCACCATGGTCAGTACCATTGCTGATCCTGAACCCGGTGGTCACGAAAATATCTATGGCCAGTATAATGTGCAGGATAAAGAAGGGCGAGTTTACTTTTTTACTGAAAGTGGGGTTTATGCAGCGGGCATTATTCCCAATGCCCTTATTATAAAATTGTTTGGAGCCGGATTCTGGCAATATCGCGCCGGGCCATTGTTATTTTTGGTTATTAGTCTCCTCTTGGCTTCATATTTGCTCTATCAAGTTAGCGGCTTTCTTTCGGTTATCATTTTTCAACTCTTTTTGTTCTTTTATCCTCATCTTATCATTTTTTTGGGATATGAGGCTATGGGCGAGGTGTTTGGTTTGGCCTATGTGTTGGTTGCCTTTGTACTTTTTATCAAAGCAGTACAAGTCGAACGTTGGCGTGGGCTATGGTTTTTGCTGTGCGGGCTGGCAGCCGGGCTGGCGATTACTACCAAACCTATCTCACTTTTATCACTAGCCGGATTGCCGCTGGTCTGGGGAGTGTTATTTTGGCGGAAACGAGCGACCGTACAAGAGGGAATGATGGTTGCCGCTGGTTGGCTGGCGATTCCTTTAGGGTGGGAGTTAACTCAGTTGCTCAGTTTGACCTGGCTTTTTGATTTTTCCACCTATCAGCATCATCTGGTCCAACGAGTTGACTTTTTTTCCAATGAAGGGGGAAGTGGCCTTGGTACGACCGGAAGTACAGATATGTCGGTGTTTTTTCATAAGCTTCTGATGGTGCGCGAAATTTCGTTAGCCAACGATGGGATGAGCGCCATTGTATTGATCAGTGTTTTGTTGAGTGGCCCTTTACTGATGTGGCGTTATCGCTATGACCCATACCGCCGTAATATTGTTATCCTACTTTGGAGCGGCTGGTTTATTCATTCTTTGTGGTTTGTAGCGTTGGCTAAAAACCCCTGGGTGCGGCATGATTGGTATGCTTTGCTACTGGCCGTATTGCTTTTAGCCTTGGTTACAGCCTACACCTGGCGACGAGTCAGAAAACCATTTAGGTGGTCTCAATTCATTGCACCTCTTTTTTTGACCGGCATTCTGGTGGTTGGGTTTGCTGGGCAAGGCCAAGCCGCGACTCTGTTTGTATCGGACAGACTGGTTGACCGTTGGTATCACGCCTATCTGGCCGATAATTATACCCGTATTCCTTGGAGTTTGGTGCCGCGCCAGGCGCAGCAGGACGCAGTTGATTTTATCACTACGCTTCCGGCTGAGGCCCGCGTATTTTTTTCTCAGGGGCACAAAACCGCCGAGATGGCGGTTTTAACCGGACGAATTTTGTACCCCATTGAACGCCGCGCAGCCATGCCGCCGGTTCACGGGGATGTTGTTTTGATCGGCCCTTCTTTGATCTCGCCGTGGGCCAAGTTGATGGAAAAATCAATGACTCCGGCTGAACGGCAGGGTTTGATTGATACGGTTATCAACCGGGCCAGGCAGGAATGTCCGCAAATTGTGTTTGAAAATGATTATTATATGATCTGCGCGCTTGATTGATTACAGTATGCTCCAAAAGATTATTGATTTTTGCTAAAACAAATATTTTCAGATAGCCGTCATAGCTGTTTTGACTATCTATCAACTTGTCAGATTACTTGTTTTTATTAATACTTATGACGGTGTTGAGCATGACAGCGGGTGGTTTTTAGGGGTGGCCCGTTCGTTAACCGAAACCGGCACTTACACCAGCCTGGTCAATACAATGCCCCACCCGGAGATAAAGGCGGGTCCTGATATAAATCAAGAGTTTTTTCAGGTTCAGGACGACTCTGGGAGAATTTACTTTTTTATTGAGGGAACGGTTGGCCCTACGCAAGTTTTTGCGGATGCGTTAGTTATCAAGTTGTTTGGCAGCGGATTTTGGCAGTTTAGAACGGCGTCTTTGTTTTTTTATTTTGGATTTTTAGTATTAGCCTCGTGGATGCTGTTTTTAATGGGGGGCTTTTGGGCAACATTTCTACTGCATGGCGTACTTTTCTTTTATCCTCACTTGTCGGTTTTTCTGGGATATGAGTCTTTGGGCGAAATTCCTATGGTTACATGTGTTCTTTTTTCTTTCCTTTTTTTTGCCATGGCTGCAACGTCAGAAAAATATAGAGTTCGCTACTTCTTATTGAGTGGTTTACTGGCAGGCCTAGCCGTTATGGCTAAGGTTATTGCCTTGCTTTCTTTAACAAGTTTGGTTTTTTTATGGATGATTTTGTTTTTTAGAAAAAAAGTAAACTTGCAAGAAGGTATTATTACTTTTTTGGGATCTATTTCCTTACCTCTTATCTCAGAAGTAGTTCAGATGATAACAATTACGCGTTTATTTGGGTTTGATAATTATTTACGCCATGCCCAACAAGGTTTGAATTTTTTTGTAAGTGGCAGTGGTATTGAGGGAGAAACGGGAAAGGGAATGGAGTTTCTTCTATATAAAACTTTTCTCATCTCAGAGATTTCTCACCCAAATCGGGTTTTAAGTTTTATGACTTTAATAGTTATTGCTGTAGGTGGCATGTATTTGATATGGCATTTTCGTAAGAACCGATTATATCAATACCTGGCTACATTAATTTGGGGCGGATGGCTGATTCATACGCTCTGGTTTATTCTTAGGGCGGAAAATGGATGGGTACGGCGTTATTGGCTTGCTTTGATATTGGGGGGGGTACTTCTATCGCTTTTATGGAGTGTTTTATTAAAGTTGGCTCAAAAGACGCCGAATTGGGTTACTGTATCGTTGGCTGTAGTATTAACCGGGGTTATTGGTCTTAATCTTTATGGCCAAAAACATGTAGCAACTTTTTTTATATCTGATCATCTTGTGGATGACTGGTATCAAAAACACCTGGCTGCACCCCAGACGCAACTTCCCTCCATAATTATTCCCCGCGCACAGCAGAACGCTGCTGTTGTTGCGCTGGCACAGGTTTCTGCTTCAGGGCGAGTATTCTACCCCGAAAATTATAAATCAGCCGAGTTAGCCGCTTTAAGCGGGCGCATTTTCTATCCTATCCAACAACGTCAATTAATGCCTGCTGCCCCCGGTGATGTGATGATCATTGGCCCTAATGTCATTTCTCCCTGGCGCAAACCCCATGAGGCGCCAATTAGCCAAGCCGAACAACAAACCTTTGTCAACGGCCTGCGAGAAGAAGTTAGACGGACGTGTCCCCAAATTATATTGGAAAATGATTATTATATGATCTGCGCGCTTGATTGATTACAGTATGCTCCAAA
>CAZTFF010000058.1:0-32355 GCA_964612485.1 uncultured Caldilineaceae bacterium
CCATATTGACCAATTGCTGCGCCTCAGCCAGAGGGATGTACAGGTTGGCCGCGCCGGCCTGGCTGCTACCTTGTTGGTCAACAATGCCCACCACTTGAAAATTCCGGTCGCCAATGATTATGGTGTCGCCCGGTTTGAGGCTGAAGATAGCGGCATAATGCCGGTCGGCCACGGCCACGCCCGGCTCGTCCGGCTTGAATATGCGCCCGGAAACCAGTCCATCTTGCAATACCCGCCCCGGCCCCACCTGATTCTGGCCGGGGTCTACCCCCAACACAATCTGATACTGGTTGGCTCCAAAATCCCAAACCTCAAGCGCGGCGGCAATTTCGGTGATGCCGGCCACGGTCTTGATTTGATTGACTTCATCCGCTTGAAAGGGGGTAGAGCCAAAAGGCAATCGAGGCCCACGAGTGCGCTGGGCGGCGGCCGGCCCGCCATCGGCCGGACGCGTAATCAGCAAATCGGCGGCAACGCCGGCTAAGGGGGCTTGCGCTGCCTGGCGAAACCCGGCTCCCAAGGCGGTCAAAGCCACAAACAGCGCCGCACCTAACGCAACACCCCCCATTACCCCCAGCGCGCGCGCCGGACGGTGCAAAAATTGAGAGAAAATGTAGGCCGCCATCAACTTTTCTCCACAACCTGGTCTAACACTTGCTGCAAATCATCAATACGCCATGCGCCATCGGGCACAACCCCGGTTCCTTGCCCCTGGGGAAAGCTGTAAAATTTAACGGCCCGGTTGCCCACCGTAAAGTCCATCGAGCCATTGACAAAGATGGCCAAGGGAATATGTTCATTTAAATCGTGTGATTGGGCAAATGTTTCGCCTGCCGGAGTGTCAAAATCATAGCGAGTGACGCGAATTTGCTCCCCATACCCTTCCAGTAGATCATCTATGCCGGCCAGGACGCTCCGTACCGGCCCGTGGTTAAGGTAGACAATATCTACGGTTGTTACACCCGGCGGAGCCGTGGGTATGGGTTGAGACGGGGCGGACTTGGCGCCGCAGCCGGCCAGTAAAAAACCAACGATTAACATTATCAGGACCGTGTACTTATTCATTGTTGTCTCCGTTCTTTATAATTTTGCCGTCTTTCATCGTTACCACCCGATCGGCTGCGGCGGCCACCTCCGGATCATGGGTGATGATGACAATGGCTACATTTTCTTCCCGATTGAGTTGCCGGAGCAAACGCATAACCTCCGCGCCCGTTTCGCTATCCAAATTGCCGGTTGGTTCGTCTGCCAGGATCACGCTGGGACGATTAACCAGCGCTCGCGCAATGGCGACTCGCTGCTGCTCGCCGCCGCTAAGTTGGCCGGGACGATGGTTGAGGCGGTGTCCCAACCCAACTTGTTCCAAACGATCTTTTGCCATTCGCTGCCGTTCTTTAGCCGGCCTGGACGTTGGATACAAAGGGAACGCGACATTCTCCAGCGCCGACAGGGTGGGGATGAGATAGAAGGCTTGAAAAACCAACCCCACATATTCCCGTCGCCAAATGGCTAACGCATCCTCATCGAGTTGTCCAATATTCTGCCCCTGAAACAATATTTGCCCTGAAGACGGGGCTTCCAATCCGGCCAGCAAATGTAAAGTGGTCGTTTTGCCTGACCCGGAACGGCCGACGATGGCTAGAAAATCGGTGGGGGCAATGTCCAGTGAAACATCGCGCACGGCTGTAACCTGATTGAACGTTTTATGTAGATTTTTTGCCTGCAATAGATTATTCATTCTGCAACACCTCTGCCGGTTTTTTGTTTGCCGCCCGGCCGGCCAAAACAATGCCCACCACTGCGCCGCAAAACAACGCCAGCGCCAGCGCAATCAATGCGGTTGACATTTCGATGTGAGCCGGCAGGGGGATAGTGAGTCCCATTTCTAATGCGCCACCGGGTAAAAAGTGAGGGGTGGGGCTTAACTCCCACGGAACAGGGATGGTTACTTTGGTGCGGTTCAATAGCAACGTGATCCCTGCCGCCAACCCCAACCCTGCCACCCCGCCGGCAAACGCGAGCGCCATCGCTTCTGCGGTGAGTTGGCGCACAATGTCAGCGCGTCGCCAGCCGACGGCCCGCATCAAAGCGATGTCGCGGCGGCGCTCCCCCAAATTGACGGCGACTGAGCGCAACAATCCTGCTATGGCTACCAACAATCCCGCCAAACCAACCACCCAGCCAAACTGGTCTATCAAACGAAAACTGGCGCCCAACACTTCGCTGAAAGAACGGGCTGAGGAGACCAACGCCTGTTTCCCGAGCAAATCGGCCACGGCAGCAGCCACAGTTTCAGCTTGCGCTTGATTGGCTTTGATGAAAAGAATATTGGCGTCGGCGGGGCCAAAATCATGCACCGCCAACACGTTGGGGGCAGCACTGGAAATTTCGCGGGCGTCAGCCAGGGGAATGTAGAGGTTTGCATTGGCTACCTGCCCGGCGCGACTGGTATCAACCAGCCCCACAATAACAAAAGAACGTCCGGCGATGGACACGACATCACCCACCCCCAAATTATTTTCCTGCGCAAAACTAATATCGGCTACCGCTGCGCCGCGCTCATTAGGGATTAAAAAACGACCAGCTTGTAATGCGGCTTGCAATCGTGCCGGACCGACTGCTTCGCCGGCAGAGTCGGGTGGGTCAAACCCCAACACCACCAAAAACCGGCCGGGTTCAAAATCCCAGAAAAGTACCGCCTCACCGACGGCCTCAACGCCCGGCAGGTGTTGGATTGCAACAATTTCATCCGGGTGGATGGGGGCGGTGGAGTGCGGAAAAACCGGACCTTCAAACGCTTCCGGCACATCTCCCTGTCGTTGGACGGCGATATCTGCCCCAATTTGCGCCAGTGGCGCGCGAGCCGCCTGACGATAGCCGGTGGCATACGCCTGCAAGCTGACAAAGAGGGCCACGCCCACCGCCACGCTCAATGCTGCCGCCAAAGTTCGCCCCGGCCGGCGTAACAGTTCGGTAAAAAGATAGGTTGGGTTCATTTGGGTACAACTCCTGCCATTTGATTGAAGGTGCGCCCCAATATGGCAACTTCATCTTCGCCACGTGGTGAGACCCGAACGGTATAATAGCCCTGCGAAAATTCGGAGGGCGGCTGGCAGAGCGAGTTAGCAACACGCTCGATCCAATTGCCGGCAGGGTCACTATCGCCCCGGCAACAAACAAGGCGCGAGTGACATCGCTTAAAAACGTTTCATCGACGCGTTGGTGGGATAGATTGCATCGTCTTCAATCAGCAAAATGTAAAAAGTTGCAGGCATAGGTTTACCAACATTTCTTACTACAGGATAATATACCACAACTGCACAACTTACTTGAGTTTTGTCAAAGAAGAACTGTAGTTTTGAATATTCGCCGGGCAGGGCTTTATGTTAGCGGCGCCAGATCATCCAGTATCCACGGCATCAGTTCGGCCACGGTGGGATGGGGCAGAACGGCTCGCCGAAACAGCTTGTAAGATTGTTTGGTATATATAAAAGGCGCAAACACGCTGATAATTTCATCGCCGCCCACGCCCAAAATGGCGGCCCCCACAATTTCTTCGGTATCGACATCAACCAGAATTTTCACCAGACCGGCGGTTTCGTCTTTTTCTTTGGCCCGGGAAATGTATCTCATCGGACGGGTTGCCATCAGCACCTTGCGGCCGCTGGCGCGGGCCTGTTTTTCGCTCATGCCAATCCGGCCCAGCGGCGGGTCAATGTACATGGCGTAAATTTCAATACGGTCCGACAGCTTACGGTCCCCTTCGCCGCTATAAAAATCCCAAAAAATTTCGCCATCGTTGGCGGAGGTGTGGGTAAACGCGCCGGCGCCGTTAACATCGCCAATGGCAAATATGTGCGGCACGTTGGTTTGCATCACGTCGTTCACCGGAATATAGCCGCGCCTGTTGGTTTCTACGCCGGCGGCCGCCAGATTGAGCTTGTCGCTGTTGGGAACCCGCCCGGTGGCGACTAACAGGTGCGAGCCGTGGAGGGTGATTGTCGCGCCCTCCCGCTCGATGGCCACGTCAATCGCATCGGTCTGTGACTGAGACACGCTTTTAACATTGACATTCAGTAGAACCTCAATCCCCTCACTTTCCAGAACTTCCAGTGCCGCTTCAGCAATATCGGCATCCTCCCGAAACATCAGTTGCGGACCGCCTTCCAGAATTGTCACCTTGCTGCCAAACCGGCGAAAAGCCTGGGCAAACTCCATACCGATGTAGCTTCCGCCGATAACCACCAGATGGGAGGGCAGGTTCTGCAAATCGAGCAGGCGAGCGTTATCCAGCCAATCAACGGTTTCCAGCCCCGGAATAGCCGGCGTGCGCGCCCTGGCTCCGGTATGAATCACGATGGTTTCGCCGGAAATTACTTCGTCGCCCACGCGGATGGTCTGCGAGTCTTCAAATTGGGCATAGCCCTTGAAAAGGTCAACCCCATCCAGCTCACCCAGCCAGCTTTCCAAGCCGGCGCTGCCGCTGTTGCGGATTTGGTTTTGGCGCTCCATTACTCGAGCAAAATCAATCGAAAAGTCGCTGATATTTACGCCAAAATCAGCGCCGCGCCGGGCCATATGAGCCGCGCGGGCGCTAGCCACAATTGTTTTGGTGGGGGTGCAGCCATAATTTACACATGAACCGCCGAATCGTCCCCCTTCGGCCACCGCTACTGTTTTTCCTGCTTTAACCAGACGCGACACCACCGTGCTGGTGGCCTGGCCGGTTCCAATCCAAATAACATCATATGTTTTCATCTTTACCTCTCGTTTAAAATTTAATATTGTTTGGGTATGACCATGTTGTTCAAGCAAATGTCTGACTGCATTCGCTAACTGCTCAGGATTGTCAACAATGTGTCTGTCCGGCAGTAATTTTTGGGCGTGAACGGCGGCGTGGGTAAACGGCGTGGTTACGGCAATGCACCACATACCGGCAGCTAACGCCGCCTTGATGCCGCTGGGCGAGTCCTCAACGACCAGACATTCGCCGGGGGCAAAACCCAGCTCGCCGGCTACCAGCCGGTAGATTTCAGGGTCAGGCTTGCCGTGTTCCACATCGTCGCGGCTGGCCACAAAGTCAAAGACATCGTTCAGTTCCAAAACTTCCAACACCCGCTGTACCTGCGGGCAGTAAGACATGGTAGCCAGACCCACTTTACAGCCGGCGCGGCGCGCTTCACGCAACAGGGCAATGTTGTGCGCCCACTGATTACGGCGGATAACTTCCGGGTCGGCCAGCATTTCTTCGTAAATTGCCAGCCGGATTTGGACAAAAGCCTGCCAGGGGGTATTGACCCCGAACTCAGCCATCCGGGCGCCGGCAGCTTCGGTCAGGCCGAAGCGCTCCATCAGCCCCAGGGCCACCTCTCGCCGCGACAACCCGACCACGTCTTTGAAAGCCTCGATCACTTCCGCTTCGGTCAGATCGTGGGGGCAGAGTTCCACGGCAGCGCGGGCATAGGAGACGGCCTTAAGCCGCTCGGTTTGCACCAGCGTGCCGTCCAGATCAAAAATCATAGCGCGGATCACAGGATGACCTCCTCCAGCGTTAACATTACCACGATGAGAAAGAGAACCCCCAGGGCGCGCACCACCTCTTCATGGCCCGGCGTCCGCAAAAAACTAAGGGCTATGGCAAATAAGCCCGCGCCCAAAATTACCTTTAATGAGTGTAAGTTATTTATGGCCGCCGCAGCCCAGCCGCCAGATACGGCCATCGCGGGCCAACAGCTCATCGGCTTCAGCCGGCCCCCAACTGCCCGGTTCGTAGCCGGCCAGATTGGGCTTTTTCTGGTTAGCCCAGCCCGCGATGACCGGGTCTATCAATCGCCAGGCGGTTTCGATGCCGTCGCTGCGGGTAAAGAGCGAAGCGTCGCCGTGCAGGGCATCCAGCAGCAGTCGTTCATAAGCCTCGGGCAAGGCGGCGGATTTGAAGGAGTTATGGTAATGAAATTCCATATCAACCGAGCGGGTTTCCTGCACCGAGTCGGGCACCTTGGTTTCAAATGTCAGGTGAATGCCCTCGTCCGGCTGAATGCACATTGACAGGATATTGGGCGTGATTTGTTGCTCCGGCATCATGTTGAACATAACGTGGGGCGGGGATTGAAATTCGATGGTAATTTCGCTGGTTTTTTGGGCCATCGTTTTACCGGAACGCAGGTAAAACGGCACACCTTTCCAGCGCCAGTTGTCTATGTACAGTTTGAGCGCGGCAAAGGTTGGCGTGCCGGAATTGGCGGCGACGCCTTCCGCGCCGCAATAACCGTTGTACTGGGCGCGAACCGTATCCGCCAGGGCGATGGGGCGCACCGCGCCCAGCACCTTGACCTTTTCGTTGCGGATGGCGTCGGCGTTGAAGGAGGCGGGCGGTTCCATGGCCGTCAGGGCCAACAGTTGCAGCATGTGGTTCTGGAACATATCGCGCAGCACCCCGGCCTGGTCGTAATAACCGGCCCGATGGCCCACGTCAACGCTCTCGGCAAAGGTGATTTGCACATTGTCTATGTAGCGCCGGTTCCAGACCGGCTCAAAGATGGTGTTGCCAAACCGGAAAAAGAGGATATTCTGGGCTGTTTCCTTGCCCAGATAATGGTCAATGCGGTAAATCTGGCTTTCGTCAAACGCGGAATGAACGGCCTGGTTCATCGCCTGGGCCGAGGCCAGGTCGCGGCCAAACGGCTTTTCCACCACAATGCGCCGCCAGCCGTCTTGTTGTTGGGCCATCCCCTGCCGGCCAAGCTGCTCAAAAATGGTGGCAAAGAAAGCGGGAGAGGTCGCCAGGTAATACAGGCGCTGGGCCGGCCCGCCTTCCACCTCTCTCAGCAGGGTTTGCAGCCGTTCGTAATCGGCGGAGATGCTAAAATCGCCGGAAACGTACCACAGCCGGGCGGCGAACTCGTCCCAGGCAGCGGCATCGTATAGCTGCCCGGCAAATTGTTGCAGCCCCGCTTTAAGATGCGCCCGAAATTCGTGGTGACTGAAAGCCGGGGCAAAGGCGAAGCCAATAATTTGGGTTTTGGCCGGCAGCCGGCCTTTTTGATAAAGGCTGAACAGGGCCGGGATCAATTTGCGCCGGGTCAAATCGCCGGATGCGCCAAAAATAACGATGGTAGTGGGTTTGTTCTGACTCATGGAGTTGTCTGCCTATTCGCTTTTGACCGCATGCCCGCCAAACTGCTGGCGCATGGCGGCTAACAATTTGTCAGAGAAAGGCGCTTCGTCGCGGGAGCGGAAGCGGCGCTGCAAGGCCATACTAATGACCGGGATCGCTACCCCCAGATCAATGGCTTCGGCCACCGTCCAGCGACCTTCGCCTGAGTCGGTCACATAGGCGGCGATGCCGTCCAGCCGGGGGTTTTCGGCCAGGGCGTTGGCGGTCAGGTCCAGCAGCCAGGAGCGCACCACGCTGCCGGTGCGCCAGATTTCGGTGATCTGGTGCAGGTCCAGCCCAAATTCATCTTTCTTTTGCAGCAGTTCCAAACCTTCGGCGTAAGCCTGCATCAGGCCGTACTCGATGCCGTTATGCACCATTTTTACAAAATGGCCGGAGCCGATGGGGCCAACCCGGCCCCATCCTTTGCCGGCGGCGGGGGCCAGCGTTTCCAGAATGGGGGTCAAATCTGCCACAGCCGGCTCATCGCCACCGACCATCATGCTGTAGCCTTCGGCCAGGCCCCACACCCCGCCGCTGGTGCCAACATCCACAAAGCGTAGCCCTTTTTCGCGCAGGGCCGCGCCCCGACGCATTGAGTCTTTGTAGTTGCTGTTACCGCCGTCAATGATGATGTCGCCGGAGGACAACACCTCGGCCAGTTGGGTAATGGTTTGCTCAGTGGGATTGCCGGCCGGAACCATCACCCAGACGATACGGGGCGCGGCCAATTTGCCGGCTATTTCTGCCAGGGTGCGGGCGCCTTCGCCCCCTTTGGCTTGCAAAGCCAGAATATCGGCCTCATTTAAATCATAGCCCACAACCTGGTGACCGCCGTTCAACAGCCGGGTGGCCATGTTGGCTCCCATTTTGCCTAAACCAATCATCGCTAATTTCATTGAATTGGGCGCAGATACTCTCGCCTCCCCAGCAATAATCCGCCACGAATTAGCACAAATTAACCCGAAAAAAGAAAAATAATTTGTGAAATTTGTGTAAATTCGTGGCAAAAATAGCCAATTGTAGCCTTGGGAGTTGAGAGGAACTGCACCCCATTGAATTGCTCCTTATTCTTGATTTTCAGGTTCATAGTTAGCGCCTCTCGCAAGCTTTCGCCGGCTTGCGCAAAAAACGGTCGGGCTACAGTTATTTTCTGCCCCAACCGTTTTTGTTTGGCGTTGAACCAATAATTAGACGAATTGGCCATAAACCAGAGCGACCGTTACGCCGTAAATTATATGGCCCATCAGTCCGCCCATAAAGCTCATCATACCACCGTTGTTAAGCATAAATACGCCTGGCGCCGCCACACTACCCGATTTGATACCGGCGTGCATCATCGGCATACCGCCCATCATTAAGCCCACAACCAGCCAGTGAACAATGCCAAAGATGAGGCCGCCGATTACTGTTACTGAGCCGATACCGGCTGACCATAAGGCCGCGTAGACAACCCCAAATACAACCCCCATCATCAGGTGCATCGCCCAGCCCAGCCCCACGTTTCCATTCGGGCTGAACATACTGCCTAGCATCTCCCAGATTGCCATTTTAGGCATACCCATTTTGGGAGCCATTGCCATTATCATACTGATAATGATAGTGCCTGCCAAACCTGCTAAAATTGCGCCAACAATACTCATAATGTCTCTCTCTTTCTTTAATAAAAGAATTCGGTTTGAATTTAATGGCCTTATTCTATCCTGAATTTAACCAAAAACCTGTAAGAATGGTTACACTAAAAGAAACCTGTGAGTTTTATTTTTCATTGCGGCAGCCGGACAATATCCCCGGCGGCAAAGATGTTCCCTACCTGGAGGGCCAGGGCCGGTTGGGCATAGAGTTCGGGGGGTACGCTGATGTCGGCCAGATACAGTTCGCCAACCTGCGCTTCAACGCCGGATGCTCGCAAGCCTGCTTTTGGCAGGGCCAGGGTCATCGTGGCCGTGGCCTTGATAGCCGGGGCATAGACGGTGCCGCTGGTCGTATCAACCCCGGAAGGTGCATCCAGGGCCAGAATCGGCGTATTTTGGGTATTAGCCCAACGGATGAGGCCGGCGGCAGCATCACGCGGCGCGCCCTTTAAGCTGTAGCCGATGATGCCGTCAATGATCAGATCAGGGAGGACGGCCTGGCTGATGGCCTCAGCCGGGGCCACAGCTACCTTCATTCGCCGTAAAATATCCAGTTGATGGGCCGGGATGGGGGTAAAATCTGCATCAGGTCTGGTCACAAAGACCTGTACCTGCGCCCCGTAATTATGCAGCCGCCGGGCGCAGACCAACGCTCCGCCGCCATTGCCGCCGCTTCCGGCCAGAACCGCCACACTTTTGCCGTGCGGGTCGCCACCCAAAAAACGTTCCCGGGCCAGATGGGCCAGGTTACGCCCGGCATTTTCCATCATCTGGATCAACTCAATCTTGTAATCTTCCATCATCGCCCGGTCCACCTCAATCATTTGTCCGGTGGTCAGGTAGGGGATGTCTCCGGTATGCAGGGGGAAGGTCATATTTTTCTGCGCCTCTCTTCGCTAACCATCCAGTACGGCCCGCACCTTGTGCGCTAAGGCGTTTGGGTCAAAAGGTTTCTGGATAAAAGCTGTGCCTGCATCCAACACGCCGTGATGAATAATGGCGTTGTCTGTGTAACCCGACATATAGAGTACCTTTATTTCCGGGCGCAAGGAGATCAGACGTTCCGCCAACTTGCGCCCATTCAGGCCGCCGGGCATGACCACATCGGTCAGAAGCAGGTGGATTGGGCCTTCATTCTGTTGGCATAATTCAAGCGCTTCCTCGCCGTGACGAGCTTCCAGAACCGTATAGCCATTTTCCTGTAGAATCTTGCGGGTCAGGTTCCGAACCTGGGTTTCATCTTCTACCAGTAAGATGGTTTCTGATCCCCGGATTGGCCTGGCGCGAGCCGATGATGCCTCGGATACCCCAAGCGATTCCTCAACTCTGGGAAGGTAGACCTTAAACGTTGCGCCCTGGCCAGGTTCACTATAAACCCAAATATGGCCATTACTCTGCTTAACAATGCCGTAAACCGTAGCCAGCCCCAGACCGGTGCCTTTGTCTTTTCCTTTGGTGGTAAAGAACGGCTCATAGATGTGGGCCAAGGTACGCTCATCCATACCAATGCCGTTGTCGCTCACCGCCAGCATCACATAGGGGCCAGATTCCACGCCAACATGCCGGCGGGTATATGTCTCGTCAAGATTGACATTGGTAGTTTCAATAGTTATTTTGCCCCCCCACGGCATAGCGTCGCGGGCATTGATGACCAAATTCAGAATAACCTGCTCAACCTGGCCGGGGTCGGCTTTCACCCGGCCCAACCCTGGGTCAAGGGCAATGCCCAAATCAATATCCTCGCCAATCAAACGCCGCAGCATCTTCTCAACATCAGACACGATACCGTTTAGGTCCAGTATCTTGGGTTGCAAGACTTGCTTGCGGCTAAAGGCCAGCAGTTGGCGCGTTAACGAGGCGGCCCGTTCTCCGGCTTTCTCAATCTGTTTGATATCCTGACCCAGATCGGTGTCTTTGAGTTGAGATAGCAGCAATGCACTGTGGCCAATGATGACCGTCAGCAAGTTGTTGAAATCGTGAGCCACCCCGCCCGCCAGCCGGCCAATGGCTTCCATCTTTTGCGCCTGGCGGAACTGCTCCTCTATTTGCTTACGCTCTGTAATGTCCTGTCCATACAAATAAATAGAATGTTCATCCACCATCGACATGATCGAAAATGAGAATATTCGATCTTTGATCTCGACCTCTAGCTCTGTACATGAACCGGAGTCCAGAACGGAGCCGGCAATCTGAGGCCAATCGCCGGATAAAGCCTGCCCAACCTCATGCCCCCAAACCCTCAACAACGCCTGGCTACTCTGGTTGGCATAAAGAACCACACCTTCTCTGCTAATTCGCAGCACAGGATGAGGGTTTTCATCCGGGAATTTAGCCAGGAGCCTCATCCCTTCCTCGGCCTGACGACGCTTGTTCATCTCCTGTTGCAAGCGTTCATTGGTTCGTAAAAGTTCGGTTGTTCGTTCCTCAACCCGTTTTTCCAGCTCTTTGCACGCTTTTTGCAGCGCTTCTTCTGTTTGTTTGTATTTAATGATGTCCCGAATCACGCTCAAAATCAGCACCCCATCTTCTGTTTCTATAGGGCTGAGGTTAATGTCTACCGGAAATTCGCACCCATCTTTACGTCGGCCAACAAGATTGAGTTCACTCCCCATTGGTCGCATGCGAGGTTGGGCGCGGTAATCCTCCCGGTATCGAGCGTGCGCTTCCCGGAAGCGACCGGGCATCAAGATTTCCACAGATTGACCGGCCAATTCATCCAAGTTATAGCCAAACATCTCTTCTGTGCAGGTATTGGCAAACAAAATCTCCCCATATTCATTGACAACCACAACGGCATCCGGTACAGATTCCAAAAGTTCCCGAAACATCCCCTGGGGTTGGTAGGACTGAATAGCCGATGCTTTTAGTTTAGCTATTTGCCGGTACAGTTCTTTCAATTCATTTCCAAGTTGTTTTTTTTGCTTGACCTTATCGTCCATAGGGTTCGTGGCCTCCCGATTGTTGAATGAGTTTTGCCACCAGACCGGTCCAGCCGGTTTGGTGGCCGGCGCCCAGCCCCGCGCCGTTGTCGCCGTGAAAATATTCATTGAAGAGGATTAAATCGCGCCAATGAGGATCTTGAAAGGGGGTCGTACCGCCGTAGATGGGGCGGCGGCCGTTCTCATCTCGCAGGAACAGGCGGATGAGCCGCCGGGACAGCTCGGTTGCGACCTGGTTCAGGGTGAGCATCACGCCGGAGCCGGTCGGGAACTCTACTTTAAGGTCATCGCCGTAGTAGTGATGGAATTTTTGCAGCGACTCTATGATCAGGAAATTGAGCGGGAACCAGATCGGCCCCCGCCAGTTGGAGTTGCCGCCAAATAAGCCACTTTGTGACTCGGCCGGCTGGTAGTTGATGCTGAAGGTTGAGCCATTCAGGGACAGGCTATAGGGGTGGGCCTCATGCACCCTGGACAGTGAGCGGATACCATAAGGCGATAGAAATTCATTTTCGTCCAGCATATAGCGCAACACGCTGATTAATCGCTCGCGGGTCAGGATGGCTACCAGGTGACGCCGGCCCGCGCCCTCCACCTTGATGCTGGCCATATTACCGCTGAGATGGGGGCGATTACTGGTAAACCAATGCATACGGCGGGTGAAATCGCTCATTTCGGCCAGCACATCCGGCTCCAACGTTTCCACGGCCAGCAGTGGTATTAACCCCACCAGAGAGCGCACCTTCAACGGCACAATCCGGTCATCCGGCAGGTGCAGCACGTCGTAAAAGAATTCATCCCCGGTATCCCACAGGCAGTGTCCCCGGCCGCCGCAGTTGGTCATAGCGCGGGCAATGCTCAAAAAATGTTCGTAGAATTTGGTGGCCAGGTTCTGATAAACCGACTCTTCTTTGGCCAACTCCAGCGCAATCTTCATCATCCCCAGGCTGTAAAAAGCCATCCAGGCTGTGCCGTCCGATTGGTCAACATGGCCGCCGGTGGGCAGAACGGTGCTGCGGTCAAACAGGCTGATGTTATCCAGCCCCAGAAAGCCGCCCTGGAAGATATTGTTGCCGTCGGCGTCTTTGCGATTGACCCACCAGGTAAAGTTGAGCAGCAACTTGTGGTAAACGCCTTTCAAAAAGGTGGTGTCCGGTTGCTCCTGCTGTTTGGTATCAATTTGATAAACTCGCCATGCGGCCCAGGCATGCACCGGCGGGTTGACATCGCCAAAGGCCCATTCATAGGCCGGAAGCTGGCCGTTGGGGTGCATGTACCATTCGCGGGTCATCAGTTCGAGCTGCCGTTTGGCAAAATCGGCGTCCACCAGCGCCAGTGGGATACAGTGGAAGGCCAAATCCCAGGCGGCGTACCAGGGGTACTCCCACTTGTCCGGCATTGAGATGATGTCGAAATTGTTAAGATGCTTCCACTCCCGGTTACGCCCGTTGCGTCGCGCCGCCGGCGGCGGGGGGAAAGCAGGGTCGCCATCGAGCCATTGTTCCATATCGTAGTAAAACATCTGCTTGGACCAGAGCATCCCGGCGAAGGCCTGGCGCTGCACCTGCTTTTCATCATCGCCGAGGCCAGGGTTTTGGATGGCGGCGTAAAATTCATCCGCTTCGGTGCGGCGTCTGTTGAATGTATCGGTAAAATCCTCAAAAGGCGTTGGTTGGGCAACATCGGACAGGCGCAAACGGACGGCGCAGGTTTCTCCCGCGCCGATCACGCTTTGATAAACGGCGGCGACCTTTGTGCCTTCTTTGGCGGGATTGACGGCCTCAAGGTCGCCCTCGATGAGATAGCGGTGGAAGCTGTCTTTAACATAGGGGCTGCCAATACTGTCTCCATAAAGGCGGGCGGTGTTGGTTTCATTTTCGGTAAAGATGAGTTCGGCGGCGGCCTGGGCGTACAGGTGGTAGGTCCCTTGGACTGGATGCTCGGCCTTAAGCGCGAGTACATCTTCGGTATTGTCAACCTGTCGCATCTTGGGCTTGCCGGGGACATCGCCCATGGGGCCGGCGTCGTAGCCCCAACTCCAGGTATTTCGATACCACAGGGTGGGCAAAATGTGGCACGTGGCGGTCTTCGGGCCGCGATTGGTGACGCTGATTTGAATCAAAATGTCATTTTCAGCGGCTTTGGCGTATTCAACCAGTACGTCAAAATAATGGTTTTCGGCAAAAATACCGGTATCAAACAGCTCATATTCAAAATCGTGTACGCCTCGCCGGCCATTTTCGGCCACCAAATCAGCATAGGGGAACTCGGCCTGGGGGTATTTGTAGAGCATCTTCATGTAGCTGTGGGTGGGGGTGCTGTCCAGGTAAAAGTAATACTCCTTGACATCCTCGCCGTGATTGCCCTCCGGCCCGGCCAGTCCGAACAATCTTTCTTTAAGAATGGGGTCGCGCCCATTCCAGAGCGCCGGGGCAAAACAGAGGTATTGAAAACGATCGCTGATGCCGGCCAGTCCGTCCTCGTTCCAGCGATAGGCCCGGCTGCGGGCGTGGTCGCGCGGAAAATAATCCCAGGCCGCGCCGTGTTGTTCGCTGTAATTCTCGCGCACGGTGCCCCAAGCCCGTTCGCTGAGATAAGGCCCCCAGTTTTTCCAGTTGGTCCGCCGCTCTCGATGAGCCAGCAGGCGTTGGTGTTCGATGGTTTGTTCCAATTTCAGTCTTCCTTCCGGTTAGCTCACCCCGCCATAGCGGATACCGGCCAGATACGCCATCTCGCGGTGATAGGTGGTCAGGTCATCCAGGCAAAACTGGTTCAGATGATTGTGACCGCAAGCCCGGGCCAGCACTTGCATCAGGTGAACGGTGGCCTCAAAGTAGTTCTTTAACTGCTCCGCCGATTGTTCCACAATCAGCCGCGCTCGCAGATTTTCCTGCTGCGTGGCAATGCCCACCGGGCAGTTGTTGGTATGGCAGGCGCGCATCCCCAAACAGCCGATGGCCTGAATGGCGGCATTCGAGACCGCCACGCCATCAGCCCCCAATGCCAGAGCTTTCACAAAATCGCTTTCGGTGCGCAACCCGCCGGTGATAATCAGAGTCACGTCGCGCCGGCTGCGACTATCCAGATGCCGCCGCGCCCGCGCCAAAGCCGGGATGGTGGGCACAGAGATATTCTTTTTGAAGATATCCGGGGCCGCGCCGGTGCCGCCACCGCGCCCATCCAGAATAATGTAATCCACGCCCACCGCCAGCGCAAAATCAATATCCTCCTCAATGTGCTGGGCCGACAGCTTGAAACCAACCGGAATACCGCCCGACACCTCCCGCACCTCGCCGGCCACCCGCTGAAAATCCTGCACGCTGACCAGATCGGGGAAGGTGGCCGGACTAACGGCGGGCGTACCCTCTTCCAGTTCGCGCACTCTGGCGATTTTGCCCGCCACCTTGTTCCCCGGCAAATGTCCACCGGTACCGGTTTTGGCCCCTTGTCCACCCTTAAAATGAAACGCCTGCACATTTTTTACGTTGTCAAGATGCCAGCCAAAGCGCCCGGAGGCCAGTTCGTAAAAATAGCGCCTGTTGGCCGCTTGCTCCTCCGGCAGCATGCCGCCTTCGCCGGAGCAGATGCCGGTACCGGCCATGTCCGCGCCCAAAGCCAGGGCCACTTTGGCCTCCTCGCTTAACGCGCCAAAACTCATATCGCTCACAAACAGGGGAATGTTCAGCCGCAGCGGTTTTTTGGCCTTGGGGCCGATGACCAGGCCGGTGCCGACGGGCGCGTCGTCCAGCAGCGGGCGACGCGCCAACTGCGCCGTCACCAACTGGATGTCGTCCCAACGCGGCAGTTCGGTTAGCGACACCCCCATGGCGCTGACCTGCCCGTGATGGCCCCACTTTTTTAGCCCGTTTTTGGCCAGGCTGCGAATGTATTTGTTGCGCGGCTCATCCGGCGTGCCGTGGATGTCGGCGTAAAGGCCCAGGTATTCGTCGCGGTTGTAGGGTTGGGGATGCTTGATGCGCCAGGCGATGATTTCGTTCTCGTCAACGTACACGGCATCGGCCCCGGTGTCAACCCAGGCGGTGAATTTGGGCAATAACTCAGTGTTGTTGTACTCGCTCACCCCGGTATCGTAACGATAATCCCAATGGTGCAGGCCGCAAATCAGGTTGTGGCCGGAAATAGAGCCATCGGCCAGCAGCGCGCCCCGGTGCCGGCAGCGGCCATACAACACTGAAACCTCATCATCATAACGGATGACAACCAGGTCTACCCCGGCGGCCAGCGCGTATTGCGGCCGCCGGTCGGATAGTTGGCTCCATTGGGCCACGCAGATTTTTTTGGTTTGTTGCGCTTTGGTGGTGGTCATTTGTATCTCTCCGGATAAACAGATATTAAAGGGTGGATGCAGGGTCTAAAGCCCCTGTCTGGTCCGGCCCCTACGTTTGGAGCGGATCCGTCAAAATCTCGACAATGGCCGGGCCGGTGGCGGACATACCGGCTTGCAGGGCCGGCGCCAACTCCTCCGGGCGGGTAACGCGAAAGCCGTGGCCGCCGCACAAGTTGGCAAATTCGGCAAAATCGGGGTTGTGCAGGCCGGTTTGCCACACCGGGAAATGTTCGGCCCGCTGCTCTTTGGAGATTTTACCCAACTCATCATTGTTGAGCAGCACGTGGCAAATGTTCATATCATATTTTACAGCGGTGGTAAATTCGGCCAAATATTGGCCAAACCCGCCATCGCCCGATACGGACACCACTTTACGGCTGTTGCCCACGGCGGCCCACGCGCCCAGCGCCGCCGGAAAGCTAAAACCGATACTGCCCAGATAACCGCTCATCAGCACATCCTGGTGGCCGTTGCACTCAAAAAAGCGGCCAAAGCTGTAGGTGTTGTTGCCGACATCGACGCAAAAGACGGCATCCTCTGGGGACAGATCTGACAAATGCTTGAAGACCAACGCCGGGTGCATCCGCCCCTGCCTGTCCAGGTGGTTTATGTGTTTTTCTTTTTCGCCGCGCCAGTAGGCCCACCGTTTGGCAATCAGTTCCCGGATATGGGGCCGCTCCGTTTTTTCCAGCCGCTCGCGCATCAGTTCAACCGTAACGCCAATCTCGCCCCACAGCGGCACGGTGACCGGGTTGAACTTGCCCAGCGTCATACGGTCGATATCAACCTGAATGGTTTTCTTTTTGATAGAGATGCCGGTGTGGTTGCTGAACGACGCGCCCAGCACCAGCAGCAAATCGCTCTGGCCCATCATGCTACTGGCCACCGGCGTACCGCTGCGCCCCAGCACGCCGCAGCCCAGTGGATGGCAATCCGAGATGAGGCCTTTGGCTTTGAAGGTTGTAATTACCGGCGCGTCTAGATGTTCGGCCAATTCAATGACTGCGGACCGGTGGTAGCGCGCGCCATGCCCCACAATAATGGCCGGTCGTTTGGCGGCTTTGATCAACTCAATGGCTGCGGCCAGTTCGGCTCCGGGCGGGGCAATTTCCCGGGTGGAGATGCGCCCGTGTTTGGGCGTGTTTGGGAATTCATCAAGGGCGGGCGATTCCTGCACCTCGTTGGGCAAAATCAGGTGAGCTACGCCTTGCTCAATAACGGCATGTTTAATAGCCAGGGCCATCAAATTGCTGGCATTTTTGTTGGTGAGTACGGTTTGACCCCAGGTACGGACTGCATCGAAGGCGGCGTATAGGTCCACCTCCTGAAACGCGCCAGGCCCCAGTACCTGCGTATCCACCTGACCACTCAAAGCCAGTACCGGGGCGCGGTCGATTTTGGCGTCCCACAGGCCGGTGAGCATATTGGTGCTGCCCGGACCGGCGATACCAAAACAAGCCGCCGGTTTGCCGGTGAGCTTGCCGTAAGCGCCGGCTGCAAACGAAGCCGCGCCCTCGTGCCGGATGCCAAAATAGCGCAGTTTGCCGGACTCTTCGGCCCGGCGCATGGCGTCGGCAAAGCCCAGGTTGCTGTGGCCGACCATGCCAAAGATGGTATTGACGCCCCAACCGGTCATTACCGCCACCATCTGGTCGGAGATGGTGGGCCGGTGTTCCGGTTCATCTACCTGCACGTAGATGCCGTCGTCGCGTACTTCCAGGGGCAAAGGCGTTGCTCTGTCGCCGTAGTCGTCGGGGGCTTCGCCGCTGGCGGGGTCATACTCGTAACCATGCCAGGGGCAAATCACCCATTCCTGGCGGGGATCGCCGGTGGGAATGGGGCCAAGCTGCCCTTCGCCCAGCGGGCCGCCCTGGTGCGGGCAGCGGTTATTGAGCGCGGTGATGCCGTACGCTTTGGAGTGAACCAGGCAGGCGGCGGTAACACCGGCCAACGCGGTCATCACCTGGCCTTCCGGCAGGTCGTCAATATCTGCTATTTTGTGCCATTTCAAAGTCATGCTTTTTCCCTTTCTGTAAATTGGTTGGATAGAAAATCGGAGCGGGACTCTGAAAAATAATCGCTTATTTCTCCGGTTCCATCGTATGGTTCTCCCAACTTTAATTTCACTGCCCCATCCGTAACAAAGCCTGCACTTTGGCGGCCATGTCGCCGATGCTGAAGGGTTTTTGAATAAAGGGCGTGCCGGGGTCCAGCACACCGTGGTGGGCGATGACATTGTCGGTGTAGCCGGACATAAAAAGAACCTTGAGGTCTGGTTGCGCCCGCCGCAGCCGGTCTGCGAGCGCCCGGCCGCTCATTTGCGGCATGACCACATCGGTAATCACCAAATCCGGGTTCAACCCTTTTTCCTCCACCAGCAGCAGGGCTTCGCCGCCGTTGGCGGCCGGCGTGACCCGGTAACCCAACCCGGTGAGCATGCTTTCCAGCAGTTCTCGCACCGCGTCTTCATCTTCCACCACCAGGATATGTTCGCCGCCCCCCCGTTGCGCTTCTGCGACGGATTCGCGCTTTTGAATTATCTGTTGGGCTTGCGTCTGCGGCAGATAAATCTTAAAAGTGGTTCCCTGCCCAAGTTCGGAATAAACCCAGATATGGCCGCCGGATTGTTTGACGATGCCGTACACCGTAGCCAGCCCCAGCCCCGTGCCTTTCTGCTCTTTGGTGGTAAAGAATGGCTCGAACAGGTTAGACAGGGTTTGTTTGTCCATGCCGGAACCTGTATCGGTTAGAGCCAGCAGCACATGCGGCCCCGGCTCAACGTCGGCGTGAGCGCGGGTATAGGCGTTATCCAGTTCAACGTTAGCCGTTTCAATAGTAAGCCGGCCGCCATGAGGCATGGCGTCGCGGGCGTTGATTGCCAGATTCATGATCACCTGTTCAATCTGGCCCGGGTCGGCCATCACCCCGGCCAGGTCCCCGGCCGGCAACAACTCCAGCTCAATGTCTTCGCCAATGAGCCGTTGCAGCATCTTTTCAAAGTTGCGGATAAGGGCATTGAGGTCCAGCGGCTCCGGTTGCAAGGTCTGTTTACGGCTGAAGGCCAGCAGTTGGCGGGTTAAGGCCGAGGCGCGATTACCGGCGTCAATAATGCGCTGCACCTCCCGCCGCATCGGGTCGGCGGGGTGCAGTTGTTGCTGCAATATCTCGCCGTAACCCAGAATAACGCTCAGTACATTGTTAAAATCGTGAGCCACGCCGCCGGCCAGCCGGCCAACCGCTTCCATTTTTTGGGATTGGCGCAGTTGCTCCTCCACTTTGCGGCGTTCGGTGATGTCGTGGACAGTGGCGTGGAGCAGCATTTTCCCTTTGGCGTCAATCCGGCTGCCGAATACTTCCACGTCACGGGTGGAGCCGTCGGCCAGCCGGTGGCGGAGTTCGAGCAAAAGGTACTGCTGTGTCTTGACCCGCTCTATTTCCGCTTCAATCTGCTCGGGCGAGAGAGTGTTAATATCATGAATTCGCATTTGCTGCAATTGCGCGACCGGCCAGCCATAAAATTCTTCCGCCGCCTGATTGGCCTCAACAATGCGGCCGGTAGCAGGGTCGATAATCAGTTTGACGGCGGCGTCATTTTTGAAAAGGCTGCGGAATTTTTCTTCGCTCTCTTTCAGAGATTCCTCGGCTTGTTCGCGCTCTTTTATAGTTTCCTCAAGTTCGGTAGTATATTGATTAAGGGATTCATACAGCCTGGCATTCTCTATTGTTTTGGCTGCCTGTCCGGCAAAGCCAAGGTACAATTCAATTTCATCCTGATGAAACGGCCTTAATTCGTTGACAGAGCCGAGGATCAAAACGCCAATCACCTTATTATCTGAGAGCAGCGGCAGAAAAAGAATGGACCGTAACCCCCTTATTTTGGCAACGTCGCGTTCCGCTTGGGTGAGTTCGGCAGTGGCCGTGTCCTCGATGACAACCGGTAATTGCTCCTTTAAGGTTTTTTGAATGTGCGGATGCTCGTCCAGCGGGGCATAGCGAAATTGTTCCGGGAAGTCAGGCGGAAGCGGCGGTGTGGTTGCCGCCAGATATAATTTTTCATCCTTTAACAGGTATAAGGCGCCGCTGCCAAGGTTCATCGCCTGAGTGGCTTTTTCGGTAACGGATTGTAATACAGCATCTATATCGAAATCGGCCGTCATGGTCTGACTGGCCTGTAAAAGCAAGTGAAGGTTTTTCTCGCTTTGGCGGAGGGATTCTTCTGCTTTTTTGCGCTGGCTTACATCTCTGATCATGCCGATGAAACCCTCAATTTCCCCCCGACTGTTTCTGAGATAAAACACGTTCGTTTCGCCGGGGAAAATATCGCCGTTTTTCTTTTTGTATGAAACGGTCAACAGGAAGTTGGGGTTATCCATATTTTCCCGGATTTTTTGCCCCATCACCTTGAATTCAGCCAAATCCTGGTAAATACAGGAGGTTTCCCGGCCAATTATTTCAGCCGCATCATACCCGAACAGTTCAGCGAAAGCCGGGTTGCAATGAATGATTTTGCGGCTGGTGTCGGCTACCAGGATAGCGTCGCGGATGCTGTTGAACAGGTTCCTATACTTTTCTTCGCTTTGTCTCAACGTCTCTCGCATCCGGTACGCTTCGGTCACATCCCGGAAGACCAGGACCACGCCGGTGATGTTACCCTGTTGATCCCTGATGGGCGCGGCGGAATCAGAAATTTGATATTCTTTTCCGTTCCGGGCAATCAGTTTGGTGTGGTTGGCCAGCCCCACAATATGGCCGGTTTGCAGCACTTTCTGAACCAGATCTTCCGCTTTTTGGCCGGTTTGGGCGTTCACAATCTTAAATACCGCTTCTAACGGCCGGCCTTCCGCTTCCGCCGGGGGCCAGCCGGTCAGCTCTTCGGCCACGGGGTTCATGCGGGTGATGTGGCCGGTGGCGTCGGTAGCGATCACGGCGTCGCCAATGGAGTTGAGGGTGATGCGCAGGTTTTCCCTACTTTCCAGAATTGTTTGTTCAGCCCGCTTTTTCTCGGCAATTTCCCAGGTGACATCGGCCAGATAACTGACAATTTCTACGTCCTGTTCAGTATAATCGGTGGCCTTGTTGCCTACGCCCACAATAGCCACAACTTTACCATCCCGCATAACGGGCGCGGTCAGCACCCGGCTGACTTCAGCATGACCTTCCGGCAGCCCTTTTTTATGGGGCAAAGCGGCATAGTCATTGTAAATGACCGGTTCTTTCCGGCGGACGCAATCTGCCCAAACCCCCGCTGTGCTGACTTTGTGGTGCAGCTCTTCGCCCGGAACCTGACAAAATTTATCTTTGGTTTGGGTTGACCATGCCTGAAGCAATGATGTTTCCCGGTCGGGCAGTAAAAAACGATAAAAGCCGATTTGGCTGTGGGTCAACGCTTCAATTTCATCCAACGTTTTGGTCAATAACTCGTTTAAGGTGTGGGTCGCAGCAAATTCAAACAAGTGCAGGCGAATATCCTGCGTTTTTTGTCGCAACTGCGTTTCGGTCAATTTATTCTTGGGGTAATTTGGGGGGGCTTGTTGCATGGCACATTCTCCTACCAGCTTTTTTATCATCAGCTTATGATGATTATGCCCCGTCTTGCGGGCTGCGGCAACTTTACCCCGGTTCAAGGGATTACGGTCGCGTCCGTGTCGCCGGTGAGGAGTTATCCAGGTGTCCCCGAATTAACTTTTGCCAATTTGGATAAACATATTCAAACCGCTGCCGTCCATTACCTTCCATAAATAATCGTATCCGGCTTGAAGGCGGCCCAGGAGAACCAGAAGTGGTCGGCGTGGATCACCGGCGTCAATTTTTTACCGGCCAGTGGGCCGTCAATGGCCTGGCCCAGAATATTCCAGGTGCTGCCGGTTTCCTCATCAATAATCTTGTCGTCATCCCGCCGGAAGGTAAGAATTTGATCATCGAGTTTGCGCGCAAACACACTGGTGGCCCCAACATCCTCGGCTTCGGCAATCACCCGGCTGCCCAGGGCGCTGCTGGTGCCCGGTTGGTGAAAGAGCGCCAGTTCGAGACCGGCTTGAGTATCGTTAATGACCCCCGCGTCGGCCAGCAGGCTCAGGGGATAGGCCACATCAACCCCGGCCAAGGAAACAGTTACCACTCGCTCCATCGCGGCCAGACGACCGTCTGCCGGTCCGCTGAACAGGAAAGGGTTACTGCCGATGGTGTCATACCCCACGTAAGGATTTTCACCATAGCGGCGATTGAAACCGGTCTCTCGGGACAGAACCAGACCTTCGGGGTGAGCCGCCTTAAAATCGGCAAAGCTAACGAGACTTGAGGGAATGAACGCCAGGCGTTCACCGGCCAACTCGCCCACAATACCCTCGCCGGTAAACTGCTGCCACAAGGTTTCGGTGGTCCGGTCATACATGACCAGGTCAGAATGGCGCAACAGGCCGGAGGTGCCAAACTCGAACACCTCGTCATTAAAGCGCCGGTCAAAGGTGATGGCCGAATTGCACAGCGGGCAGAAAGTAACCGCCACCGGCACCTGGCCAACGGTATCATTGACAATTTCATGCCAGGTCAGGATTTGCAGGGGATAAGCCCGGGCATCGCCGTCAATTTCAAGCGCAATGACCGGCTCGTTGCCGGCCAGCCAGGCTTCTGCCTGAATTGGCTCGACAAATTGGGGGTTGTCAAGCGAGGGAATGCCGTCACGGGGCGGGCCGCCTGAGAGCAACTCTCCGTAGTCAATCGTATGCCGGTTCCAGTTGGTCTGCCAGCTACCGGTGACTGCCCGCAGTCCGCCGGGCCGATCATCTTCGGTCAGGATCGTCACCTTACTTTTTGTGCGGTCTTCAATTGGTGGCCCAACCCTGACCGGCTCGGCCGTGGAGTTTGGGGTTGCCGCGACATTCGTCGCCTCTGGGATAGGAGCCGGGTTTGTAGTGACTTTTGTCACGCCGGAAATAGGAGTTGGGGTTACCGCGATATTCGTCATCCTCGAGATAGGTGTGAGACCAAAATAAACCAGCCCAATGAGCAAGATCACTACACCTATCGTAATGAAAACAATTCTTTTTACACCAAACATGATAGCCTCCATTTCTTGTAACTGTTCACGAGTGGAGATTCTTCGTTCCCTTTGGTCGTTCAGAATGACATAAAATGGGTAACTTATTAAATCCACGTTCCTAAACAGTATCCAAATCAAGCTTACCATGTATCCTGTAGCGGCGATGTAAGCTATCTTCCACTTTTTTAATTTTTCAGGGTAAAGAAAGAAAAAATGTAATTACAGACCGAAGCAAAGCGCCGGTGATTGAACGCGCTTACAGTCCAGACTCCCCGGCTGGATGCTCTTTGCTTCTGATTAACTGTAAGCCCCATTACAGTTAAAATACGCGCCTGTTTGTAAACTTAAACCAACAATTCAAATTCAAAACAAGACAAGGAGACATCTTATGCCAAAAGCAATCTGGAATGGCGCAATTTTAGCCGAAAGTGACAAAACCGTGGTGGTGGAAGGAAATCATTACTTTCCACCTGAATCCATTAATCGTCACTATTTTCGGGAAAGTGAAAACCACACGGTTTGCCCCTGGAAGGGGGTGGCCGGCTACTATGATATTGAGGTTGATGGCCAAATCAACCAGAGGGCAGCCTGGTATTATCCCGAGCCCAAGCCGGCCGCCAAAAATATCAAGGATCACATTGCCTTTTGGAAAGGGGTTAAGGTGGAGTCGGACCAGGAAAAAATCCGCTAACGGCTTTGGAAGTAACAAAATGGTGACTATTGGCGATCCAGCCCCGGAGATGAACCTAAAAACGATCAGTGGTGAGACGGTTTCCCTGGCAAAGACATGGCAGAGTGGGCGGCATTTGCTGCTTATCTTCTTGCGCCATCTGGGCTGACTACCGTGTCGAGACCATGTGACGCAGTTGCGTTCCTGCTACGATCAAATCAAAACTTTGAAAACTGAGATTGTGGTTGTTTCTTTTGAAACCGGCCACTGGCTGCAACTATGGCAGGCTGAAATGGAGGTTCCCTTTCCATTGTTATTAGACCCCGATCGACAGGCTTATCGAGCCTATGGGCTGGAGCGATCTGTGTTGCGCTCGTGGGGTCCAAAAAATCTGTGGTATTACGCCAGGGCGCGGCTGAAAGGACGGCAGATTCAAACGATCGGCGCTGATACGGCTCAACTGGGCGGCGACTTTATTGTTGACGCGGCCGGCATTGTCCGCCTGGCCTATCGCAGCCAGGACCCTACCGACCGTCCTCCGGTAGCCAAATTATTGGCTGCGCTCAAACAATTGCCGGAGGTAATATAAGCCAGGCCCCAGAACCAAAGTTCGTAAGACTCCTTACATCAATCAAGCCTTGAAGGTGATACTTTCTTGTCGTTGTGCTGTTATTGGGATTTTAAGGACTTTGTAACAATAGCGTAGTATCGTGCCCATAACCACAACAAGAAAGGGAATTTATGACTGAACAGTTATCAGGAAAGGTTGCGTTTCCTTTGTTTTTTCAAAGAAATTGGCAAAAGTTCATAGCCCTGTTCTTTTGGGGAATATTACTGGGGGGCTACGCCTGGTACTACACCAGCCACAACCTGACCCCGCTCAAGGCGATTCAGGAAGTTGTCAATCTTTTACAAACGCCCTATGGCCCGCTGCTTTACATTTTGATCTACATCTTGCGGCCGTTGATCTTCTTTTCATCGGTGGTCCTTACCGTGACCGGCGGCGCGGTCTTTGGGGCAGGCTCCCCCACAAATTTTGCCCTGGCCGTCATCTACACCGTGATTGCCGCCAATAGTTCATCGCTGGTGGCTTTTTTCATCGGACGTTATTTTGGGGCTGGTATGCTCAAGGAAGCGCCGGACAGCCGGGCTAATCTCGCCCAGACCTATGCCAACCGGCTGCGCCGCAACAGTTTTGAAACCGTGATGATCATGCGCTTCATCTTTTTGCCGTATGACCTGGTCAGTTACGTCTGTGGGTTTTTGCGGATCAATTGGCGGGCCTTTCTGCTGGCTACGGCGCTTGGCTCTATTCCCGGCACCATTGCCTTTATCGCTTTTGGCGCATCCCTTGACCTGTCAAACCTGGCAACCGAGGGCCTGCCCCCACCAAACCCGTGGGTACTTGGCTTTGGCTTCATTATCTTTCTGGTCAGCATTGCCATATCCAGATACTTCAAAAAACGAGAGGCAAAAATCAAGACGACCCAGGATGATCAGGAGAAAATCAATGTCCTCGATACAAGCATTACCTGAAATCGAAAATCCGGTTCGGGAACTCAACCAAAATGGTCACGGCGTGCAACTGTGGCCTCAGGATGAATATAACGCTACGCTGCTGGCCAATGCGCACCCGCCGGAATGGCAAAATCCTCAACCGGCCCCGGTTTATAATCTGGTAATCATTGGCGGCGGTTCGGCGGGGTTATTGGCGGCAGTGGCGGCGGCCGGTTTGGGGGCCAAAACCGCGGTGATCGAGCGCCATTTACTCGGCGGCGATTGTTTGAATACCGGCTGTGTACCCTCTAAAACGGTGATTCGCTCGGCCAAAATACTGGGCGATCTGCACCTGGCCGCCGAATTGGGGGTAGCGGTGCCCCCCGGCGTTAAGGTTGATTTTGGCGCGGTGATGGCCCGGATGCGGCGAATTCGCGCCGGCCTCAGCCATCACGATTCGGCTTACCGTTTCAAGGAGTTGGGGATAGACCTGTTCTTGGGCGAGGCCCGCTTTGCCGGCCGCAATAACATCGAAGTAGGCGGCGCCACGTTGACCTTTAAAAAGGCGATGGTGGCCACCGGCAGCCGGGCGATGGTTCCGCCCATTGAAGGGCTGGCCGAAGCCGGTTATTTGACCAACGAAACCTTCTTTTCCTTAACTGATCTCCCGCGCCGGATGGCCGTAATTGGCGCCGGCCCCATTGGCAGCGAGTTGGCCCAGGCTTTGCAACGGTTAGGCAGCCAAGTAACGCTCTTTGACATCTTGCCCCAGGTGTTGGGTCGAGAGGACCGGGCGGCGGCCCAAATCGTTGAAGAAGCGATGCGGCGTGACGGGGTTGAACTGGCGCTGGAGACCAGCGTCAAACGTGTTGCTCAACAAGGGCCGGAGAAGGTCATTCATTTTGAGCAGCGCGGGCAGGCCCGGTCGATCTTGGTGGACGAAATTCTGGTGGCCGCCGGGCGGACGCCCAATCTGGAAGGTCTCAATTTAGAGGCAGCCGGGGTAGCCTACCATAAAAAAGGGATCGAGGTGAACGACTATCTGCAAACCACCAATCCCAATATCTACGCTGCGGGCGATGTCGGCTTAAAATACCAGTTTACCCACACCGCCGATGCGTCGGCCCGGCTGGTGCTGCAAAATGCCTTGTTCATGGGGCGCAGAAAAGTGAGCCGGTTGATTATTCCCTGGTGCACCTACACCGACCCGGAGGTGGCCCACGTGGGTCTCTACCCCGCTGAGGCCGAGGCCCGCCGGCCTGGCCATCGACACCTTTACGCAGCCCTTCAGCCAGGTTGACCGGGCAATTGCCGATGGGGAAGAGGCAGGTTTTGTGAAGGTCCACGTTAAACAGGGGACCGACCGGATTGTAGGGGCCACCATTGTGGCCCGTCACGCCGGCGAGATCATCAGCGAAATCACAACGGCCATGGTGAGCGGCGTGGGTCTAAAAACGCTGGCTCAGGTTATCCACCCCTACCCTACCCAGGCTGAAGCCATTCGCAAAGTGGCCGACACCTATAATCGCACCCGCCTGACCCCTACCGTGAAAGGACTGTTTGCGCGCTGGTTTGCCTTGCGGCGGACTTTGCCTTGAATTGCTGAAACAAAACATAGAATAGAGGAGGAAATCATGCTGAATAAACACCGGCTTCCAAAATTTCTGTCTTTGCCGCTGCTCGCACTTTTGCTGCTACTGTTGACCAGTTGTATTGGGACGGCAGTGGGGTCAGAGTCGCCGGATAATGCGGGCAACTCAGTTCCGGCTGCGGGATCTGAAACAGTTCCCGAGGGAGCGGCCTTGCCGTCCGGTTACGAGGGCAAAAACTGGGCCGACATTGTGGCCGAGGCCAAAGGCCAAACCGTTACCTGGTATATGTGGGGCGGCCAGGAAAACATCAATAGCTGGGTTACCGGCTTTGTGGCCGGCACCCTAAAAAAAGAGTATGGCATTACGCTCAAGATGGTGCCCCTGGCCGACACGGTCGAGGCAGTCAACAAAGTGCTGGGCGAGAAAGAGGCCGGGCAAAACAGCGCCGGCTCAATTGACCTGATCTGGATCAACGGCGAGAATTTCCGCACCCTGCGCCAGGCTGATTTGCTCTACGGTCCCTGGGCGCAGGCCCTGCCCAACAGCCGCTACGTCAACTGGGCCGACCCCAGCGTGAATACCGATCTGGGGCTGCCGGTGGACGGCTACGAATCGCCGTATGGGAAGGCCCAGTTTGTGATGATTTACGACAGCGCCAAAACGCCCCAGCCGCCCACCAGCCTGGCCGGCCTGCTTGAATGGATCAAGGCCAATCCCGGCAAGTTCACCTATCCGGCCCCGCCCGATTTTACCGGCACTGCTTTTGTCATGCACCTCTGTTATCACACTGCGGGCGGCCACGAACAATTCTTACGGGATTTTGACCAGACCCTCTTTGAGGAGCAATTTGGTAAATGCTGGGCCAGCCTTAACCAGCTTGAACCCTATTTGTGGCGTGAAGGCCAAACCTACCCCGAAAGCCACGCCCGCCAGCAAGACCTGTTTGCCAATGGAGAGATTTATTTTGATATGGCTTACAACCCGGCCGAGGCTTCCAGTTGGGTCGAGGCCGGCAAGTTTCCGGAGACAACCCGCACCTTTGTGTTTGACAGCGGCACTATTGCCAATACCCATTATGTCGCCATTCCCTATAATTCGCCTAATAAGGCCGGAGCAATGGTGGCGGCCAACTTCCTATTATCGCCGGAAGCGCAGCTCAGTAAAGCCGATGCCGCCAATTGGGGCGATTTTCCGGCGGTTGAGGTTTCTCGATTGCCCGAAACGTGGCAGCAGCAATTTGCTGCTCTGCCCCGGGGCGTTGCCACCCTGCCGGATGAAATACTGGCCGCTAATCGCCTGCCGGAGTTACCGGCTGCCTGGCAAGTAGCCGCCCAGAAAGCCTGGGAGGAGCAGGTGTTGAAACGCTAATGGAAAATCGCTCCCTCTCCGAACCTCTCGCGTTGCCGCGGCGGTCAGCCTTACCCCGGCGGTTGTGGCTGGAGCGGTTTCAGGTGGCGCTGATGCTGGCCCCGGCGCTGGCCGTCATCGGGGTTCTATTTATGGGCGGCCTGGCCTTAGCCCTGACCCAGAGTTTTGGCTACCTGCCGCTGATTGGGCGCAGCGAATGGTCGCTGCAAGCGTACCGCCATATTTTTAGTCAGGAGACTTTTTATCGCTCTTTGGGGCTAACCCTTTGGATCAGTCTAGCCTCAACGGTTTTGTCAACCATTTTGGCGCTTAGCAGCGTTTTGGCTTTGCGGCAGTGGGCCGGAAGGCGGCGTTGGCTGAACTTTCTGTTTCAGCTCAATATTCCCATTCCCCACCTGGTGGGGGCCATTGGCATTTTGTTTCTCTTTTCGCAAAGCGGCTGGTTGGCCCGGCTGGCTTACCACCTTGGGCTAATTGGTGAGCCGGCCGATTTTCCGGCGCTGGTGTACGATCCTTACGCCATTGGAATTATCCTGGAGTACGTCTGGAAGGAAACCTTTTTTATCGGGCTTATCCTGCTGGCGGTGTTACAAGCCATCGGCGAGGATTACGAAAATGTGGCCCGGACGCTGGGGGCAAACCGGTGGCAGCGTTTTTGGTATGTGTTGTTGCCGCTATTGCGGCCGGGGATCTTGTCAACCTCTGTGCTGGTTTTTGCCTTTAGTTTTGGCGCGTTTGAGGTGCCGTTGTTGTTGGGCCGGCGTTATCCTTCGGCTCTGCCGGTGCTGGCCTATCGCTACTACACCGACGCCGACCTGAACGCCCGCGCCGAAGCCATGGCTCTGAGCGTGGTTATTGCCATTGTTATTACGGCCCTGGTTCTTATCTATTTAAAGTTAGCCCGGCGCGAAGCTTAGAAAAGCTTATGCAAACTTACTCTCATTTGTTGATGACCGCCGTCCTTAACCACGGATTAAAGTCTCACGACATACCCGTTCATACTAAAGCCCTCTTGCTCGGTTCATTTATGCCGGATGTGTCCCTGTTTGGATTGACCCTGGGCTACTTTGTCTATCGCAATTGGTTTGATCCAGCCGGATCGGGCGAGTACATATTTGGCCCGCGTTATGATAATCTCTATTTTCATAATCCATTCTGGATAACCGGACACAACCTGCTTCACGCGCCGGTACTCATAAGCCTGATGGCGCTGGCTGGTTACTACGCCGGCCTGCGGCGGCAAAAAAAATGGGGGGTGGCGCTATTTTGGTTTGCCGTGGCCTGTGGTTTTCACACTCTGGTGGATATTTTTACCCATCATGATGATGGCCCGCTGCTCTTTTTTCCGTTTGATTGGAGCTATCGTTTTTCCGCCCCGGTCAGTTATTGGGATTCCCGGCACGGCGGCAGAATTTTTGCTCCGCTTGAACATGCGCTCGATCTGGCTATTTTGGTATATTTTGCCGTTACCCGGCTTGTGCGACGCAGAGTTTTGAAGAGTCAGGTGAGAAAGTGACCGGCAAGTTTGGCTGTAGGGAACCGTTATATCAGCGGCTGTTGCTCATAGCGTTGGGGGGCGGCTTGTTATTGCCCTTTATTCCGCTGCTGATCTGGTCGTTCAGCCACCGCTGGTATTTTCCGGCCCTGCTGCCCGCGGAGTGGGGGCTGCGCGCCTGGCAATATGTCTTCTCATCCAATTCACGGGTGTTGCCGGCTTTGGGTTACAGCATTTTCATTGGTTTGGCCGTAACCGGCTTGTCGGCCCTGGTTGGTATTCCGGCGGGACGCGCCCTGGGCTTACACAATTTCCGGGGTAAACGAGCGGTGGAGTTTCTAATTTTAACCCCCGCCATTGTGCCAACCCTGGCCGCGGCAATGGGTATTCATGTGGCTTTTATTCGCTACGGGCTGGCCGACTCGCTGTTAGGGGTTATCTTGGTGCACTTGGTGCCGGTGCTGCCCTATATGACCTTGATAATGAGCAGTGTCTTTGCCAATTACAACCCCGAATACGAGGAACAAGCCCGCACCCTGGGCGCCACACCGCCGCAACTTTTCCGGCATGTAACCTGGCCGGCTATCTGGCCCGGCGTGCTGGCGGGCAGCCTGTTTGCTTTTGTCATCTCGTGGAGCCAGTATGTGTTAACGTTGTTGATTGGCGGCGGCCAGGTGCTGACCCTGCCCATCCTGCTATTTACTTTTGCCAACAGCGGCGATAATCCGATTACCGCCGCCTTAAGTATGGTCTTTTTAGCGCCGGCCCTTCTTTTTTTGTTGATTACCGCCCGTTACCTGACCGGCAGGAATACCGCCTTGGGCGGCTTTGGAAAATTGTAGATGACCGTACCCCCACCCAACCTTAAAAGGGGGTCGGCGGCCCTGAAGGATATGACTCAAGTAAATCTGATCCATCTTAGCAAAACTTATGAAGGCGCCAATGCCCCGGCGGTCAAGAATTTGTCTCTGGAACTGGCCTCGGGCCGGATCACCGCCCTGCTGGGGCCGTCGGGCTGCGGTAAAACAACCGTACTCAAAACTATTGCCGGACTATTGTACCCCAACCAGGGCGATGTTACCTTCGACGGCCAATCGGTGCTCGATGTTCCGGCAGAACGACGCGGTGCGGCAATGGTTTTTCAAAATCACCTGCTTTTTCCGTATATGTCGGTGGGGGAAAATGTGGGCTTTGGGTTGAAAATGCAAGGGGTTGACCGCCGCGCCACTCGCCGCCGGGTAGCCGAATTACTGGAACTGGTGCAATTGCCCAATTTTGAAAATCGCCGGCCCCGGCAGCTTTCCGGCGGCCAGCAGCAGCGAGTGGCCCTGGCCCGCGCCTTGATTGTGCGGCCCCGCGTTTTGCTGTTGGATGAGCCGCTATCTAACCTGGATGCGCACCTGCGCGGCGAAATGCGCGAATTGATCCTGAACGTGCAGCGGCAGCTTGGCATTACCACCATTTTTGTGACCCACGACCAGGAAGAGGCGATCACCCTGGCCGACCAGATTGCCCTGATCTTTGCGGGCCAGGTGCACCAGTTTGGGCAGCCGCAAATCTTTTACGAGCGGCCGGCCAGTGTCCAGGTAGCCCGGTTTTTTGGCGGAACAAATTTTGTGCCCGGCCATAAATGGGGCAGCCGGGTTGAAACTGCGCTGGGTGTTTTTCACAGCGCCGGCTTTGGCCATATCCCCGATGGCCCGGTGACGCTGACCATTCGCCCGGAACACCTGCAACTCACCGCTAACGGCCATAAAGAGAACTGCGCTGATGCCACCGTACAAAATTGTTTTTACCTGGGCACAAATGCCCGTTTTAAACTACAGGCAACCTGCCCGTCCGGTCAAACCACAGTTGGACTGGAGGCGGTGACTCCCACGGCCCAATTGGAGCAATTTGGCGCGGGCCAACGGGTAACACTCTACTTTCCGCCGGATAAAATTTGGTTGACTACCCCCGGAAACGACTAACTATGCTTGATAACGCCCTGCGGCACATTAAAGACCGTTTATTGGACCCTTTGGCTCGCCCTTTGCTAACTGTACACCCGATCATCATCACCGTGATTGCCCTGGTCGTTGGCCTGGTGGGCATAGTTTTGCTAACCCAACAAATTTATGGTTGGGGACTGGCTTGCTGGCTGTTAAATCGTTTTCTGGATGGGCTGGACGGCTCGGTGGCCCGGCTGCACCGGCGGCAGAGCGACCTGGGCGGTTATGTGGACATTCTGGCCGATTTTATGGTTTATGCCGGTGTGCCAATAGCGCTGATATTTGGGGAACCTTCGCCGGGCGGTTACCTCAGCCTGGCTTTTTTGCTGGCCTGCTTTTATCTCAACTCGGCCAGTTGGCTGTATCTGGCCGCCATCCTGGAGAAACGCTCCTACCAGGCCAAAACAGAATTGACGACCATTGCCATGCCGGCCGGTTTGATTGGCGGCGCGGAGACCATCATCTTTTACAGCCTGTTCATCCTCTGGCCAACCTACCTGGTCTTTTTATATACCCTCATGGGCGGGCTGGTGTTAGTAACTATCGCCCAGCGCCTGGTTTGGGCTATAAAACATTTCACTACCTGACACGAAAGTTAACCGAGGTTAATTTGCCAAATTGGACAA
>CAZTFF010000059.1:0-32284 GCA_964612485.1 uncultured Caldilineaceae bacterium
TTTTTGAGTTGAAAGATAAATCAGGATAACTCTACCCCATAACGGGAATTGCTGTTTCTGGCATCAGTGGCCTTCCCTGGGGCCAATTCTTTCCATAGTGAAAGTTGAAGTTGTTTTACTATATCACACCTTTGAGACTTTGGTCAAACAGTTGTGGGATTATTCTTCGGGCGGCGGCACCAGATGCCAATCGCCGGCGTTCCAGGTGATGGTATCGTAAATGTGGGGCGAAACTCCTTGCAACGTCGGATTGATGGCGTACACATCGGGAAAAGCCAGTAAAGGGATGTGGGGCAGGTCTTGATGAAGAATGGCGGCTACCTGGCACAGCAGCACGCGGCGGCGGTTGTTGGGCAGGGGCGTGTACAGCGCATCGAAAATATCAATGAGTTCCGCGTTGCGGTAGCGGCTGATATTCAGGCCGGCCAGCGGATTATCGCGGGTAGGGATGGCGCGCGGATCAAAATAATTGCTCAGATAAATGGTGGGGTCTACGCCGTAGTAGCCGTCGTCCCACAGGTCCAGATCAAAATTACCGCGTAGTTCAATGCCTTCATCGGCCCAGGTGCCCCACAGTTGGCCGCCTTCCACTACCTCCCGCTGCATATCAATGCCCACTTCGGCCAGCATGCCTTTGATCAGCCGGTGGGCGTCTTCCAATGTTTCGCCAAATTCGGCGTAGGTGTAGCTGGTGAGGGTCAAGGGAGTGCCGTCTTCTGCCGTGCCGCAGCCCCGGCAGATGCGGATGTTCTCGCCCGGCGGCAAAACCCAACCGGCTTCATCAAGCAATGCGGCAGCCAGCCCTGGGTTGTAGGGGTAGGGCGAAAGATCGCAATCAAATTGATACAGTTCCGTATCTACCAGCCGCCCCCGGTTTTTGAAAACCTCGTTATTGATCCGCCCGGCATCGATGGCGTGGCGAATGGCCTGCCGGACCTGCACGTTAGACAGGGAGGGATGAGGCGTGTCCAGATCGAGGCTGCCGGGTTGGTTGAGATTGGCTACCAGCCGCAGCACGTAGCGGGCCGGATCGGTGCGAAAAACAATGATGTTGCCGCTGTTTTCCATTCGGGTCAGCACCGGGTCGTCGGGCCACAGGTCTAAATAGGCGTTGCCTCGTTCCAGTTGGCGGCGGCGCAAATCGGGGTCCGATACGATTTGCAGCACCAGTTGCGAGGCTAAAGGACGGTCCGGGATGAAGTAGGTGGGGTTGGGTTCAAATGTCAGCCGGACGCCGGGAATCCACTGGGCCAGCACAAAGGGGCCGGTGCTGACCGGTTCAAAATTGCAATCCCAAAAAAGCATTTCGTCGGTTTCGCCGCAGTGGTGGGCGGGCAGCACGCCGGTGCCCATGCCGCCAAATTGGATGAGGTAGTTGGGGTAAAATTCGCGGTAGCGAACAATGGCAGTCAGATCGTCGGGGGTTTCGATGTTTTCGATCAGATCAAAGCCCGGCGCCCAAATGCCTTCGCCTGCCGTGCCGCTGTCGCGCAGGGCTTGCCAGGTAAAGCGAACATCGGCGGAGGTGAAGGGTTCGCCATCGCTCCAGCGGAGGCCGGGACGCAGCCGCCAGGTCACGGTCAGGCCGTCTTCGCTGAGGCCGCCGTTGGCCAGAGTGGGCAGTTCGGCGGCGAGTTCGGGGTAATAATTGCCGTCCGGGCCAATTTCGGCCAGCGCGCCGTACACCAGCTCGCCGGCCAGCGCCTCGAAGCCGGTGTTGTTGAGATAGGCGTTGAAACTGGGCGGGTCGGCGGAAATGGGCACGATGATGGCCTCGTCTTTGATGTCAACGGCCAGGGCCAGCGGCGGCAGGGTGGCGGTCGGTTCCGGGGTGGGCGTGGGCGAATCGCCCCCCATCAGCCCGCAGCCGCTGGAAAAAATTCCGATCAGAATGAGAAAAATGATGGCTTGAAAACGGTTCATACGTGTTTTTTGAGCGTTCGACGATAAGTTCACAAACGCTAATTGTAACGCAGGGCAGGGAGAGCGCAAAATCTGAAGGCCGGTCTATTTGCCGATGAGGCGCGGCAGCAGCCGGATTTCGTCCACGCGCAGCAGCAGCCCGGCTCCCAGGTAAACAGTCAGGCCGATAACGCCGCCGCCGAGAATAATAAAAACGGGGGAGAGTTGGTTGAAAATTGTGAAAAAACCGACCACGGCCAGCCCCATCAGCCCGGCAGCCAGCAGCGTGCGGATCAGCGTGTTGGCGATGTTGCCGGCGTCAACCCCGCCGATGCGCCGGTGGGCAATGAACAGCATCAAAATTACTTCCGTTGAAATGGCTACGCCGTTTGACAAGGCCAGCCCGCCCACGCCCAGCACCGTCCGGTACAGGGCCAGGGCCAGCCCCAGGTTGATGGCCATGCTCACCAGCGAGGTCAACAATGGGGTGACGGTGTCTTTTTGGGCGTAAAAGGTGCGGTTGACCACCTCCAGCGCGGAGTGACCCACCAGAGCCAGCGCCCAAAATTGCAGCGCCCAGTTCACCGTGGCCGTGGAGTCGGGGCCAAACTCGCCGCGCTCGAACATTACCTGGATGATGGGCCGGCCCAGCACAATCAGCCCCACCATAGCCGGGATGGTCAGCGTCAGGATGATGCGCAGGGCAAGCGACAGGGTGCGGCGCAGCCCGGCGATGTCGTGCAAGGCGGCCAGTTCCGACATGGTGGGAAAGAGCACAATGCCCATAGCCGAGCCAATGATGGTTTGCGGCATTTGCATTAAGTCCCAGCCGTAATCCAGGGCCGAGACGCTGCCCTCGCCCAGGTAGGAGGCCAGCATAAAGATCACCACAAAGTTGATCTGGATGACGGCCACATTCAGCACGCGCGGCCCCATCAGTTTAACCACGCGTCGTAAATCAACATCGTGCCATTCCAGAACGGGGTAGTATTTGGCCGCAAAACGGATCAAGCCAGGGATTTGAATAAGCAGATGGCCCAGCGATCCCAACACCGCGCCAATAGTGAGGCCGTAGATTCCCCAGCGAGGGGCCAAAAACAGCGCGCCGCCGATGATGCCCACGTTGTACACCAGCGGCGCAATCGCCGGGAGAAAAAAGTGCTGGCGGGTGTTCAAGACTGCGCCCACCAGGCTGCTGATGCTGAAAATGATGGTTGAGATGAGGGCCAGCCGCATCAGGTTGGCGGTGAGCTGCTGGTTGTCCGGGGTAAAGCCGGGGGCCACGATGTGTTGGACCAGTGGCAGGGCAAAGACGGCTCCAATCGCGGCCAGGGTTGCGACGACGAGCAGGGTGGTGTTTAACACGCCGCTGGTAAGAAACCAGCCCTCCGGGTCGCCGGGAGTCTGGCGGGTGATGCGCTCGCTGAGGATGGGGATGAAGGCCGTGCCCAGCGCGCCGCCCACGATCAACAGAAACAGGATTTCGGGCAAACGAAAGGCGGCCACGTAGGCATCGTACTCGCTGCTGGTGCCAAAAATGTTGGCCACGATGATCCGTTGGCCCAGGGCCAGGATTTTGTTGGCTAAAAACGCTCCCATCAGAATGCCGGTGGAGCGGATCAGATGGGCGATTTTTTCTTTGGAGAAGATCAAGGTGTTACCTCTAATTGGCCGATAAGAGCGGCCACACCGTCGTTACTGGGATGGCCGGTGACGCCTTCGCCGGGATAGGGCGGCCGGCTGTTGTAAACGACCGCTTCGATCTGGTACGTGCCGGGCGGTGTATCAGCCGCCAGCGGCAGGGTGTAAACGTTGGTGGCCTGATTGAGCGCCGGGTCGTCCGGCGGCCAGGCCGAGGTGCGGAAATGGCGGTCGTTCAGTAAATCTTTGTCTTGTTGGGCGACGATCCCTCCATCATCACCGCGCACCCGCACCGAAACTTTGTAGTCCACGTCGGTATCGCGCAGCAGGGTGAAGTGGAGCGTGACCCAGGCCGGATTGTCAACCGTAGTGGTTTTGGCGTGACCCAGGCCGTCCAGACGCAGCACATCGCCAAAGGTGGCGCTGGCCGGAGCCAAGTCGAGGGGCAGGCGGAAGGTGGTTACGTCTGGCGGCAGCTCAAACCATTCGACATGATAGCCGCGAAAATCGATTTGGCCCAATTTTTGGCCGTGTTTTTCGCCCAAAAAGGCGATCACGCCCCGGGGGTCGGTATCGCTGCCGTACCAGGTGACCCAGTAGAGCCGGTCGCGCCCGGCGGTTTCTTGGGTGAGGATGTTGGCGGCGGTATGGATGTCAACAAACAGGTAACGCGTGGGCGCGGGGATGCGGGTATCGTAATAGTGAAAGGGGTGGGGCACATCGACATAAACAATATCGTTGGGCGTGGTTTCCGCCGCCAGCCAGTTGGCCACACCTGCGGAATCATCTTTGAAATAGGTGGGGTTGGTGTAATAGCTGTGTAGGCCGGTGAGCAGGAGCAGGAGCGTGAGGAAAAGCAGCACGTATGTGGTAAAGCGTAGGCCAGCCCCCCTGCTCTCTGAGACCGAACTGAGTCCGAGAGCCAGCAGTAGAAACAAAGCCGGGGTGATGAGGATCAGATAGCGCGGTTCAAACGAGGGTTGGCGCTGCAAAACGAGAAAGTAGGCGGCCAGGGGAATGATGATCCAGGCGGCGAGAAAAAGGAACGATGTCAGGAATTTTTTGGGAGCCAGCCAAAAGTGGAGCAGCCAGCTTATCAGCAGGACTCCGGCGATGAGGCCCATGCCCCATCGGGCCGGGATGGGATCAATGGTGAGGCCGGTGGTGTACGCCTGCCAGCTATGGATGATGAACTGGGTGAGGCTCGGCGGGACAAGGTTGGGGTTGGTGTAGCCGGTGATTTGCCGGAAGGCCAGCCACAGTTGGGGCAAAAAAATTAGCAGCACCCCAATTTGCGAGCCGGCCCAGAGGCCGATGTTGCGCTTCAGACGCGTTCTGTGCCGTATCGCCCACACCAGCCAGGCCAGGTTGTGGAAAATCAACAGAAAGAGGGTGAAATAGTGGGTGTAGAGACAGGCCGCGGTCAGAATGATGTACAGGGCCAGGTAGTGGTTCCGTTTTGGGTGTGATGGTTGCCCGGCGAGTAACTGCCACAAAAACAGAGTAGCACCAGCGGCTAAAAAGGTGATCATCGCGTAACTGCGAACTTCTTGGGCGTAGGTGACGTAGAGGGGCGAGAGCGCGGCGAAGAGGAGGGCAAGGTAGCAGGGCAAGGTAGCAGGGCAGGGTAGCAGGGTAGCAGGTCGTCGATGAGTGAGCCGGGCGGCGAAACGCCACAGCAGGGCAACTGTCAGCATGCTGAAGATGACGGAGAGGTAGCGCAGGGTGAACTCGCTGGTGCCGGTCAGGGCCATCCACAGGTGGAGCAGGCTGAAGTAGCCGGGCGGATGAACATCCATGGCCGGGAGGGTGGGAATCTGGGTGATGGGATGGGTGGCCACAAAGATGCTGTGGCCTTCGTCCCACCAGATGCTTTGAAAATCGAGCCGGTACAGGCGCAGGGCAAAGGCCATCAACAGAATCAGGAGCGGCAGCGCCAGTGGCCGGCGGTTGATCGGTCTCATTGCGCGCGAAACATCAGCCCAGTTCTTCTCGGACTGTGTAAATCGGTTTATTTTGACTTTCGTGGTAGGTACGCGACATCATTTCGCCCAGCAGGCCCATGGTAATCAGTTGCACGCCCACCATCACCAGCAGCATGGCCAGCATCAGCATAGGGCGTTCGGCCAGGGCTTCGCCGTAAACATATTTCATAAAGGTCAGGTAGATGCCAATGATGATACCCACAAAAAGCGACAGCAAGCCCAACGAGCCAAAAATTTGGATAGGCCGGGTAGAGTAACTTAGCAAAAAGCGCACGGCCAGCAGGTCCAAGATCACGCGGATGATGCGCCCCATACCGTATTTGCTGTTGCCAAACTGCCGCGAGCGGTAATTGACCGGCTCTTCGGCCACGGTGACGCCGTAGTAGCTGGCCAGGGCGGGAATAAACCGGTGGAGGTCGCCGTACAGGTTGATGTTTTTGACGACTTCCCGGCGATACACCTTGAGCGCGCAGCCGTAATCGTGCAAATGCACCCCGGTGATGGTGGAGATCAGCCAGTTGGCGGTTTTGGAGGGGAGCTTGCGGGTGAGAATTTGCAAAAAGCCCTCGCGCCACCGTTTGACGCGCCAGCCGCTGACAATATCGTACCCTTCTTCCAGCCGCGCCAGCAGCCGGGGAATGTCGGCGGGATCGTTTTGCAGGTCGGCGTCCATGGTGATGACCTGCTCGCCCTCGGCCCGGTCGAAGCCGGCGGAAAAGGCTGCGGTCTGGCCGAAATTGCGCCGGAAGCGGATCAGGCGCACCCGATCATCCTGGGCGCGAAGTTTTTTGAGCGCCTCGTAGCTGCCGTCGCTGCTGCCGTCATCCACGCAAATGATCTCGTAGCTTTTGCCGGTCGATTCCAGCACCGGGGTTAATTCCTCCAACAGGTGGGGGATGCTTTCAACTTCATTATAGATGGGTAAGACTAAACTTAAATCAACATTGCTCATTTTTTATCTCTGATTTTTGAAAGTTTGTACTGAATGAACAAGTAACAAGTGATGAGTGATTTTTTGTCTGGGTCACTCCTCACTCGTCGCTACTTAACGTTTCGGCTTCACCGATTGTTGGTTTTAGGGTGCCCCCATGGCTGCTTTCTTCAACCACGCCCCGCGCGCCTCGGATGAGGTAGATCACGCCGCCGATAACACCTGTAGAGAATTGGCCGACGAAATAAACCAGTAGTGACATTGCCACCGCCATTTCGGGAGAAACTCCCAGCGGCTGATAGAAAGTTTGAAACGAGAGTTCGCGCCACCCAATGCCGGCAAAACTGGGAAGCAGCAAAAAGAGCGACGTGATGGGCACAATAATGGCAAATTGAACAAAACTGACCGGCATTCCCACAGCTCGCCCTATAAAGGCGTACATAATAATGAGGGTTACATTAAAAATAAGTGCAATCCCGTAGGCCCGGCCAATACCCGCCAGCGGATAGCGCTGAAACGACTCGAACAGATTGCCGATGAACTTTATGTCGGTCAGGCGACGGAACAGGCTCAACCGTTCTCGTAAATTTAAATACAAGGGACGGTTGAGCAGCAGGTAACCGGCCACCATACCGCCCAAAAAGATGGCAACGGTAAAATAGCCAATACCCGTCGGCACAGCGTTCCAGTTGGTCAGTAAAGCCAGCAGCGCAATGGCCTGGAGAGAGAGTAATCCCAGATAACGATCAACCACTACGCTGGTTACGGCGTCCGAACTGCGTTCGGTTTGCCGGCTGAGTTCCAACATACGGATGGCATCGCCGCCTACCATGCCGGTGGGAATCAAGTTGTTGAATAAAAAGCTGATGAAATAGAGCTGGATTAATTCGCCCAAAGGAACCGGGGCATCAATGGACTTCAATAGAAGCTGCCAGCGAAAGGCGCGAATGACAACACCAAAGATCATCATTCCGAATGCCGCCAGAAGCCACCAGGGGTTTGCTTGCCGGATAACCTGCCATACCGTTTGCAAATCAACAATGTAAAAAATAACGGCCAGCAGGGTGATGCTGATAACGATTCTTAAAATATTAAAAATCTGTTTTCGATTCATCGATTTATCCATCGTTCATCGTTCGAATACTTGAACGTTACTCTTCGATAATTTGCTGGTACTTTGCCAGAGCCTCTGCCCATTGACCGGCTTTAGCCAGCGCCGAGGCTTCATCAACCTGCGGGCCGTGCCATTCCAAATTATATTTCACGGCCAATCGATACGCCTCAACGGCTGCCGGCAGATTGCCAACAGATTCCTGAGTTTCGGCCAGGGCGAGATAGCCGTTGACCCAGCCGGGAAAACTGTCTACCGCCGTTTGGTAGGGCGCTAACGCTTCTTTGGGGCGACCGGCGGCCACCAGGGTATCGCCCAGGGCGCGCAATGCGCCGGCCTGCGCTGTCCGGGGATCGGGGTTGAGTACGCCCTGCGCTTCGGCTTCGGCGGCCCAGGGATAGGCCGCGGCGACCGCCTGCCGGGCCAGGTCGATGGCCGCTTCGACCAACAACGCCGGCTCATACACGGCCAGCGTCGGCTCCGAGATCACCACGCCCGCAAATGTTACGTTGGTTGAAGCCGGCGATTCGGTGGGCGTGAAGCGGTTCACGGCCCACACGCGCCCGCCGTACTGCCGCATCGAGTCGGCGTGACGTTCAATATTAGTCACCAACGCGGCTGGTGTCAAAAGTGGGGCCGGGCCGTGGTAATAATAGTCAATGAAACGCCCCTCGTCCCACAGCGGGCCGATCAGGATGATGTCGGCGGCGGTGGTGTGGTGGTTGAGGTAAGCGGCTGCGTCGCGCCAGTTGGGTTTGGGTTGGTTGTAAATGTTCAAGACGGCGATAAATGATACCGTCGCCAGAATCCAGGTGAGAAAGATAGTGGCGGACGCAGGGCGGGTAATTTTTTGGGATTGGATCAAGCCGCCAAGCCGGACGGTGGCATAGGCGATCACTACCAAATAAACCGGCAGCACAAAAGCGTATCGAAATTGCAGCGCGCGCGGGTCGCCCAGAAAAATGGGCAGCAGAACCGGCAGCCCCAGCCACAGGGCGGCGAATCCGGCCAGGGGCCAGGCGCGATCCCGGATCAAAAAAATGAGGCCGGTGATGAATAACAGCAGAAACAGCCAGGCGATGGGTTCCGGGGTGGGGCCAAGCGCCCGGACCACGCCTTGGAGAAAAGTGAGCGGGTTTCCTACTCCACCCTCAATCGCGCCCACCGCGGCCCGCCGGCGTAGAATATCGAAAAGAACCGGCCACCAGGGGAGATAGAGCAGAAAGGCCAGCAGTGTGGCCGCGGTGAAGCTGGCGAGCCGCGCTTTGCGATGGGGCGTGATGGGGGAGAGGGTTAAAAAGAGAACGTAAGCGCCCTGGGCCGTCAGGATGAGAAATCCAAAGTACATGGTGTAGATGTTGGCGGCAGCGGCCAGGGCAAAGGCCAGCCAACGGGTCCAAAGCCGGGGTTGGGCCAGGGCGCGAAAGAGCAGCCAGGTAGAGAGCGCGGACAAAAACATAAACAGGGCGTGCATGCGGGCTTCTTGGGCGTATTTGACGGCGATGGGGGCCAGAGCCAGAAGTAGGAGCGCGATGACGGCTGTTGTTTGCGTTTGGCCCGGTTTACCGGTGCGGCATGCAAAACTCCGGGCCAGGCGATAGGTGACGGCCACGGTAAGCACGGTGAACAGAACCGACGGAAAGCGCCATAACCAATCGGAAATTTGGTTGGGAAGTTGGGTGGTGCCCGGCGGAATAATGACGCGGCTGAAATTTCCGGCCAGCAGGTAGTAGAGCGGGGGGTGAATATCGCCGGCGGTCCAGTTGATGACGTTCGGGAGCGATTGGTTGGCAAAGATAGCGGTAAAAATCTCGTCGCCCCACAGGCTGTCGGCGGATAGAGCGTGCAGCGCAATTGCCAAAGAAAGGGCGGTGATGATGAGCGGTATTGTTTTTGTTGGCGATGTGTGGGTGTCGGCCAAATTGAAAACTCGCAATAGAATCTAACAGAAAACGGTTGGATTATACCGATGCTTGTTATCTTTCGCCAATCTGCACCGTGCCTAAATCTACGGCAAAATTGGGCAGAGGGTCGTCCTGGGCGGTGGCGGAAAGGCGTTCTCCGGTGGTCAAATTGTAGAGGCCGGTAAACACGCGGTAACTGCCGGGAGGAACGGCAGATAGATCAAGGGGGTGGGGATCAATGATGACTTCACCGGCCTCCCACAGGCTGGTGGGGTAATTGTTGGTCAGGGGCGGGCTGTCGAACCCGGCGATCAATTCACCCTCCTGCCACAGTTGGATGAACACGGTGTAATCGGCGGCGGGGCGTCCCTGGGCCAGCCAGGTGAGGGTGATGTGGCACTCCTTGTTGGGGGAGGCACAGTTTTCAACTACGGCGTCAACCAGTTGAATGTTATCGGCAAATTCGGCAATCGGGGGGAGAGTGATTTCCGGCCATTGTTGGGGAACCAGTTTAAGCTGCCCGATTGTGGGTGAAACCGGGGATCCGTCTGGCCCAATAGCTTCAATGCCGGGCCGGCCCGGCGCCTGGAAATCAAACAGGCCCAGATTGACCCCCAGGCGGCTAGGGGCCTGGCTGCCGCCTTCGACCCGCACCGGATAGGTATCGGCAAAAATTTGGCCGGGTTGGAGGGTGGTGGTGGGTCGCAGGCCGAGGCCGGGATAGGTGTTTAGTTGCCCAATATTCGTATAGTCATACCCGATGAGATGGACGAAGACGCTGTAATTGGTGTCCATCGGTTGCAGCGCCTGCCAGTAGGCGGTAACGGGCACGCGCTCGCCGGGCGAAACTTCGCTTTTTTCAATTTTGACGCCGATCAGTTTCATTTGTTCGTTGTAGGTGTAATCGAGGCGGTTCAAATCGGGCGGCAGGTCGGCTTGGGTGAGGATGGGGGATGGAATGTAGGCGTCGGCCACCACGCTGAAAGGCAGCCAGGCGGCCAGGCTCAATAAGACAGCGATCAAAATCGACAGAACCCAAAAGCGCAGCCGCTGCGGCGCCAGCATCCACCACCCCCACACTACCACAATGGCGATGGCGCCCAGCGCGGGTAAAAGCTGCCGGCCCTGGATACCGCCCTCGATGGCTACCAGCCGGGTGAGAGAAAAGGCCAGAGCCAACGGAAAGGTGAGGTGAAGTAGCAAGGGAGAGAAGAAATGCAGGGTCGCCGAAATGTTGGGTAAAGCAGATTTTTCAGAGCGTAACACGTACCGGCTGAGAATCAGGATGAAAGTAACCAGAACGCCAATCAGACCCATCCGGCTGATGATGCGGTAGACGCTGTAGACCCATTCGGGCGCGGCCACATTGAGCCAGCCAAAGGTGGCCCAGAAAGAAACTTCGCCGGCGGCCAGGATGTCGAGAAAGTGTGGGAAGGTGAGGGGTTGGGGGTCAACGCCAAAGTAGATTTTATAGAGGCCGCTTTGAAAAAAGTCGCCATAGAGCCGGTAGTTGCGCCAGTACCACCAGCCGCCCACCATCAGAAATAGCAGGCCGATAATAAAGCCGTCCCGCCACAGGAGCCGGGCTGCGCCTGGTAGTTTTCGTGTAGTAATAGACGTTATCAAAATAGCAACCACCGCCACCAAACCTAACGACAGTCCGGTCATTTTCGATAGCGAAATAAGCCCTAGGGTCAGCCCCAGGGCCATGGCTCGGCCCCAATGGCCGGGACCGTGTAGAACGTAACGCTGGGCCAGCCACAGCCCGACGGCGCAAAAAGCGATATTGGCGGTTTCGTTGGCCACGGAGGCGGTGATGAAGGCAAACATCGGCTGGCAGGCGATGAATAGGGCCACAAGCGTGGCGAAAAAATGAGGTTTAGAAATTTTGTAATTGTGAATTGTGGGCAATCGGTGATTGCTTGGTGAATCGTGAATGAGGTTGACGTGTCTGGTTTGAAAGATGAAAAGTTCCAGGGCGGTGAGGTAGGCAAAAATAATGGCGATAAGGCCGTAAAGCATCGAATAGAGCCGCAGGATGTGAACGGTGAGCGACAGGCCGCGATACGGAAAAGTTTCGTCCGGCGAGTGGAGGTAGTTGTTTTTGTTGCCGGGGTCCAGCGCGTAGCCAATGGCGGCGTGCGGATTGCGGCGATTTTCTTCGTAATCGGCCACGCCATCCAATTCAAACGGCTGCACCAGCAGCGCGCCGAGGGCGTAATAGAGCGGCGGTTGCTGCCCGCCCCAAATTCCTTGCCCCGGCAGCATCACCGGCAAGCCGTTGCCTTCGGCGATGTATTTGACGTGGCCGGTGTGGGTCCACTCATCCGGGCCTTCAAAAATGGGAACTATGAAAAAATAGGATGAGGCCAAAAAAAGGTAAACCAGCAGGGCCACAAAAAGGCCGCTGTGCTCACGCATCAAATTAGATGATTTTGACAAAAAATATTGACGTTGTTTCACCGCTTCCTTGGCCTGTTGGCTCATTTCCATTCGATCTCCACGCTGTGATCTTGCAGGGGGAGATTTGAACCGGTAATTGGCACCCGCTGGTTGGTATCAGGATTGTAGAGGCCAAACCGAAGGGTTGTGAATTCAGGCTCTACCGGCAGGATGTGGGTATCGGCAATAGTTTCGCCGGGCGACCACCAGTGGGTGGGGTAGGTGTTGCCGGCAGGCGGTCCGTCGGCCTGAGCGATCACCTGGCCGGATCCATCCAGCAGGTGGATAAATACCACCCCATCGTACTTGACCGGGGCCAGGGAGTGCCAGTACAGCGTCAGGCGCGGTGTTTCGACATCAAGATCGTATCCGGTCAGGGCAATGGCCTCGGCAAACGTTACTTGCGCGGCGTACTGCGGTTGGTATTCGGGCGGCGTGGCGGGTACAAGTTTGATGTGGCCTACAAAGGGGGTGATCTCGTTGCCGCTGCTGTCCAGGGCCGGGAATCCGGCCCGCGTTTCAGAATCCAGATCAAACAGAGTGATGGCAATCTGGGCTATGGTGGGGGTGGTGTGCGGATTTTCGGAGAGGGTTAGAGGATAGATGTCGGTAAAAGAATCGCTGGGAGAGAGATAGCGGGTGGGGCGCAGGCCCAGGCCCGGATAGGTTTCGCGTTGGGCCAACGGCGTTCCCCCGGCATCAACCAGTGAAATGGCCAGGCTGTAATTTTTTTCCATGGGCGCGAGAACTTGCCAATCGGCGTGAACCAGTATGGTTTCGCCCGTTTTGAGTTGAGGCTGGCCGGTGGTTGGGGCTGTTGGGGCTTCCAATTGGCTGCCGGTTAATTGCAGGCGGTTGGGAAACATAATGTTGACCGGCTGACCGGCGGAGGCGTTGGCCGGGGGCGTGAAGGCCGGGCCAATCAACCAGCCCAGCGCGTAGACGTTGAGCGTCAGAAGCAGCGCGACAACCACACCGCTAAACCAGCCGGCCCATCGAGCCGGAATGAACACGTGCCAGCCCAGCGCCAGCAGCAAGGCAATGGCGGCCAGCGCCGGGAACATCAGGCGGGTGTGGGATACGGAGCCAACATCCATCACCCAGCGCACGTACAAAAACAGGCTCATCCCGGCCCAGAGCAGCAGGATGACGAGCCGGTCGATTTGAATGAGCCGCACGTTGAGAGGCAGCGGGCGGCGTTTGGGTCCCTGCACCAATTTGGCGATGATGCCCAAGGCCAGCCCCAACAAACCAAGGCGTGAAAACCAGAAGAAAAGTTGGTAGACCCATTCCGGGGGGCGAATTTGCCCCCAGCCAAAGGTGGCCCAAAAGGCGCGTTCGGCTTCGTGGCGCAAACGCCAGATATCGCCCAGTAGAAGATCGCCGCGTCCGGCCAGGTTGAGATGGGTTTCGGTAGCCAACCACTCGCCATAAAGTTGGTAGTTGCGCCAAAACCACCAGCCGGTGAGAGCAATCGTGATGGCGATGATGATGGTCAGCCAGCGCGTCACTATTTTGAGGGGCGACTGGTGCAATTCGCCCAAAAAGAATAAGCGCCAAAAGACAATGAAGGCCACCAGGAAGAGGGTGGTCAGGGCGCTCAATTTGGTGAGCAGGGCCAGGGCGGTGAGCAGGCCGAGAAGGATAGGGAAGAGGTAGGGTTTGTTTGGAAATTGTGAATGGTGAATTGTGAACGATGAATTGGTGGATTGATGGGTTGATTGCTTGGGATCGGTGAATTTGAATGCCAGTAAAACGGCCAGGGTGGTCAGGGCGGCGGAGAGGCTGTCGTTGCTGACGGTGGCGGAGACGCGGATGAATTGGGGGTTGAAGGCGGTCAGCGCCGTGGCCGTTATCACCAACGGCAGATTTTGCGGAAACAAGTGGCGGGCCAGTAAAAAAGTACAGGCGACGGTGACAGCGCCAAAGAACAGGCTCCACCAGCGCCCAAGGTGAATAGCCAGGGCGGCGCGTTGGTAGGGCCACGCGTCCATCGGGCCGTGCAGCACGCGGTTTTGATTATCGTTGATCAGGGTGCGGACCTCGGTGAATCGCCAGTGGGGGTTGAGTTGGAGATGTTCGGTCAGGTTGTCGGTGTTGATCCAAAAAGTGGTGGCCGCAACGATGGCGTAATAGAGGGGATGCTGGGTCCCTTCCTGGTTCCAGCGTTGGCCGGGAATCGCCAGGGGCAATCCCCGGCCATCGGCCAGATGTTTAACATACGGATAGTGCAGCGTTTCGTCGGAGTTTTCAAAGATGGGGGTGAGAGAATCGTATCCCAGGCCCAACGTAATGAATAGCAGGATACAGACTCCCGGAAAATAAAAACCCCATCTTTTTACGATAAACGGCAAGATGGATGACTCCCTATCAAGATTACACAATATTATCAACGGAATTTATTTTAGCGTTAGAGCAATAATGAAGCAATCTCCAGCCAAGATCATGAAAAGAAATTGTTTGTAATTCTAACTTTTTTTATAGGGTTTTTATATAGGTTTATAATCTATTGGCTCTATTGTGGAGAATGTAGTGTTTTTAATCTTGCTTTAGTAGAATCTTCAGTGAGGGCGTGGGGAAGCGCGTTCTTACGGAATAAATCAATCTCTAATTCTAATAAACGGGGCTATTCAATAATGATTGGCAATTGCCCCTGCTTTGTTATTGGGAGGACCTTAAAATGACAAATGCCACAGATATGCCACAGCAACCTATTGAATTTCCCCCCGGAAAAAACCCCCGATTGAAATCCGGCAGAGCCTGGAGCCGATACATTCTATTGGCCCTGGCTCTTTTGTTTGTTATCATTCCCATTGCCTCGGCAGACCCTTCGCCATGGACGCAAACCAGTACCAGCGATTTTAATAATGGCACCACCAGCGATACCGAGGTGGTAACAACGGGCGGCGGGGCGGTGCAACTTGTTACGGAAACCGGAACCTGGGAAATGGATTCTCAGGCGCAGTGGACAAATTCTACCTATTCGCCTATCTGGAGTAATGCTCTGGCTTCTGATGGCAACGTGGTGCTTGCCAAGCCAAGCAGCGAATGGGTTTATATTACCACCAATACAGGCAGCTTGACTCAATCGGGAGATAGTTGGACTGATTGGAAGCAGGTATTTTTGAGTTCCTCAGATTTGGATGGGGCGACAGGCATCCGGGCCACGGCCAATCTATGGCGCTCGCTGCCAAACCTTGACGAACGTTCGGTATATATTGAGGTAGATATTGGCACAACAGGGGATTGGACCGATGTTATTGATGAGAGTTCTACGGCCAGCAGCGGTAACCCAGACTCATTTACCGGACAGAGGACCACGGGGATTAGTCAAAGTACAAACCGGGTCCGATTACGCATACGAGGCTCTGATTGGAGTTGGTGGATTTTTTCGCGGTACAATACAGCCAATCATAATTCACTTTCTGTTGATGTCTACAAACCTGTTTATGCGCTCTCCGGTACGGCTACTCACACTTATGATGCAGGCCATCAAGTTCGATGGTTGACCCACAACAATCCTGATCCCGGTAGCAATATCGATATCGATTGGTACACGTCTGATACAGCTCAATCTGGCTCTTGGAGCTTTCATGAAGATTGGGCCGATGTTCAGAATGTGGCCAGCCGGTATTTACGTCAAGAAATCAGGTTGAATCGCATCTCACAAACAGAAACCTCCTCCCTGGACAATACGATTGTCACTTTTGAATATTATAAAGCCTCCGGCACACTCACCTCCTCTACCCGCGATCCCTTGGCCAACAACGGAACCGATGTAGATGACTGGGGCACGATCTCCTGGACAGAAAATACGCCGGCCGGTACCGGCATTCAATTTCAGATCGCTACAAACACCGATAACGCGACCTGGAGCTATGTGGGACCGGATTGCAGCGGCGGTTCCTATTACAGCAGTGGTCAATCTATCAACGATTCCTGCCACGCTGATGATCGTTACCTTCGCTACCGCGCCTATTTCAGCGTAGACCCGGCCCATCAGGCGTCGACCCCTCGCCTGGACGAAGTGACCATCACCTATAACCAAAAACCTGAAGCCCCTGGTCTGACCGGCCCGGCGGGTACGATTTCCGATGATACACCCACCTTCCAATGGCAGGCCCCTTCCGATCCGGATGGCGATGCTGATTTCCGCTACCATCTCCAGGTAGATAACAACAGTAATTTTTCCAGCCCGGAAGTAAATACCACCGGTATCAATGGTCTGAGTTACACATCTGCTGCCTTGAGCGAAGGAATCCACTGGTGGCGCGTTCGCGCCCGCGACACCGTGCAGGGGGCAGGTTTTACCGACCCTTACGGCGCGTGGAGCACTATTTTCCAAATTACCATTGATTCCACCGCCCCCAACTCCTGGGTCGATACCGGCAGCCAACCTTCTGCCGATCCCGAACATTTTGGTACGGCGGCAAACCCCTGGCCGGACCAAATTACCGGCGGAGCCAGCGATCCGGCCCCCACCACCGGACTGCAGCGGGTAGAAATTCTTGTCCATGATCTAACCGATGGACGGTATTGGAACGGCACAAGTTGGGTCACCACCGCGCCCACCAATTGGCCCGATGCCAATGAGACCACCGCCTGGGCCTTCCCCCTGGCTGAAACGCATCTAACCGATGGCCATACCTATGAAATTTTCTCCAAAGCCACCGATAACGTGGGCAACGAACAAACCGTCTATGGCCACAGGCATTTCTTGTACGATACAACAATCGGCTTGAGTGGGCGCCTTTGGAATGATGTCAATGGCAACGGTGTTGATGATGGCGAAACCGGTATAGCTGATGTGACCGTTGCCTTGTACGATGACTCGATGATCCTGGTTGCTTCTGAGGAAACCGATGCGGATGGCGGCTATTCGTTTAGCGGCCCGGCGCTGGGATTGGCCGCCGGAACCTATACCCTTGAAGTAGATGAATCGGACTCGGCCCTGGATGGCCTGACTCTTACCAGCGATCCAGACACGCCCCTGACCGCCGACTACACCATGGGACAAAGAGTAACCGGCCTTGATTTTGGCTACGGCCCCTATGCGCTGATTGAAGGCTATATCTGGGATGATCTGGACCGCGATGGGGAGCGGGATCCCGGCGAACCCGGCCTGCCAGACATCACCGTGTCTCTGGACGGCAGCAGCTTGGCTGATGAAGTGACCGATGCCGACGGCCTCTACCGGTTCAAAGGTTTGAGCGCCGGCAACTACGGCGTCAACCCTGATGAGAATGATGCTGATATGCCCTCTTCCCACTACGCGGCCACCACCCCCGATCCCCTGGCCATTAACGATGTAGAAGCGGGCCAGGTGTACGCGGATAATGATGTCGGATACGCCCTGCCGGAAACCGAGAACAAACGGCTCTATCTTCACAGCCCCAACACGCTGAACCGCACCGGCCCCTCCGGCGGCAGTACTGTAACCTTGCCGGCTGCCTGGCTGCAAAGCCCGGCCATGTACTCAGATTTTGGCATGGATACCGGCCAGGATATTGTGGTTCACCTGAACGGCAGCGGCGCTGCGCCAACGGTGGAATTTCGGGTGGGCAGCAGTAGCGGCGCGCTCATTGGCACAGGCTCCGGTTCCTGGGGAGGCAATATCTCTATTACGCCGCAGGTGGATACCATACCCGCCAATCAGGCCCTGTGGATGCGCGTGACCGGCGGCATCTTGAATCCAACCGGCTCTTACATCGACCTGCCTGCCGTTACGTATGTCAAAGTGACGGCCGTAGGAACTTATGATGCGGATTATGCTTCCGGCGGCGGTGCGCCCGTCTCTAATTTTGAAACTCATGATACGGTCTATATCCGCGCCACAGCGACCGACCCATTTGGTGATTACGACATCACCGGCGCTACTGTCGATATTCCTGGTGTTGGCCCGGTGGCAATGACATCGGTGTATAACAATGATGACGTGCGTATTTTTGAATACGCCTATGTTGATGCGGCGGAAGGCGTCTATAACCCGGTTGTTATTACCGTGGATGAAGGCACCGAAGGGGTCAGCGCCGACGGGCAAACCGCCTTCCGCGTCCAATCCGCCGATGTATGGGTGAGCAAATTAGCCACGCCGGACACCGTGCAATCTCAGGATATAGTTACGTTTACCCTGAATTACGGCAACGAAGGCGTGCTGCTGGCTGAAAATGTGGTGATTACCGACTCGCTGCCCGGCGGACTCACCTACGATAGTTGGGTGTCTGGCCCGGCCCCAGCAGTAAATGGCCAGGAATTAACCTGGAGTCTCGGTACGCTTAATAGCAGTACCGACGGCCAGGCCATTTTCCGGGCTACGGTTGATATTACCGGCACCGAATCGGCCACGTTTAATAACCAGGTTGATATAGCAACCACAACCGGCGAAGCAGATACGAGTGATAATACGGCTGATGCATCGATCACTTTATCGCAACAGGCCACGTTGACCCTTGATAAAGATAGCGATGCCTCAGGTGATGTGGTAGAACCGGGCGATATTCTGGTGTATACCATTGTTATCGAAAATAACAATTATGCCGATGCAACTCAAGGAACCATCACCGATCCTGTACCGGATGATACCACATTTGTGGCGGCCGGCCTGGATCCGCCGGCCGCGGGCACCATCGGCACCCCGCCCAACATTGTCACCGGGCTGACTGTACCCGGTTTTGATGGAACCCAGCCGGGCCGGGTGACGCTCTTCTATACGGTAACGGTCCACTCACCCTTGGCCGATGGGTTGGAAATCATAAATACCGCCATCGTGGATAGCGATCAAACCGACCCGGTTAACGCCGATCACACCGATGTAGTCAACAGCGATCACAATCTGACCATCACCAAATCACCCTCAGACAATCCGGCCCAGGCAGGCGATGTGCTGACGTATACCCTCCAATACGGCGTAACCGGCAACGAGCCGGCGCCCGAGGTGGTGATTACCGATACGTATCCTGCCAACTCCGCCTATATTACCTGTGAGGGCGGAAATGATTGCGGTGAAACCTCACCCGGCTCCGGCATTGTTACCTGGAACCTGGGAACGCTTGATCCCGTGGCTACCGGCGTGGTTACGTTGGTTGTACAGGTAGATTCGCCGCAAAACGATAATACGCCATTGAATAATCACGTGGAAATTGGCGACGATGACGGCGAGTTTACCCAGTTTGATTACAACGGATTTGTTGGCTCCGGCCATACCCTGAACCTGACCAAGAACGATGACCAGGACCCCGTTCAGGCCGGTGATCCGATTGTCTATACGCTCGACTACAGCGTGAGCGGTAACGAAAATGCCGTCGGTGTCTTTATCACCGACACCGTGCCGGCGCACACCACTTTTGTGAGTTGTACCGATAGCTGTACCGGCCCCGATACCAACAACGTGATAACCTGGACGATTGGGGCGGTGAATGCCGGCAGCGGCGGCAGCGTGCAATTTACCGTTGCGGTTGACGATCCTTTGTCCAACGGAACCGAGATTTACAACAGCGCTGCTATCAATGACAGCAACGGCGGCGCTCCGGCCAACGCCGATGAAACGACCGCTGTTGAATCTGACCACAGCTATATCCTGCTTAAAGAAGTCGGCCCCGATCCGGTAGAAGCCGGCAGCACTCTGTTCTATACCATCACCTGGACTCTCAACGGCAACGAGCCGGTCTCCGGCATCGTCATCGAAGATGAAATCCCGGAAAATACTGTGTTTGATAGTTGCAGTGATAGCTGCGATGAGATTGGCCGGACAATTAACTGGGATTTAGGAGATGCGCCATCCGGCGATGCCGGCGGCGCCGTAACCTTTAGTGTCCTGGTTACTAGCCCGCTGATCAGTGGCATCAATATCGACAACCAGGCGGCCATCACCGACGATGACGGCGACCGTGAAACCGACAGCAACCTTGCCGCTGCAGAAGTTCACAGCGACCATGAACTAACCATCACTAACAGTGACAGCCCCGATCCTGTCCAGGCCGGTGATCTGTTAGGATACACCATCCTGGTAAGTGTGCCCGCCGATAGCAACGGTTATGCCAGCGGCGTGGTAATTACCGACCACATTCCGGCAGACACCGAGTTTGTATCTGCCAGCGGCGGCATCATGCCTGATGCCCAGAATCATCTTCAGTGGGGGCTGGGCACGCTTTCCCCCGGCGCTACGCGTGAAGTTACCTTTACGGTACGGGTGAACATGCCTCTCATCAGCGGCACGCTCATTACCAACGAAGCCGCCGTTTTTGATAACGAAGGTAAATATGAGACGGCGACGACGGAAACAACCGTACACAGTGACCACGATCTGTATGTCACCAAGTCCGGCGCTCCCGATCCGGTTGAAGCTGTTACCGGCGATATTGTCTATACCATCAATTACAACGTGCCCGCCGGCGGCAACGAACCGGCCATAGGTGTTGTAATTACCGACGCTATCCCCGCCCACACTACGTTTGATAGTTGTACGCCGTTGGGCACCTGTAACTACAACGATGTTCTTGAAATTGTAACCTGGGATTTGGGAAACCTGGACCCGGGCGATAGCGGCACGGTCAGCTTCCGGGTGAATGTGCCTGATCCACTGCCCGATGGCTCGCCGATTACCAATACGGTCCATATCTTTGACGACGACGGTGAATCTGCGGAGCATACCAACACCCTGCACATTAGCAGCGATCACCAACTGGCTATCAACAAATCTGATTCTCCTGATCCGGTTCAAGCCGGCGGGCTGATAAGCTACACCATCACCTACAATGTTCCCGGTTCCGGCAACGAACCGGCCCCCAACGTGATCATTGAGGATTACACCCCGGCCGATACCACGTTTTGGAGCGCCGCCGGTGATAGCGTGATACAGATTGATGATCCCGGCCAGGGCAACCGCGGCACGGTGCGTTACCATCTGGGAACCCTGCTGCCCGGCACGTCGGATACAGTGCAGTTGGTTGTGCGGGTGGATAGCCCGCTGCCCAATAACACCTTTGTCTTCAATTCCGCCTCTATCTCTGATGATGATGGTGAATACGCGGCAGTGTACGATGTAGTCACCCGCGTAGAAAGCAGCCACGGACTCGAAATCGACATTTCAGATGATCCCGATCCCGTTCAGGCCAGCGAACTGCTTAATTACACCATTGTGTATACCATCACCGGCAACCAATCCGCCTCGGGCGTGGTCATTGGCGATAACATTCCGCCCGATACGACGTTTGAAAGTTGTTCGGGCGGCAACTACTGCTTCTATAACGATCTCACCGGTCGAGTCACCTGGGGCATGGGCCTGCGGAATCCCGGCAGCGGTCAGGTGCAGTTGCAGGTTCGCGCCAACACTCCGCTGCCCGATGGCACTGAATTGGTTAACATGGTGGAAATCTACGATAATGATCTTGGGCCTGTCCGCGACAGTGAAATCACTACCGTTTCCAGCGACCACAGTTTGAACATCAGCAAGATTGATGATCCCGATCCGGTCGAATCGGATGAAGAATTGGTTTACACCATTCACTGGCAGGCTGTTGGCAACGAGCCGGCCCCCAACGTCACGATCACCGACGACATTCCAGACAATACAACCTTTGTGGGTTGTTACGGCGGCGTAAGCTGCTCGGAGGAGACGGGAACGGTCACATGGGAACTGGGCACAATTGACCCGCCGGCTGAGGGCGATGTCACCCTGACCGTGCAGGTTGATAACCTTTTGCCTGCCGGAACGCTTCTCTACAATACGCCTGCCATTCAGGATGATGAAACGGCGCTGGTGTCCGGCCAGGAGATCACCACTACTGTTCACAGTTCTCACCAGTTGGCTATCAGCCAAGCGGACGCGCCCGATCCGGTTGAGGCCGGCGCTCAACTTGATTATACCCTGGCCTACACCGTATCCGGCAACCAACCGGCGCCCAACGTTGTGGTTGAAGATACAATCCCCGAAAATAGCACGTTTCTGCCCGGCAGTTGCACGGGGTGTGTCGAGAACGATGGCCTCCTTACCTGGAATTTAGGAACCCTGGTGCCGCCTTATAACGGTACGCTGGACTTCACCGTGGTGGTGAGTTCGCCGCTGCCTAATGGCACATCTCTTTACAACTTTGTTACCATTTACGATGATGAGGGCGTAACCGCCGGAGATTTTGAAACCACCGAAATTTCCAGCGACCACGACCTGGTCATCTCCAAAACCGACGCGCCTTTTGATCCGGTTCAGGCCGGCAATCTGTTGACGTACACCATCGAATACAGCGTGCCCGCCGACGGAAACGAAGCAGCCCCCAACGCGGTCATCGAAGATGTTACGCCGGAACATACTACCTTTTACACGGCGACCGGCGGCCTGTCCGTAGAGGCTCCCGCCACCGGCGAAACCGGCACCGTCCGCTGGCTTTTGGGCGATCTGCCTCCCGGCGCTTCCGGCTCGGCTACGTTGGTGGTGCGGGTTGATGAACCACTGCCCGATAACACCGGCCTCAGCAATACCACTACGCTTTCTGATGATGATGGCGTTTCTGCGAGCGATGATGAGACCACTACCGTCGAAAGCAGCCACACCTTTACGCTGGAAAATCAGGATGCGCCCGACCCGGTTTCGCCCAACAGTACAATCGACTATACCATTCATTGGGAAATCATCGGCAATGAGCCGGCTGAGGGCGTGGTTATTACCAGCACGATCCCGGCTGATACGGTGTTTGATAGTTGTGGCCTTTGTGTACCCATGGGTGACTACGTGCGCTGGAACCTGGGCGACCGGAATCCCGGTGACAGTGATGATGTCTTCTTACGGGTTCGCACAGACCCGGTGCTTCCCGACGGCACGATAATTACCAGCACCTCTTACATTTATGATACGAATGGAGGAACGCCCGTAGAGAACCAGGTCACCACCGAGATTGACAGCGGCCACGTCCTCATTGTTGATAAAACCGCGCCGGCTACGGTAGCCGCCGGAGATCAGATCACCTACATCATCAACTACCAGGTTACCGGCAATGAGGTCGCTCCCAACGCGGTAATTACCGATCGTATCCCGGCCAATACCCGCTTTATAAGCTGTGCCGGCGCAACCTGCTCGGAGAGTGAGGAGGTGGTTACGTGGGAATTGCACACACTGCCGCCGGAAACCGATGAATCGGTTCAGTTAACGGTTGAAGTGGACTCGCCGTTGGCCGATGGTACGCCCATCGACAACACGGCCCACTTCAGTGACATCGACGACCGCTATGCAGGGGATAGCGCCACCACCTATGTAACTTCGGCCCCGGATTTGGATAGCTCAACCAAGGTAGTGGATCAGGCCCACGCTGTTCCCGGCGCTTCATTGGTTTACACCATCACCCTCCGTAATACCGGCAACGCGATTGCCGAAGGAACTACACTATCAGATCAGTTGCCGGATGAGGTTGTTTTTGATAGCTGGATCAACCAAAATGGCGCTGAGATCGACGGCAACATCATCACCTGGACCGGCGACGTTGCGCCTGATGCCGATCAGATCATTGCCTATCAGGTACAGGTCAGCTCGCCGCTGGACAACGGAACCGAGATCGAAAATACGGCCACCGTTGATGACGGCGTCCATTCCGTCTTTGATATTGGGCCGGCTCAAACTGCCATCACGGCTGAACCCAATTTGATAACCTCGTATAAGACCGTGGATATCACATCGGCGGTTCCGGGACAAGAAATTGAGTACACGCTGAACATCATCAATACCGGCGATATGATTGCCTCTGGTGTTGAAGTGGACGATTTGATCCCGTCGTACAGTTCTTACGTGCCTGGCTCGATCACCTTCAGCGCGGGCTTTGCCGAGTACCAATCGCTCTACGATCGGATTCACTGGCTGGGCAATGTTGAACCCGGAACCGATGTTGTTATCACCTTCCGGGTGGAACTTGATTTCCCCCTGGATGAAGGCGTTGAAATTGTCAATTGGGCCACCATCGATGATAACTTCAGCAGTCACGATCCGTTTGATACCAATACGGTTATCACCACCATCAGCGCCGCGCCCGATATGAGCAGCTCCAGCAAAACCGTGAACCTGGCCGTGGCCGGCCCCGGCGACCAACTTCGCTATACGATCACCCTGGCCAACAACGGCACCATGACAGCCGATGCTCGCGTGGATGATGTGTTGCCGGAGAATGTTACCTATGTATCCGGCCCGGCGCTCGTATCCGGTGGCGGGAATGGCGGCTGGAGCGCAGGCAGCCGGAATATTTACTGGAACAGCCAGGTCTCTCCGAGAAACACGGTTGTTATCGAGTATTACGTCACGCTGAACACCCCGCTGGATGATGGAACGTTGATTACCAATACCGCTACCGTCGATGATGGCTACCACGAGCCGTTCACCACCAACCAGACAGAAACTGAAGTTGAGTCGGCACCGAATCTGTCGGCTTCTACTAAAACTGTAGATCAGGGCGCGGCGGCACCGGGCGACCGCCTGGAATACACCATCACCCTGCGTAATACCGGCGATATGAATGCAACCAATGTCACCGTGATAGATACGCTGCCGTCCGATTATGTGACTTTGGTAGATGTACCGTCGGGAGCCACCTACAACCCCGCAGCCGGCACGCTCACCTGGTCCGGCCTGACGGTCAATACGGGTGCTCCGCTGGCCCTCAGTTTTGAAGTTGATCTGGACCTGGTTGTGCCCGATGGTGAATCCATCGTAAACCTGGCTACGATTGATGACGGTTTTCATACCGAAGTGATCGAACGCCGGGCAACCACGATTGTTGGCTCCGCGCCAAACCTGAGTACTTCATCCAAGGAAGTAGACCTGGCAGACGCTGCCCCCGGTGATACCCTGGAATACACCATCACCCTGCGGAACTCCGGTAATGCAGCCGCCGAAGCGGCCTCATTGGAAGATGTTTTGCCGGTTAACGTTGCCTGGGATGGTTGGATAGAACAGGGTGATGCCACCTGGGATGGCGTTGCCGTCGAGTGGACGGGCGATGTGCAACCCGGTGTGGATGCAGTCATTGCCTACCGGGTACGGATCAATACGCCGCTGGATGATGATACGCTCATTTACAACTTCGCTAATCTGGACGATAATTTCCCCAACCACGAGGAATTCACCATTGGCCCGGCTCAGACCATTGTCCAGTCGGCGCCAAACCTGAGTACCTCAACCAAAGCCGTGGATTTGACCGATGCCAGGCCGGGAGATGAATTGCTCTACACCATCACCCTGCGTAATAGCGGCGATATGGTGGCGCACGAGTCGGTGGTGCTGGACGAAATTCCGGCGCGTGCCACCTATGTGGCCGGCACTGTTGCTGCCGATAGCGGCGATGCGGTTTACCAACCGGCTTATGATCGTATCCGGTGGACCGGAGCAGTGGAACCGGGCACGGATGTGACCATCACCTATCGGGTGAGGATAGATTTCCCGCTCAATACGGGGACTCAGATTCAGAACTTTGCCACGGTGGATGATGGGGTTCACGCGCCCTTTGATACCAATACCGTCACTACCGACATCACTTCGGAACCGGTATTGTCTGCATCTACTAAAGTTGTCAACTATGATCACGCTTCACCGGGCCAGATACTGCGCTACACGATCATGCTATCCAACACAGGTGATATGACCGCCATTACCTCGCTCTCTGATATCCTGCCGCCTGAAGTCAGCCATGTTGGTGGTCCAAATGTTATCAATGGGCCGCCGGCCAGTTGGGACTCTATTGCCCGCCGCGTTTACTGGAACGGCGAGGTGACACCGGGGACTAATGTGATGATCGAATATTATGTAACCATCAATACACCGTTGGATGATGGTACATTGATCGAGAACACAGCTACGGTGAATGATGGAGTTCATCCCCAATTTGACATCGGGCCGGCTCAAACTACCGTAAACTCGATGCCTGATCTAACGGTCTCGACCAAAGAAGTGGATCGTTCTGTGGCTCCGCCGGGAGATTTGATCGAGTACACCGTCACGCTGCAAAATAACGGGACAATGGATGCGCCCACGGTTATGATGACCGATACGCTGCCCGCCGAGGTAGTCTATTTCAGCGGCCCGGTTGTTGCCGGTGGCGGTACGGCTCAATACGACGAAGCTGAAGGCCGGATACGCTGGAATGGCCCGGTGGATGTAGGCGAGTCGATCACCATCCGTTATACCGTGCGGCTGGCTTCGGGCCTGACCGGCGGTACCGTGGTAGAAAATACGGCTACCGTGAATGATGGTCTGGGCAATGTGTTTGAGATTGGCCCGGCCCAAACCACGATGGGCCATGAGATTGGTATCAATCTTTTCGATAATCGGGAGTTTGTGGAACCGGATGAGCGAATTACTTATACGGTTGCCATCAGCGGCACCGAAGCGCCGGGGGTGGTGGTTATCGAAGTGGATGTTCCCGAAAACAGCACCTTTGTGTCGGCAGACAGCGGTTATTCTCAAACTTCTCCTAACACCATCCAGTGGGTGACTATCGTACTCAATCCTAATTTCTACCTCGAACGGCAAATGGTGGTTGAACTCCTGCCGGTTCTCGATAATGGAACCGTAATCAGTACCACGGCCCGGTTGGGCGCGGGCGGTCAAAGCAACTCTGATACCGAAAGTGCCGTCGTTGTCTCCAGCCCCGATCTCTCCACATCTGTCAAAGAAGTGAGCAACCCCGAGGCGATTCCGGGCGAAACTGTAACGTACCACATTGTTTTCACCAATACCGGCAATATGCACGCTTACAGCGCAACAGTTACCGACACCATACCCGCAGAGCTGAATTATGGAGACGATGTTGAGGCTTCCGGTGGCGCGGTGTCTTACAATGACACAACGCGCGAAATCCGATGGGATGGTGAAGCTCAGGTGGGAACCACAATGATGATAACGTACACGGCGCAGGTGTCCGAATCGGTGCCGGCCGGTACCATCATTGAGAATTTTGCCTACCTCAACGATGGAATCAACGATACATCGCTGGTGCGTAACGCCGTTATTGCTGTAGCGGCTGAAGCCCACGGGACCGGTATCATTTACCTGCCGCTTATCATCTCCAACGGTGGTGGGCCAGCGCCCGCTCCCGATGAAGATACTATTGAACTGGTAATCCGCAACTGTGGCGATACGAATGCGCTCGGCGCTTTCTGGGTTGATTTGTACGTGAACCCTAATGAAACTTCAGCCTTTTGGCCCATTAGCTACAATGAAGGATATGATTGGTTTGGGCACGGCGCCGGCTTTGTGGTAGGCCAGTTGGGACCTGGTGAACGGTTAACGCTCTACCTGGATGATGCCGTACAATCAGACCTACCTGCTAACTTGCCAACTTCGCCCCGGTTATACGCGCAGGTAGACTTGTTTGGCAGTGGAACTACAGGCGTTGTTGATGAGGGATCAGCCGGAGAAGAAAATAACGTGGCCTCCAGCAACGGAAGTAGTTGCAGCGCTACCCCCGGTAAACCCGACCTGATCATAGAAAGTATCCGGCGGATTACCCAAACTGGGAGTGAGCATCAATCTGTCAACCTCCTTACCGAGGAAACGGCAGCACCTCCCCGGCGCAGCCTGCCGCCTGAACAGTAGGAGTTGCCAACAACAAAGTTGAAAGTATGAAAAATAGTCGTAGAGAATCACTTGATAGTATTCTCTACGACTATCCTTGTAAGTTAAGACGAGTTTTGATAGTTTTTGGCCCAAGGAGTAAGCTATGAAAAGATGGGTAAACGCAGCCATTAACGGGATGTTTACAATATTTTTTCTTTTGTTGATGTTGGTGTTGCTTCCAATTGCTGCCGCGCAGGAACCGCCGCCTAATCGCCCCCATCCACCTTCGGCCCGGCCCGGTTCTCCTCCCGGTCGCTCTCAACCCCCATCGCCGCAACTTCCTACAGGGAGCGATTCTACAGGCTACCGTGGCGACTTAGAACCAGATATTATTCCCTGTTCAACCATTCACGGATTTGTCACCAATTGGGGCTACCGTAACGAACCGGACGTACCCATCAACCTGAACGGCAGCAATTGGCAAGCTCAGAAGTTTACCGATGATAACGGCTATTATGCCTCCGATTGTTTAGGAGTAGGCATTGGCCTTGTTAATCCTGTCACGCCCCCGTGGTTAAACCCGTTGGTTGAAGATGTTGCGGTTAGATTAGACGGTGATAATAATTTTGAAATAAACCTGGGGCTATACAGCAGTGAAATGCCCACCCTGCCCATCTTTCCCCGCATGGCAGCCGGTCAGGATACAGCCCTACCCGGAGAAACCGTAACCTTCACCATCTGGTTAACCAACCCGGCAGAGCCAAGCAGCTTCGGCGGCCAAATGGAAAACGTGTTTATCACCGATTTGTTGGATGATGCGCTCGTACCGGAGGCTGCTACCACCAGCGTGGGCACTGTTGAAATCTGGGATAACCTGGTTACAGCCAATCTTGGCACCTTGTCACCCGGCCAGACGGCCATCGTTGAAATTACGGCGTGGGTTCGAGAGGATGCTGTGCCGCCACCCATCACCACCAAAGCATCTGTGATTTACCGGGATCACGTGGTTGTGCAAACGCAGCCTGTTACGGTGGAGGTTCATTCAACGGAGTCTCAGGCCGTAGAGGTGGTTGCGCCGCAGACAGACGCGCCCAAATATTTGCCTGAGACCGGAGGGAACCTGCTCTTTTGCCCTTGAGCGGGCTGGTTTAGGTTTTGACCACCACTACCACCGTCATATCATCGCCTTGTTCTACCTCGCCCATAAAATCAATGGCTGTCTGGATGATATGTTCGGCGATGGTTTCGGCGTCGCGCGTGCTGATGATCTCGTTGATGGCGGCTTCCAGCCGGTCGAAACCAAATAGTTCGCCCTGCTCATTTTGAGCTTCCACAATGCCATCGCTGGTGAAGATGATGGTGGTGAAGGGGTCCAGCAGAAACATATCTTCTTGATACGGGTGATCGGGCGCAAACGATCCCACCGGAAAACCACTCACCGGCAGGAAACGGCAGCCATGCTCGGTCGCGCCGATGGGCGCGATCATCCCGCCGCTGCTGACGGTCATCAAACTGCCGCGAGCTTCCTCATCATTGCCGTTGGGGGAGGCCAGGGGCATAAAGGTGGCAATTTGCAGGCCAATGTTCATCTTGTTTTCTTGCAGGCGATTGTAAAGCGTGCCGTTGAGGTGATTGAGCAATTGGGCGGGGGCCAGCCCGTCGTTGATTTTGGTGTCGATGGCGGTAATGGCCGCCGCCATATAGAGCGCTGCCGGGATACCCTTGCCGCTGACATCGCCAATGGCTACCCCCAGTTGATCTTCCCCCACAGAGAAGAAATGGAAAAAATCGCCGCCAATCTGGCGGGCCGGCAGGCTGCGGCCCGTGATTTTCAGGCCCGGCACCTGGGGTACAAATTGGGGCAGCAATGTCTCTTGGATGTCGTGGGCAATTTCCAATTCCCGTTCCAGATCACGGACCTCTAATTCGTATAAACGCGCATTTTCCAACGCCACGGCCACCTGATTGGCAAACGCCAGGGTAAGTTCCACATCTTCTTCCTGGTAAGCGTTTGGTTCGGTTTCGCCAATACTGATCAGGCCGATGACGCGGTCGCGGGCAATCAGCGGAATGCCCATCCAGCTTTTGGCGTGTTTGTGCAGGGGGTCCTGAAACATCTCGTAGGTATCGGAGATATTTTCTATCACCAGGGGGCGGCGTTTATGGATGACCACCGATTCCGGGCGGGTCATATCCAGTTTGACCGGCGAGGTTTGGCCAATCACATGTTCCGGGTTGGGGAAGCCGCGTTCGGCAATAATGCGCCACCGGTCGCCTTCGATCAAGTGAATGGCCGCCCGATCATATTGAACCACCCGGCCCAGTTGATCCATAATGTGTTTGAGCACTTCGTTTAGATTCAAGCTGGACCCGACCGCCGACGACACCTCGCGCAGGGTTTCGGCTTGCTCCCGACGTTTGGATTCGGCCTCGTAGAGTTGGGCGTTTTGCAGGGCCACGCCCAGTTGGTCGGCCATCATTTGCCCCAGCGACATCTCGCGGTCATTAAAAATGCGTTTTCTGCGGGTATCTTCGGCAATGAGCGCGCCCACAATCTCCTCGCGGATCTGAATGGGAACAATCAACATTGAACAAGCGCCGTGGGCCGCCCAACTGTCGGTGGAGGCAAGCGTGAATGAGCTTCCTCTGGCGGGGAACCAATCCACCTCAATATCCTCAATTTGTACCGGGCGATGGGTTCGCATTAACCGTTCGTAAAAGGGGTTTCCACTTAATTGGATTTGCCGGCCTTCCCAATTATCTTGCGTATGAGCCGCTGCCGTTTGCGCATCTTGAACATGAACTTTAACCACGCCCAGTCGCGTTTCAAAATCAAAAATCATTACGCTGCCTTGCTTTAAATCCAGCACGTTGAGAAACTCGTAGAGAACGGTGCTCATAATGGTATGGGAATCCTGGGTATTGGTCAGGGCGCTGGCAACCTGATATAGGGCGGTCGTTTCTTCGAGGGTCTGCCGGGTTTGTTTGAGGTATTGCGCGTTTTCCAGGGCTACGGCCACCTGGTTAGCCAGCGTGCGGGCCAATCGAACGTCGTCGGCGGTAAAGGTGCGTTCGGTGCGGGTTTCGTACAATTCGGTCCAACCAATGGTTTCTCCTTTGACAATCAGCGGTACCAGCAAAATCGAGTGGCAGCCTTTGGCTTCCATCTTTTCCCGTTCGATTTTATCCAATTGAGGGTTGTCAGCCTGAAAGACAATGGGGCGCTGTTGATTGAGCGCGCTCATCAGGGCTGCTCGTTCGTTTAAGTTGATGGTATCGCCCGGTTGCACGGTCCGTTCCTGATCATCGGGTAAATCACCTAAAAAACCGGCCTGAATAATGCCTGTATTGTGGGTTTTATCCCAACCGGCAATATAACCGCTGTCCATATTGGTGGCGTGAACCAGTTGCCGGATCAAAGTGTTCAAGACGGTTTGCGTATTCCAGATGGTTGAGATTGCCGCGCTGGCTTCGTATAGAATGGCTAACTCGTTTAGATTGCGGTGTGTTTCTTCAAACAAACGGGCGTTGTTGATGGCCGATGATCCCTGCTGGATCAAACTTTCAAAAAAGCGAAGGTCGGCCTCTTCAAACGGCATCCGGCCTTTTCGGCTGACGACCATGCCGCCAATCATACCGTTAAGCGCCGTGAGAGGCGCAAACATAACGTGCTCGTTTTCCTGATAGGGTGGTTCAATTTGGCAGGGTTGGGGCCGGCGGCTGAGGGCGTTGAGCATGTCTACTTTGCCGCGAGCAATGCCTGCCCCCACAAGTCCCTGCCCCAAAACCAGGGGCGCTGCGTAGAGGCGTTCAGCCAGCGGGCCTACGGCCAATTTGGGGCGTAACTTTTTGCTGTCTTTTTCAACAAAATAAATGCAGCAATTATCGGCAAAGAGCAGTGTTTTGGCCTGATCGGCAATCTGTTCCAGGGTAACGTCTAATTCAAGCTGCTTGGAAGATTCCTGACTGGTTTCCAGCAAAATTTGTAGCTCTTGATTTTGCTGCCAGTTTTCGGCTTCCGCTTCCTTTAAATCTGTAACATCGGTGCTGACAATGTAAACTTTATCCACCGTCGCCAGGGGATGGGAGCGGGTAGGGTATACATGCACCCGCAGCCATCGACTTTCTCTGTTTTCCGTTTCCAGCAAATATTGAGGAATAGAAAAGGGCTTGCCGGTTACCCGGGCCTGGTCGAGAATGTCTTTGATACGGCTCACATTCTCAGACGAAAGATCCAGATCATCCAGATGTTGGCCGTTGATCTCTTTTTGCGAGATGCAGAACAGGTTGCGGGCGGTCTGATTCCAGCCCAAAATGCGGTTATCCTGGTCAATAATTTGGATGGCCAATTGCGAGGAACTGTCTGCGGCCAGTGCCGCGGCTAACGAGCTGTCCAACAATAACTCGGCATCGGTTGATGCCTGTTTTTTACGCCACGCCTGCTGTAGTTTACGCAGCCGCCGGCCCAATAATACCAATCCCGCCTCGGATAACGTGATATATTCGTATTCGCCGGCGGTGAGGGCGGCTAACAGGCTTTCCTGATTTGCGTCTGCGTTTTGCAGTAACAAAACCGGCGTATGGGGATAGGCTGTAGCCAGCAGGGATAGACTATCTACGGCTTTAGCGGAGTCAATTTGCGAAATGTTGGATAAAATGAGATCTGCGTTTTGGGGGTCGTCAATTGCCTCAAAAATATCTTTGGCTACAAATAAGGTATATTCATCCAGATATTGGCCGATAGTTCGAGTGATCGCGGCTGTAGTGGAAATTTTATCTTCTATGATAAGGATCGAGAATCTATGCATGGTCAACGTCTGGCTCTTTGCTCGCAACTACCGC
>CAZTFF010000060.1:0-30187 GCA_964612485.1 uncultured Caldilineaceae bacterium
GGGGGTTTGGGGGTGGGGGTGGCCAATACCACCGGCGTGGGCGTATCGGCTGAACCAGCCCCGGTATCGCCGCCATCCGTTGAACCCCCGTTATCTTGGGGAGGCGGTCCACATGCGGCCAAGAAAATGGCCAAAAGTAACGTTGTTACAAACACAAATTTCTTCATTCGATAATCCTCCATATTTATAGTAAACTACATTTTAATGATGGGTATAATAGCAAACCTTTAAAACCGTGTCAAAATAGCTTGCTACTGCCCATTGAATTGGCCCTTTTTCGGGATGATAGACCCCACAAATGCGCTCTTTTCTTGGTCGATACGCAGAATCGGTACCGGTTTTAGGGGGTTATGCTGTTGGTCGAAGTTTAGCGGCCCGGTGACACCTTCAAACGTTTTCTGTTCCAGGGTTTGTACCACGGCCATAATCTCGAAACTTTGGCTTTGCCGGATAGCGTTTAACAAGAGAGTCGCGCTATCATAGTTCAGGGCTGCCAGGATTTCCGGCTCGATGGCGTAAGTAGATTTGTAAGATTGCGCCCAGGTTTGCAACCGGGGATTGTCTACCGTAAAGTGGGTGGTGAAATAACTGCCGTTGGTAACCGAATAATCCAGTTCCGATGGCTGCCAACGATCACTGCCCAACAAAGTGATGCCGTCAGGGTTCGACTCTCTTGCCAGCCCCAATTGCTGGAGCGCCTGCCCCACCTGATTCACAATATCGGTTTCCACCGGCAGGTAAAGAACAGTGGCCCCGGCCCGGCTGATGGCGCTGAGTTTATCTGATAACGCCGGATCGCCGGGCATTACCGTATCTTGATAAACGATCTGGCCGCCCAGGGCGGTAAATGTTTCCTCAAATGTATTGGCCAACAACGCGCTGTAATCGTCTCTGGGCGCGGACAGGACGGCGGCTTTAGTGGCCGGCAGGTCCGCTGCAAACAAGGCCATAGCTTGGGCCTGGTAGGGCCAGGTATAGGCGGTTCGGAATACCGTGGGACGGATTTGGCCTGCCGCGTTGACCGTTACCAGAGGATGCGTGCCTGTAGGCGAGATCAGCAGCGCTTGTTCGGCTTCGGCCACGGCAGCGGCGGCAACGGCGGCTTCCGAGCAGAGCGGGCCAATGATAAAGGTATGGCCTTCGGCAATGGCCTGCTGCGCAGCGGCCTGCCCCGATTCAAAATCACATTGTGTATCGTAACTTGTCCATTGAATATGATGATCCAGAACGCCGCCGTTTTTGTTCCATTCATCAAAAGCCAAAAGCGCGCCGTTGCGCGCCAGCCGGCCAAAAGTGGTCAATTCTCCTTCGGTGGGAGACAGCAGCGCGATGCGCAGATATGGTCCGGCGGGCGTTGTGGGCAGCGGCGGTGTGGGCGGCGTGTGGCATTGGGCGGCGGCCAACAAAAAAGTTAGGCTGAGTATAAAATTTAGCAGATAATATCTGAAAAAGACCATTGAGTGGATTCCGTACTGCGTATTTCGTATTACGCCATACGCAATACGAATGAATTGGCCGTCAAACGCAAACAGCCCCATTATATTCCCCTCCCGATAAGAGTCAACCAGGTTTGCCTTACTTGTCCCAAACCTGCTTGCCAATAAAACGCGCTACGAGTATAATCCCATTGTTGTGAAAATCAGTACACAGATGGATTGGAGAAGAAGACGTGCCTGTTTCAAAGCATCGAAGAAAGAAAAGAAAAACGAAGTCCGGGCCGCCGCCGCCCAAAAGTACGGCTGCCCCGGCAAAGAGAAAAATTACCCGGCAGCAAATTTTGATTTACGTGATCAGCGCCCTGGTGGTCATCAGTATGGCAGTAGGGTTGTTACTCAGCGGCGGAACTCCTCCGCCCCCGTCCCCTACCCCTACATTCGGTGATGAAAATCTGCTTCAAGAAACGCCGGTTCCTGATACGGACAATACCGGGGCAGGTGGAGCTACCTCCGAAACCACCACCGAGTAGTTTGGGAGTTTCGTTTCGGTAGAAAAGAAACGATTGATGAATGGTTGAACCTGACAAAACCCGACCCAAAATATCTTGGACGGGTTTTGTTTTTAGTCATTAACTAAAAAATATAAGGGAGATTGAATCGTATGAATATTGATGTTGTTGTGCTGTTTGGCGCGCCGGGGTCCGGCAAAGGCACCCAGGCCGAACAGATTTGCGGCAAGTTTGACCTGTTGCACATTGCCACCGGCGACCTGTTCCGCGAGAATCTAAAGAATGAAACCGAATTGGGTCAACTGGCCAAAATGTATATGGATAAAGGGGAATTGGTGCCGGATGACGTGACCGCCGCCATGCTCAAAGATCGGCTGGAGCGGCCCGATACCAAAGGCGGCCTTGTGCTGGACGGCTTCCCCCGCACGCTGCCCCAGGCCGAAGCGTTGAAGGGGATTGTGGATGATCTAAGCCGCAGTCTGGACGGCGTTTTGTACATTAAAGTATCCGATGAGGAACTGGTCAGCCGTTTGGCAGGCCGCTGGATTTGCCGCAATTGCCAGACTCCGTTCCACACCAAGTTCAAACCGCCTAAACAAGAAGGCGTGTGTGATGTGTGCGGCGGCGAACTATACCAGCGCGACGACGACAAACCCGAAACCGTCCGCGCCCGGCTCAAAACGTTCCACAACCAGACCGCGCCGCTGATCGACTATTACAAGCAGGCCGGCCTGCTGACCGAAGTGGACGGCGAAGGCGAAGTATCCACCGTAACCAACCGTGTTGTAGCCGCCATTGAAGCAATGGCCCAGTAAAATACAAGTTACACACAGTTTCGCAGAGATTGCCCAGAGGTTCACCGAGAGTTTTTTAGTTTTCTCCGTGAACCTCTATATTTTTCCTGTGTGTTCCGACGTTTTTTAGTTTTGGCCTTTTACCTCAAATTTTCCTTCCAGCCCCTCGGCAGCGTTGGGGCCAACCCACACCTTGAATTCCCCCGGTTCTATCTCATAATTCATATCCACCCCATGAAAACCTAAGTCTTGCACCGGAACTTCAAAGCGTACAATTTTGGTTTCACCTGCCGCCAGCGAAACTCTTTGAAATCCCTTCAACTCCTTCACCGGGCGAGTCACGCTGCCTACTAAATCTCGCACGTACAATTGAATAATCTCATCCCCGGCGCGATGCCCCGTATTGGTGACATCGGCCGTAACCATCAGCGTATCGTGCAAACCAAGGCGCGGTGTTTCAACTTGCAAATTGTCGTAATCAAACGTAGTGTAACTCAAACCGAAGCCAAACGGGAACTGTGGGGAATTCAACTCGTCCAAATAATCGGAGCGGTGGGCTTTGTTGAATTGAATGGTGCCGCCGCCTTCCACCGGGCGCCCCGTGTTTTTGTGGGCGTAGTAGACTGGAATCTGGCCTTCGGTGCGGGGCCAACTGGCGGTGAGTTTGCCGCTGGGGTTGGCGTGGCCCAGTAAAATATTGGCCACGGCGCGCCCGGCGCGGATGCCGCCGTGCCAGGCTTGCAAAATGGCCGGTACATTTTCTACCAGCCAGGGGATCACCAGGGGGCGACCACTCATCAAAATGACTAATGTAGGCGTACCCGTGGCGTGAGTGGCTTGCAGCAATTCCAGTTGGTGGCCCGGCAGGCCCAGGTAAGCGCGGCTGTGGGCCTCGCCGCTCATGCGCTCCGCTTCACCCAGCACCAGCACCGCAACATCAGCCGCCTGAGCTGCTGCTACGGCCTTGGTAAAATCCGGCGTTGTTTCGTCGTCAATGTCGCAGCCGGGCACGTGGGTCAATTTTGTTGACTCCGGCAGCGCGGCTTTGAGTCCATCCAGCACGCTTTCCGTATCCTCGTCCTGGCCAATACGGTGCCACGTGCCTAAAATCTCGTGGTGATCGTCGGCCAGGGGGCCAATCAAGGCGATGTGTTTGCCATTTGGATCAAGCGGCAGCAAGTTATTTTCATTCTTGAGCAGCACCATCGATTTTTGGGCCATATCCAGTGCGGTTGCTTTGTATTCCGGTTTGAGAATGGCTTGTTGGGCGGCGGCTTTGTCTACGTAGGGCCGGTCAAACAAGCCCAGCATAAATTTCAAGCGTAAAATGCGCCGGACGGCCTCGTCAAGCAATTTTTCCGGCACCGCGCCTTCCTGAACCAGTTCGGCCAGGTACAGGTGGTAGCCGTCGGACACCATATCCATATCCACGCCGCCCAAAATGCTGAGGCGGGCGGCTTCTTTCAGGTCTGCCGCCAGACCGTGGGGAATGAGTTCCTGCACGGCATCGTAATCGCTCAACACCACGCCGGGATAGTTCCACTCATCGCGCAGAATTTGGCGCAAAACAAACGCGTTGGCCGAAATCGGCACGCCGTTCAATTCGTTAAAGGCCGACATCACCGTGCCGGCGCCTTCGTCAAACGCGGCTTTGAAGGGCGGTAGAATTACGTTTCGTAGAGTCCGTTCCGACACATCGACCGTGTTGTAATCTTTGCCCGCCTCGGCCCAACCGTAGGCCGTAAAATGTTTGGGGCAGGCCACAATTTTGCGCTGGCTTTCCATGTTGGCCGCTTGAAAACCACGCACGCGGGCGCGAGCCAGCGCCGACCCCAGGTACGGGTCTTCGCCCGCGCCTTCGGCAATGCGGCCCCAGCGCGGATCGCGGCAAATGTCTACCATCGGCGCAAAAATCCAGTCTGTGCCGTGGGCCGAGGCTTCTGCGGCGGCGATGCGGGCGCTTTCTTCCAGCAGGTCGGGGTCCCAGGTACAGGATTCGGCCAGGGGAATGGGAAAGATGGTGCGGAAGCCGTGGATAACGTCGTTGCCCAGGATAAAGGGAATGCCCAGGCGCGATTCTTCCACAGCGATTTTTTGCAGCCGGTTGATGTCGTCAATTTCGTACACCGTCAGGATTGAGCCGACCTGTCCGGCTCGGAGTCGTTTTTCACTTTCAGACTCCCCCTGGCGGCGCAGGTCGATCTGAACCATTTGTCCCACTTTTTCCTCCAGGGTCATTTGGGCCAGCAGGTTATCAACCTGTTGTTCAATATTTGGATCAATTTCGGTAAAACGTAGATGAGGCATATTGGATTCCTTTTTTTAGAGATTGAGAGATTGGATCGTGGAGATTGAAAATAGAAATTCCAATCGCTCTTGACCCATCTCTTGACAGTACTGCGTTATTAATGATTTGAATAAAACTCAACCAATTGCTGTGCCTTCTCACGCATCCGGCTGCTCAGCTCTTGCGGGGCAACAATTTCGATGGCGGTGCCCAACCCCAACAATTTTCGGCAGGCATCATCGGGCGATTCAAAGGTGAGGGATAGGGTGCAGCAACCGTCCTCCTCGGGGTCGCCGGCCTGTTCAAACAGGGTGTGAATGCCTTCACCAAAGAGCTGGGCCAGCAGGGGCACGATGGCCGGACGAAAGCGCAACGTGACAATGTACTGGTCCTGCGTGGCTTCAAATTGGGCGCACCACTTTCGCCAGTAGGCGGGCAGATTAAAATCGGCGGGGCGTTCAAATAGGGTGCCGGTGGGTTCGGCTTCTTGAATGCGGGAAACGCGATAGGTGAGTACGCCGCGCCGCAAGCCGGCTACCACATACCATACGCTGGTTTTGGCCACCAGACCGTAGGGATCAATCATCCGTTTGACCCACACGCCATCGGCCCGGCGATAGACAATGCGCAGCCGTTGGTTTTGCCACACCGCTTCTTGCAGCAGGGCCAGGTGGGGCGTGGAGTCGGGGGGCTGGAACCAGGCTGCCGGGTCCAGGTGGATGCGCTGCCGGGCCAGTTCGGCGTCTTTTTGAAAGGGCGCGGGCAGCGAAGCCAGGAGTTTAAGCGTGGCCGCTTCCTGAGTTTTGCCGGCTTGCAGGTCGGCAAAGAGGCCGGGCACGGTGAACATGAACAGGCTGCGGACCTCGTTTTGGGTGAGGCCAGTGAGGTTGGTGCGGTAATCGTCCAGCAGCGAAATGCCGCCGCTGGGGCCGCGGTCGGCGTACACCGGCACCCCGGCCAGGCTGAGCGCGTCCAGATCGCGGTAAATGGTGCGGGTCGAAACCTCCAATTTTTCGGCCAGGTCATCGGCGGTCATTCGGCCCCGGGTTTGCAGCAGCATTAACATCGAGAGTAAACGGTCGGCGCGCATCGTCGGCTTCATTCCATAAATTGGTGAGTATGATGGGCTAATGATACCAGAGTTGTGGATTTAGAGAAAATGAGGGGTGAGGCGTGACGAGTGAGTCACAATATCACTCCTCACTGTCTGATGCCCAATGTTTTTGACTCATCATCAGTGCCTGAAGATAATGAAGTTATAACCTTCTGAACCGAGGCGTTTAATGACTTCCCGGTATTTGCGAACCTCTGAGATTGCCAAAGCCGTGGGCGTACACCCCAACACGGTGCGCCTGTACGAGGAATGGGCCTTGCTGCCATCCATTCCCCGGACGCCCGGCGGCTACCGGCAATTTACCGAATTTCATCTGGAGCAGATGCGGCTGGCCCGGCTGGCCTTTGCCGACCCTTGGCACGGGCGGCGGATCAGAAAATCGATTGTGGCCGTGGTCAAACAGTCGGCGCGGGGTGATGTGGCCGGGGCGCGGGAGATGGCCGACCTACATCTGGCGCTGGTGCGTTCGGAACGCGCCCAGGCCGAAGCCGCCGCCGATTTTTTGGAACGCTGGGCCGCAGGCCGGGCGGTGGAGCCAATGCTAACTCCCTTGCAAATTGGCGCGGCGGCTCGGCTGCTGGATGTGACCACCGATATGCTGCGCAATTGGGAACGGGACGGACTCATCACCGTGCCGCGCGACCCCGATAACGGCTACCGTCGCTACGGGGCGGCGGAGATCGGGCGGTTGCGGGTGATCCGCTTGCTCCGCAGCGCCGGTTACAGCACCATGGCTATTTTGCGGATGATGCTTTATTTTGACCAGGGCCGGCGCGATGGGCTGCGCGAGGCGCTGGATACGCCGCGCCCTGATGAGGATGTTGTTTTTGCCACCGACCGCTGGCTTTCCACCCTGGCCGAAACCGAAGAACAGGCGCTGCGGATAATGGCTCAATTGGATGCGATGCTGCGCAAAAAAGCTGATTTATGCTAAAAATTCAAAATCCCTCTTGACAACAAAAAATAAATGTGATATATTGCTAATACCTATTACTAATACGGATTACTTATAGATTGCCAAAAATATGGCTTTTGAAGAAAAACCACGACAAAAGAAAAAACGCCCCTCTATGGATGATGTAGCCAAATTGGCCGGTGTTTCGCAAACCACCGTTTCTTTTGTCGTGAATGAGGTGCCTCACGCCAACATCCCGGCGGAAACCCGAGATCGGGTTCTGGCAGCCGTAGAGGAATTAGGCTACCGGCCCAACGCCATTGCTCGGGGGCTGCGTTCCAGCCGAACCCACACCATCGGCTTTGTCACCGACCGCATTGCGACCACGCCTTACGCTGTCCGTATTTTGGAAGGAGCGCAAGAATTGGCCTGGGCCAATGGCTACTTGCTGCTGCTGGTGAATACCGGCGGCAACCGGCAGATGAAAACTGTCGCCATAGATATGATGCTGGAGCGGCAGGTGGATGGTATCATTTATGCTACCATGTATCACCGTCCGGTCGATCCCCCGGCCAATATGCACGAACTGCCGGCTGTATTGCTCGATTGTTTTACCCCCGACCGCTCTTTTCCCTCGGTTGTACCCAACGAAGTTTTAGGAGGACGCACCGCTGTGGAGTTCCTTCTCAAAAAGGGGCACCGCCGTATTGGCTTTGTCCAGGATAGCGATCCTGTTCCGGCGGCGGTGGGCCGGCTGGAAGGGATGAAGCAAGCCCTTGATGCTTATGATGTGCCGTTTGAGGAGGTATTCGTTCAACGAGCCCAAAGTATACCTGCCGGCGGTTACCGGACCACGATGGCTTTGATGCGTTTGCCCCATCCCCCCACCGCTATTTTTTGCTACAACGACCGGATGGCTTTAGGCGCTTACAACGCCCTTCGAGAACTCAACCTGGTGATTCCCGATGATGTTGCTATTGTTGGTTTTGATAACCAGGAATTGATCGCCGCTGATATATCGCCGCCGTTAACGACGTTGGCCTTGCCGCATCACGAAATGGGCCAATGGGCGGTGCAGCACTTGTTGGAATTAATAGAAAACCCGGATCATGATACAGATGCATCTTCTTTGCAGCATCAAATAGCCTGCTACCTGATCGAGCGTCAATCTGTATAAAAGGTTTCCAAACGAGCGTTCTCTTTTTTTTACAGTTAACTAATACGGTTTACTAATAGGTTTTACTTATAGAAAGGAGGATTCTGCCAGATAATCAAACGAGCTATTTGTTTATTTCAAACGGTAGTCACACTTGAGTTGACAAATATAAAATATTGAATGTTACTTAAAGGAGGATTTTATCCATGCAACGTCAACACAAATTTTGGTTGATTATGACCCTCACGCTCATTATGGCCATCGTACTGGCCGCTTGTGGGGGGCAGTCTGCGCCGGCGCCGGCACAACAACCGGCGCAAGAACAAGAGGAAGCACCCGCCGCGCAAGAAAAGGAATCTCCGGTAGCGGAAGAAGAAGCGATGGAAGAAGCAGCATCTGCCGATGGCGCCATTCCGTTGAGCCTGTGGTATCACGGCGCCGGCAATGATGTGGAACGTGAGTTGATCTTGACGATCATTGACGACTTCAACGCTTCCCAAGTTGAATACGTGGTTGAAATACAGGATTTTCCGCAAGACAGCTACAATGAGTCGATTGTAGCCGGTGCCCTGGCTGGTGCCCTGCCCGATATCATTGATATGGACGGGCCGGTGATGCCTAACTGGGCCTGGTCGGGCTATCTGGCGCCGCTGGATATGCCGGAAGGTATGCTGGATGATTTCCTGCCCGGCACGATTGGAATGTGGGATGGAAAGGTATATTCGGTAGGGCTGTGGGATGCAGCGGTAGCAATGTACGCCCGCAAATCGGTGCTGGAAGAAAACGACATTCGTATCCCCACCCTGGATGAGCCATGGAGCAGGGAAGAGTTTGACGCCGCGCTGGAAACCCTGCAAGCCACCGGTGAATTTGAATACGCCTTTGATCCGGGCATGGCCTGGACGGGCGAATGGTATCCCTACGCCTTCTCTCCGTTCTTGCAAAGTTTTGGCGGCGACATCATTGGTCGAGATACGTACTTAACCGCCGAAGGCGTGCTAAACGGGCCTGAAGCGATAGAGTTTGGAGAATGGTGGCAGAGCCTGTTTGAACGCGACCTGGCCCCCGGCACCTCGCAAGACCCCGCCGACCGCGAAACCGGTTTCATCGAAGGCCGGTACGCCTTGCAGTGGAATGGCAATTGGGCCGCGATTGCCGCGATGGAAACCTTCGGCGATGATCTGTTGGTCCTGCCGTCGCCTGATTTTGGTAATGGACCCAAGATTGGGGCAGCCTCGTGGCAGTTTGGCGTTTCATCGGGCAGCGAGTACCAGGAAGGGGCCAACGCCTTTATCGAGTTTGCTTTGCAAGACAAGTACCTGGCAGCCTTTTCCGACGGCATTGGTCTGATCCCCTCCACCCCCGGCGCGGCAGAAATGACCGAGAACTATGCGCCCGGCGGCCCGCTGGAAGTCTTCTACGAACTCAGCAAAGAGCAGGCGATAATCCGCCCGCCCACGCCCGCTTACCTGTCGGCGGCCTTGACCTTTGAGAAGGCGCTGGCCGATATTGCCAATGGGGCTGATGTGGCGACGGCGCTTGATGCTGCTGTTGACGAAATTGATGCCGACATTGAGGCCAATGACGGCTACGGATTCGGTAACTAAAAGGTTCGATCCTTACCCCGACGCCGGCGCAATACCCCTCTCCCATTGGGAGAGGGGTGGAGACTTATCTTGAGCGAAGTCGAAGGGGTAAGGATTACACAAAGGAGGCATAAAATGACAACAATAGCCAAGGCAGAAGCGCAAAGCCAGACGCAAGCGCCAGATCGATTCAATGACCGGCAACTGGAGTCGATCACCGGTTGGCTGATGGCCAGTCCGGCGATTGTGCTTTTACTGAGTTTCCTGATTATTCCTTTCTTTTTTGCATTTATTTTTGCCTTTACCAATCAACGATTGATTTCGCCCAATCCCACCGAGTTTGTAGGAACCCGAAATTTTCAGCGGCTGCTCACGGTGAAGGTGTTGCCACTTGAACCCCTTGTTGATGAATCCGGCCAGCCGGTACTCGACGAGGAAGGGAACTACACCTACCCTCGCGTGCGAGAATACACCCGTAAGAATCCGGATTATCCTCAATACAATGGCCTTCAGGAATGGACATTCTACAACATCGGTGAGACCCGCTGGGTGCTGCTGGCCGGCGATGCCGTGTTCATAAAATCGTTGATCAACACCTTCTTCTTTACGATCTTCATCGTTCCGCTTCAGGGAGGGGTAGGTTTGTTGCTGGCCCTGCTCATCAACCAGCGCACCAGAGGCGTTAATATTTTTCGCACCATTTACTTTATGCCGGTCGTCGTCTCGATGGTGGTGGTTTCAATCCTGTGGAGTTTTATTTACGACGGGCAAAACGGCCTGCTGAACAACCTGCTGACCATGCTGACCTTTGGTAATTTTGATCCGGTCGACTGGCTTGGCAATCCATCAACCGCCCTGCCGTCCATAATTGTTATGTCGGCCTGGCAGGGGGTTGGGTTTCATATGATCATCTGGCTGGCCGGCTTGCAAACCATCCCTTATGTGCTGTATGAAGCTGCCGACGTTGCCGGGGCTAATATGTGGCAGACGTTCCGGTATGTTACCTGGCCGGGGTTGCGCAATACCGCAGTCTTTGTGTTTGTCACCATTACCATGCAGGCCTTTGGACTGTTTACCCAGATCGATGTGATGACCCGCGGCGGCCCCTTGGATTCGACCACAACCGTTATCTTTCAGGCGGTGCAAAAAGGCTTCGAGAAACAGGATATCGCCTACGGGTCGGCTATTTCGGTGATCTTTTTTGTCATGGTGCTGACCGTAGCGCTGATTCAACGTTACTTAACCCGGGAGAGAGCCGCATGACGCAAAAAAACAAAAATTCGTTAGCAACCACCATCCGCTATACTTTGATGATTTTGTTGGGCGCGATTTTCGCATTCCCGCTGTTGTTCATGGTGATCTCATCGTTCAAACCCGGTTTGCAGATTTTGCAAGATTCTTCCTCGCTGCGCGCCTTCCTGCCGGTGGGAGACCTCTCGTTTCAAAACTATATTGATGCCTTTGACCGCGCGCCGGTGGCCCGTTTTATCTTTAACTCGATCCTGGTCACCACCCTCACCGTGGCTTTGGGCTTATTTCTAAGCTCGTTGGCGGCTTTTGCGCTGGCAAACCTGCGCTGGAAGGGCCAGGGGATTGTGCTGACGGTGGTCATTGCTACTTTTATTGTGCCTTTTGAGACCATCGCCGTGCCGCTGCTGATGATCGTAAGCCGCCTGCCCACCATTAACGCCGATGGTTTTGGTTTTGGGTGGCTTAACACCTACCACGTGCAGATCATCCCCATGATCATTGATGCCTTTACCATTTTTCTGTTTGTCCAGTTCTTTAAATCGCTGCCCTATGAACTGATCGAGGCCTCCCGGATTGATGGGGCAAGCTGGTTCCAGATCTACGCGCGGATCATCGTGCCAATTTCGGGTCCGGTTTTCGCCACTGCCGCCATTCTGAAAGGCCTGGTTATGTGGAATCAATATCTGTGGCCCATTATGGTGGTTCAGTCTGAAGATATCCGCCCGGTGATGGTCGGCCTGGGCTATTTCTTCCAACTCAATACGGCCTGGGGTGAGATCATGGCCTATCTGTCTGTTATCACCGTCCCTATTCTTGTTCTCTTTCTATCGTTACAGCGCATTTTTGTGGAGAGTATCGCCTCAAGCGGGATCAAAGGCTAGCATTTGTAAGAAGCGCAAAAACGATCACTACAAAATTATTATTGAAATTACACGAATATGCCGGATAAAACGGTGGTATTTGTGCAATTGTTTTGGCAATTTGAATAATGAGAATTGTCCTACCAAAAGAATCTAAAACCTGGAGACGCTTTCATGGCCTTACATCTCCCCGACAATTGGCTTTGGGATTTCTGGTTTGCGCAAGACGGCCCGGATTATCACGTTTTCTATCTACAAGCTCCTCGCTCATTAAGTGATCAAGAATTACGCCACTGGAATGTATCCATCGGCCACGCCGTATCGCAAGATTTACGAACTTGGCAGGTGCTGCCCGATGCGCTTCATCCCGCCAAAAGTCCGGCCTGGGATGATAAATCGACCTGGACCGGCAGCATCATCAAACACAATGGGTTGTGGTATATGTTTTATACCGGCACCAGCCAGGCTGAAAAAGGGTATGTGCAGCGCATTGGGTTAGCCACCTCCACCGATCTGATACAGTGGCAAAAGCATCCCGATAATCCGCTGATTATAATGGATCCCCGCTGGTATGAATTACTCAATTTAGACCGCTGGGAAGATCAATCCTGGCGCGATCCCTGGGTGTTTCAACACCCTGACACGGGCGATTTTCACGCCTTCATTACCGCTCGCGTTAACACCGGCCCGGTAGACGAAAGGGGGGTGATTGCCCACGCCCAATCCAAAGATTTAATCCATTGGGACGTATTGCCTCCGATAACAGCGCCGGGCGATTTTGGCAAGCTGGAAGTTCCGCAATTAGTAGAAATTGAGGGTCGTTATTACCTGTTGTTCTGCACGTTGACCCACACCACATCCGCAGCCCGTACCCGGCGCACCGGCCTCAGCCCTGTCACCGGAACGCACTATCTGGTGGCAGATAATCCGCTGGGGCCGTTTAACTCCTCCATCGATGAATTCCTGGTGGGGGATGAAATCGGGTCGCTTTTTGCGGGCAAATTGCTGCAACAGGCCAATGGTGATTGGGTATTTATTGCCTGGCACTATTTAACCCCAAACGGCGAGTTTGTAGGTTCATTGAGCGATCCGATGCCGGTGTCTATGGATGCGGCAGGATTACTGACGGTAGGCTGGCGGTTTGTTCTCACGTGATATAACTTCTTTAGATGGCTATTGGGGCCTGACCGGTTAAATCCTTGTTTTTTGGGCAAGAATTTCCGGTCGTATTTATTCTTTTAGTTGCGGCTTTGTCCGCGTTAGGTGTTGAAAACTATACACGAATAAACCACGGTCAACCGTTAGCCATTGACCGTTCACCATTCACCATTTTTAAACCCTCCACTCATACACCAAGGTTGTATAATAGAAGTGAAGGAGAAGTATCAACTACTTCTCCTTTTTAATTTCCAATTTTAATTGATGCTATTCTTACAACGGAGGTTTAATGAAAGCTGCTATTTTTTACTACTCCAGCACCGGCAATACCCGGCTGGCCTGCCGCTACCTGGCGCGGCAGATTGAAACGGTTGATTTTGATCTGATCGATGTGGTTTGCGGCACCACCATCGATCTCTCGCTCTACGATGTGGTGGGCTTTGCCGCACCCACATTCCATCTGGGTGTGCCGCCGCTGGTGGAAAACTTTATCCGGCAACTTCCCCTTCAATCGAATAAACCGGCCTTTGTTTTCAATACCTACGGCGCGATGTCGGGCCGGACGTTGAAAAACCTGGCCAAATTGGTGACAGGCAGAGGGTTCACGGTAATTGCCGGGCATTCGTTGCTCACGCCCGAAAACTTTCCGCCTTTCATCCTCAAAGGCTGGGCCAATGAAGATGCGCCGAATGACAAGGAGATCGGGAAATTCCGGCAATTCATCACCGAACTGAAACAGAAATTGGAGTCTATCGAGTCCGGTCAGCCCGTGGGGCCGGTCAAAATCAACATCGGCTTTTTCAACAGTTTGATGCGTCCGGCCTCGGTGGCCAAATCAAAAAAGAAAATGGGTACTTTGTTTGTGGATGAGACGACCTGCACCGCTTGCGGCACCTGCGCCGAAGGCTGTCCCTACGAGGCCATCACCCTTAATTCCAAACCTGTCTTCGATACCCACCGCTGCCACGGCTGCTGGACGTGTTTTAATCACTGCCCGCAGCAGGCCATTTACACCCCAAAAATTCGCGGCGAGGGTTACTATTCCCAACCCCTCCCCCAATTTGCCGCAAAAATGGAGGTGCAATAACGATGCATCAAATGCAAACAACTTTAATGAAACATCTGGAAGAATTATGTGTAACCATTGGACCGCGCCCGGCGGGGTCGGCGGCCAATCACGCGGCGGCAGCCTACATCGAGCAAGAGTTTCGGGCTACCGGGCTGGAGGTGGAAGAACAACGATACGACTGTACGACCTGGGAACACACAGAAACCTATCTGGAGATCGATAGCCAACCCCTGCCCGCCGCGGCCAACATGTTTTCACCATCCTGTGATGTGGCGGTGCCGACGGTAGCCGTGGGCACGGCAGCCGAACTGGAAACGGCTGATCTGGCCGGACGCATCGGCATTTTGTACGGCGATTTGATGCGGCACCCGCTGTCGCCCAAATCGTGGTTTCTGATCACCGAAGAGGAGCAGCGTGTCATCAACTTGCTGGAAGAAAAACAGCCGGCGGCCCTCATCGCGGTGCAGGCCCAACTGGGTGATCTGGACCACTTGATCGAGGATGACGAATTTTATATCCCCTCGGTCACAGTCAATGCCGCAACCGGCCTGGCCTTGCTAAAACAGGCCGGCGCAGCGGCTAAATTGCGTATAGTCACCCAGCTATCGCCGGGACATTCCAGCAATGTGGTCGGACGGCAAGCTGGAAATAAGTCTACAAAAATAGTGATCTGCGCCCATCACGATACCAAGATCAATACTCCCGGCGCGGGCGATAACGCCGTGGGCGTGGCCGTGCTGCTGGCGCTGGCCCAACAGTTGGCCCAAAAACCACTGGCCCACGGATTGGAGTTTGTGGCTTTTAGTGGCGAGGAATACCTGCCGCTGGGGGATGATGAATATCTGCGCCGGGGCGAAGCTGAGTTGGAACAAATTGTGGCCGCCATCAATATTGACGGCATCGGCGATTATCTCAGCGCCAACACCATTGCCATCTTTTCCAGCTCGCCGGAGTTTGAAAGTCAAACCCGGCAAATAACGGCAGCCTACCCCGGCGTGACCTGGGTCGATCCCTGGCCGGAAAGCAATCATTCCACCTTTGCTATGCGCGGCGTGCCCAGTTTGGCCTTCAGTTCGTCGGGGATGTTGAGTATCAAGCACCTGCGAGACGATGATATTGATCGCATCAACCCGGCCAAGCTGGTTGAAGTGACCGACTTGATCGCTGATATTGCGGCAAGTTTGCAAGACAAATCTACAACCTGGAGTCGCGCCAATACCTGACACAAGGTGTCAACAATTTTAAGCTAAAATATTTGTGAACGCATTCTGTTGAATAGCCCCCTCCGCCTCCCGATGGGGGGAACTTTGGGTCTCTTTAGGCCAGATTTGGTCTGAAAACGAGCAGGGCTTCCCCCATTGGGGGACGGGAGGGGGCCGCCCAACCTGCAAATGCCGTCCAGGTTCGACTTTTTACGGAAGGGCCGGGGAGCGGATAAGCCTGTGTGTCTTTTGCCCAACACATCGAGACCTTTTGTTCAACACATCGAGACCTTTTGTTCAACACATCGAGACCTTTTGTTCAACACATCGAGACCTTTTGTTCAATACATCGAGACCTTTTGCCCAACACATCGAGACCTTTTGTTCAACACATCGAGACCTTTTTACTCAACACATTTAGTTCTTTGCGGGAGTACAATATGCTCAACTATGCTATCTTTTTACCCAATTTTGGTCCCTACGGCGATGCCCGTACCCTGGCCAACCTGGCCCGCGAGGCCGAAGCGGCCGGTTGGGACGGCTTTTTTATTTGGGATCACATTGCCGCCTGGGGCAATCGAAAAATGGTCGATCCCTGGGTGGCCCTAACGGCCATTGCCTTGCAAACCGAGCGCGTGCGTATCGGGGCCATGATCACCCCATTGCCCCGTCGTCGCCCCTGGAAAGTGGCGCGGGAAACGGTATCGATTGATCATCTTTCCGGGGGACGACTGACCCTGGGCGTGGGCCTGGGCGTCCACGAAGAGGAATTTGAATACCTGGGCGAAGAAAGCAACCCCAAAGCGCGCGGCGCCATGCTTGACGATGGCTTGGAGGTGTTGGCCAAGTTGTGGACAGGGGAAATGATTACCCACGATGGGCCGCACTACCCCATCAAAGAGGCGCGATTTTTGCCCGGGCCGGTCCAGTCGCCCCGCATTCCGGTGTGGGTGGGTGGGTTTTGGCCGAACAAAGCCCCGTTGCGGCGGGCCGCTCGTTGGGACGGGATGTTTACGCTGTTCAAAGAGGAAGGTGACGCCGAAATCGAAGGGATCAAACAAGCGGTCGCGTTTGTTCAATCTCAGCGGCAGAACAATCAACCTTTTGATGTGGTATACGCGGGCCGCCCCACGCCCGGCGATGATCCGGCCCAGGCAGCGGACATTGTCAGCCAATATGCTGCTGCGGGGATAACCTGGTGGTTGGAGAATATTACACCGTTTAGCTTCGGTCAAAATATGGATGAGAAATGGCCGCTGGAGGCAATGCACCAACGCATTTTGCAAGGACCGCCAAGATTATAATCAATAGGGTGCGTTTCAAATGAGTAGAAAAGCGCCGCAGGCCGGGAGGCTTGGGGGGAGCTACCCCCAAGCCCCCCTCTCCAACTAAAATGAAACACACCCTAATCAATAATTGGGGAGGTTTATTATGATCGCTAATAGACTAAACAGGGGAGACAAAGTTGGCATTGTCTCGCCCTCAAACCCGGTTACTCAAGACGATTCGCAGTTGGCTACCGGTGTTAAGTGTTTAACAGAGATGGGGTTTGAGGTGCTTCTTGGCCGGCACATATTTTCCAACACATTGGGCTACGCTGCCTCGCCCCAGGAAAAAGCGGCGGACATCAATGCCATGTTTGCCGATGAATCTATCAGAGCCGTTATTTGTTCGCAAGGCGGCTACACGGCCAATGCCTGTTTACCCTATCTCGACTGGCCGGTTATCAAAAGCAACCCCAAAATATTTTTGGGCATCAGCGATATTTCGGTGCTGCTGAATGCCATTTACGCGCAAACCGGATTGGTCACGTTTCATGGCAATGATCTGATGTGGGGTTTTGGCTACAAGTTTGTCCCTTACGACAAGCAGGAGTTTGTTGAGCGGTTGTTGAAAGCTAAAATTGGCCCAATCAAGGCCAATGGAGGGCGAAAAACGGTCAGAAGTGGTGCGGGAGAAGGGATACTGTTGGGGGGCAATCTCAATTGTTTGATGAAATTGGCGGGAACACCTTACTTCCCGAATTTTACCGACGCCGTTCTATTTGTTGAGGCAATGACCATTTTGCCGGAAGAATGTGACTATATGTTTCGCCAACTCCAGCAAATGGGTGTTTTTGACCGGGTGCAAGGGGTGATTGTAGGCTATATTGACAGTATGCAGCAGGACCCGGCGGCAGCGATACAAATGGAAGATGTTTTGCTGACGGTTACGGCTGACAATGACTTTTCCATTTTGAAGGTCAACGACTTTGGCCATTGTTGCCCCAACACAACATTGCCGGTTGGCGGCCGGGTGAGAATGGACGCCGGCAGGCAGGAAATAGAAATTTTAGAGGCTTGTGTTCAGTAAACCCAAAGCGGTATAGGTTCGAATCAAAAAGCCTCGACGCGCGTCGAGGCTTTTGTTTTTTCAAAAATGCGCATAGATTGGGCAAATTGATGTCACAAAATTGTGCGTTCTGACATATAATAGAGGGGTTGCTAAAAAATCAGACAAGTCAAAAGGAGAAGCAAGCGAATGATTTTACAGGAAAATCAGGCCGTAAATGTAATTGTCCGGGCGTTGATCTTCAAAGAAGATCATCTGCTGATGACGCAGTGGCGCAACGATGGCGTGATCTTTGGCATTGGCGGGCGGGTTGATTTTGGCGAGTCGGTGGTAGATGCCGTTCGGCGGGAGGCGCGGGAGGAAACCGGGGTTGAGGTGAACCTCAATAAACTGCTATATTTCCACGAACAGACGTTTGTCACCAAGCGAGGCGTCCATTATCACGAGGTGGGTTGGTATTTTTGGGTGGAACCGAAGCAGGAGATTTGCCGGCTGGATGAAACGATCCGGAACCCGGATCATGCCGATTTGATAATCCGCTATTTTAGGGTTGATGATTTGCCCGGCCATGAAGTCTGGCCGAAATTTTTGCCTCAATATTTACCCGCCGATTTTAAGCAGGGCTTTTGCCAGAACCCACGTCATATTCACAGCTACGAAAATGGCGCCGGTCCCAAAGTGGTTCGTGAAGTGGCCGGATTATACGTTCACGGGAGTAGTCCCAAGGAAGTAGTCCTCTCAAAATCTATATGACGTATCGCGTATTGCGTAAATATCTACTGATACGCAATACCCAATACGCCTGACTCTGCCCCAAAGCCAGGGCTGTTCAGTTCTGCGGTTATATGTCATTGCGAGGCGTATTTTGCCGAAGCAATCCCCGTATTGCAAGTTGGAGATTGCTTCGTCCGCTTCGCTTCCTCGCAATGACACGCGCAGAATCTTTAGAACTGAACAGCCCTGGCCCCAAAGCCTCGAACTCTTTCCGATATCTGACACAAGATGTCATAAATCATGGGGTAAACTAATGAAAACTAAGAATTTAAATTGGCAATGGCGATATGTTGCTCTGAGCGACCAACGGGAGCGAAGAATCCCTAATGCCGTGTTCTGCCAGAGATGTTTTGAGGGATTCTTCACTTCGCTTCAGCCACTTCGTTTCCAAGCTTCGTTCAGAATGACATTTTTACCGCACTATTTTGTAAAATTTCATTAGTTGAACATTGGAACAATAGCAATCAAATGGAGGTTCACCATGCTTCAAACTACCACAAATATTCAAACGTATTACGCCGGCCCCGGCGTGATGACCGACCCGCGGCAATATAACACCTTATTTGACAACCTGCCCGGCGAAGTCCCGGAACTGGTAAAGGTAGCGCAGGGCCTGCTGATCCACATCTTCTGGGCCGAGCGTTACGGCCTGACTCTATCCGAAGCCCGCAAAGAAGAAGTTCAACTCCGGCGCGTCGACCGCCAACTGGCCCGTTTGCTGGAATTGGACGACCGCCCCCTCACCGAAGTTCGCCCCCTGGCCCAAAAGTTGGTGGGCAACTGCCGCGATTTTTCGGTGATGCTGTGCGCCATGCTGCGCCACCAGGGCGTGCCCGCCCGCGCCCGCTGCGGATTTGGCGCGTACTTTCTCCCCGACCATTACGAAGACCATTGGGTCTGCGAGTACTGGAACGCTGATGAAGCCCGCTGGATTTTGGTTGACGCCCAATTGGATGCGTTTCAACAAAAGGAACTGAATATCCAATTCGACCCGCTGGATGTGCCCCGCGACCAATTCATCGTCGGCGGGCAGGCGTGGCAGATGTGCCGCAGCGGCGGCGCCGACCCCGAAAAGTTTGGCATCTTCGAGTGGCACGGCCTCCGGTTTGTGCGCGGCAACGTGATCCGCGACTTTTTATCGTTCAATAAAGTGGAAATCCTGCCCTGGGACGGCGGCTGGGGCTACCTTCAGGATGAAACCGATTTGAATGCTGACCTGATGGACCACCTTGCCGCTCTCACCCTGGCCGGCGACGAAACCTTTGCCGAAATTCGCACCCTGTACGAGCAGGACCCCCGTTTCCATCCCCCTGTCACATGGAATGAATAATTCACAATTCACAATTAATAAGGATACGACGATGACCAGCATTTCTCTGGAACAACTCAATAATTTCATTGTCCGGGCCAAGTCGGCCACCTACGTGGGCAGTGGCGCTGAAATAGCTTCGTGCCGGCCCGATTCGCACGATTTGCAGTTCAAAGAGGGCGACTTTACCTATCTGGACAGCTATTTTGGCGGGGCCGACTTTTTGGGCCAGGAGGTGGTTTATTATCAAAATGAGCCGGTATGGGCTATGAACTACTACGGCCGTATTTTAGAGCCGGACCACATCCGGCCCGATGAAACCGGGCGGATCATCAAACAGAGCTTGTCGGCCATGTACAAGGAAGGACGATTTTTAGGTGGATTTGAGTTCACCATCGATGAGGATACCTATTTTGACACCAGCGAAGGCGACGCCGCCTGTTTCAGCGGCAAAGAGTGGATCACGCGCAACAACACCAAAGTGTATGAATTGGTCTATCACGGCGGATTGATCAAATAATCCTGACACAAGATGTCAGGAAGCAGCGGGTAAACTGAAAGTAACCCATCGAGGTAGGGGTGATTTATCTATCGCCCCTACATTTGTATACGGAGTATGACGATGACCGATTTTCAGTTAGTATCCCCCTACCACCCCACCGGCGACCAGCCCCGGGCCATAACGGGCCTGGTGGATGGCCTGAACCGGGGCTTGCAGCATCAAGTGCTATTGGGCGCGACCGGCACGGGTAAGACCTTTGCCGTTGCCAATGTGATTGCCCAGGTGCAGCGCCCCACGCTCATTCTGGCCCACAACAAAACCCTGGCCGCCCAGCTTTACAGCGAGTTCAAAGCCTTCTTTCCCCACAACGCCGTCAGCTACTTTGTCAGCTACTACGATTACTACCAGCCCGAAGCCTACGTGCCCCGCACCGATACCTACATCGAAAAAACCACCGAAATCAACGCCGAGATCGAACGTATGCGGCTGGCCGCTACCCAATCGCTCGCCACCCGGCGCGATGTGATCGTGGTGGCCAGCGTGAGCTGCATCTACTCCCTGGGCAATCCGGAGCGATACGACCAGGCCCGCGTGGATTTTGCCACCGGTGAAGTTCGCCAGCGCGACCGGGTGCTGCGCCGGTTGGTGGATATTTACTACGAGCGCAACGAGTTCGAGCTCAAACACGGCACCTTCCGCGTGCGCGGCGATACTCTGGAAATCCGCCCCGCCTACAACGACGCCCTCTACCGGGTAGAGTTTTGGGGCGATGAGGTGGAGCGCATCACCGAAATCGACTCGCTGACCGGCGAATTTGTTCAAAGTTTAGATCATCTGGCCATTCACCCCGCCCGCCACTTTGTGGCCCCCGAAGAACGACTGCCGGAGATTTTGAGCAACATCGAAACGGAGATGAAAGAACAGGCGGCCCGTTTCCGCGCCGAGAACAAACTGGTCGAGGCCCAACGCCTGGAGCAGCGCACCCGCTACGATCTGGAAATGCTGCGCGAAGTGGGCTACTGTTCCGGCAGCGAGAACTACACCCGCCACTTTTACTTCAAACAGCCCGGCGACCCGCCCTGGACCCTCATTGATTATTTTCCCGATGATTTTTTGATGGTGGTAGATGAAAGCCATATGACCCTGCCCCAAATCCGCGGCATGTACCACGGCGACCGCGCCCGCAAGCAGACCCTGGCCGACTACGGTTTCCGGCTGCCCAGTTGTTTGGATAATCGTCCTCTTAAATTTGAGGAGTGGGAAGATCGCGTTTATCAGGTTGTCTACACGTCGGCCACGCCCGGTCTCTACGAAGCCCAACACGCCCAGCAAACAGTCGAGCAAATCATCCGGCCCACCGGCCTGCTCGACCCCGAAATTAGCGTGCGGCCCACCACCGGTCAAATTGATGACTTGCTGGCCGAATTGCAGCAGCGCATTCAAAAAGGGCAGCGGGCGCTCATCACCACCCTCACCAAACGTATGGCCGAAGACCTGGCCGATTACATGGATGATGTGGGGCTGAAAGTACATTACCTGCACAGCGAAGTGGATACCTTTGAACGGGTCGAGATTTTGCAGGATTTACGCTCCGGCGTGTACGATGCCGTGGTGGGCATCAACCTGCTGCGGGAAGGGCTTGATCTGCCGGAAGTGTCGCTGGTAGCGATTCTGGATGCCGACAAAGAGGGTTTTTTGCGCTCCGAAACCGCTCTTATTCAGAATATTGGCCGCGCCGCCCGTCACTTTGAGGGCACGGTGGTAATGTACGCCGACAGGATCACCGATTCGATGCAGCGGGCCATCGATGAGACCAACCGCCGCCGCGAAAAACAAATGGCCTATAACCGGGAACACGGCATCACCCCGCAGAGCATTGTCAAGGCACTGGCCGAGATTTTGCCGCAGCCGGCGGGCAATGGGGCGGAGAAAAAATCGATACCATCGCCGGCTGAACCATCCCTCTCGCCCACCGAATACCTGGCCACCCTCGAAGAGCTGGAAATCGAAATGAAGCGACTGGCCGAAGCGTTGGAATTTGAAAAAGCGGCGGAGGTCAGAGATCGGATTGAAGCCTTGCGAAGTCAATTGGAAATAGCCTAAATCCAGCTTGTTGGCAAAGTTGCCTCCCATCGCCAATTGCCGTATCATGACTATGGAGGTGATTTATGGCGTCGTTACAGGTGAGAAATTTGCCCAATACGCTTCATCAAAAATTAAAACAGGCCGCGCAGCGAGAACACCGCTCGATCTCCCAGCAGGCCACAATTCTGCTGGCCGAAGGGCTGGACGTGTCGCTGTCGGCTCAAGAAAACCGGCAGCAGGTGCTGGCGGCCATCAAAAAGGATGCCCGGCGGCTGAAAAAGTTTGATGTTTCCGATCCGGTTGATTTGATCCGGCAGGACAGGCTGTGATGATCGCCGTTCTCGATACCTCGGCCGCCATTGAAGTGGTTCTGAGCCGGCCCGCTGCCGGTAAGCTCAAAAATATTCTGACCGACGCGGATCTCGTGCTGGCGCTCGATGTCTTTATCCCCGAAATCACCAATATTTTCCTGAAATATCACCAGTTTGAAGCGCTGCCGGCGGATGTGTGCGAAACAGCCATTGATCGCGCCGTGGCTCTGGTTGGTGAATTTCAATCGTCGGCCAACCTCTACCGCGAGGCGTTTGCCCTCTCGTGCCAGACCAACTGCTCGGTGTATGACGCGCTGGTGCTGATTTTGACCCGGCGCAACAATGCCGTTCTGTTGACCACGGATGATAAATTGCAATCTCTGGCGCAGGAATTATCGATAAAAATTTCTTGAAGTGGGGCGTCGTTCTGTCCCTGTAAATAGTGTCCGCAGATGGTGTAGATTTTTGCAGATTGAAAGTTGTTGATTTTCATCTGTGCGGATGTGTGCCTATCTGTGGACTTTTTTATTGGCATCTGATTTCCTGACAAAGGATGTCAACAATTCCATGTTACAATTACAAACAAAAAGAAAAGTAGATGAAAGGATGGATGCCTGCAAAATGAAAGATCGACCCATCGAAAATCCAGAGGTTGCGGCTGTTTTCAATAATTACCCGGAAAACATGAGAAAAAAGTTGATGTTTCTACGCCAACTGATTTTTGATACAGCGGCAGCAACCGAGGGGGTGGGGGAGTTGGAGGAAACGCTGAAATGGGGAGAGCCAAGTTACCTGACGCCGAAAACGAAAAGCGGAAGTACGGTCAGGATCGACTGGAAAAAGTCAAATGAAGGCCGGTATGCGATGTATTTCAAATGTACCACCAATCTGGTTGAGACCTTCAAAGAAAAATATCCAACACAATTCAAGTATGGCGGCAATCGCAGTATCATCTTCACTGAAGATGATGAAATACCGGTGCAAGAATTGAAAGAGTGTATTGCCCTGGCGCTCACCTATCATCTCCGCAAGAAATCGAAAAAACGAAAGAAATGAGGATGGTACGATGCAGCAACAAGCTGAACCTAAACCCACCCGCCCGTACGTGCCTGAGTACGGTATTCCTGATACCAAAGAGGGGCTGCTCTCCTGGAGCCACGTTTGCCAACGGATGGAGAAAGCCCTGAATTATTGGATAAATGAGGCGAACATCTTGATGGCCCAGCAGCCGAGAGTATTATAGACATTCAGCAAAACACCTCGTACCCGGTAACTGAGTTCAGGATGGATGAGTTTAGACATTGTTCTTATGCTCCAATTCGTTGTATTCTAAATTCGTTGTTGTGTTTTAGCAACAGGAGATACGTAAAATGACCACTTCACTCAAAGACCTGCAACAAATCCCCGGTGTGGGCAAGTCCATTTCTCAAGACTTGTGGCAATTGGGCTTCCGCTCGGTGGCCGATTTGCAGGGCCAAAACCCTGAAGAAATGTATGAACGGCTGTGTGTCCAGCAGGGGACTCAGCTGGATCGCTGCTTGCTCTACGTGTTCCGCTGCGCCGTGTACTACGCTTCTACCGACAACCCGGCCCCGGAACTGCTCAAATGGTGGAATTGGAAGGACAAAGCATCGACCTGAGCAAAAATAGCCAACCTCACTTTTGACAAAATCAGGTGCAAGGAGTAAAATAGAACTAATGTTCTACCCCGGTAGTCTCTGCCCTTCACCCTAAACTTTGTCACACATTCAACCGGTAACAGCATAAAAAAAAAGGGAACATATTTGGAGGGTATCTGATGATTCAACCCGTGGTTCTGCAACAAGAACAAAGTAATTCTATGATGGGGGAGACCACAATCCCCGACGGCCTGGGCAACATCGAAATTCACGGCGCGCGCCAGCACAATTTGAAAAATGTCGATGTGACCATCCCCCGGTTCAAGTTTGTGGTCATCACCGGCGTGAGCGGCAGCGGCAAATCATCCCTGGCCTTCGACACGCTCTACGCCGAGGGCCAGCGCCGCTATGTGGAAAGCCTGTCGGCCTACGCCCGCCAATTTTTGGGGCAAATGGAAAAACCGGACGTCGATCAAATTATCGGCCTCAGCCCCACCATTGCCATCGAACAGAAAACGGTCAGCAAGAACCCGCGCTCTACCGTGGGAACCGTGACCGAGGTGTTTGATTATTTGCGCGTGCTCTTTGCCCGCGTGGGCACGCCTCACTGCCCCCAATGCGGCCGGGGCGTCGAGCCGCAAACCACCTTGCAGATTGCCGAACAGTTACTGGCCCTTACGCCCGGCACCCGGTTCCAACTGCTGGCCCCCGTAGCCCGGCGGCGCAAAGGCACCCATGCGGACCTGCTCAAACAAGCTCGCAGCAACGGCTTCACCCGCGCCCGCATCGATGGCGAGGTGGTTGATTTACTGGCCGGTAAAACCCTGCCGAGTTTGGCTAAAACCAAGCCCCACACCATCGAATTGGTGGTAGATCGACTCATCGTGCCCAATGGCGATGTTGATAAGCGGGCCGAGTTCCGCACCCGGCTGGTTGATTCCGTGGAAACGACGCTCAAGGCGGGGCAGGGTTTGCTGTTGGTTGATCTGGGAGGCGATGATGAAATTTTACTCAGCGCGCATAACGCCTGCCCCCATTGCGATCTCAGTTTTTCGGAATTATCGCCGCAGGTGTTCAGTTTCAATTCACCGCTGGGGATGTGCCCGGATTGCAACGGCCTGGGCACCAAGTTTGAGTTTGACCCCGACATGTTTGTGGACCCCGACAAAACGCTGCTGGAAGGCGCGGTGCTGCCCTGGGGCGAGATCGGAAAGAAAAAATCCGGCGGAGCGTACCAGGCGGCCAGACAAATTTCGGAGCAATTTGGTTATGATCTCGATACACAGTGGCGTGATTTGTCGGAGGAATGCCAAAACGCCATTTTGTACGGCGGGACAAAAGTAGTGTGGGAGTGGGATCGCTCACACGGCCAGGGCCGCCACGAGGGAGAGCACGAGGGCGTCATCACGTCCGTGCGCCGCCGCTACCGCCAAACCCAATCCGACTACATGCGGCGCTGGTACGGCCAGTTTATGAGCCGGCGGCAATGCCCCACTTGCCGGGGCGAGCGGTTGTGTGCCGAAGCCCGCTTTGTAACCGTAGGCGGCCAACGTTTGCCCGAAATTACCGCTATGACGATAGGGCAGGCGCATCAATGGGCGAGCAGCCTGCCCCAGCAGCTCAACGCGGAACAGTTGGAAATTTCGCGTGACGTGCTGAAAGAAATCCGTGAACGGCTGCAATTTATGCTCAATGTGGGGTTGCACTACCTCACCCTGGATCGTTCCGCGCCTACGCTATCCGGCGGCGAGGGGCAGCGCATCCGGTTGGCCAGCCAGTTAGGCTGCGGGCTGGTGGGTGTGTTGTACGTGCTGGATGAGCCGTCTATTGGGCTGCACCCGCGCGATCATCACGCCCTGCTCGACACGCTCTGCCGCCTGCGCGATGCCGGCAATACGGTGCTGGTGATCGAGCACGACGAAGACACCATGCGCGTGGCCGACTGGCTGATCGACCTTGGCCCCGGCGCGGGCATACTGGGCGGCCAATTGACCGCCGCCGGCACGCCGGAAGCGGTGATGGTTGATCCAAATTCGTTGACCGGGCGCTATCTCAGCGGCGCGCTGCAAGTGACGCCGCCCAACGGCCAGCATCGCCGCGAGCCGCGGGGCTGGCTGGCGGTGCGGGGGGCGCGGCTGCACAATCTGAAAAATGTCGAGGTCCGTTTTCCGCTGGCGGTGCTAACGTGCGTTACCGGCGTGAGTGGATCGGGCAAAAGCAGCCTCATCTCGCAAACGCTCTTCCCGGCGCTGTCGCGCAAATTGCACGGAGCGCAGAGCGTGCCCGGCCCGCATGATGGCCTTGAGGGGTTGGAGCAGATCGACAAAGTCATCAACATTACTCAGCAGCCCATTGGCCGCACGCCGCGTTCTAACCCCGGCACGTACGTCAAACTGTTTGACGAGATTCGCAAGGTGTTTGCCCATACGCCGGAAGCCAAAGCGCGCGGCTACAAACCGGGCCGTTTCAGTTTTAACGTTAAGGGCGGTTATTGCGAAGCCTGCAAAGGCTACGGCCAGAAAAAGGTGGAGATGCATTTTTTGGCCGATGTGTGGGTGACGTGCAAGGAATGCGGCGGCAAGCGCTTCAACCGGCAAACGCTGGAAATCACCTACAAAGGCAAATCCATTGCCGACGTGCTGGATATGGACGTGCAGGAGGCGCTGGGCTTTTTTGCCAACCATCCTAAAATTATGCGCATTCTGCAAACGCTGCACGATGTGGGGCTGGATTACATCAAACTGGGCCAGAGCGCGCTCACCCTCAGCGGCGGCGAAGCCCAGCGGGTCAAACTGGCCAAAGAATTGAGCCGGGTGGACACGGGCCGCACCATTTATATTTTGGATGAACCCACCACCGGCCTGCACTTTGCCGACATCCAGAAACTGCTGGACGTGCTGCACCGGCTGACCGATGCCGGCAATACCGTGGTGGTGATCGAGCACAATTTGGACGTGATCCGCACCGCCGATTGGATCATCGATCTGGGGCCGGAGGGCGGCGATGAGGGCGGCACCCTGGTGGCTCAGGGCGCGCCGGAAGCGGTGGCGCGGGTGGAAGCGAGTTACACCGGCCAACATCTGAAAAAATATTTTGCCGCCCATCAGGAGAGGCATAAAAATGGATGACATAGAAACACAACGGAAGTTTTTGAACCAGCGGCAAAGCCAATTGCGTCAGGTTATGACGTCGTTTGACCGGCACGATGAGGCCATCAAACTTTTTATGGCGCAGCACGCCATGCTGCACTCGGCCCAGGTAGCCGAAACCGATCTGTGGTCTTATGAAGATGCGTTGTTGGACGATATGCCGGAGGAGCAGTGCCGGCGTATCCCGCCCAACGGCGAACATTCGGTGGCCTGGCTGGTGTGGCATATGGCTCGTTGCGAAGACATCACCATGAATCTGCTGCTGGCCGGTTCGCCACAGGTGATGAATGCGGGTAGTTGGCTGGACCGGCTGAGAATTACGACCCGCGATACGGGCAACGCGCTGGATGCTGCCGAGATTTCCGCATTCAGCGCGGCCATTGATATTAATGCCCTACGGGGGTATCGGGTGGCGGTGGGCCGCCGTACCCGCGAGATTGTGTCGCAATTGCAGCCGGGCGATTTGAAACAGAAGGTTGATCCGGCCCGGATTGAGCGGATCCGAGCCGAGGGGGCTGTTGTTGAAGCCGCCTGGGGCGTTGCCGAGTATTGGAGCAAGCGCAACACTGCGGGGCTGTTGTTGATGCCGGTTACTCGACACAATCTGGTTCATTTGAATGAAATTCTAAAAATAAAGCAACGGGGGAAATAATGAGAGCGTCAGGCAAGTTTGAGGTGAATTTACAACCATTAGAGACGCATGTCGGGGGAAGTGATGGAATTAAGCTGGGCAGATTATCGATTGAGAAAACTTTTCACGGCGAATTGGCTGCAACCAGCAAAGGCGAAATGTTAACGGCAACGACTTCGGTTGAAGGCTCCGCCGGTTATGTTGCCATTGAACAGGTAAAAGGAACGCTATCCGGCCACAGCGGCAGTTTTGTGCTGCAACATTTTGGCACGATGAGTCAAGATCATAACTTTCTGCTGCTTGAGGTGGTTCCGAACTCAGGAACCGGAGAACTGCTCGGTATTTCGGGCAAAATGTCCATTCGGATAGAAGGCGGGCAGCATTTCTACGAGTTTGATTATGAACTTGCAAAGTGATCTTGAGGAAGTACGCGAATTTTGGGACAATGAAGCTGATACATTTGACAACGAACCTGACCACGGTATGCGTGATCCGATAGTGCGCGAAGCGTGGAAAAAGCTTCTTGTGGATTGGCTTCCCTCCTCTCGGACGTCAGTTTTGGATGTTGGCTGCGGCACCGGCTCGCTTAGCCTCTTGTTGGCAGAACTTAACTATGAAGTCGCCGGGATTGATCTATCAGAGGAGATGATTACCCGCGCCAAAACAAAAACGGAGGTAGCCGGATATGAAATTCTCTTTGAAGTGATGGATGCGTTCAATCCTCATTTTCCACCACAGCAGTTTGATGTGATTGTTTGCCGTCATTTGCTTTGGACGTTACCGGAACCGGCAGTGGCGTTGCAGCGCTGGTCAAATATGTTGGTTCCAGGAGGGCGTATCTTGCTTATCGAGGGGCATTGGCATACGGGAGTCGGCTTACAGTCTCAACAGGTGGTTGAAGCACTTCCATCTACATTTATCACAGTGGCTGTTAAAGATTTGAGTGATAATCCGCATCTCTGGGGCGGTGCAATAACTGACGAACGATATATTGTAGTTGCCGATCAATTTGTGAATTGAGAAATTATGGTAGTCCCCCTCTTGGGTGTTGTTGCCAAAATGTATGTATTTCTTACCGCTGAGATCGCAAAGCACGCGGAGAAAAACCAGGTGTTGCCTGGCAACACACAAATTCTCTGCGAACTCGGCGTACTCTGCGGTAAATTTCCTTACCAACACTCAACGGGGGCACTACCGAAATTATAGAGTGTTACAAAACACCAGGAGAAAAAATGAACCATATTCATATCATCACCTTAGGCGTCAAAGACGTGAGCCGTTCTTTGAAGTTTTACCGGGATTTGGGCTTTCGAACCTCGGTGACAGATGAAAATCCGCCCATTGTCTTTTTTCAAAATGGCGGTTCTGCGTTGGCGCTCTATCCCCGTGATAAACTGGCCGAGGACATCAACGAGGAAAATCCACCGCAAGGGCAGGGTTTTGGCGGCATCACCCTGGCCTTCAACACCGGAACGCAAGATGGCGTCGATCAAATGATGAAACAAGCCGAAGCCGCCGGGGCAAAGATCATCAAACAACCCCAGCGGGTCTTTTGGGGCGGCTACAGCGGCTATTTTACCGACCCCGACGGCTACTATTGGGAAGTGGCCTACTCGGAGAACTGGCAGTTCAATGATGACGGCAGTTTGGTGATTGAGTAAGGAGGAAACCAATGGCTGAACCTATCAAGAATATGTTCTCTCCCCAATACGTGGCTGATCTGGCGGAGGCGGTAAAGGCGCAGTATCCCCCTTTTGAAAAAGGGTCGTTTATAGCCGGCGTGCTGGATGACGGTTGGGAAGCCCGTGAACTGAAAGAGCGGATGCGGCATATAACTACGGTGTTACATAACTTTCTGCCGGATGATTACCGCGCCGCGTTAGATATTTTGCGCCAAACGGCCCCGCAACTCGACCAATACGGTTTTGCCTGCATGGTCTTCTCAGATTTTGTGGAAGTGTATGGCCTGGATGATTATGATGCCTCCGTCTCCGTGCTGGAACAATTTACCCAGCAAATCTCCGCCGAGTTCGCGGTGCGGCCCTTCATCAAAAAATATCAAGACCGGATGATGGCCCGGATGCTGGCCTGGGCCAAAACCGGCAACGAACACCTGCGCCGCCTCGCCAGCGAAGGCTGCCGGCCCCGGCTGCCGTGGG
>CAZTFF010000061.1:0-29631 GCA_964612485.1 uncultured Caldilineaceae bacterium
ACCTTGGGCCAAGACATCTTGACCGCTGCCTGCTCATAAAACTAAACTGTTACAAAAAGAGCAACGGCCCGGCAAGCCATTGCTCTTTTCTTTTGGCTGCGCGTAATCCTGAACCAAATCCCAACCACTTCTTAACAACTTCTTAACAACTTCTGAACATCTTTTTGTTATAGTTTCAGGTAAGTTCAGTTCAGGAGACGCGTATGACTTGATTCTGAAGGAGCGTTGAAAAAAGAGACAGTGTTATCCGAAGTTAAATAGACTGGTCAAAATAACCATATTCAAGAAATGGAGATTTACAATGAAACATTTAAAGAAATATATCATCGGGCTGTTGTTGATTGTGGGGTTGTTGGGCAGCGCGGCCATTGCTTACGCCGCGCAAGGTGATGGTGACGGAACGCTCTTTGCCCGTCGAGGTGGCCCCGGTCACGGCCCGCGAGTGGGCGGCGAAATCACGGCGGTTGACGGCAACACCATCACGGTTGAGAACCCGCGTAACGGCGAAGGCATCATTGTGACCACTGAGGAGACCGAATTCATTGTCGATGGCGAAGCCGGCAGCCTGGCCGATGTGACCGTGGGCAAGTTTGCGGGCGGCGAAGGCGAAAAGCAAGACGACGGCTCGCTGCTGGCGGCGCGGATAATGGTTCACAATGAAGCGCCGCCCCATCCTCACGATGGGAATGGACGGCCTCAATGGGGATTACAGGGTCAATAATCAAACATTATCATCAAAAAGGCTCGCGAGGCGAAACCTCGACGAGCCTTTTTGTGAGCAAAATGCCCGGCTTGTGTTATAATGAGATAAATTCTTGAGGCTTGGGTGACAGATTGATGATGGCTTACTTTAAATCCTTAAACAAAATACAAGTTCTGGCCATTGTGCTGGTGGTGATAGGATTGGGGCTGGTGATCCATTTTGGCTTGCGCACGATGCGCTCTTTGAGAGAAATGCGTTACATTCAAGAACAGGGCCTGGACCTGGGCACCGCCGATGTGGACGCCATTCGCCCCTGGATGACGGTTCAGTTTGTGGCGGTGGCCTACGGCGTGCCGCAAGAGTATATTTTCGCCGAGTTGGACATCCCTTTTGAGCGGCGGAACAGTCGGGAGACGTTGGCCCATCTCAATCAAAAGTATGGTTTTGGGCCTGGCATTGAGCGCAGGCATCCCCCTATTTTAGATAGAATCCGTGAGATTATTGAGCAGTACCGGGCCAATCCCGTAGCCACCGGCCTCAAAGAGGATGTCCGCCCCTGGATGAGCGTGGAATACATCGCCAACAGCACCGGCATTCCGGCGGACTATATTTTTGAATACATTGGCATTCCGTCGGAGGGCAACAAAGGCAAACCTCTGGATCGCCTGGATCACGAATTTGATTTTGGCGGTCGCCGGGAGATTGTCGAGTTGGTTAAAAAAGCATTGGCCGATTATGGGGGGCAGCCATGAGTTTTACCGATTTGAATGATCTTTTCTTGAGTTTGGTTATTATCTATGGCGCTCCAATGTTGGCCGGCGCGCTGTTTATGGGCGCTTTGGGTATCCCGGTGCCGGGAACCCTGATCGTGATCGCTTCCGGCGCGTTCATCCGGCAGGGTGTTTTAGATATTTACACCACCCCCTTCTTTGGCTTAGGCGGCGCAGTGGTAGGCGATATAGCCATTTACGGCCTGGGACGTTTTGCCCGGGTCTGGATTGAAAAACGGTTTGGCCATTCAACCGTCTGGCAAAACGCCGAAGCTTACTTCCGGCGGCGCGGCGGCATCGCCATTTATTTGACTCGCTGGTTGTTCACCCCCTTGGCGGTTCCCACCAATCTCATCGCCGGCAGCAGCGCCTATCCCTTTGGCAAGTTTTTGCTTTTTGATATTAGCGGCGAGATCACCTGGATTGTATTGTATGGCAGCCTGGGGTACGCCTTTGGCAGCCAGTGGGAACTCATCAGCACTTTTATTTCTGATTTCAGCGGGCTGCTGCTGGGGCTGGCCGTGCTGGGGCTGGGAGTCTATCTTATTTTTCGATGGCGCAAGCAGCCAACTCAAGCGTCTATGTCTGCGCCGGCTGAGAGTTGAAGCGCTTTTGAGGTATCAGACGACCGACCATGGGCCACGGTCAAACAAATATCGGTTGCTTGTAGCCGGTCGTCCGTCGTCTGTCAACAGCAAACAAACAAGTTGAGGCATCAATGCCCAAAACAATTTTAGTGGTCGATGACAAGGCCAATATGCGTACCCTGATCAAAGATTATTTGCTTGAAAAGGATTTCCGCGTTGTAACCGCCGAAAATGGCCGTGAGGCATTGTTTGTGGCCCGTCACGAAAAGCCGGACCTGATCCTGCTGGATATTATGATGCCCGAAATGGACGGTTACGAATTTATCCCGGCCTATCGCAAAGAGTCTGACACGCCCATTATTTTGCTGACGGCCAAGCTGGAGGAAACGGACAAGGTGCTGGGGCTGGAACTGGGCGCGGACGATTACGTGACCAAACCCTTTGGCATGCGCGAACTGCTGGCCCGCGTCCGGGCCGTGCTGCGCCGGACCGGCGGCACTGAACCGAAACGGGGTGAAGTACTGCGGGTGGCCGATGTGATACTGGATCAAGACAGCCGCTACGTCAAAGTGGGCGATCAGTTTGTTACCCTGACCCCCTCCGAGTTTGACCTGCTGGCGGTATTGATGGCCTCGCCGGGGCGGGCGTTTTCGCGCCAGGAGCTGCTGGATATTTTGCAGGGCGCGGCCTGGGTTGAACGCACCATCGATGTTCACGTGCGCAACTTGCGCGCCAAAATCGAGCCGGACGCGGCCAACCCGCGTTACATAGAAACCGTCTTTGGCGTGGGCTACCGCTTTTCGCCGGAAATTGAAGGATAACGTATGCATCGTTCCCTGACCGTTAAACTCACGCTGGCTTTTTTGCTGGTCAGCCTGATAGGGGTGATTCTGGTAGCGGTGTTTTCCCGCGCCATTACCGAACGAGAATTTGATCGCCTGGCGCTGCGGCAAGCGCAAAACAGGTTTGTTGAAGATGTGACCACCTACTATCAATACTACGGTTCCTGGCAGGGCGTTGACGAGGCGCTGCGCCATCGCCCGCCGCCCACACCCCAGCCGGGGCAAAAACCGCCGCTGTTCCTGCCTTCCCGCCTGCGTTTTGGCCTGACCGACCGGCAGGGCACGGTGGTCATTCCCGGCGGGCCGTATCAGGTGGGCGATCGCGCCTCTGCGGCGGTGCTGGCGCAAGGAACGCCGCTTGAAGTGGATGGACAGGAGGTTGGCACTATCTTTTTTACCAACACCCCGCCGCCCCGCGATCCGCTGGAGGAACAATACCTGGCCCGCATCAACCAGGCCCTGTTGATTGCCGCAGGGACCGCGACACTGGTTGCCCTGGTTTTGGGCGTTTTCCTGGCTCGCGCGCTTACCCGTCCCCTCCGCGAGATCACAACCGCAACCCAGGCGGTGGCTAAAGGTGATCTGGCGCAGGCGGTGCCGGTTCGTTCCGAGGATGAAGTGGGGCAATTGGCCGAATCTTTCAACCGGATGAGCGCCGATCTGGCCCGCGTCACTCAACTCCGCCGCCAGATGACGGCCGACATTGCTCACGATTTACGTACGCCGCTTACCGTGATTTCCGGCTATCTTGAAGCCCTGCGTGACGGCGATTTGCAGCCTACGCCCGCCCGGTTTGAGGCCATGCACGATGAAGCCCAGCATCTCAAACGGCTGGTGCAAGACCTGCGCACCCTGTCGCTGGCCGATGCCGGAGAGTTGCCGCTCAATCTGGAGCCGGTGCTTGTGCCGGACCTGCTGGCGCGAGTGGCGGCGGCGTTTCGTCATCAGGCCCAACAGCAGCAGGTTGACATCCGGTTAGAACCGCAAGCCGGTCTGCCGCGCCTTCAGGCCGACTCCGAACGATTGGTGCAAGTGTTGGGCAATTTGGTGAGCAACGCCTTGCGCTATACGCCTCAGGGAGGGGAGATCATTTTATCGGTCCAGACCCGGGCGGAGGGGTTGCTGCTCACCGTGCGCGATACTGGCAGCGGCATTGCGTCTGATGAACTGCCTCACATTTTCAACCGTTTTTACCGCGCCGATAAATCGCGCCGGCAGGAGGAGGGGGAATCTGGCCTGGGGTTGGCCATTGCCCGGGCCATTGTCCACGCCCACCATGGCACTATCCGGGCCGAGAGTGAGATGGGGCAGGGCACAGCCATCCACATCCAATTGCCGCTTGAAAATTAGACGATCTTACTCCTGGCGATCCCTTTTTCAACCAACCCTAACAGCAGGGGATCATTCGGCTCCAATCCCTGGGGAACGCTCGACGTTGATACCCCTTCGGTCAGATCCACGATGGTTTGGGCGTTGGTCCAACTTTGGCCTTTGTCTCGGGAAAGGAGCAGGTTGTCTTCCACAAGCAGCAAGATGTGAGGTTTGGCCGGGAAGTTGGGCGAGAGCGCAATATCGTTGATGGCCGACTCGGCCAGGATTTCATCCAGCCGGGTCCAGTTCTGGCCTGCGTCTTCCGAGTAGAAAAGACCGCGCGATTCTGTTCCCGCCCATATGAAACCATCCTCGGCAAAAGTGGGGGAGAGGGCCAGACTCAGAACCGGCGCGGCGTCGGGCGGAAAGCCGGTCTGCTGCCACGATTTTCCGCTGTTGCGGCTGCGAAAAATGCCGCTTTCCGTGCCGGCAAAAATCGTCTGGTCCTGGGCAAAGGTGGCCGATGGCGCCAGGCAGAGAATGTGGCAATCGATCAGGCCAAAATTCCAGAGAATCCATTTCTGCCCCCGGTTGGTTGACAAAAAGACTCCGTCTTCCAGCGTACCGGCCCACACCACACCATCGCCGGCATAATGGGGAGAAAACACCAGCGAAATCACAACCGGGGCTGGATCGGGCAGTTGGATGATCTGCCAGGTGTCCCCGCCGTCAATCGAGCGCAGAATGCCGCCGGGCACGCCGGCCAATACGGTTGAATCGTCGGAAAAATTGGGCGAGACAGCCACAGCCATCGTGGTTAAGGGTTCGGTGGGGTTCAGGCTGTCGTAGGCCGAATGCCACGTTTGCCCCCCATCCGTAGAGCGAAATAGGCCCGAATCTCGAGCCGCAAAGCAGACGCCGTCTGCGGCAAAGGTTGGCGAGGCGGCCAGTGCGTACACAATATCTTGCGGAGTGGTGGTCTCGGTCATCGGTGTTGACTCCTTTAGGGTTCCATGGCTTGTTGGGGATTTTTGTGATGAATCAGCACATCGGTGGTTAAGGCCAGGGCCGCGCCGGAGATTGCGCCGTGGACGGCGGTTCTTAAAACGGCGGTGGCATCCCAGATACCGGCCTCAACCATATCAACAATCGCGCCGGAGCGAGCATCAAACCCGGCGTTGGCGCCGCTGAGCCGGGACAGCGCCACACTGGCTTCAAAGCCGGCATTGTTGACAATGGCCCGCAGGGGGGCTTCCATAGCGGTGTGTAGAATACGGTAAGCGGCGCGTTCTTCCAGTTGGGTGTTGATATCCGCTTTTTCCTGAAGCGCAGTTTGGCACGCCAGCAGCGCTACCCCGCCGCCGGGCACAATGCCGTTGCGGAGCGCAGCGCGTAGGGTATGGGCGGCCCGTTCGGCCAATGTTTTGCGGCTTTCTATTTCGGTTTCGGTGGCCGCGCCAACCCATAAGATGGCCGATCCGCCCAGCAAGCGCCCCATGCGGGTTTGGAATTTTCGGCGGATTTTATCATCGGTGGCCCGGTTGAAGCCCAGCCGTAACAACTCCAATTGTTCCCGTATCTGGTGCGCGTCGCCCTGGCCGCGTACAATGCCCAGGTGGTAGCGGTCGGCCCAAATGCGGCGGGCGGCGCCCAAATCTTCCGATGTTGCGCCCGGCAGCGTGTCCCCCGCCTCCCGGATCAACACGCGGCCACCGGTGAGGACGGCCAAATCCTGCATGGCGTCGGCCTGATCCGGTGCTATCTTTTCCAGGGTTTGGGCGGCATAGACGGTGAGGTCTATCGATTCCTGGTTGATCCGGTGGAGAAATCCCAATACGTTATCACTGAATTTACGGCCAATTATGAACAAGTTCTGAATACCGGCCCGTTTTATGGTGCTTAAGAAGGCGGCGGTCTGTTCCACATTTTCGATGTCCAGATCACTGATCAGGATGGCGGCGTCGTACAACACCGCTTTGGGTCTGACCTGGCTGGTATTCAGCCCTTTGGAAAGGAGTTTCGACGGCCAAAAAGTGCCTTCCACATACTCCCGCTCCACCTCCCGGCTGCGGCCCGAACGGATCTGCAGATAGCCGTGCTCGCCAATGATATCAAAAATGTGGCCCAACTCGCGGGTAATATCCGCATCGTAGCACACCGATTCGGCCATTTGAACCAACTGCTGTGGATCGGTCAGGGGAATCGACATAGCTTGCAGCCGATCGTCAATCAGTTTTTGCCCCTCTTCCAGGGAGCGGCGTAAGAGCATAGCGTTGCCGCCGGCAGTGATAAACCGCACGCCCTCATTAAACACGGCCTGAAACAGAACCGCTGCGGTGGCGGTGCCATCGCCCACATCTTGATGAATTCGCCACAGCAGGTGACGCAGATACATCGCGCCCATATCCACATCCCGGTTGGGAAGTTCTAGAATTCGCCGCACGATCACGCCGCCGTTGTCCAGCAGTTCCGGTGTTTTCTGGGGCTGGCCCGTCTGCTCAATGGCTACAATGCGCGGCAGCGGCCCCAACGTAGGACGGATGGCATCCACCAACTGGTTGATGCCTTTTTGCATCCCGTGATAGACTTCCGGTTGAAAAACAACACCTGGTTTACTCATAAAAGATTATCCTTCGATAATGTAGTTGGCGCAAGCCGTTTACCAGGCCCATATTTTGCCATTGATGGGTGTTTTAAGCCAGTTGGTTGGCTTGCGGTTGAGACCGGTTTATTGGGCAGGAAAATAACAACCCCTGAACTCAAACAAGGAAATTTTGTCATAAAATTATTTAAACGCAAGGGCGCAGAGATTTTATTTTTTGATCTTTGCGCCTTTGCGTTGATGTTTAGCGCAAAATTCTGAAAGTCGCGTTGTAGTACTAATCTTTCACATAAAAAATTACCGCCGACCAGGGCAGGTGATTTTTTTGAGTATGCTGGTGGGTGATTTTTAGTCCCAGCAGGGTGGGGGAGTCTAAAAAATCTACAATGCGCGCGGCCAGCGCGTCAAAATTACGGCGGAGCTGCCAGGTTTGTTCGGGCCGGCGGGCATGGTGCAGGATGATAAAGAGTCGATTGCCCAGGTGATACCGCCCCTGTTTGGATTGATGCCGGTATTGCCACGCCACCAGATGGCGGGGGTTTTGTTGGGCCTCGTGGATGCTTTGGGGATAGGCGCGGGGGAAGCGGCTGATCTTTAAATCGAACGGCAGGCCGCGCAGGTAAAAATCAATGGCGTGGTGCTTTTTGTTTTCTTCCGGCGTTACGGTGGGGTGGGCCAGAAACATCTGTAAAATTTGGTCGTGCGTTTGCTGGTTGTACCAACGGCGAACGGCGTAGGCTTCAAAGGCCGCCGGATCCAATTTTTGGGCCTGCGCCTGGCCTTGAGCCAACCGCTGCACTTCCTGTAGGGTTGTAGCCCGGTAGATAAAATTGCTCAACCGGTCCCAGTTATCGCCTTGCGGGCGGCCCCAGGGCGGCAGGGCGGGCAGCTTTTGGAGTTCGTGCCGGAGAAGCGTAAAATCTTTGTGGGCCATCGTCAGCGTTTTGGTTTGAAAAAGACGATGATATATTCGTGTTTGAAAATGTAATATCCGCCGGCCAGCGCCCGGTAACGCCATAAGTTGGCGGTGCGGCCTTTACCTTTTTCATTCCCCTCGATATTTTTCACCAGAATGGCTTTGGTTTTGAAGCCCACCCGATTCATACGTTCCATACACCAAAACCCCAGCGGCACCAACTCGCCGTTGGCGTATTTATCGCCAATGATGAGGGCAGCAAATCGGCCCGGGGCCAGCAGTTGGAAGCCGTTCCGGGCAACGGTTTCAAAGCTGTCCAGAAACGCTTCGGTGCCGGCGGCGTTGGAAAGATCATCAGGATGGTCGGAAAATTTGATGATGTCGTCGTAAGGAGGATGAAGTATCAGCAAGTGAGCCGACTCGGCTTGCATGGTTTGCAGGGTGGCGGATACCCTGGCCACGGTTTGAGGGGCCGCGCTGTCGCCCCGCAAAATATGAATCCGGGAGTCGAGCAGGGTAGGATCAATTTTATCCCGCACATATGCCACCAACTCCGGTTTCAATTCGACGCCGATACAGCGCCGTTCCATACGCGCGGCCTCGATGACGCTGGTGCCGGACCCCAGAAACAGGTCCAGCACAATATCATTTTTTTTGCTGTAGCGGGTAAAGATTTGGGTGGCAATTTGGGGGATGTAGTTGCCATGGTAATCCAGTTTGTGGCCGTCGCCGCTGGCCCGGTTGGAGAAATTCCAGAGGGTGTCGGTCAACACCTCATCGTATTCTTTCCAGCGATTGAGATCAATATCGCTCCACGGTTTTTGTTTGGGTGCTTTGGCTGAGTCTGATAAATCGGTCATACGCCGATTATAATGCAAAAATGGATAGTGAAAAAGTTTGCCGAAGTGGAATTCTCAAAATTGTTGCCGTAGCCCAAATGTCCCCTTTTTTGATTAGATATTTTTTCTGAAATCCGGTACAATGAAATAGACTGGGTTTATCGGCTTTTTTGAATATTCCGTGGATGTACTTGATAAGTAGGGGCGAATGGCCATTCGCCCCTACTTATACGGAAACTTATGAGCCGGCAGGTTTCACACGCTATGAATTCAAATTTATCTCATTTACAAGACAAACTTCATCGTCTGGAACGGCTGTTGGCTGGCTCGATGGTGGTCATCCTGTTGGGCTGCGGAATTAGTCTGGTAGCCCTGGTTTTTATTGATGGGGGGATTTTGCTGCTGGCTGGTGTTTTTATGGCGTTAGCGGGAACGTTGGGTTTGGGAGGAGCCGTGATCCGCCTACGCCGGGTAGCGGCTGCGCTTCAGATTGAAGCGGATGAATTGGCCCCATCGTTGCAGGATGAACTTCATCAAGCTGTTGAAACGGCTGGCCAGGCCCCGGCAATGGCTGTTTCCGAAGTGGATGCCGACAGCCGGCCATTTTCCGAGAACGGACAGGAATCTTATCAACAGTTGGTCGAATGCTCACCGGACGGCATTGCGGTTTATCGTGACGATGCAATCGCCTACATCAATCAAGCCGGGGCTGAACTTCTGGGCGCAACTGAGCCGGAACAATTGATTGGCAGACCAGTAATGGAGGTGGTGCATCCTGAATATCAAGAGATTGCCCGGCTGCGAATGCAGCAAGTTCAACAGGGATCAACCGACTCCGAGCCGGTTGAGGAAAAATTGATCAAACTCAACGGCCTGGAGGTTGATGTGGAAGTGATCCGGCATCCGTTTGTTTACCGGGGATATCCTGCCGTACAGGTGGTGTTTCACGATATTACCCAACGCAAACGGGCTGAAGCGGAATTTGTCCGGCGGAATCGGGAGTTGTCTATTTTGCAGTCAACGGGCGCTGCCATTACCTCCAGCCTGGATTTGCGGTTTGTGCTGGATACGCTGGTGCATGAGTTGGCCAAGCTGTTTGAGGTGGAAAGCTGTTCTATTTTCGAATGGGATCAAACGGTGAACAAAATAACCCTCCGCGCCCGGTACGATTCTGCCGGCTGGTGGGACCCCAATTCACCGCCCCTTGGGCGCGATCTGGCCGAAATTCCCTTAACTAAATGGGTGTTGGATGAGCAAATCCCCCACCAAATGACCCTCAACCAGACCAATATTGATCCCGCCGAATTTTCCTATATGCAGCGCGCCAACATCAAAACCCGGATGATTTTACCCATGGTGTTTCAACAACGGGTGATGGGGCTGGTGGAATTGGAAGATACGCGTGAGCAGCGAACCTTTACGTACCAGGAAATCGCGCTGGCTAAATTGCTGGCCAATCAGGGAGCCAGCGCCATTGAAAATGCCCAGCTTTTTGAACAGGCCCGGCAGGAGATTGCCGAGCGAAAGCGGGCCGAAGCCGCCTTGCAAGAAGAACGCGCTTTGCTGGCCCAGCGGGTGGCCGAGCGAACCATTGAGTTGAGCAAAGCCAACGCGGAGCTGGCCCGGACCGCCCGGCTCAAAGATGAATTTTTTGCCAATATGAGCCACGAACTCCGCACCCCGCTGAACGGCATTTTGGGATCGGCGGAAATTTTAGCCACGGGCGTTTTTGGTGAGGTCAACCAGAAACAGGCCAGGTATTTGCAAAATATTGATGAGAGCGGCCATCATTTACTATCGTTGATTACCGATATTCTGGATTTGGCCAAGACCGAGGCGGGTCAATTAAAAGTCGATGTCCGGTCCGTATCGGTCGAAGGGGTGTGCCAGTCGAGTTTGCGGATGGTCAAACAAATCGCTCATAAAAAGAAAATCAAACTGTTTTATGAAGCGGATGAAACTGTAGAAACGCTCACCGCGGATGAACGCCGTTTGAAACAGATGCTGGTAAATTTGTTGAGCAATGCGGTGAAATTTACGCCTGAAGGCGGGCAGGTTGGCCTGGACGTGCGGGGCGATACCGAACAGCAGATTGCTCACTTTACCGTGTGGGACACCGGCATTGGTATCTCTCAGGAAGAGATGAAATGGCTGTTCCAGCCGTTTGTGCAGTTGGAAGGCGGCCTGGCCCGGCAGCAAGGCGGCACCGGCTTGGGGCTTTCGCTGGTTTACCGCATGGCCGAGCTGCACGGGGGCAGCGTGGCGGTAGAGAGCGAGGTGGGTGAGGGCAGCCGATTTACCATCTTATTGCCCTGGATACCCACGGACGAGAAAAAGCGCGCCGAACAGCGGGCGGAAAAGACAGCGCCTGCCGCCGGCCCGGTGATGTCACCTCAAATATCCGGCGACGGCCCCTTGATTTTACTTGCTGAAGATAATGAAGATAATATAACCACCTTCAGCGATTATTTGTCGGCTCTGGGGTATCAATTAATGGAAGCGCGGAACGGCGAAGAAGCCCTGGCTCACGCCCGGGAAGAACGCCCGGCGGTTGTTCTGATGGACATCCAGATGCCGGGCATGGATGGCTTGGAAGCCACGCGTCGCTTTCGCAGCGATCCTGTTTTGGCCGGTATCCCCATTATTGCGCTCACCGCGCTGGCGATGCCCGGCGACCGGGAGCGGTGTCTTGAAGCCGGCGCGGATGAATATCTCAGCAAACCGGTCAGCCTGAAAGCGTTAGCCGATCTCATTGCTGCTCAAATCTCAGAACCCGAAACCACAGTTAGAAAGAAAGTATAATGGGTAAACGTAGCCGTAAAATTCTGATCGTTGATGATGAGCCGATTGCCCTGGATATGATGGAAGGCTTTTTGCTGCCCGACGGGTACGACCTGACCTTTGCCGGCAGCGGGCCGGAAGCCCTGGGCCAAATTGAAAAGTCGCCGCCGGACCTGATTCTTTTGGATGTGATGATGCCGGACATGGACGGCTTTGAACTTTGCGAACGCCTTAAAAATGATGGGCGCTGGCACCATATCCCTATCATTCTGGTAACAGCCCTGAGCAGCACCGAAGATTTGGTACGCGGCCTTGATGCCGGCGCTGACGATTTTTTGAACAAGCCGGTTGACAGCGTCGAACTGCGGGCGCGCGTGCGCTCTTTGCTGCGGGTGAAACAACAGTATGATGAGTTGGAAACCACCTTGCGGCTGCGCGAAGATTTGACCCATATGATTGTACACGACATCCGCACCCCGCTGACGGCGATTTTAGGCTTTACTGAATTGCTGTTAGGCCGAAACACATTAACCGGCCCGGATGCCGACGATGTCACGGCGATCCAAATGCAAGCCTACCGGCTCGATTCTTTTCTTAACGATATGCTCATTCTGGCCAGGCTGGAATCGGAACGATTGATCCTGAACCGCTCGATGGTGGATGTCAATCAGTTGATCCGGCAGGTGCAAGAAAGCCACGATGTGGTGGCGTCATCCAAAAAGATCAAGCTGGTAACAGAATTGCCGCCGGCAGGGGAACACGTGTTGTTAGACATTAATTTGTTCCAGCGTGTTTTGGAAAATTTAATTTCTAATGCCTTGAAATTTTCGCCGAATGGCAGCACAATTACCTTGCAAGCAGAATATCCACGCGCCAAAACGTTATTATATGCCTCGGTTCCCCGCGCGCGGGTAAAAGTTATCGATGAAGGGCCGGGCATCAGCGAAGAAGACCGCAACCGAATTTTTGATAAATTTGAAATTGTAAAATTAAAAGAAGAAGGAGAAGCCCAGATCGGGTTGGGCCTGGCGTTTTGCAAAATGGTTGTTGAAGCGCATGGCGGCCAGATTTTTGTAGAGCCAAATTCTCCCAAAGGGTCCGTGTTTGTGGTAGAAGTGTGAATCACGAGGCTGGGCGTTTAGTTTCAAACTGGGGAAAAAGTGTCAACCAAAGTATTAGTTATTGATGATGATGAATTTCTGACGGAATTTTTAAAAGATTCTTTAAGTCGTAATGATTTTGAGGTATTCGTAGCCAACGCCGGCACCGAAGGAATCAAGCTGATCCATCAAGTTTTGCCCGAGGTGGTAGTGTTAGATTTGATGATGCCGGGCATGAGCGGCTGGGAAGTGTGTAAAGCGATCCGAACTTTTAGCCAGGTGCCTATTCTGGTGCTTTCGGCCGTTATTGACCACGAACTGGTGATGCGAGCCTTAGATAACGGCGCGGATGATTATGTGGTTAAACCTGTGGCCACCAATGTTCTGGCCAGCCGGTTACGCCGTCTCACCCAGCAGGCGCGCCTTGAGGGCGACGACTGAAAGATTTCCAGACAGTGTCAATCTTTCTTTGGGTTGCCGTTACCGTAGAAAAAAAGCGGCTTTCCTGTTGGAATCACTTCAACCTGTAGCTGAACCCGGATCATCCCCCTGGCCTCGAGTATGGCTCCAAATCTTAGCCGGAAAGCTGCCTGCCACATTTTAACCCGTTACTCACCTGATTGATTGGCCCAAACGTTCTCTATCCCGGACGTTGAGGCGGATAATTTTACCCCCTTTAAACACATTTAACATAAATTTAAAGCAAATTTAACATGTTGATGAAGCCGGCTTAAATATGGCTGGATAGAATTAGGCCAAAAAACAAGTACGGAATATAGGGCCGTGAATTATTGAAAACAAAACAGAACCTCCGAGTAACCAATCTACCTGAAGGTCGTAACCTCAATCCTTTTGATGAAGACATATTATCGGTAAGCGAACCCTCGATTTCTCACTTAAAATCACCGGCGATTGATTTTTGGGAATGGCATAATCAGAATTATCTTTGGGATGAGTTGGCTGGATCTCAGGAATTTTATCATCAAGAGGTAGTTTTTGTATAGATAACGTTTACAGCGAGGTAACGTGGGGCATATCTTACTTCTTAATCTGAGTTACGAGCCGTTGGCCGTCATTACCCATAAACGGGCTGCATCGCTGATGATGCGGGGCCGGGTGGAAGGGGTATGTGATGAGGCAATTATGTTGCAGGGTGTGTCTTCAACGCTGCGTATCCCCTCTGTTGTCCGGCTGCGGCGGTACATCAATGTGCCTAAGCGAGGAATCAGTTGGAGCCGGCGGGCCGTGCTTCAGCGCGATAGATATACCTGCGCTTACTGCGGTATTGGACCGGGGAGCAAACAACGCGGCGAAACACTCTGCCGGAACGATTTCACCGTTGATCACATTTTTCCGGTAAGCCGGGGCGGAAAAAGTATCTGGGGAAATACTATCTGCGCCTGCCCGGTGTGTAACCAGCGCAAGGGCAACCGGACTCCTCACGAAGCCAATATGAAACTGCTGTGGGAACCGAAAACTCCGCGTGTCAATTACCTGGTCGCTTCAGGTGAAATTCCCGCCAGTTGGAAAATTTATTTGCAAATCCCCCAAAAAACTCAATTTGATTCTTCTTGATGAATTGTTAAAATCTCATAATGGGGAGTAGGAAAACGTGTTTTCGCCGGCGCCGATGGCCGGCGAAGATGGAGGAGCTATCATGCTTAGTTGGTCCATTTCAACTGTATTATTGACTCTTTTGATTGTGGCTGCATTTGCCTGCCGCAGTTTGCGCCGGCAACTGCGAGAAGAACAAAGCCGGTCGGCCCGGCTGCAAAACAGGCTCTCTTTTTTGCGCCGGGAACTCTCAGCCGTCAACAACCGGCGTAAAAAGCTGCTGGCCGCCTCTACCCAGGCCCTGGTGATTGTAGAAAAAGATTTTGCCATTTCCAGCGCCAACAAAACGGCCAAACGGATGTTTGGCAAACCCGGCAAAGCTACCACCCTGATGGCCTGGACGCGCCAGCACCAGTTGCAGGAATTGGTAGAGCAGGCCATGGAGGGCCAAAAATTACCGGCTGTGTATTACAACTGGCAAGATCAATATCTGGAAGCCAAAGCGCGCCCCATCAAAGATAACAAGCAAATTGTTGCGGTGGCGTTAGCCATCCACGATGTCACCGAATTGCACCGCCTGAGCCGCGCCCGTCGTGAATTTGTGGCCAATATTTCGCACGAGCTGCGCACCCCGCTGGCATCCACCCAACTCTTGATCGAAACTCTGCTGAATGGCGCGCTCGATGAGCCGGAGATGGCCCACAAACTGGTCAACAAAATTGCGGGTCAGGTGGATACCCTGAGCCAATTGGCCCGTGAGCTAATGGACTTGTCACTCATCGAATCCGGCCAGGTTCCGCTCAGAATGTCTTCCCACCCGTTGCGCTCTATTGCTAAAACCCAATTGGAGGGATTGATGCCCCAGGCAGAGCGCAAACATCTTGATTTGACGATGGATATCGATGACGAGATCGAAGTATTGGTCGATGAAACCATGATCGGGCGCGTGATCACCAATCTCGTTCACAACGCTATCAAATTCACCGATACGGGCAGCGTTATCATTTCGGCCAAACACACCAACGGCCAGACGCCCAATACCACAGGTGATGAAGAAAAGAATGAATGGGTGACGGTCAGCATTGCCGATACCGGGGTGGGCATTGCGCCCGATGAACTGCCCCGTATCTTTGAACGTTTCTACAAAATAGACCCCTCTCGCAATCCCAAAAATTCGGGCACCGGGCTGGGACTGGCCATTGCCAAACACATTGTCGAGGCCCACGGTGGAGACATTTGGGCCGAGAGCGTGGGTGAAGGCACCACCTTTCATTTTACGCTTCTCTCTGATACGTGCTGTGATTAATACGCCAACGAGACTTTCAGAACCTCGTGCCAAAAAACAACGCAAAGTCGCAACGGCGCAAGGGGCAAAGAAAAAAAGTTAAATTTTGTACCTTTGCACCTTTGCGTCCTTATGTTTCAAGAATTTTATGTAAAAATACCGTTGCAGTTAAGAAACGCCCTCGCTTGTTTGAAAATTATTTCACTTTGATTACAATTAAATCCGTTTGGGGAATCGTTATCGTTCAAACGCGCTTTGCAGAAAGCGTGCTTTGCAGAAAGCTTTGAGATGCTGCCTTTCACCCCAAATTCATCTATGGCCTGTAAAATGACCCTCAGCCCGGCGATGGGCTGTTTTTAATCCTGAGTATTCTAAATTGATTGTTTGGAGGATTCCGGCGTACTATGCAAATGACCACCATCCGAGAATTAAACGCGGAAGTAGAACGAGAAGCGCTTTTTTTACAAGACTTGCTGGCCGAAATCAATAAAGTCATGGTGGGGCAAGAGCGGCTTGTTGAACGGCTGCTGGTAGGGCTGCTGGCCGACGGGCACATCCTGCTCGAAGGTGTGCCCGGCCTGGCCAAAACCCTGGCCATCAAAACCCTGTCACAAGCGGTGCAAGCTCAATTTCAGCGCATCCAATTTACGCCCGATCTGCTGCCCGCCGATTTGATTGGAACCGAGGTGTATAACCCGCGCACCAACGAGTTTACGCCCCATCAGGGGCCAATCTTTGCCAACTTCATCCTGGCCGATGAGATCAACCGCGCCCCGGCCAAAGTGCAAAGCGCCTTGCTGGAAGCCATGCAGGAGCGCCAGGTGACGCTGGGCGATTCTACCTACCTGCTGCCGGAGCCTTTTTTGGTGCTGGCCACCCAAAACCCCATCGAGCAGGAGGGAACCTACCCCCTGCCCGAAGCTCAGGTAGACCGTTTTATGCTCAAAGTCATTGTGGGCTATCCCACCCGCGATGAAGAACGCCTCATCATCGACCGGATGACAGGGTTTACTTTGCCGGAAGTTTCGCCGGTGATCCACCCGGAAGATTTGCTGCACGCCCGCCAGGTGGTGCGCCAGATCTATGTCGATGAAAAGATCAAAGATTACGTGCTTGATTTGATTTTTGCTACCCGCGAACCGGCAGAAAATGAATTATTCGATTTGGAACCGCTGATCGAATTTGGCGCTTCGCCGCGCGCCAGCATTTACCTGATCATGGCCGCCCGCGCCCACGCCTTTCTCCAGGGCCGGGGCTTTGTAACGCCCGAAGACATCAAACAAATTACACCCGATGTACTCCGCCACCGGATCGTGGTCAGCTACGAAGCCGAAGCCGAAGAAATCACCAGCGCCAACATTGTGCAGCGCATTTTAGACCAGATCGAAGTGCCGTAGAAGAAACGAGTCGGCGAAGAAGCGAATCAGCGAATCAATTCTGAATCGCTGCCTCGCAGAATCGCTAACTCGCTGAATCGCAGAATCATAGAATCGTTGAATCCCATGCTCACACCTGAACTCATCAAAAAAATCCGCCGGATCGAAATACGCACCCGCCGCCTGGTGAACGATAGCTTTGCCGGGGAATATCACGCCATTTTCAAAGGGCGGGGGATGGAGTTTGACGAAGCCCGCCCCTACCAGCCCGGCGACGAGGTCCGCGACATTGACTGGAACGTGACCGCCCGCACCGGCGAATTGTTTGTCAAACGCTTTGTGGAAGAACGGGAACTGACGGTGATGCTGATGGTCGATGCCAGCGCTTCCGGTCAATTTGGTACGGTCAACCGCTTCAAGCGGGAAATTGCCGCCGAGTTGGCCGCAGTGCTGGCTTTTTCGGCCATTACCAACAATGATAAAGTGGGTCTGCTGGTCTTCACCGACCGGGACGAACTGTTTATTTCGCCGCGCAAGGGCCGCCGCCACGTGCTGCGCCTCATCCGCGATTTGCTGGCTTTTGAACCGGAAGGCCGCGGCACCGATTTAAGGCTGGCCCTCAACACCATCAACCGGGTGTTGAAACGCAAGAGCATTGTTTTTCTCATTTCCGATTTTTTGGCCCCGCCCGAAGGGTATCGCTCCGTGTTGCAGGTGAGCAATAAACGTCACGATGTCATTGCCGTCAATATCAGCGATCCCCGCGAGGAGATGTGGCCCGGCGTAGGGCTGCTGGCCCTGGAAGATGCCGAAACGGGCCGGGTGCAGTGGGTGGATACCGGCAGCCGCCGTTGGCAGGAGTCGTTTGATGAGCGGGTCAACGAACTGACTGCCGCCCGCGAGCGGGTTTTCCGCAAAGCCAAAGTAGACCGAATTAACATCACCACCGATGCCGAATACGTCACCCCTCTGACCAAATTTTTCGAACGGCGCAGCCGGCGGTTACGGCGGTGAGGGATGGATAGAAATTGGGAATTAGGGAGTAGAGATCAGAGATTGCGTTTAACGTGTAACGTTCCACGTTTTACGCAGTCCGCAATACATCGTACGCTATCCACATCCATCTGGCTTGTGCTGTGCCTCATTTTCTTTTTCTCAACATTGCCTGTATTCGCCCAAAGCCCCGATGCCAGTGTTGAATTTTACGTGGCTTCGCCGGAGCCGGGCGAATCGCTGACCGTGGGCGATCAAATTACTTTGCGGCTGGAGATCATCCATCCACTCGACTCGCGGGTGATGCTACCGCAGGTCAACCCGGACGAAGATCCCCGCTGGCAGGGCTTTACCGTTGTTGAGCAGTCGCCACCGGAGTTGGTGGATAATGGCGACGGCACCGCCACTACCGGCAAAAATATCGTGGTCGCGCTCTTTGCGCCGGGCGAGTATCAGACGCCGAATTTGGTGGTGGATCATCGCAAACCGGACGGAACGGTAGAGCAGTTAGCCGCCCCTATCATTCCATTACGCGTTACCAGCGTGTTGACCGAAGATACCGAACTGCGCGACATCAAACCCCAGGTGGACCTGCCGGTCCCGCCCATCTGGCCCTGGGTTTTGTTGGGCATCTGGCTGGCGCTGTTGTTGCTGGTGGTGGCCGTGATTATTGGCTGGTGGTTGTACCAGCGCCGGCAAAATCGTCCGATGGTTATGCCCGATGGAATCCCCGCCCCCGTTATCGATCCCCGCCCGCCGGACGCCATCGCCTACGAGGAACTGGATCGGATTGAGGCGCTTGATCTCCCGGCCCAAAATCGGATCAAAGAGTATTACAGCCTGGTGTCCGACTGCCTGCGATTTTACATTGAAGGCCGGTACCAGATACCGGCCCTGGAACAAACCACCGGCGAATTACGCCGTGCCTTCCGGCAGGCCGATCTCTCCATGCGCCAGATCAGCCCCTTTATGCGGCTCTTCACCGAAGCCGACCTGGTAAAATTTGCCCGTTACGCGCCCCAACCGGAAGAAGTCTACGGTTTGATCGACAAAGCCCGGCTGATCGTTGAAACAACAACCCCCATTCCCGGCGCGGAAGCGGAAGCTGTGGAGGAGGTACCGGCCTGATGCTGCGTTTTGCCTCGCCGTGGTTGCTTTTGCTGTTGCTGCTGCCCCTGGCCCTGGCGTTGCTGCCCTGGCTGGCCCGCCGCTGGCGGCTGCCGGCCACGCTTCAATATTCCGATCTTCGTCTAACCGGCCACAGCCCCTCATTACGGCAGCAGGCGCGGTTTATTTTGCCGGTGCTGCGTTATCTGGCCCTGGTTTTGTTGATTTTTGCCCTGGCCCGGCCTCAATCCGGCAGCGCGCGCGAGGTGATTATGGGCGAGGGCGTGGACATCGCCATTGTGCTGGATATTTCCGGCAGTATGGCCGCATTGGATTTTGAACCGAATCGGCTGGGCGCGGCCAAACAGGTTATCCGCGATTTTATTGAGGGGCGCGAATACGACCGCATCGGCCTGGTGATTTTTGCGTCCGAAGCCTTCAGCCAGGTGCCGCCCACGCTGGATTACCAGGTGTTGGAGCGGGTGTTGGATGATACCCAGGTCTCGTGGGACATTGGCCTGGACAGCGGCACGGCAATTGGCCTGGGGCTGGCCAACGGGGCCAACATGCTGCGCGATTCTGAGGCCAAAAGCAAGGTGATTGTGCTGCTCACGGATGGGGCCAACAACTCCGGCCAGATTGATCCCCTGACCGCTGCGGACATCGCCAAAGCTCTGGATATCCGCGTCTATACCATTGGCGCGGCCCGGCCCGGCCCGGCGGCCCTGCCTTTTCCCGATGGTCACATCGAGTACCGCGACTCGGAAATTGACGAGGAAACCTTAATGCAAATTGCCGATCTGACCGGCGGCCTCTTTTTCCGGGCAGAAGATGAAACCGGCTTGCGGGAAATCTACAATACCATCGATGAGTTGGAGCGCTCTCAGGTTGAAATCCGCACCTTCACCCGCTATACTGAACTGGCAGCCTGGCTGCTGATTCCCGCCGGGCTTTTGCTGGCGATGGAAATGTTATTGAGAAAAACGGTGTTCAGGACGATACCGTAAGGAATCGCCGTTACCGAGTTATCCTATCAAAAGAAACGTCGTAGTCAGCAGACTCGCTAACTCGCAGAATCGCAGAGTCGCTGAATCGCCGAATCATTATTATGGACCTTGCTCAACCGCTGTATCTCTTATGTTTTATACCGCTACTTGTTCTGGCCTTGCTGCTGGCCGTTTTGGCCCGCCGAAAACGGACGCTGGTGGCCCGGCTGGGCGCGCCGGAATTGGTGGCTAAACTCAGCGCCACGGTCAACCGGCGGGGCCGCCGCTGGCGGATGGTGCTGTGGTTTTTGGCGCTGATGTTTTTGGTGATCGCCCTGGCCCGCCCGCGCTGGGGAAGCCAGGTGGAATATGTGGAGCGACAGGGCGTTGAAATTATGGTGGTGCTCGATATTTCGGAAAGCATGCTGGCCGAAGACCTGAAGCCCAACCGGTTAGAACGGGCTAAACTGGAAATCAGCGAATTGATGGACCGGCTGGAAGGTAATGAACTCGGATTGGTTTTGTTTTCCGGCGCGGCCTTTGTGCAATTTCCGCTTACCTCTGATTTTAATACGGCCCGGATGTTCTTGGAGGCCGCCCATCCTGATCTGATTTCCCGGCCCGGCACTGCCGTGGCTGAAGCCATCAACATTGCCAGAACCGGCTTCAACCAGGAACGCGCCACTCAAAAGGTCATCATCCTGCTCACTGATGGTGAGGACCACGGTGGTGAGGTGATTGCAGCGGCGGAAGCGGCGGCGGAGGAAGACATCATTATTTACACCATTGGGTTTGGCTCATCGGAGGGCGAACCCATTCCCCAATATGGCGGCCTGGGCGAGTTGGTGGGCTATAAAAAAGACCGCAACGGCGAGGTGGTGCTGACACGCCTGGATGAAACCACCTTGCAGCAAATTGCCTTTGTGACCAACGGCCGGTACTATCGCGCGGCGGCGGACGGCCGCGAGGTTGGCTTTTTAGCCGGCGCGATCAGCGAGTTGCAAACCACAGAATTAGAGGGGCGGCTTGAAACGCGCCGGATCGAGCGGTTTCAATGGTTTGTGGCTGTGGTAATTGCATTTTTGGCTATCGGCGAGTTGATTCCCGACCGCAAGCGCGTAGAGGAGTAACCAATGAAACATTATCAATGGATTCTTTTGTTCGGATTTATAATGATCTTGACTACTGCCTGCGGCGCGTCGGCGGCGCGGTACAATAACCGGGGCAATGCCGATTACACGGAGGGAAACTACGACGAGGCCATGGAAGATTACACCCAGGCGCGTCAGGAAGACCCCAATTTGCCGGAACCTTACTACAATGGCGGCAACGCCCAATATCGCCGGGATGATCTGGAGAAGGCCCTGGCCCAACTGGAGCAGGCCAAACGCACCGAAGATCGTGAATTGCAGCAAAAGGTCTGGTATAATTTGGGTAACACCTATTTTCGGCAGGAAGATTGGGCGGCGGCGGTTGACGCCTACCGGCAGTCGCTCCTGTTAAAACCCGATGATGTCGAGGCCAAGCATAATCTGGAACTGGCCTTGCAAAAATTACAGCAGCAACAGCAGCAGCAAAATCAGAATCAACAGCAGGGAGGCGGCGGTCAGGGGCAGCAAAATAATCAGGATGGACAGGATAACCGGCAAGGTGGCGGTCAGTCTGATAATAATCAGGAGGATCAAGACAACCAGGGCGGCGGCCAGCAACCCGATCAGAACCAGTCTGGCGGAGGGTCTCAGCCTCAGGATCAGCCCGGCGGCAGCGGCGGCGGATTATCCCGCGCCGAAGCCGAGCAATTGCTCGATGCGTTGGGGCAGGATGGTCAGACGCTGCAAGAGCGGTTACAGCAACGGGTTGGCCCACCGGCCCCGCGCCCCGATAAAGATTGGTAAATACAGGTGAGTTTGATGCCTGATCATGCACAAAGAATGGCACAACCTAAAAAGCAGCCGCGATCCGGCCTGCAAAAGTTGGGGCTGACCGTGTTGGCGGTTCTGTTCTTTCTGTTTGCCCCCTCCGGCCCAATTCTGGCGCAGTCGCCCATTACCGCCGAGGTAGACCGGACCACGATCAGCACGGATGAAAAGCTTTCGTTGACGGTCACCGTGACCGGCGATTTTATGAATATTCCCTCGCCGGATTTATCCGGGGTGACAGATTTTGCCGTGGCGAGCCGGGGGACATCGACCCAGTTTAGCATTGTCAATGGTGAAATGACCTCCCAGGGGAGTTTTTATTACCAACTTCAGCCGGTGAGAGCCGGTGATCTGGTAATTCCACCTATCGCCGTCACCATCGACAGCCAAACTTACCAGACGGAGCCTATCAATATTGAAGTGGTGGAAGGAACCGGCTCGGCTGTACCCTCTACCCCGCCGCCCGATGCCCATTCGCCCGAAACTGTGGCCGGAGAGGACTTTTTTGTCGAAGCCGAGGTTGATAACCCCACGCCGTATCTGGGTGAGCAGATCATTTACATTTTCAGATTTTACGAGGCGGCAGACACCCTGGTAAACACCCTGGGCCGTCCCAATTACGAACCCCCGCTCTTTACCAATTTTTGGGGCCAAACCGTCCTGTCGCAGCCCTATTATGAAACCGAAGTGGCGGGCCGTCGTTTTTTAGTCAATGAAATCAGAACGGCTTTATTCCCGGCCAATCCCGGCCCGCAAACCATTGGCCTGGCCCGGCTGGAAATCCCCGGCGATCTATTTACCGCCGGCTTGATGTTGGAAACCAAACCGGTCTCTGTGGCTGTGCAATCGCTGCCGGAGGGCGCGCCCGCTGATTTTAACGGCGCGGTGGGCCAGTTTGAGATGCGCGCCCAATTGGATGCCACCGAGGGCAAAGTCAACGAGCCTCTGACCCTGTTTCTGGATATAGAAGGTACGGGTAATATCGATGTTCTGACCGAGCCGGAATTGCCCGATTTACCCGGCTGGCGCATTTTCGATAGCCAATCTACCAGCCAAACCGAGGCCCGAAATGATGTAGTGGTTGGCCGCCGCCGCTTTGAACGGCTGCTGGTTCCGGCCCGGCCCGGCGAATATACCTTTCCTTCCATCTCGTTCAGTTATTTTGATCCGCAGGCAGCGGCGTACCGCACCTTGGAAACCGACCCGATTCCCGTCAGCATTGAGGGAGATACGGCAGCCAATGAGCCGTCTGTGGTGGTGGGCCCTGAAAAACAGGCCATTCAAGTAACCGGCGGCGATATTCGGCACATCAAGCCGGTGCCCACCGTGTTGGAGAACGCCGGCGGGTCGCTGCTGGCCCAACCGTTGTATTGGGCCTTGTGGATTTTGCCGGTATTTATTGTGGCGGGGGTCTGGTTCTGGCAGGGCCGGCGGCAGCGGCTGCAAAAAGATACCGCTTACGCCCGCAGCCGGCGCGCCCGCCGGACGGCGTTGAAAATATTGGCCAACGCGGGTCAACGAGAATCCCATGGCTACGCGGCGGCGCAGCGGGCGCTGCTGGGATATTTATCCGACAAATTGAACCGGCCTACGGCGGGACTCACCACCCCGGAGTTACTCAAGTTGCTGCAAGAAAATCAGCTTGATGACGAATTGGTGGCGCGGGTTCGAAACATCGTCAATGAAATTGACGCCAGCCGGTTCGCGCCGGTAGAAGAAACGGCGGAACAATCGTTGGTGGCGGAAACCCAAAAATTGATCAATGATCTGGAGAAGGCGTTTGGAGGCAAGCGGTGAGGCGGGTATCAGGAGTCAGGTGGGGGAGAAGAGCGGGTTGGATTGGCCTGGTGTGTTTGCTGCTGCTGGTTGCGCCGGTAACGGCTCAAACTGAGGTCAGCCCCACCGAGGCGATGCTGCGAGCCAACCGGCATTACGAGCGCGGCGAGTTTGCCGAAGCAGCCAGCATCTACGGGGCAATCATTGAGGCCGGCGTGGCTAACAGCGATCTTTATTACAACCTGGGCAATGCCTATTTCAAACTGGGCGATTTGGGCCGGGCGGTGCTGAATTATCGGCGCGCCCAGCGCCTGGCTCCCCGTGATGCCGATATTACGGCCAATCTGGATTTAGCGCGATCCCAGACCGTAGATAAATTGGAAACCGAAACCGGACTCAGCAACCTGGTGAAAATGGCAGAAGAATGGCTCACTATCAACGAAGCCGTAGTTTTGGCGTTGGTGTTGTGGATTTTCATTTGCTATTTTGCGGTGCTGGCAATTTTGCTGCCCCGACAGCGGCGGCTCTTTGGATGGATTGTAGGGGTGTTGGGGATATTTTTGCTGGTGGGCGTATTTTCAATTGGCAATCGGCTCTACGCCCAATGGCGGTATCCGCCGGCAGTGATTGTAGCCCAGGAGGTTGAAATTACCAGCGGCCCTGGGGATGCGGAGCAATATTTGGTTGAGTTTACGCTCCATTCTGGAACGGAAGTGTATCTTTTAGAAAGCCGCCCCAATTGGCGGCGGGTGATGCTGCCCGGCGATTTGCAAGGCTGGGCGCCGGCTGAAGCGGTAGAAACAGTTGAGCCGTAGGTTATTTGTCGAGAACTTCTCTAACGCGGCGCACCAGCGTTTCTAAGGCAAACGGTTTTTGTAAAAAGTCGATGCCCTCTTCCAATACGCCGTGGTCAACAATAGCCCGGTCGGTGTAACCTGATGTGAACAAAATTTTAATGTCGGGACGCAGAATTTTAAGCTTGTCGGCCAAAGCCTTTCCTCCCAGTTGCGGCATCACCACATCGGTGATTACCAGATGAATTTGATCAATATCGTGTTTTTTTATCACGCGTAAGGCTTCATCCCCATTGGCCGCTTCCAGAACATTGTACCCCTGTTGTTTAAGCATCCGCCCCGATAGGTCTCGCAGAGAGACTTCATCTTCCACGAGCAGCAGGTTTTCCGTCCCTCGAGGTAAATTGGCCAGGCTCTGATTTAGGGGCAAGGCTTTTTCTGCTTCGATGATGCGGGGCAAATACACTTTAAATGTTGCGCCCTGATCCGGTTCGCTGTAAACCCAAATATGCCCGTTGCTTTGCTTGACAATTCCAAAACAAGTGGCCAATCCCAGCCCGGTGCCGCGATCAACTTCTTTGGTGGTAAAAAAGGGTTCAAAGATATGGCTCTGAATTTCGTGCGACATCCCCGTCCCCGTATCGATGACGGCCAGCATCACATATTCGCCGGGGATAACTTCAACGTGCTGTTGAACGTAATCCCAATCCAGGGTTACATTGGCGGTTTCAATGGTCAATTTGCCGCCGTCGGGCATAGCGTCGCGGGCGTTGACGGCCAAATTGAGAATCACCTGCTCAAACTGGCCGGGGTCTACTTTGACCAATCCCAAATCCGGTGCGGGTAACATAACCAACTCAATATCTTCGCCAATCAACCGGCGCAGCATTTTGCCCATATTCAAAATGAGTTCGTTTAAATCCAGTACGCGCAATTCAACCATCTGGCGGCGGGCAAAAGCCAATAACTGGCGAGTCAGGTCCGCCGCTCGTTCAGCCGTGCGTTGAATGCCCTTGATGTCTTTATAAAGGGGATTCTCTTCAGAGAGCGTGTCCAGAGCCAGGCCGCTGTAGCCCATAATCGCGGTGAGTAAATTGTTGAAATCGTGAGCGATGCCGCCGGCCAGCGTGCCCACCGCTTCCATTTTTTGGGATTGGCGTAGCTGGTTTTCCAGTTTGGCGCGGGTTTCTTCGGCCCGTTTGCGTTCGGTGATGTCGGTATGAATCCTGACGGACCCGATCACCTGGCCCGCTGTATCAACCACGGGGGTTTCTCCAATTTGTACCCAGATCAAATCCCCATTTTTTTTTCTGGAGTCGAGTTTCATATTGATCAGAATTTTCTGGTGTTTCATTCTGTTTCCGTTGAACGAACAGGTCTGCGGCAATACTGTTCAGTAATTCCTGCCGGGAATAGCCCACCATCTCGCAGAAGCGATCATTGACAAATTGAATCACGTCCTGGTTATCAACCTGGAGCAGCCCTTCACTCATTCGCTCGATGAGGGTTCGATATTTTTCTTCGCTTTGACGGAGCGCTTCCTCCACCCGCTTGCGCTCGGAAAGTTCTTGTTGGGCGGTACTGAAGAGCCTGGCGTTTTCAATGGCAATGGCCAGTTGGTCGGCCATAGATTGAGCAATATCCAGATCATCCGGGCTGTAGACGCCCCGTTGTTTGCTTCCCAGATTCCAGGTACCAATCACCTGGCCCTTAACCCGCAAAGGGATGCTCATGCTCGATTCAATCTCTTTGCCCCACAACTTATTAGTTTCTTCGGTTTCTTTTTCTCTGGCCAGATGTTGAATAAGGGGCTGCCCTTTAGCGATGACCTGACCCGGCAGGGAATGGATGCGGGATAAGGCGGTTCCCTGCTGCGGCAGGGAGGTATTATCTCCGATGATGTAAGTGATGCGGATTTCGCCTTGATCCAACAGGGTGATAGAGGTGCGGTCGTAGGGCAGCAGCCGGATGGCGTGTTGGGTGAAGGCGTGATAAATGTCCGTCATCCGCAGGCTGGTGGTAATGGCTCGATCTAACTCGTGCAATACGGCCAGTTGCTGCGCCCGGCGTTTGGTCTCGGCGTGGAGGCGGGCATTTTCTATAGCGCCGGTGGCCTGGGTAATGAACAGTTGGACGAGTTCAAATTCTTCGTGGGTAAAGGGTGGGGCTGAATTTCTGGAAATGTTAAAAACGCCCAGGGTATTTTCCGTAGTGCCGATGGGAATACTGATCAGATGCTCGCATTCAACTTCGATGCCGGAGGGATAAAAAGACCGGGGATCGCGGTGGGCGTTGTTGATCAACTCTCCTTTTTCCGATTCGAGAACTGCGCTGGTAATCCCTTTGCCTAACGGCAGGGGTTTGGTTTTGATATGTCTGGCGAAGGGCGTATCTCCGGTAGGTGCTGCCGGTTTCAGCGTTCCGGCTTCTCTATCTACCCAGTAGATGGCGCAGGTGTTGTAATGGATGATTCCCTCAAAAGCTTTTTCAATCTGATCAACAATATCGTCTAAAGTAAGGGTGGAGAACACAGCTTGCGAAACTTCAAGCAAGCGTTTGCGCTGCTCGGCAAGTTGTTGGGCCGCCTCCTCTACCTGTTTGCGTTCAATAGCATAGCGGATGGCGCGTTCCAGAGAGGGAGCATCCAGCTCGTTTTTGACCAGGTAATCGGCGGCGCCGCGTTTCATCGCCTCTACATCTACGGTGCGGTCGCCCTGGCCGGTAAGCAAAATGAGCGGCGCGGTGCAGCCGGTTTTAATGGCTTCGCTGAGCAGTTCCAGGCCGTTCTTTTCGCCCAGTCGAAAGTCGATCAGGCAGACATCGTGCCGGTTTTGTTTCATCGCCGTCAAACCGGCTTCAAAGGTTTCTACCCAATCTAATTCAAATGTATCGCCTCTAATTTCGGCCAGTAAATCACGGGTGATGACAAAATCGTCTTCATCGTCATCAACCAGCAAAATGTGCAGGGGCGGCCCCTCGGGGTCTTGCACATTTTGAGCATGGGGCATTTTCCAACGCATGTGCAGTTTTTTGTTCATAACTGTTATGTTTCCAAATTTTATCCGGCGTAGGATTCAAAGAGGTGAGTGTTTCTTAAATTTGGAAAATATGGTCTCAACTTAAAAAGAAACTATGGCAAACAGATTATAGCATAAGATGAACAATTAGGGGGATGGGGGAAAGGTCATAGTCAACCGGTTTGGCCTCTCTATTCGATCAATTTCCAATCTACGCGTAGCACCTGGCTGTGGCCGGTATCGTCACTTTCGCAAACGGGCGTGGAAGCCCAGTGAAATCGTTCTGATACTTCACCCCCGTTTTCCATCACCATCACCGCCCACTGGGCGGCGGCCAGTTCGTTCAATGGAATTCGAAAGATTTCGTAATTACCTTTGGCGTCGGTAAGGGTAGTAAACTCCAGCCCGGTTGATTCATGGATACCGAGCGCGCGCACCGCCACGTTGGGGATGCCGAAATTATTGGCATTTTTTACCGATCCTTGGATGGTGGTGAAATCACAGTTGAAGTCTCGCTGCGTGCCGGCCAGTACATATTTGATAACCGGTTCCGGCGTGGGGGTGTCTGTAGGTGGCGCTTCGCTTACAGGCGTGGCGGTGGGGGGTGGGGGGACGGGTGTTTCGGTAGGAGGCGGTGGTTCTTTAGTTGGAGACGGCATCTCGGTAGGGGATGGAAGGGGGGTGGGGGTAGCTGTGGCCGGAATCGCGGTAAATGCTGGTGTCGGGGGCGGGAGGAGGGTGGACGTTGGCGTAGGGAGCAGGGGTTGCGGCGTAAGCGTTGGCGTTGCGGTAAAAGTTGGCAGCGGGGTAGGCGTGGGCGGCGCTACCTGGCTGCGGCTTTGGCTTAAATTACAGGCCATGGTGAGGATTACGGCGAAAATTATCAGTTGGAAGTTTTGTTTCAACGCAAGCGGCTCCTCGGCTAAAATGAATGATAGAATAATGTCGATAGTTTAACACGCTTGAAACAAAGCATCAAATGGGATTTGGGCGGTGCTAACGCTCTTTGAAAAATGAAGCGTACGATTTGCGTAAAATATCAATTTGGTTATAATCACCATCTTGTTGCGGTCAACAGTAGTTGAGATCGTTGCAATGTGGTTCTTTAAGAGAAAAATCTGTCGCGTTTTTTTGATGGGCCTGCTGAAAACAGCCAATTATTCTTGTTTGAAAAACAGCACCCCGAAGCAAACCTTAAAAGAGTTAAAAAACTCCAAAATTGATCAAAAAAGGGCTTGACAAGATAAAAAAGGTGTGGTAATATATCCCTCGTTGTCACGAACAAAGCACTTGACAACGAGCGGCAAATATGGTACACTACTTTTTGCCCTAAATGATATAGAGAATTCGCTCCCAATCTTGGGAGAAGTTCCGTAACAACAGATGGGAGATGTAACCGTCAGAGTTAAAACTCTTTACGTGTGATTATCTCCACCGGCATCCAAATGAGCGCGATATACAGGGTGTCGGTTTTTATTTGCCTGAAAGTGATCCTTAACAACTGAATAGTGACAGGAAACAATAAATGTGATTGGCCCATTTAACTGTCAATGTTTCAAGTAGCGTAGTCTACTTGATAAAAATTTTACGAAGAGTTTGATCCTGGCTCAGGATGAACGCTGGCGGCGTGCCTAACACATGCAAGTCGAACGAGAAAGCTTTCTTCGGAAAGTGAGTACAGTGGCGAACGGGTGAGTAACACGTTGGTGACCTGCCCCGAGGTGGGGGATAACTGTGGGAAACCATAGCTAATACCCCAAATGTTAAAGAGCTTAGACGTCTTTAACTAAAGTTCCGGCGCCTCGGGAGGGGCCTGCGGGCTATCAGCTTGTTGGTGGGGTAATGGCCTACCAAGGCTAAGACGGCTAGGGGGCGTGAGAGCGCGACCCCCCACAATGGAACTGAGAAACGGTCCATACTCCTACGGGAGGCAGCAGTGAGGAATATTGCACAATGGGGGAAACCCTGATGCAGCAACGCCGCGTGAACGATGAAGGCCTTCGGGTTGTAAAGTTCTTTTCTGAGGGACGATAGTGACGGTACCTCAGGAATAAGTCCCGGCTAACTACGTGCCAGCAGCCGCGGTAAAACGTAGGGGGCGAGCGTTATCCGGATTTATTGGGCGTAAAGCGCAAGTAGGCGGCGCTGTAAGTTGGACGTGAAAGCTCCCGGCTCAACTGGGAGAGGTCGTTCAAAACTACAGTGCTCGAGGTTGGAAGAGGAGAGTAGAATTCCCGGTGTAGTGGTGGAATGCGTAGATATCGGGAGGAATACCAGTGGCGAAAGCGACTCTCTGGTCCACACCTGACGCTGAGGTGCGAAAGCGTGGGTAGCGAACGGGATTAGATACCCCGGTAGTCCACGCCGTAAACG
>CAZTFF010000062.1:0-29449 GCA_964612485.1 uncultured Caldilineaceae bacterium
CTTGTAGAAGTTGATAAAAACAAAAAGCCGCAGACTAGAATCCGCGGCTTCTGTTGACGTGATAAACAAAAAGCCGCAAACCTGGGCAATGGTCTGCGGCTCTACATTCATCAAAGAAGAAAATTTACATAAAGTTGGAGCCGACAGACGCACTACGCCCAGGCAGGAGCAGTCCACCGCCATCCTGCGCGGCCAAAACCAACACATTGCCCGTACCAATTAAAATACGCATCCGTCTGTTGTCTCCTTTCGGTGAAATTTCCGCACAGCATACCATAATTCTGCGGGTTACGCTAATTTTGGGGATATTTTTGGCTCCCAAAACTCCAATCAGATATGCTTTAGGCCAAAATCGGATAATCCGGCTCTGGCAATCGACCGGCCAACAAATCATCAACCCGATTAAAGGTGCGATTAATGGCCGCCTCAACCAACGTTTCCATTTGAAAAATGCCAACCAGTTGCCGGGCCGCGTCTATTTGGGCGCGCAGGCTCTGACGCCGCTGCTCGCGCTCCTGGCGTGTGGGGTGATCGAACAGGTCAATTAAAGCCAGGTACTCTTCATCCACCGTGGTGGCGCGGGCAAAATCACACGCGCCGCGATGCATCCGTTCCAGGTCGGCGGGAGGAATGCGAGGAATCACATTGAGCGCGCGAATACCGGCCAGCGCCTCCAAAATAGCGGCATAATTTTGGGTTTGCTGCCGGGCCAGTTCATCCAGCGCGGCAAAGGCGCTGCCAATTTTCAACCCGTTGAGCTGCTGCCAGGTGGGGTTACGCCACATATGCTTGGAAACCTCGTCCACGCACAAATGGCACAGGTAGCCCAATACAAAAGCCTGCGCTTCCGGCGGCATTTTGATAAAAGGATCGCTTAAAAATTCATTTTGATACCGCAGAAACGCCGCCGAGCGGCTGGTAGCCATCAATTCGTAATCCATGGTGCGGTCGAAAAAATGGGTGTCTTTTTGGGTGAGCGCGGCGGAAGCTTTATCAACATCCGGGGCCACGCAGCCAAAGCAGAATTGGCCGTAATGCGCCTGCCATGGGCCGGCTAAATCGGGCCACATTTTTTCGGCCACAAAAAAGTGCGTATTGAAGGGAGCCATAATTTTTCACCAGCCAAAAAGTATAGTAGAGATAACGTGAGAAATCAAAATTAGAGAAATCGTTTCAAACAACCTGCGGCCCCGATTCACCCCCATTTGACACCTGTGCTATAATGGGCCGATGAAAATACACCCTGCTCACATTGGACTCAACGCCCACCTGCTGTCGCTCAGCCAATCTTACCGGGGCGCCGGGATCAGTTGGTACATCATCAACCTGCTGCGGAATCTGCCGGAGGTCTCCCCGGCAGGCTGGCGGTACAGCGCTTTTTTGAGCGACCGGGCCTTTCAAGCGGCATCGCTCTCGCTGCAATTCAGCCGGCTGCCCAGCCACAAGCCCATGGTGCGGATTTTTTGGGAACAGTTTGTTCAGCCACTGGCGTTGCGCCGCGCCAAAATTGATTTACTCCACGCGTTGGCTTTTGTAGCCCCAATGGCTGCGCCGTGCCCCTATGTGGTCACCGTGTACGATCTAAGTTTTTTACGCTACCCTGAAGCTTTCCGCCCTTTCAACCGCTGGTATCTGAGCCGGGGCACGGCGCGCTCGGTGAAACAGGCTAAAGCCGTGATCGCTATCTCGGAAAGCACCCGGCAGGATGTGATAAAATTGCTGGGCGTGCCGCCGGAGCGCGTTCACACGGTTCACTGCGGTGCTGATGCGGCGTATTGCCCGCTGCCCGCCGCGGAGGTTGAGGCCTTCAAATCGGCCCGGCAATTGCCCGACACCTTTATACTTTACCTGGGCACGCTGGAACCGCGTAAAAATGTCGATGGCCTGATCCGGGCCTACGCCCGCTGGCAGAACCACGAGCCGGATGCGCCGCTGCTGATCATCGCCGGCGGCAAAGGGTGGTACACCCAGCAAATTTTTGAACTGGTAGAATCGCTTAACCTGACGGACTCCGTACGCTTTCCCGGCTATATTCCGCAAGAAGAGATGACTCTGTGGTATAATGCGGCCACGCTGTTTGTCTATCCCTCTCATTTTGAGGGCTTTGGTCTGCCGGTGCTGGAAGCCATGGCCTGCGGCACGCCGGTGATCACCAGCACGGAATCATCGCTGCCCGAAATTACCGGCACGGAAGGAGTGGCGCGCCTGGTGAATCCTGCCGATGAAAAAGCGCTGGCCGCCTCCATGGCCGAGGTCATGGCCAATGCCGATTTACGCGCGGCAATGGCCCAAAAGGGGCTGGAGCGGGCGGCAGCATTCACCTGGGAAAAGACGGCGCGGGAAACCATCGGGATTTATCAACAGGTGTTAACTCAATGAAACGCCTGAATATCTTGTTCAGCAACCAAAAAATAGCCACCACCGTCTGGATATTGGTTGATGTTTTTCTGATCAATATCGCCTTTGTGCTGGCTTATTGGGTGCGGTATGATCTCCAGCTCTTCAAGGCGGTTGATCCGGCCTACGATGTGCCGTATCAGGTGTACCTGCCGTTTGTGGGGCTTTTTACCTTGCTGCTTATTTTGACCTACCGGCAGCAGGGCGTATACCGCTTGCGCCACCAAATCTCGTGGTTTGATGAGTTTTTCGCCATTATCAACGGCACTACCACGGGCATTGTCATCATGATTGTCTTCATTTTTATTTACCGCCCCGCCTTTTATTCTCGCGCTATTTTTATTTACGCCGGGGTCATGGCGGCGGGGCTGCTGGGCCTGAGCCGAATGTTGAAAGTGGCCATGCAGCGCCGCCTGCGCCGCCAGGGCGTTGGCACCAAACGGCTGCTCATTATGGGCGCGGGCGAGGTAGCCCGCACCGTGATGCGCACCATGGTGGCCAACCCGGATTGGGGGTTTGAAATTGTCGGTTTTTTGGATGACCACCCGGCCAAAGGCGAAACCGATATTGGCCGCTTTAAGGCGCTGGGCGGCATAGAAAATTTGCCCGCCATCTTGCCCGAAGAACAAATAGATGAAGTGATCATTACCCTGCCCTGGCAGTATCATCGCAAAATTATGAGCATTATGACCCAATGTGAGCGTGAAGATGTGCGGGTGCGTATTGTGCCCGATCTTTTTCAGATCACGCTCAACCGGATGCAGGTGGATGAATTTGCCGGTATCCCGATGATCGGCGTCAAAGAAATTGGCATCAGCGGCTTAAGCCAACTGCTGAAACGGGGAATCGACGTGATTCTGGCGGCAACGGCTTTGCTTTTGGCCTCACCGCTGATGGGGTTGATTGCCCTGATGATCAAAATGGATTCGCCCGGCCCGGCAATTTTTGCTCAAGAGCGGGTGGGCAAAATGGGCAAACGTTTCATGGTGTATAAATTCAGATCCATGGTAGTGGATGCCGAAGCTCAGAAACAACAGTTGGCCGATTTAAATGAGGCCGACGGCCCGTTGTTCAAAATAAAAGATGATCCCCGGATTACGGGTTTGGGCCGCCAGCTTCGCCGCTTGAGCCTGGACGAACTGCCGCAACTTTACAATGTGTTATTGGGGGAGATGAGCGTGATTGGCCCCCGGCCCGGCCTGCCCGCCGAAGTGGAAAAATACCAGGAATGGCAAAAACGACGGCTGGAGGTATCGCCGGGCATCACGGGGTTGTGGCAGGTCAGCGGCCGCTCCGACCTGACGTTTGATGAGATGGCGCTGCTGGATATTTACTACATTGAAAATTGGTCGCCCGCTTTAGACGCCAAAATTTTATTGCAAACGATCCCTCGCGTGCTGTTTGGCGGAGGGGCTTATTAAGAATCCGTCGATGGCTCTTCTTCTTGAGAGATCACCGGCTTGACCGGCACCGGCGGCTCGGTACCGGTGTCGGCAGAGGCTGCGGCGGCAGCCCGGCCTCGCAGTTGATCCATTTGCGCGCTGACCCGATTTAATTCTCGCCGGACAAAATCAATATTGATAGAAAGTTCCATCGGCGCGTTTTGGCCCAAAGACAGGCGCTGCTCTTCTAAATGCTGGAGCTTTTGCTGCCAGTCGAACTTTTGTTTGGTTAAAGAATCAAGCGTCAACTCCACCACCGAAGCGATTTCAGGAACCTCCGGCAGCGGCCGCTCGGCGGGATCGGGAATTTCCATGTTCAGCGCGTGTTGAACTTCGTACAGCAGGGTGCTGCAAAGTTGGTAAAGATCACCCAAATTGGTCATTTGCCGCGACGGCACCGAATTCATGCCCGATACCACCAGCGCGCCAACCACCAAAATCATTCCCACCGTACTTACCAGGCAGCCCAGGCTGTTGATCAGAACATCTTCCAAAATCACCGAATTAATACCCAGCCCCAACAGAGCCAGAACCACGCCTAAAATCACAATGGCAGACAGGCGCGGCGCAAGGGTTCGTTGGGTGCGTTCGGCGGCCAGCACCTCGGTTTGGGCCGGCGGCACGCGGGTATCAAACTCCGGTTCGTTGAGCAATGTTTTGGCCTGGAGGCGCAAGCGGTTAAATTGCTCATTTCGCGCATTATCCTGCTCGGTGGCGGGCAGGGGCGCAATCTCATTTTGAAAAGATACCAGCGATACTCGAAGCCGGTGTAATTGGTCTAACGTGTCCGGCGAGCGTGTCGATTCGGATGATCCCATAAATTTATCCTTTATCAAGTGATTGTCTGGAAATTACTTCACCCATCATACAATTGCCGGAGGATTATAACAAAAATCGAGTGGAGTAACAAACAAGGTTTTCCGGCGCTGAAACAGGCTATCTCATAAAAATGGTTGAAATAAGGAGCAAAGTAAGGGTACATAAATTGATCAAAATGCGGTATAATAAAAAATGTCAGGCTCAATTTCTTTATTTAATCCAGAGGCCCCTAAAAATGATCAAGTGTCCTTTTTGCGGAGCAACGCATGTAGCCAATACCGTATTTTGTAGCGATTGCGGCAACTATTTGCTAGAGAGCGACCAACGCAAAACCGATCCGCTTGAAAAATCTGAGTTGGCGGGCGGAGGCGCAGCTGTCGCCGACACAGATGTTGATGTTTCCCCGCCGGCCAAGGTTGATCCACTCTTTTTGCGGCTCAAGATCGGCAAGAAAAAACGGGAGGTTGAGGTAAGCCTGGATAAAGATGTTCATATTGGCCGGGTTGATCCAACCTCAACCGTTTTCCCCGAAGTTGATCTGACCAATGATGAAGACGCCATCAAAAGCGTTTCGCGCCGCCACGCCCGCATATTTATGGACGATAATGTTATAAAATTAGAAGACCTCGGCAGTATTAACGGCACGCGAGTCAATGGGCGTAAGCTTGATCCCTACCTGCCGAAAATATTATCTAATGGCGACATCATACAATTGGGCCGAATAAAAATAGAAGTCGTCCTGGGACGCTAACCCCTAAATCCACATGATTTTTATATGTTGAAGTTGGCATAATCCACAATTTAAATCAAAAAAAGCCCTCATCGAATCCGGTGAGGGCTTTTCTGATAGACGGCGTGACTTTTAATTCTGGAATACGTTCAGGATGTTTTGATCAACATTTGTGGCGACGCTCAACGTTGCACCGCCGCCGGTTAAATCAACCGTGCCGGTGGTGGCCACAAAGGGCAGGCTGGCGGTGTAGGCGTACTCGCCCGGCGGTAAATTCAGGGTTTGCTCGGTATTGTTGGCCAGGCTGTAGGTCTGGTTATTGATGGTGAACACCAGCGTATCGCCGGCGTAATTTTTTACCACCAGGCCGGCGGGCACAATTCCAGGCATCAACGGCATCACTTCGCCGCCGGTTTCGGGAAGCACCGGCGGGGCCGAGTCTTCAACAACCGGGGCCGGCGCTGTACTGCCGGCTTGAGGCGCTAATTCCTGCTGCTCGGCCTTCAGCGTGACCGGCTGGATGCCTTCGTATTCGTCAAACAGGTCGTAATCAATTGGTTCGGGAACCTCGGCGGTTACATTTACACCCACCACCTCGCCGGGAACCACATTGATCTCGCCATTAACGCTGCCATAGGGCGCGCTGGCGGTATAGCGATACAGGCCCGGAGCCAGATCAACCTGCAAGCGTCCGGGAATGCCGTTGGCCTGGGGCGGAACCTGGTAGAGTTCACCTTGCAGGTCAACGGTCAGGCCGCTGTCGCCGTAGTAGTTGATCCACACCACGCCGCCCATGCCCGGTGTGGCGGCAGTTGGCTGCCAGGTATCCATCACCGGTTGCGGTTCAACCGGAGCGGCAAAGGGATCAAAATCAAATACATACACATAATCTCTGGGTACGGCCACCACAACACCTTCGCGGTTGACCTTGAGCGGTGTCTGCTCGATGCGGGCGGCTTTGGCCACGGTCTGGCCCGGCGTCAGCGTAAACTCACCCGCCGATCCGATGGGAATGCCCGGTGAGTTGGCGGCGTACTTATGCTCGCCGGGGTCCAGTTGCAGCACCAACCGTCCCCCGTCGGGCGCCACATCAATACCCGGAACGGTATAGGTCACATCATCCAAATCCAGTACAATTTCCTGGCCGATGTAATTTACAAAGATAAAGTTCCCCTCGCCGTTTTCCGCCTGCGTTACAGCCGGAAGGCCCACCAGCGCGCCTATCAAAATTAAAAAACCCACTAAAACGATGATATTCTTTTTACTCATTGTTTGACTCCTATCACTACAATCCCAACTGACAATATGAATTAATATAGCCTGACAATTTTCAATTGCAAGTTAAAGGTTATCAATCTTTTTGATACCATGAGACAAAATTTGTTTATGACCGGCCAGATCGACCTACTGCTCCAGCGCTTTCCGGAGTTGGGCCGCCAATTGCTGCGTGTAGGGGTCAATCTTTTTGATGAGAATGATCGGGAATTCATCGGCCTCGCAAGTCACCTCTCGCATTGGTCTGTGAAACAAAACGTGTTCTACGCCAAATCTGATAAGGTTTCAAGGAAACATACGACAACAGTAAGGGCCAATCAATATGCCTGTCAAGTACATTGATTCCCGAATAGAGCGAAACAAACGAGTTGAGCGACATTCGCCCGCTCAAATAATGGATTGTTCTGGCCCGCATAGGGCTGGTGTTCAACGCCTCAAAAATCTCCTCCGGTATAGAGCTGCCCACCGTATTTTTGGTAATCCAGAGAGCGGTGTAGGCAATCGATTGGCAGTCATATTTCTTCGCGATCTGTACAAATCTATTCCAATTGAAATCGGGATAGTTATTGATGGTTTCTGCCAGATCGCAAATGCTCTTAAGACGAAAAAATCTTTTGCGACAACTATTGATGCACAATGAAAGCAACATATCCTCGGGTGACATCACAAAAACTGCCTGGTGTTGATACTCGATTTTGGTTGCCCGGTTCCAGATCTCGGCAAAATCAACCGGCAGGGTGCCATTCATCGTAACATCATGGTGGGAAAAAAAATCGTATTCCACCCTACTTCGATGGAAATAATCCATAAAAATTTTATTCTCTCGATCGGTAATAGCGTCACGCTTAATATCCAAGACCAAATCGGCATCGCTATAAATTGTGTAGAAGGGTTGTTCGTACACCAGTATGTCCAGGGCTGCGCCCTTGATAAACATAACATTAATAGATCTTTCCTTAAAAAAAGAAACCGCCCTGTTCATCGCGTTGGCAAAATGACTTTTGGTCATCATATTTTGCATCAGCGCAGTTTTAAACTGTTTCAAGGCTTCAGCAGGAATATCAGCCCCGGAACACCGGTTGAGATTAATATAAATCAGCGGCGCCACCCCGTGTAACCGGGCGATATTATAGATCATGGGCCAATCAATCTTATTTTTGTTTAAAATTTCAGACAAAGTTTCTTGATGGGGCTTCAAGAAGCTTTGTCTGGCGCAGATAAAAAGTATCTGATGTTCAGGGCAAATGTTCATAAAAAGATTAAAGAGTACCTTCTCAATAATCTGGGGCAGAGTTGGTTGAGCTTGTCGAAACCAACGGTCTTCGACAGGCTCAGACCTCGTTTCTCCGAAATATTGAGAAGATACATTAAAGATTTAATTTACAGCCAGCAGGCCGATTATGCGTAATTGATGATAGTATCCTGAGTAGATTGGAGCGCAGCGGAAACCGTATCGAAGGGTGCGGCTCAAACGGCGTTCGAGCTAAACCCGCACCCTTCGATACGCGCTTCACGTTGTTCCGCGCTACTCAGGATGCTAATACGCGTAGTGGGTCGAGCAGATGATTTTGATAATAGCTATGTGTCAAAGCCATTATTCTGAAAATATTCAACAGACTCAACAGGCGATATTATTTCGGACACAGGCACTTGCCCAGACTCCTCTGGAGTTGTTCCATTTCCGGCAACCTGCGCCATCCAGGATTGGGCGTACAAGCCTTTTAGGGCCAACAATTCTTCGTGATTACCCGCCTCAACGATTCGTCCTTGATCCATTACGTAAATAATGTCGGCGTCTTTGGCAATGGTAAAACGATGGGTGATGATGATGGCGGTTCGCCCGGTTGCCAATTCCCGAAAGCGGTCAAACCAATCAATTTCCGACCACGAATCCATAAAACTGGTGGGTTCATCCAGCACCATAATTTGCGCCTGCCGCCGAAAAGCCCGCGCCAAAGCCAGGCGCTGCCGTTCGCCGCCGCTCAGTTCGGCGCCGTTGACAAAAACTTTGGTCATTAAAGTCTCATATCCCTGCGGCAAACGGGAGATAAAATCATGCGCGCCGGCGCGGCGTGCCGCTATTTCAATATCCGTCGGGTTAAAATCGGCCTTCGGATCGCCCATAGCAATATTTTCAGCCACTGTGGCGCTATATACCATCGGATATTGAAACATTACCGTAATCATACGTCGCAAATCACCCACCGGTAACGTTCGCAGATCGTGCCCATCCAATTCAATCGAGCCGGCTTCAGGGTCGTAAAAACGGCACAATAACTTCATCAGGGTAGTTTTGCCGACACCATTGACCCCCACAATCGCAACCACTTTACCGGCGGGAATGGTAAAATTGAATCCCTCAAAAACAGTTCGTTCACTCCCCGGATACCGAAACGTAACATCACGAAAACGAATCTCATTAACCAGAGGTGACGGCACAGAAACGGTCCGGGGGGGATCAACCACCTGCGGCTTCAACTCTAAAAATTCAAACAGGTTTTCCAAAAAAAGAAGATTGGAATGAACCTGCCCGATATTTTGCATTAAAGCGCGAAACAGCCCCTGCCCCCGGTTGAATGATTGGTAAAACAGCGTTAAATCACCCAACGTAACCGCACCTTGAAAGGCTTGATAAACTATCCAGGCAATGGCTCCCGCCGAAGCCAGCAGGCCAATGACCGCAGCCCCCAACCGGGCCAGCCCTTGATCCCTAACCAGCGCGATGCGTTCGGCGCGCAGTTTTTTGCGAACCGTTTGATAGCCTGCTTTAAAGTAGGGGCCTAAATTAAAAAGCCGTACCTCGGGAGCGATGTACTCATTGGTCAGGACCATATCATAATAATTAACCCAGCGTCGTTCTTCGGTAGTTTGTTTCCACCAGGTATGGGTGCGCCGATTGAAATAAAGTACAATCAAAAATGCCGGGATGGTGCTGATCAATAAGACGAAGGGAAGCCATATTCCATAGGGCACTAATAACCCCATCATGGCCACCAGGGTAATGGTACTTTGTACCAGGCTGCCACTGCTCTCCAGCAAAGCCAGGGGGCGGCTTTTGAGATCACTTTTGGCGCGGTTGAGAATATCGTGATACTCCGCGCTTTCGTAAAAGGCTAAATCAAGCGTGATGGCTTTTTGATGAACCAACTCGCTCAGATAATCCGTAATCAGTTCTGATTGCGCGGTTCGAACCCAAACCATAATGCTCTGAAGAACCTGACCGAGTAACATCACGCTCCCCAGCAATATACCCAGTATCAGCGTAGGGGTTGCGGAGTCCCAGGAGAATCCTGTTCCAATCACCGAAACCAGGCTATCAACCAATAATTTGGTTAGATACACTGTAACTGCCGGCAGCACCCCCTGAATAACCAGCAGCACGGCCCAGGCAATTGTCCAAACGCCGGAGGCCACCCAGATCATGCGCAGGGTGCGGGGGATGTAGGTTAGTTGGGCAAAGAAATTACGGATACTATCAAAAGGGGATTTTGAGAAATTCAAAACAACTCCTTAGCGTATCATAGAGCCACCACAGTGATTTTAGCAGGACAACTCCGGCTGTATAGATGGTGCTGTTTCGCAAGTTACGCCATTTTTCACCAGTCGGGCCAATTCGGGTAGATATCGCGGCGTTCGTTTATGATTAGAATTGCAATCCAGAACTACAGTGTTATAATTTCTTTTAAAGTCAGATTGCAATAATTATGGATCAAAATCATGTCTCTACAAGCTGCAGTTTTATTCATTCAGAGTGCTAAACAGGATACACCACTTAAAGATAGGATACAGAGCCTAGATAAGGAAGCGGATCTGGAAGACTTGGTGCAGATTGGAGCCGAAGTCGGGTTTGACTTTACGATCGAAGAACTCCAAGCGGCGTATAAACACGATTGGGCTATGCGCTGGTTTCATCATCAATCTCAAACGAAAGACTGAGCGTCCTGCGTACCAATCTTTCCAGAATGTTCGGCAAGCGCGCAGGCCAAGCGATGATAATTCAACCCTTCCACAACGAACTTGCGACAAAACATTTCTGACGCGTCCAAAGAGATTGGCTTAATAAAACGGCGCAGGTTTTCCAGGTCTCTTCCAATTCCTTCGTGGATTAACGACTGGTATGCCCGGCAATCTCCTTGTCCCCAGGCTAAGATTGGGCGGTTTATTTCAATCTTAGCCTTGGTTCCTACTAATCCAATAATTATCTCCGCCGCTACAACACCACTTTTCAAAGCGGAGGAGATACCTTCTCTCGAAATTGGATCCACCACGCTGGCTGCATCATCCACCAGACAAGTTCGGTTGGTGGCGATCTCTTGGTGCCCCGAATAGTCCAGGATGAGGTGGCCGTAATCCCTACCATCCGAATACTCCCCGCTGGGAGACTCCTAACGAAAAAATCATCCATCTCTTTGCGCAAATTGGGCCGTCCCGCCCAGGCACAGGCGCTACAATAAGTAATGTTTAGGAAAGCACGTCGAAAATAGTCGATTCCGTTTTTCAAAACGTTTTCGCGGTATTGTACCGTGAATCTCAGGCAAAAAGCGGAATCGACTTTCTGGAGATAAATCGCTCAAAACAGCCTCTGTAAACATTCCCTGTAAAACTCAATAGACCGTCCCTCTTGGGAAAGATCCAACCATAGCCATATGGTAATTTTTATGAATGATCCTTGTTTGCTAACTGCGGCTGTCCCCAGACATGCTCGAACCGAAGATACGCCTTGGCCTCCAACAACTTCTCTGGCTGGTAGACGATCTTGACGTGGTTCAACCGACGGTCGAATCCACTGAACCAGCCAGTTGACTGGAACAAGGACTCGACGATCAGATGGGCAGGCCACGGAGCCGAGCTATTGGGAGGATTTGTGACGCCCGGCCATTTCAGCAGAGCATCCTTCTTTTTCGATGTACATAGCCTACGCTCTACCAGATCATCAAGAAAGACAACCCAGTGGGCTTCCTGCTCTGGTACCCCTCCAAACCCGACCTCCAGTCCAACTTTCGGCTCAACTGTGGCCCCAACATCGATGTCTACCATAGAAATATGACCTACAGAACTGGTCAACTCCCTCACCAGATGCTCCAGCTCATCCACTGGCCCCGGCCAACCGACTTGGCGTAAGTATGGTATAATTTGGTCTGGGGTCAGTCCTTGGATGCAGACCCGCAGCGCATTCGTCTGACGCGAGAGCATCACGCCAACCTGATTCACCAGAGCCACATCGGGGCAGGCTTCGAAACAGTGACGTAGGTTACTCTTCAGTGAAGTCAGTTCGGCCTTGTCGAGAAGCAGCCTCAATCCCTTTTCCGTTACCATATATGCTTCACCTGTTTGAATTTCACGTTTTAGGCCGAGGAAAAACGCAGGGGGTGGCAATGCAGGGGCAATCTCGTCCAGATCGAACTCCAGCCAGACGTTGCGCATCCCGGCGTGAAAAAGGGATGATGGATCGGCCCAGCGAACACAGAAATTGCGCAGACGATCCCATGCTGGATGGGCCAGCCTATCGCTAGCCGACGTAGCATTAGCCATCCACTCTGCCAGGAGTGAAGATTCACCACCGTCAGTCAGGATGCATTGCGCGAGGTCAACCTGGGTTGCGTTTGCAGCTAGGCGACATTCCAAGATGCCCCGATGTATTGGCGGTAGCGCCAGTTCCCGTAGGGCCGGCACCATTGCGGGTACTCCAAGTTCTGGGGAAAGGCTGGGGAGCAAGATGTCGAGTGAATCTGTTAGAGTGTACTTCATCTTCCTCTCAATTTGCTTCGAACAAAGAATGAGGCGCGTTCACGAATGTGGAAATCCCTGAGTAGTTGGTTAGCAAACAGCCGTATTAGGGATTTTTCTTCGCTTTGCTCATCGAAATGATATGAACTGCGGTAATCCTCATAGAATTGTAGCTTGCTGGTCAAGATGCCTATCCTCCTTCAGGATGATGTCTTGCCTCAAACTGAAATGAATTTCTCACCATTAATGATTCAGGCTTATGACGAGTTATAGGTCACAATCAACATGTTCTTCCACCAAACGGGCTACATCAGGCAAGGCGGTCAGAGAATTTGGTCTTCTCAAAATGAAGACAGGTACTTTTTTAACCAAATCGGTACACTCTCGCAGATGATTATCCAGCCCAAAAATCTTTAGAAGCTCACCCCGAAACAGGGCCCCATACCAATGGAACATTACATGTTTCCAGGCTTCCTTGGAAGACAGGGGCACGATCTCTAGATCCGGGCCGCTGGCCAGAAGATAGATACAACGCAGGGGTAATGGCTGCGTGGAAAACCCCCCAGTTACACGGTGCGCCCGCTTCTCTAGCTTCTCACGAAGCTTGGGCAGCGATTCCGGCGTTTGGCCAATAGCCGTAACCGTTTCCGGCCATAACTTCATTTGGGGAAAACCAGGTCTGATCATATAATGATCTTCTCTGGTCTCCAGGGCAACCACATCATCGGCAATTAACTCGTGGCCTCGCATATGTAAAGTTGCAGCCATTGTCGATTTACCATGCCTCGGTCGGGCCATAAAGGCAACCGCCCCAAAAGGCAAAGCAACCGCGCTGCCATGAAATACAGCCAGCCCTCTCTGATGTAAAAGAACGCCAAGCACCGGCCCTATTATTGCCAAGCGAATGGCCCGTTCTTCGGCTTCCGGGAGTGGGTCAATACTGATCTCTTTTCCACGTTGTGCGTGAAAGACTCCAATATCTTTCCAATATAGATATACGGCTTCGGCTGTTCCGCAAATACGCCGGGTTGCCTCATTTGTTTCAGTCCACGGAGGTTCTACGCTGGCAAAACGGATTATTACATCTGCTTCACCATTGTGAGCGACAAATTCCGGCAGTTGAAATGGCGAATGGATAGTCAGACCATAGGCACGATAAGAATACATTGTCTCCTTATTCGCTTTCAAAAAGAGTAGGGTGACGTTTTATAAAGCTAGTAAGCTCAATTGATACCACAAGCAAAAGAATTTGAATTTAATCTCGCTAATTTTTTGTCTCCTTTAACCGGATCCCCTCCTATGCAAAGAGATCCAAAATCCACCACCTCCCTGAAGGAGACACCTCAGGAGAATTGATGATGGATCGACAATTAATAGCAAACTTAACTATTAACCGCTGAGATCACCACCGCCGCTATCACATCCCCCATAGGGACAGAGATGATTCTCGAACAAGGCCCACTCATCGCCAGATCCGGGCTCAATCGAGAACTGCGTGATGTCTTCCACGCTGCCATAAATAGTTACTTCTGGTGCTTCGTAGGGTTTTTTCATTTTTATTTTTCTCTTTCTAATCTGGGTGATTTTCAACTTGTGGTATCAATTCAGCCAACTAACTTGTTGGTAAGTAGCTTGTTTTTCTTGACTTCCATCCTTTCATTTTGCCAGCCGCTACGGTGTTAGATCTGTATGGCGCAACCATTGGGCCAAGGTCACGACGGTCCACACCCGCATCTCGTCATCGCGGTTTTTCTCAGACAAGTACCGATGATAGGTTTCACGTAGGGCTGCAATGTCTACATACGCCTCAATACCTTCTGCATCCTTCATAATCACTTCTTCTAGAAGTTCCGCCTCAAACTTCAGCAGTCCGTGAGTGAAGGCCGCGCTATTGGAGCCTTTACCTCCACGCCACCGAATTTCTTCCGGCAAAATACCGGCCATAGCACGGCGAAAAACTATGCGATTCCAACCCTGGTGAAGTTTCTGTTCGGGGGGCAAAGCCAGACAGAGCTCTACCAAGCGTTTGTCAGAAAACGGATCGCGTTCTTCCATAGAAAAGGCTGTGGCGTTTCTATCAGCCAGTTCGTATCCGTAGGGGATAAGACCCGTGCTGAGCCCCATGTAATGCTCCTCTCTGGCGGTGCGTTGCAAGATCGACCGATTCCCGGCTACAGCCCGGGCTTGTTTGTCCAAGGACATCCGTTTTGCAAAACTCCGGTTAATAATGGGATAAACGTATCTAGCCGGTTGATTACGGCCAGGTAGTGCTTGCCAGATTCGTTGTAGCGGTTCAAAGATCACTGGCTTAAGCCAGTAGTTCCGCAAGAGATATCGTCGTGAGACATTGAAGTGCTTTAAGAGTTCATGACTCTCTCTGGCAAATGCTCCCCATCTCCAGCCTCGTGCCAATTCAGTCAGATACGAAAGGCCATAGCGCCGAAGAGAAAAAGAGACGGGAGAGAGATTTTGGTGCTGAGAAATCGCCTTAGCTTCTCGGGCAAAAGTCTCCCACTGCCCCGCACGGGCCAATTCGGCTAAGTACCCATTCCCATGTCCCACACTATTATCACCGCTTAGGCCGCCCAAAAGGACCCGGACACCTTGCTGGTGGGCCGCACGACATATTTCCCGCGGGATATATATCGTAGGAGAAGTAAAGGGCTCATCCCCGTGCCACAAGACACGCTCCTGGTCGGTTAACGGACTCAGTTGATCAGGATGCACATAGTGAGGAACTAGGCCCCCTTGGGCCAAAACCGGTTCAATAAAGCGACGTTCATCAGATTCAGGCACCTCATCATAGACGGCCGAAAACGTATGTAATTGGTTATTCCCATTCTGAGCAAGCAACCTCTGTGCCACACAAACGATAGAAGAGGAATCCAATCCTCCACTTAACTTTGAGCCCACCGGGTAGGCACTGCGGAGTCGGCAACGGACCGCTTCGGTAAAGATTTCAAGAAAAGCTTCAGCATACGCCTCGCCTGACTCCATACTCAACTCACGTGATGGATCAAGCATCCAATAGGGGCGCAATCGTGTTCCATCACTACCTACCGTCAAGCTGTGCGCAGGGGGGAGCCGCAAGATATCTTGGTAAAAGGTAATAGTTTTGTTTCCGTGCATAAGTTCCGGTTGTAAATGATAGGCCACCCTGACCTCATTGAGTCGGCGAGGCACCTCTGGGAGGCAAAAAAGGGTCTTGATTTCGGAACTAAAGACAAAAAGTTGTCTGGAGGAATAGTAGAGGAAAGGTTTAACCCCCAAATGATCTCTGGCGCAAAACATCTGCTGTCTACGCCCATCCCAAATGACAAAAGCAAAATCGCCAATCAATTTCTCCGGGCACTGCTCACCCCACTTTTCGTAAGCGGCCAGGATCAATTGGCTGTCGGCCACATCGGCAGCAGGACGATCATTAAAGCCAAGCAGGGGCAGCAGTTCGTCCCGGTTATCAATCCGGGCATCAGCCGTGATTGCCAGTTCACCTGTTGTATTTGTGAGGGGAAGTTTCTCGTGAAGCGACTCCGGCGTCGTCCACAACATGCGGTGGCCTAACCCCACCGAGCCGTTGCGCCAGATACCGGCATCATCCGGCCCGCGATGGGCCAGAATGTTCGTCATTTGCTCAACTTCTGCCTGTTCCACCGGACGCCCATCCAAATAAAACAAGCCGGCTATACCACTCATTAAAATTCCCCCTTAAGCGCAGGCAGCATTACGTACTTTTTTACAAGCTCGGCCTCGGTACCACCAATCACCACGGCGCCGTTACTCTCTACCCAGGCGTGGGCTTGAAAATCACCTTTCCCACCCCGTGTTACGCCAATTCGCAGCGTTGCCGGGTGTCCGTACCGCCTCAATAATATCTGGGCTGTCATTGCCTGGGTTAAACAACTTGCCTGAGGCACATACCGGCTGGTAACTGTTACCGTCCAGCAAATCTGTTTGGGGACGGGCCAGCGGGGCGTAGGTGGTGCATTCGGGGATTGAGCCAATTTCTGCACAATTTTACGCATATTGCGAAACGGCAATACCCATAACCCCAACCTGATACCCCAAACCAGTAGCCAAACCTTCAGAAAAAAACTTCGGCGTAGCATAGGGGGGCGTAAGAAATTACGTATCCGCGCCATTGTCAATTTTTACCAATCCTTTGTTTGCTAAATCTTTAAGCAAAGCAAAAAGGTCTTGTTTACAACGGTCCGGTTCAACATCGTATTCGGCCAGCAGCGTATCTCGAATTTCGCTCACCATCCTGGGTTCCTGGATCAAGTCCCAAACCCGGGCGCCCACTTCATTTAAACCATAATACATCCCGGAATCGGGATCAAGAATAACTGCTTCGCCGGCCAAATCTGCGGATACCGGCGTGTCAGCTACCACGATGGTAGCAGTTTCTTTAAACATTAATCCACTCATTTCGCTATACCATGAATTTCGCATGCGATGGATAGAAGCATATCGTATTTGAATTAGATAAACATAGATTAATAATAAAAAAACAGTTAGAGTTTTTTGTAGCCGAGGTGGGCCTACTGCTCCAGCGCCTCACGGAGCTGGGCCGCCAATTGCTGCACGTAAGGGGGCTGCAGAAGATTGGCGTGGAATCCTTTGATTTCTTTCAGTTCCACGCCCTGGCCGGCCAACTCGCTCCACCCCATTTGGGGGTCGAACGGGCCGAGAGCAGAGTATCTTCGCGTGCGGAAAAGCGTGATCTTGCCCGGATAAGGCTGGGGGGTGTAGCGTTGCAGGGCATCGTAGTGCGCCCACAAAAATTTGTGATACTTTTGAGGAATTTCAGAAAGGTCAAGGTCTATCACGGCCTCAATATCAGCCGGGGATAACTGTTCGGCCAACTGCGGATCAAATTGGTGTTCAAGATCTTTTTTGACGATTCTCAGCTTGCGCCTGATACGCGCAGCCATAGCCGCCGGAGACAATTGAAGAAAATCATAGAGCCAAAACGGCAGGTTCTTTAAAAATTTGGCTGCAATGCGGGGTTTCCAGATGGCTTCATAATTGTTCACGCCGGGCGCGGTGTTATCAATAACAGCTAACAGGGCAATTGGCTGCCCCTGCCGGTGGAGCTGCCGCGCGATTTCAAAGGCCACCGTGCCTCCATAACAATACCCGCCCAAAAAATACGGCCCCGCCGACTGAACGTTTTGAATCTCTGTTATGTAATGGGCCGCCATTTCTTCAATCGTGGCAAACGGCTCGCTCTGCCCATCCAGACCCCGTTCCTGCAAACCGTAGAAAGGTCGATCCGTTCCCACATAGCGGGCCAGGTCCACGTAATCCAAAACGCCGCCCCCCATCCCATGCACGCAAAAGAAGGGAGGGTTTTCGCCATCGGGCTGGATGGGCACTAACGATGTGCCGGTTCGGGTTTCTTGCCGGCGCAGCGCCCCGGCCAATTGCGCGATAGTGGGCGATTGGAACAGCGCGGCGACCGGCAGCGTATAACCCAACACCGCCTCAATTTGGGCAAACAAGCGGACGGCCAGCAGCGAATGGCCGCCCAGATCAAAGAAGTTATCATTGATGCCAATGGGTTGAACCCGCAAAATATCCTGCCAAATTTGGGCCAGTTGATTTTCTAAGGCGTCTCGCGGCGCAACAAAGAAACTGCCCCTCGCCGAGAGAGTCAGGTCCGGCGCGGGTAACGCCTGCCGGTCCACCTTGCCGTTAGTGGTGAGGGGCAGGGCGTCTAAAAACACAACCGCCGCCGGAATCATATAAGTTGGGAGTTTTTGCTTGAGAAAATGATCTAACGCTTCGGCGGCGGGCCGGTTTTTTGGATGGGAGACAATATATGCCACCAGCCGCCGGTCGCCGGGCGCGTCTTCTCGCACAATCACAACCGCCTCTTGCACGGCGGGGTGTTGTTGCAGCGCGGACTCGATTTCGCCCAATTCAATACGAAAGCCGCGCAGTTTGACCTGGTTATCCAGGCGGCCCAGAAATTCAATATTTCCATCCGGCAAATAACGGCCCAGATCGCCGGTTTTATACAGGCGTGACCCGCCAGGACGAAACGGATTCGCCACAAATTTACGGCGGGTCAGATGGGGTTGGTTCAAGTATCCCCGGGCCAGGCCGTCACCGCCAATACAAATTTCGCCCGGCACGCCGATGGGAACCGGCTGCATATGTTGATCCACAATGTAAATTTGGGTGTTGGCAATAGGCCGGCCAATAGGGATAGACCCCGACCGGTGTTGGCGCGGCGGTATCCGGTACACGCAGCAGCCCACCACGGTTTCGGTGGGGCCGTATTCATTCACCAGCAGCGTATCGCCGGCGCTATCGCGCCAGGGAGCCAGCACATCCGCCGATAAATTTTCGCCGCCGATGATGAAGGCTTGGGTATTGGGGCCTGTTTCCTGAGCCGACAACTGCGGTTTCAACAGTTCCAGATGGGCCGGGGTGAGTTTGATCAGGCTGAAATCCACATCGCTTTGTAAGGCGTCGCTCAAAATATCGGCTTCAATACCTTCGGGCAGCAAGTAGGCCGCGCGCCCGGCCAGCAGCGGGGTAAACAAGCTGGTCACGGTCAGGTCAAACGCCAGGGGCGAGTTAACGGGCGATCCGCTGCCTTGGGTAACAGGATAGGCTTGTTTGGCCCAACTCAAATAATTGACCACGCCGCGATGGGGGATCATTACCCCTTTTGGCTGACCGGCAGACCCCGAGGTATAGATCAGGTAGGCCAGATGATCGAGTGATGTTTGATTTCTTAAATTTTCTCCCGACTCGCCGGAAAAATCAGCCTCATCCATTACAATGAACCGGGCGGATTCCGGCGGCAGGTGATCGACCCATTTTTGCCGGGTCAAAACAATCGAGAGCCGGGCATCGGCTATCATAAAAGCCAGCCGCTCCGGGGGATCATCCGGCTTCAGAGGCACATACGCGCCGCCGGCCTTAAGAATGGCCCACACCCCCACCACCATTTCGATAGAACGTTCCAGGCACAGGCCCACCAACACATCCGGCCCCACGCCCGCCAACCGCAAATGGCGCGCCAGCCGGTTGGCCTGTTCATTGAGGTGTTGATAGGTGAGGTGTTGCTCGCCAAAAACTACGGCCACCGCCTGCGGGGTACGCGCGGCCTGGGCTTCAAACAGTTCGTGCACGCACAGCGCCGGATAGCCGGCCTGCGTATTATTCCACTGCACCAACAATTGGTCGCGCTCTGCGGTTGTCAGCAGGGGTAACTCTGCCACCCGCGTTTCGCCACTGGCGGCCACAATGCCCTGGAGCAGCACCTGAAAATGGCCCAGCATGCGGCCTATTCTGTCATCGTCAAACAGGTCGGTATTGTATTCTAATTGGCACGTCAAGCCCCGGCTGGTATTTTTTACAAACAGTGTCAGGTCAAACTTGGCCGTTTCAAGCGGTATCTCATAGGGGGCAATGTTAAGATCGGCGATGTTTGATTCTTCGAGCGGGGCGTGCTGGTAAACAAACATCACCTGGAACAAGGGGTGGTGGCTGAGATTTCGTTCCGGCTGCAACTTTTCCACCAGCACTTCAAAAGGTAAATCCTGATGGGTATAGGCTTCCAGGGCCGTGGTGCGAACCCGGCGCAACAGCTCGCGGAAGGTCGGGTTTCCGTCGAAACTGGCCCGAAAAACCAGGGTGTTGACAAAAAAACCAATGACCTGTTCGAATTCGGCGCGGGTGCGATTGGCAATGGGCGATCCCACCAAAATATCGTTCTGGCCGGCATAGTGGTAGAGAAGCGTTTGAAACGCCGCCAGCAGAATCATAAACAAGGTGGCATCTTCCAGCCGGCCCAGCGCGTTGAGCTGCTCGGTTAGCTGACGCGGCAAATCTAACGACTGCGTTTTGCCTTGAGACTGTTGAACCGAAGGGCGGGGGCGGTCGGTGGGCAGCGCCAGCGCCGGCGGGCTGCCCGCAAGCTGCTGCCGCCAGTAATCGAGAGACGCCAAAATCTCTCCTTGCAGCCGCTCCCGCTGCCAGCGGGCAAAATCTGCGTATTGGAGCGGCAGTTCGGCCAGATCAGGGGATTGATTCTTAGAGAGCGCCGCGTAGGTTGCAGCCAATTCATCCATAAAAAGCCCCATCGACCATTCATCAGAGATGATGTGGTGCATGATGACCAGTAGAATATGGGATTTATAGCTCAATCGCAACGCGGTGAGCCGCAGCAGGGGCGGCGCGGCCAGATCAAACGGTTGTTGGTGGTGCTGGTGGGCCAGTTCCAAAATCCGGGAAGCTCGTTCAGCCGGCGGGACGGCGTGCAGATCAACCACCTCTATTTTTACCGCCGGTTGGGGCGCAACCACCGCCGCCGGCCGGCCCTCTGCGGTGACAAATCCGGTTCGCAAAACCTGGTGCCGTTGGATGACTTGCCGCAGGCTTTGTTCCAGCAGCGATATATCCAGCAGCCCTTCAAGGCGAAAGGCCGCAAAAATATGGTACGCCGGGTTGGCCGGATTGAGTTGGTGCAAAAACCACAGCCGCTGCTGCCCAAAGGAGAGAGAGGGCGATGTCTCTTCCACGCCCGGCGGGATGGCCTTGGGGGGTGAGACAGGCGCGACTTCACCCCGGATTCGTTTTTTTAGCAAAGCCTGTTTGGCCGGGGAAAGTTTGCTGCGCGGAAGAGCGGTCTTGTTGATGACGGTCATATCAATCCCCCGCGTTCTGCACAAGCTGTTGGGCCTGTTCATCGGTCAGATCATCGATCTCGGCAATCAGGGCTTCCTCGATGATCAGGGCCAGCGCGCCAACCGTGGGCGCTTCAAAAAACGCGCGCAACGGCAAATTGAGCTGAAAGGTTTGGTTGACCCGCGCCATCACCTGCGTTACCAATAACGAATGGCCGCCCAACTCAAAGAAGTTATCCACCACGCCGATTTCATCAATGCTCAAAACCTCGGCCCATATTCCGGCCACGATTTTTTCAATTTCGGTGCGGGGCGCGATAAATGCCTGCCCCAGATTCGACCGGTCCCAGACCGGTTCCGGCAGGGCCAGCCGGTTGACCTTTCCGTTGGGGGTCAACGGCAGGGCGTCCAGTGGAACAAAAACAGCGGGAACCATATAATCGGGCAGGTGTTGTTGCAGAAATTCGCGCAGTTCATCGGCGGCCAGGGGTGTATCTTGATGGGGCACCACATAGGCGGCCAATTGTTTGCCGGCGGGGTCGTCTGCTTCTCGGACCAGGGCCACGGCCTGGGCCACATTGGGATGGCGGGTTAAAACAGTTTCGATTTCGCCCAATTCAATGCGGAAGCCCCGAATTTTAACCTGATGATCCAGCCGGCCCAAAAATTCAAGGTTGCCGTCGGGCAGGTAGCGGGCCAGATCGCCGGTTTTATACAGCCGCGCTTGAGGATCATCACTCAACGGATCGGTGATAAATTTTTCAGCAGTCAGTTGGGGCCGGTTATGGTAGCCCCGGGCCAGGCCGTCGCCGCCAATGTATAATTCGCCCGGCACGCCGATGGGCGTCAGCCGCAAATTTGAATCTAAAATATAAATTCGGGTATTGCCGATGGGGCGGCCAATGGAAACCGCGCCCTCTCCCGCCTCGACCCGGTACGCGGTAGACCAGACGGTGGTTTCGGTGGGGCCGTACATATTCCACAGAGCGGCGCATTTATCAAGCAATTGATCGGCCAGGGCGCGCGGCAGCGCTTCGCCGCCGCATAAAATCTTCAATCGATTGGACCCGGCCCAGCCGGATTGCAGCAATAAACGCCAGGTGGCGGGAGTGGCCTGCATAACGGTTGCGCCGGATTCGGCCAACAGTTCCAGCAGCCGGGGGCCGTCTGATGCGGTTTCGCGGCCGGCGATGACCACCCGCGCGCCCGTGATCAGCGGCAAAAACAGTTCCAGCACGGCAATATCAAACGACAGCGTGGTGACGGACAGCAAAATATCATCCGGCGTCAGGCCGGGCGTTTGCTGCATAGAAATCAAAAAGTTGACCACCGCCCGATGCGGAATTTGCACGCCTTTGGGCGTGCCGGTAGAGCCGGAGGTGTAAATCACGTAGGCCAGGTTTTCGGGGGAAACCGGGCAGGCAGGATTCTGATCCGAATGGGCGGCAATGGCAGCCCAATCTTTGTCCAGGCAGATGACAGGTGTTTCTTGGCCGGGCAAATTATCGAGCAAATGCTGTTGGGTAAGCAAGACCGCGGCCTGCGCGTCTTCAATCATCAAGGCCAGTCGCTGCCGGGGATAGGTGGGGGCCAAGGGCAGGTAAGCGCCGCCGGCTTTAAGCACGCCCAGCAGCGCCACCACCATCTCCACCGAACGATCCACAAAAATCCCTACGGGCGTGTCCGGCTCAAGATTGAACGATTTTAAATGATGGGCCAGTTGGTTGGCCCGGCGGTTCAAGTCGCCGTAGGTGATTTGTTCTTCTTCAAAAATTACGGCGATGGCGTGGGGCGTTTGGACCGCTTGCCTTTCGAAGAGCTGGTGAAGGCAGCTTTCAGCCGGATAGGCCAGGGCGGTATTGTTCCACTCGACCCGCAGTTGGCTTTCTTCCGCCGGTGTCAACAGGGGCAATGCCGATAAAGGCTGCTCGCCCGCCGAGGCCGCAATGCCTTCCAGCAGGGTTTGGAAATGGCCCATCATACGGCTAATGGTGGCCTCGTCAAAGAGATCGGTATTGTATTCCACCGCCATCAACTGCACCTGCCGGGTGTCCACCACCGACAGCGTCAGATCAAATTGGGCCGCGCCCCGGTCAAATTCAAAGATACGCCAGGTTAAATTGGGGAGGTTGACCACCGGCATCGGGGGGTTGGCCATACTGAACATCACCTGGATGAGGGGCGCGTGGCTCAAATCGCGGCCCGGCTGCAATTCTTCAACAAGCTGTTCAAAAGACAAATCCTGATGTTCGTAGGCGTCCAGGGCGGTGGCGCGCACGCGCCGGAGCAGCTCCCGGAAGGTGGGATCGCCGGACAGGTTGGCGCGCATCACCAGCGTATTGACAAACGTACCCAGCAGGTTTTCCACGGCCAACCTGTGGCGGTTGGCAATGGGCGTTCCCACCAACAGGTCTGCCTGGCCGGTGTAACGATAGAGCAGCGTTTTGAACGCGGCCAGCAGGGTCATAAACAGCGTGGCTTCTTCCTGTTGGCTCAAGCGGCGCAGAGATTGCAGCAGCCGGGGGGGAAGCGAGAAAGATTGGTACGCGCCGCGTGAGGTCTGGATGGCGGGGCGGGGGCGGTCGGTGGGCAAGTCCAGCACCAACGGCGCGCCGGCCAGTTGTTGTTTCCAGTACGCCAACTGCCCTTCCAGCGCGTCGCCCGACATTGACCGCCGCTGCCAGTGGGCAAAATCGGCGTATTGGATGGGCAGGTCGGGCAGGGAAGCGGGTTTTTGGGCCAAAAAACTGCGGTAGAGCGAGGCAATCTCCTGCCACAACAGGCTCAACGACCAGGCATCAGAAATAATGTGATGCAGCACCACCAAAACAACGTGATCTTCGACCCCCAACCGAAATAACGTCACCCGCAGCAGCGGCCCGCCGGCCATATCAAACGGCTGCTGCACATCTTCAGCCGCCAGTTGGCGAACTTGTTGCTCCCGTTCCGCCGGCGGCGTAGATTGCAAATCCTGCACGGCCAGCTTGAGCGGCTGAGGCGGCGCAACCTGCTGCACCGGGCGGCCCTTGCCGCCGGCAAACGTGGTCCGCAAGATTTCGTGCCGCTGCACCACCCGGTTGAAGCAGCGCTCTAACACGGCAGCATCCAGCGAGCCTACCAGCCGCACCGCAATCGACACGTGGTAGGCCACATTATTTGGCTCAAACTGGTACAAAAACCACATTCTTTCCTGCGAGAACGAAAGCGGCAGCGGCGCGGTACGGGGAACCGGGGGGATAACGGGCGCCGGTTGGGGTGGAGTTTCCGGCGGCGTGGTTTGAATGTGCCGGGCCAGGGCGGCAATGGTGGGCGATTCCAGGATGACGTACAGCGGCAGTTCCACGCGCAATCGCTCGCGGATCCGGGAGACAAGCTGCGTGGCCAGCAGCGAATGCCCGCCCAGGGCAAAAAAATTCTGCCGGATGTCGATGGTGTCCAGCTGGAGGACCTCGCGCCAGATTTCGGCCAATTGCTTTTCGAGGGGAGTGCGGGGCGGACTCAGGGCCGTATCCGCGACGGTTTCACCGGCAGTTTCACCGGCGCTTTCAAGAGAAGGGGTGTCCAACATACTCAGCCCGATAGAGTCCAGCTCGCCGCGCAAAAACCGCTCTCGATTGACATGGCGTTGAATTTTGCCGCTGCTGGTTTTGGCCACGGTGCCGGGTTTCAGCAAAGCAATGGCGTGCACCTGAAGCTCGTGGGTATCGGCCACGGCGCGCCGGATAGCCAGGGCAACTTCCTCAGTGTCGGCGTGGCGGTGGCGGCGCTGAAGTTCGTAAACCAGGGCCAGTTGCTCTTCGCCGTCACCATCAACCGAAAAAGCAGCGCCCGCGCCGGGCTGCAAGGCGGGGTGGGCCTGCTCGGCGGTTAATTCAATATCTTGCGGGTAATAGTTACGGCCTCGAATGATTATCAAATCTTTCAACCGGCCCGTAAGGTAGAGTTCCCCGTTGGCGACAAAGCCAAGATCGCCGGTCCGCAAAAATGGCCCGCCGCCGGTATCGGCCAGAAAGGCCCGGAAGGTGTGGTCTGTTTCGGCGGGCCGGTTCCAATAGCCCTGGGCTACGCCGGGGCCGGAGACCCAGATCTCGCCGATTTGATGCGGCGGGCAGGGGGTTGACGTGGCCGGGTCAACAATAATAATTTCCTGATCCAACCATGGCCCGCAGCTTACCAGGGTTCGGCTTTCTTTCTCTGATGCCTCGTGAGGGCCGCGCGCGATCACCTCATCGCGCGCCATTCCCTCCGCCTGCACCGTCAGGATGGACGGCGGTATTTCGGCAGGGCCGCCGCTGACCATGAGCGTGGCTTCGGCCAGGCCGTAACAGGGGAAAAAGGCGTGGGGCTGAAATCCGCAGGCCGCAAACGCCGTAGAAAATTGTTCCAGCGTTTCCGCCCGCACCATTTCAGCGCCGTTGAAGGCGATGTTCCAGGAACTCAAATCCAGTTCGGCCCGTTGTTCGGCGGACACGCGCCGGGCGCAAAGGTGATAGGCAAAATCCGGCCCGCCGCTGGTGGTGGCCCGGTAGCGGGAAATGGCTTGGAGCCAACGCAGCGGTTTCTGCAAAAAAGAGAGGGGCGACATCAAAATACAGGGAAAACCCACGTAAAGGGGCTGCAAAATACTGCCGATCAAGCCCATATCGTGATACAGCGGCAGCCAACTGACCAGGATTGTCTCGGGGGTATGCTGAAAGGCGGTTTGAATGATCTGCTGGTTGTGCAGCAGGTTAGCGTGGCTGACCATCACTCCTTTGGGAGTGGTGGTTGAGCCGGAGGTATATTGCAGCAGCGCCAGCGTATGGCCGCCGCTGCCGGGATCGCGCCAGCTATCGGAAGCGTCGCCGGCCAACGTCTCGGTGGAGAGCCATTGCAGCGCGGCCAGGGCCGGGTTGTTTTCAGACCGGCGCGACAGGCCCGCTAAAATTGACGGGGTGGTCAGCGCGACCACGGCCTGGGAGTCCAGCACCATGGCCTCCAGCCGGGGATCGGGGCGGTTGATACGCGGCGGATAGGCGGGAACCGCCACGCAGCCGGCGTAAAGCGCGCCGAAAAAGGCGGCAATGTAATCCAGGCCGGGCGGATAAAGCAGCAGCACTCGCCGGCCGCCAAGGTCTTTGCGCTGCAAGTGGCCGGCAATCGCGCGGGCCTGCCGGTCTAATTGGCCGTACGTCAGGTGAACTTCATCGGTTTCGCCATCTTTCAGAAACGTGTAGGCCCGCCGGTCCGGTTGACGCCGGGCGCGATGGCGAAGCAGTTCCACCAGACTGGTGAAGGGGGAGGGGGTGAATTGAGTTGTTGAGCCAGGCTTACGTTCTTTTGATCGATTGTCCAGATTTTTCACCAAAAACTCTTCCCTTAAAAGGGCAAGGGGACACATCCAGCTTAAGTGCGCCCCCTTGCGGGAAAGGCATCATATCCGTTTTTACCTCACAGACAATGCTTGCGATTGTGCCTCGCGTCGGTGTTTGGCACGAGATATGACGTTATTAATTTACGATGACGATCTCAAAATAATAGGCAGATAGACCCCGCCGCTGCCGCCGGAACCACTTGTTTCAACCCAATCGCTGTTGTTGGCCGTATTGGAGTCAACCTGATACAAATCCGTGATTTCTGCCGTGTTGGTGATGACCTGATCGGTGTCAAGCGTGGCGGTCACTACCAGGGTGAGCGTAACTTGGGTTCCGGCATTTACGTCACCAACCGTCCAAACACCTGTATTCTCATTATACGTCGTAGGGTCGGATGATACAAAGTACACTTCCGAAGGCAGCGTATCGCTGACCACCACATTGGTGGCCTTGTAGGCGGTGGGATTACTGACCGCCAGCGTGTAGGTAATGGTGGTGACAGCGCCGTCCAGGCTATCTGTGGCTGTTTTGCTCAGATTGAGATTGATGTCGGGGATGGTGACGGTGGCGCTGTTGCGATTATTGCCGGAGTCCGTATCGGTGTTGGGGCTGTCGATTTCGGCCTCATTGGTCAGATCGCCGCCAACGGCCAGGTTCGGATCGATCACGCCGCTGAGGGTGATGACGCCGCCGTCGCCCCATGCCAGGTCGGCCACCGTCCAGGCGTAGGTATAGCCGGTGGTGGGGGTGATCGTCGCGCCGGTACTGGTGGAGGTCACATTGGTGATCGTCACCGGGACGCTATCGGTGATGACCACGCCGCTCAAGGCGGCGGAACTGTTGTTGGTGAAAGTCAGGGTGTAGGTGATGGCCTGGCCGGGCACGAACAGGGCAGCATTGACGGTTTTATCAATTTCCAGGTCCACCACGCCCAATTCATTCGATTCGTAAGCGCCCACATCGCAGAAAGAACTGACCGCGTTGGGACGAGCCTGGTCGTTCTGATCCGTGGCCGGAGCGCCGGTACACGTTCCGGCGTCAATGGCCGGGCTGCCTGCCAGCAGGGCGTGGGTTGCAGTGTTTCCGCCGTTGTTCGTCAAAGTCCCCAGCAGCAGGTTGGGATCCACGTTATCTTTGGTGGTTACATTTTCGGTCAGGCAGGTGCTGTCGGAGGCCAGGTTGTGGCCCTGGGAGTTGAGGTAATCCACACTTAGAGGGTCGGCGCACGTGCCGCCAACAATGGTGTTGGTAAAGTTCACCTCAAGATTAGACGCGCCGCTTCGAAGGCCGGCTATGGCTGTGCCGCTTACCGCAGCGGTATTGCTGGCAACGGTGGTGTTGGTCATCCAAATTGTGGCATCAAGATTATCGCTGTTGTTGCCGATACCACCGCCTAAGCCCGCAAAGCCGCCAGAGGAGACGCCGTCAGCCACATTGCCGCTCACGGTGCTGTTTTCCAACGTTACCAAACCATCCAGGTTAGCAATTCCACCCCCGTTACCAATACTTTCACCCACCCCGGCTGTACCGGCTACAGTATTGCCGCTGATGGTGCTGTTCGTAATGCTAATTTCTGTCGTGGTCCCTGAGGTGTTTTCTGTACCATTACCGATACCCCCCCCGTTGAGGGCTATATTCCCACTAATGGTACTAGCATCAATATTTACCATCGCTGTGCCACCGGTAATGGTGGTGTCAAAGTATCCGTTACGGATACCGCCGCCATAACCGTTTGATGAATTAACAGTCGTAGCTGTGGCCACATTGCCGCTCACGAGGGTCTGATTCAGCATAAGGAGTGCAGTTTCACCATCGTCGGCGCTGTTGCTGATGCCGCCGCCGCCGGTTCCGTTCAGGGTGTTGGTAGTTACCCGGCTCTGGTTAAGGGTTAAAATGGTTGTTTCACTTTGGGCCGCATTACTGATGCCGCCGCCAACGCCGCTACCATCGCCGGCGGTATTGCTGTCAACTACGGTATTATCCAGGGTAGCGGTGGCATTTTGATTGGCCAGCCCGCCGCCATCATTACCGGCATCGTTACTGCGAATAAAACTGCCGGTCATCGTCAACACGCCGGTATTGTAGATGCCGCCGCCATCCTGGTCTGCGGTATTGTCGGTAATCACGCTGCTTTGCACTACCAGCGTGCCTGAGTTACGAATGCCGCCGCCATTGGGCGCGCTGCCGTTGGTGATGGTTACACCGGTAATGGTCAGCGTGTCCGAATTATCAATAATCCGCGCGGTGGCGTTGCCTTCAATAATCGTCGCTGCCGAGCCAACCCCGGAAATTGTCATCGTACTGGTAATGTCCAGCTCACCTAGCGTTAGCAAGTACGTGGTGCCGGTCAGGATCACGGTGTCCGCGCCGATAACATTACATCCACCTATTCCATTACCGGTATTGGCCGATGCAACCGCCTCGCGCAACGAACAGGTCCCATTAGCGGGAACATCATACTCATCAATCGTGGTCGTCACCGTAATCGGCGAATCGGCCAGCGCCGTCAAAGTAAAACTGAATGACAAAATAATAAAAAAGATCAAACCTATTAGAATCCGCAGATTTCTATCCATTTCGCTCCCCTTGCACCAAAAAAGGCTCTTAGCCCTATTTTTGAAATAAACAATCCCCATCGTACCTGAAGTTAATAGGTTTGGCGTTAATAAAATATTGAAACATCATGAGAAAATAACCAGAATTTGGTTAGAAATGTTAAGGATTGGAGATCAGTTAATTTCGCTATCTAGAAAATCGGAGATTGGGTCTAATCCAGGGATTAGAGCGTGGAGATTAGAGATTTCAGGCTAAAAAATTTCCAATCTCTACCCCCTAAATCTCCAACTAATTGGGAAAATTAATTAATTTTCATTCCTAAAGAAGAAAAAAATGTATTTTCTCAATATTTCGGGGAACGAGGTCTGAGCCTGTCGAAGACCGTTGGTTTCGACAAGCTCAACCAACTCTGCCCCAGTTTATTGAGAAGGTACAAAAAAATGTGAAGGACTGGCAGAAGAGATTTAAGTGGAGCCTAACGCCCGCGTGCCAAATCCTTTGACCACA